>JABISZ010000001.1 GCA_018668255.1 Pseudomonadota bacterium | reverse complement strand
GTAGAGATATTTCCACCTATCTGACAAGAACCTCGTGCGCCTAAATCTAAAGGGAACATTAGATCTTCTTTTTCTGATGCTTCCTGTACAACTTGGAGAGGGACTCCAGCTTGAACAGTCATGGTCCTCCCGACTGTGTCAATGTGTTCTATCTGGTTCATTCTTTCCAAAGAAAGAACAACATCAGTAGGCCGGGCGTTACACCCTTGCACGAGCCCAGTAAGGCCTCCATGCGGAACGACTGTCTGACCATGAGCATTACATATTTTCAATACTTCGGCGACTTCTTCCGTGTTCCTTGGTCGAACAATGCAAAGAGCAGTAATCGGGTTTGGATACCAGACATGAATCATCCTTTCGCTGACCTCTGTCCCCGTGAGCACTCCGTTGTCACCAATAGTGTTTTTGAGAATAGAGATTAAGTCACTCATAAACCCCTCCCGTTTAATCGAACCCTTACCTGTGAACTATAGTGCTAATGAAAGTAGCATATAGCGGAAAATTATCTTACATGAAATTATAAGATAGCATTTAATCATTATTCCGGTTAGGTTAAAATCTTTACTAGTGTGCAATTTGGTCTTCAGTTGCTGGTTGAGCAATAAAACGTCAAATATCCGAATTGCGCTGGTCTTTTTAGGTGCTTATTTTTTCTTTTTGGAATGCGATAGATGGCCAGTGACAAGAGTTTCAATTGTATTAAAGTGAATGATTATTTATGAATAAAACTCTCCTAACTAATGTCTTATCTTCGTTGCTTATTTTGAGTAGTTTTTTTATCCCTAGCTATCAAGGTGTCGTCTTAAGTACCGGGTTGTTCGCGTTTTCAGGAGGTGTCACTAATTGGTTGGCTATACACATGCTATTCGAACGGGTGCCTTTCTTATATGGGTCAGGAGTCATACCAACTCGATTTGAAGAGTTTAAGTCGGGGATAAAAACATTAATTGTGAACGAGTTTTTCACTAAAGAAAACATTCAAAGGTTTTTTGATGAATCGAAGACCAGTTCCTTGGAAAATCTTGCTGGAAGTATAGATTTTGAGCGTGTTTTTTTAGGTTTGATTGAAGCAATAGAGACTTCTTCCATGGGGGGGATGCTGAAAATGATGGGTGGTAAGAAAGCTCTTGAGCCGCTGAGAGAGCCTATTATTGATAAATTAAAAATTATTATTTCTGAAATGAAAGCGGATCATGATTTGGCAGATATCGCTGTTCACGAGGTGAGAGAAAAGATCGAGGCTATTATTGATAGGAGACTAGAAGAGCTAACTCCTGAAACAGTGAAAACAATTATTGAGACTATGATCCGTAAGCATTTGGGGTGGCTCGTCGTTTGGGGTGGTGTTTTTGGAGGGTTGATAGGCTTTTTAGTAAGCGTTTCCAACTGGGTATAAATATTAGTCGCACTAAAGCTTGTGTGTCTTTAGTTTCCAACGGTCCACGAGTAGTGCTTTATCATACGTTCCAAGTGGAAGCCTTAGGCATAATGCTTCGAATCTTTTAAAGATATTAAAGTTATTAGGCCTTAGGATTTTTATCTTAGAAAATAAATAGTATGCCCATGCAATATAGATATTTTTTGTAATCTAGGTGGCGAATTATTCTGGATAGGTTATCTTGATGTTGCGCAAAAAGTAGATTTTAAGTAGTAAGGTCTATAAAAAGTAAGGGGAGGTACGCAAGATGTATTGCGTCGATATAGATACGGGCGGGACAATGACCGACACGCTAGTTAGTGGTGGTGAATCGCCTCTGTTGATTAAAGTAGAATCAACGCCACACGATATTACAGAGTCCTTTAGGCAAAGTTTAGAGCAAGCGGCAGAACAGCTAGGCTATCAAAATCTAAAAGATTTCTTGGATCAAGTTCGTTTCATTCGTTGGACTTCCACACTGACCTCTAATGTCCTAGCCCAGGGGAAAGGGCCGAAGCTTGGGCTAATTGTGAGCTCTGGGGCTGAAGAACATTTATATACAAGCGACATAGCCGATGCCAAAGCTGTAATTCCAAGGTTAGTCCGACCCGAGCATATTGTTGCGCTTAGCGAGCACGCGGATCGAATTGAAATAGTTGGAACGGTCAAGAGACTCATCGATCAAGGGATCCGGCGTATCAACATTTCATTTAAGGGTGCCTTTCCTTCTGGCGAGAGAGAGCAGGAGGTTTTGAAAATAATCGATGAACAGTTTCCTGACCACTTTCTTGGTTCTGTCCCTGCGCTTGCTGGCAGTGAGATGCTACTTCAACCTGATGATATGTCGCGAACCTTTTATGCGTTAATTAATGCATATGTCCACAACGCATTAGCTAACTCATTGTTTAAAGCCGAGGATTATCTAAAGGCTGAGATGGGTTGGCGCGGCGATATTCTGGTAGGACATTTGTCTGGAGGTGTTGCTCGAATAGGGAAAACCAAAGCTGTAGATACTATTGAGTCTGGACCACTGTTTGGTACCCATGCATCGGCTTATGTTGCAAAGCAAGAAAAATGTTCACACGTTATAGCTATTGATATTGGAGGCACTACTGGAAAAGTAAGTGTGATCACTGACGGCAATATCGAAACTAAGTTGAATGGCTCTATTTTTGGAATTCCAGTTAGGATGCCCATGCCAGTTTTACGGTCGAATGCCTTAGGTGGAGGCAGTATCGCACGGGTGGAAGGAAGGGAGATAAAGTTGGGTCCAGAGAGCATGGGCGCAGCTCCTGGGCCTGCCTGTTATGGACTCGGGGGCAGTAAAGCAACACTAACAGATGCACTTGTGTTACTTAAGATTATATCCCCCAGCACTTTTCTGGGTGGGAGGAGAACGTTAGATTTAGCATTGGCTGCACAGGCTGTATCGGAGCATATTGCTGAGCCTTTGAATATTCCAATTGAAGAGGCTGCTGAGGGGATAGTCGCTTGTGCCACAAAGATGATGGCTGAGTTAGCTACTGAAGCGATTACTGAGACTGATTGGGGTGAGACGGACCAAGCCGAATTATTTGCTTACGGCGGTAACGGACCTCTATTCGGTACTCAGATCGCTGATATTCTTGGTATTAGTAAAGTGAAGTTTTTTGCTTACGGGACTGTTTTTTCGGCCTATGGATCTGCGATTTCGGATGTATTACATGTATATGAAAGTGCACTTACGGCCCCGCTCACTGGGAGGTCGGTTCTGCAGTCTGGAGAGGCCCTCTATAGGCAAGCAGTTCGTGACTTGGAAGGTGAAGGATTTGATATCAACGATTCTTCTTTCTGCTGGAGATTAAGTAGTGCTTCCGAGAAAAGTGATTTGGTAGATGGAAGCGCGAATGAAGTGTTGCCAAGAATTTATTCAAAGATGAATGAGCCCACTATGCTTCGCTTAGAAGCCAGATATGTTGTAGGGAAGGTTGCATTGCCTAGCCACAAAAAGCGGGACTCTTTTCAAGCTTTGTCGAAGGAGGGACGTAATCTTGCTATAGATACTTATGCTCATCAGGATTGTTATGGACAAAGCATAAGCGGCCCTAGCTTGGTAGATGGTGGAACGTTTACGTGGTTTGTTTCTCCTGGTTGGATTTTAGATGTCGATGCGAAAGGAAATGCGCTTGCTTATAAAGGTTTAGTTTCATGAAACAGATATTGCACATAGGGGACAACCTAAATATTGATTTAGATAATGAGCAGTGGGTATGTGGGAAATGTGACCACAACATTGGTCCTGCATCTGAGAATGTTAAGTACGGGTTGCTAGTCAAAGAAAGAGATCCTACAGAAATCCATCAGCCTTTAATTTCTGGCGAATATAATTTTGCGCCGAACCCCGATTGGATCAGAATACTCGAATTCTATTGTCCTCAATGCGGATTGCAGGTTGAAACGGAGTACTTGCCGCCGGGGCATCCTATAACCAACACCACAGAAATAGATCTTCTTAGTCTAAAAAGTCGACTTGCTTCAGGAGAACTATTGCTCGAGGCAGGGCACCTCAAATTAAACGAGGGTAAGGCATGAAAAGTATAGATATTGATGTAGGAGGCACCTTCACAGATCTGGTTCTTACTTTCGGTGAAAAGCGTGTGATTGCTAAATCTCCAACGACGCCCTATGACTTGTCCGTTTGCTTTATAAACGTTTTAGAAGACGGAGCTGATCAACTTGGTCTAGATCTAGAGGAGTTACTGCCAGATATAGATGTTGTCCGTTATTCGACGACTGTAGCGATGAATAGGCTGATAGAACGCAAAGGCCCTCGCTTGGGTTTAATGACCACCGAAGGGCATGAGGAAGCCATCCTCATTGGCCGAGGAGCTCAGTGGTGTGATGGCTTGAGGATTAGTGAACGCCGGAATCTAGCTGTACAACATAAGCCCGCGCCTCTTGTTTCGCGCGATTTAATCGTAGGCATTAAAGAGCGTGTCGATTCGTCGGGGAAAGTCATGCGGAATCTTGACGAGCAAGATGTCCGTAAAAAGCTGCGCTATCTAATAGATTCCGGTGCTCGCGCTATTGCGGTCGCTTTGCTGTGGTCTTTTGCTAACCCTGAGCATGAAAAACGTGTTCGTGAAATTATTAGGGAAGAGTACAAAGGATATCATGTTGGATATTTGCCTGTTGTTCTATCGCATGAAGTGGTTGGAAAAGTTGGGGAGTATGAGAGAACCATGACTGCAATATTGGATGCCTATTTGCAGCAGTCGATTAAGTTAGAGCTTGAGTCGACTTGGGATCAATTGCGCGATATGGGGTACTCGGGCACATTTCTATTAACCCATAATACTGGGGGTAGCGCGGAAATGTTTAAGACCACGGCTTCCCGAACATATAACGGCGGACCGATATCAGGCTTAATGGGCTCTTTTCATTTGGGAAAAGCCTTAGGTTACAAAAACGTAATTGCAGCAGACGTAGGTGGAACAAGCTTCGATGTTGGGATGGTGGTAGATGCCGGTGTTAGGAGTTATGAATTTAGACCTGTGATTGATAGATGGATGGTAGGCATATCAATGTTGCAGACAACCACAATGGGTGCAGGAGGAGGATCGATCGCATCAATCAATACCTTGTTAGATCGATTAGAAGTAGGTCCTCGGAGTGCTGGTGCCATGCCAGGTCCTGTGTGCTATGACCTTGGAGGCACTGAGCCCACAGTGACTGATGCTGACGTTGTTCTAGGATATATTTCTCCGGACAACTATTTTAATGGCAAGATGGCTTTGAATGCAGGTAAAGCGCGTCTAGTAATTGAGAAAAAAATTGCCGAGCCTTTAGATATTAGCGTAGATGAGGCTGCGGCAATGATCAGGAACATTGTGGAAGAAAATATGGCCTCAGCCATCAAGCGAGAGGTGCATTTGAGGGGCTATCATCCCGAAGATTTCGCTCTT
>JABISZ010000004.1 GCA_018668255.1 Pseudomonadota bacterium | reverse complement strand
TTTGCATAGATAAGGAGAACATCTGCAACAGGTCCATTGGTAATAAACAATTTACGTCCATTGAGGATAAAATCATCACCATCTCGCGTCGCGGTAGTTGCCATGCTCCCAAGAGCATCCGAACCAGCGCCCGGCTCTGTCATCCCCAATGCGCCAATAGCGGAACCATCACAAAACTTTGGCAGATAGGTACGCTTTTGATCACTATTACCATTTTTAACAAGATTATGAACACATAAGTTATCGCTGCCCAGCAATGAAGCACTCAATGTATGATTCCAATACGCTACTGCCTCACAAATAAAACACTGTGCTAACACATCTAAGCCAGCACCACCGTACTCCACCGGCACTGTAACGCCAAGGAGACCTTGCTCGCCCATCGCACGAAAGGCATCTTCAGGGAACCATTCCTCATCATCCATTTTGCCACACAAAGGATATAGCTCTTCTTTTGCATAGCGGTAGGCAAGGTCATATACAGATTGGTAATCTTGCGCAAAGCCGAACGATGATAAATCTGGAATACTCAATTTTTCCCCCTTAAAAAGTAACACACTAGTTTCACTGATTGTAGAGAATGAACTAGAGTAGTGCGACTTTTTTAAACCAGCTGCGTCTTTATAGAATTTAGCATAGAATTAATTTAAAAACATATGTGTGCCAAGGGGAGCTGCATTCAATATGAGACCGGGACCTTTCGATTACTACGAGCCAGAAAATATCGCCCAAGCTCTTGATTTGATTGCGGAAGCAACTGTCATAGCGGGTGGACAAAGTTTAATTCCATCTATGAGACTGCGACAAGTCACAGTTACTAAACTCATCTCGATATCTAACATCGCAGAGCTCAGCGGCGATATTATAAAAAAAGCAGACTCTATAGAAATTGGTGCTCTAACAACACTGTCTGATTTATTATCCAGCCAGATAATTGAGGAGCACACACCTTGGCTACGGGAAGCGGCACAACAAGTTGGAGATGTGCAAGTTAGAAACCTAGCAACAGTAGTCGGCAATATTTGCTGGTCAGATCCACGTGCGAACATGTCTATTGCATTGCTTGCAAGCAATGCAATCATCACAACCATTAATAGCAAGTTACAGGAAAGAAAAATCTCGTTAAAAGATTTTTTCGTGTCTTTTCAAAAAAATATTCTGGAAAACGAATTAGTAAAAAATATTTTAATTCCTAATCATGAACTCGCTGCAGGTCGTTATTTAGAGTTCTCACGACAACGTAACGATCTGGCACTTGTTAATGTCAGCGTAGTATCTTCAGAAAAAAAAACCACCCTGGTAATCGGTGGCACACGTAATGTTCCGCTCATCATAGAAACAGACGAACACAACAAGATGAATCATGCAGCAACTATAATGAATAAAA
Source organism: Pseudomonadota bacterium (assembly GCA_018668255.1). Classification (GTDB taxonomy): domain Bacteria; phylum Pseudomonadota; class Gammaproteobacteria; genus UBA4457. The sequence goes on along the minus strand of JABISZ010000004.1, from coordinate 6,907 downwards.
TCCCTGATCGTTTGAATGATTTTCACACCGACCAATACGGGTCCCAACAATATCGTCTGGAGCTTGCTATATCACTAGCTAGGAGAGTTTTAAATTCGTTGAGGTGCAAACTCGATGAATAACGACGAACGGGATATTGCAGTTAGTGTTAATGGTATAGAGATTGTTAAATCTGTCCCATCTAGAATGCTTCTAACTGACTTTCTGAGAACTGTAGCAAACAAAAAAAGTGTACGCTTTGGTTGCGAAGAAGGTTCCTGCGGTGCATGTACCGTTGAAATTGATGGAGAAATCGTAAAGTCTTGTCTCGTCTTAGCAGCAAGCGTCCATGGCAAGGTAATAACGACAGTAGAAAATTATCGCAATGATAAAATCATCCAGAATATACAGGAAGCATTCGTGGGGTCTCATGCCCTTCAATGCGGCTACTGCACCTCGGGAATGATTATGAGTGCCGCAGCTCTGATAAAAAGGTCTAAAGGGGCTCACTTGAGTGACGATGAAATAAAAACGGGGATTTCGGGGAACATCTGTCGTTGTACGGGCTATACCAATATCATACATGCTATTAAAGTTGCGAACTCACAAGCAAAACCGCTAGGAAAAACAGAATTAGAACTCAAAGAAACGAAAAATTGGATAGGACAGCCATTACAGCGACGGGAAGACGTAAGACTGACTTCAGGACGGGGACGATATGTAGACAATTATCAAGAAACCGGTGATTTATATGCTGCAGTTGCTAGATCGAACCAAGCACATGCCAAAATTATTCAGATAGATACAAGTATTGCAGAAGCGATGCCTGGGGTAAATCGAGTGATTTGCGGAGAAGAAGCAAAAAGCTACTGGAAGCCTCTCGCACCCACAATGGAACTTCTCGATTTGAAGCTCCCAAAGCGTTACGCACTGGCCACAGAAAAAACTATTTTCTATGGCGAGGCATTAGTACTAATTATTGCTGACGACCCCTATATTGCAGAAGATGCCGCGCGGAGTGTCCATGTAAGTTATGAACCGCTCCCCGTGAACACTGATCCACTAAAATCTGGCGCTCTTAATACAGATGATGACGGGCTACTCTACCCCGAATGGGGTACGAACGTGCAAGTAGCATTTGAATTCGAACACGGAAACATAGACGAAAAATTTACCTCCTCAGATCTAATCATCGATGAAAAAATATCATCACACAGATATAGCGCTATGCCAATGGAAACTAGATCAGCGCGTGCTACTTATGATCCTGCTGAAGAGTCCATAGTAGTTAGAGCTTCTACTCAAATTCCACATCAAATGCGGATGGCTATCGGTCAAGTTTTCGGGCTCTCAGAGAGCCGTATCGAAGTCTTAGCAGGAGATGTTGGAGGTGGATTTGGGGCTAAGCTATCAGTTGACTCAGAGTATTTTGCTATTCTTGGATCCATACTCTGCGAACGCCCAGTAAATTGGGTCGAGACCCGGACTGAATGGATGCATGCAGGCCCAGGTGCCCGCGATTACCATACGCGCTCACGGATGGCTTTCACCCGTACGGGTAAAATCCTAGCGATGGAAACAAAAATATTAGCTGATATGGGGTGTGACGGAGCAGAACGTGGAGCAGGAATAGGTATGCCTCTGAATGGGGGTAATTATGCTCCTGGTCCATACATCATCGATACATATAGAACGCATGTTGAGTGTGTCGTGACCAATAAAGGGCCATATAACGCGTACCGTGGCTATGGCAAAGATCTTGCAAACATGCTGATCGAACGCATACTAGATCAGGCCGCGGACCGACTTGAAATAGACCCGATTGAAATAAGACGCCGAAATCTACTAACCTCATATCCATTTCAACTTGTCACTGGCCCCATTATCGAAAATGGCTCCCTGCGAGAATGTCTAGATAGACTAGAAGCTAATATGAAACTAAGTGAGCTTAGGGAACAACAAATAGCAGCGGTAGAAAGTGGTCGTTATTTGGGGATGGCACTTATTCCGTATATAGAGCCTGCAGGCGCTACTTTTCCTGGGAGCACTAGCCAAAATTATGAATCAGTAACAGTAAAAATAGCTTCGGACGGATCGGTCCACGTAATGACTGCTATGCAAAATATTGGTCAAGGTATAGAAACCGCTTATGCTCAAGTGTGTGCAGATCAAATAGGTTGCGCAATTAAGGATGTCACCGTGAGTTGGGGAGATACAAAAGCTGCTCCCTTCGGCTCTGGTACTTTCTCAAGTCGTGGCGCCATGTTCGCAGTTGGCGCGATTATAAATGCGGCCGAAAAACTCTTATCTCGAATCCGTATCGGTGCAAGTGTGCTTCTTAAATGTACTCCCGAGCAAATTATTATCAATTCGGGACTAATCATTAATTCCGTTGATAAAACCCAATGTACCTTCAAAGAACTTGCGTATGCAGCGTATGTCCAACCAGGTTCCGAAATAATTTTAGCCGATGCTGATAGTCCATTACTTGAGGCGCTTGGGACATATAGGCATCCGCAGGTCAACTGGAAAGCAGACGATCTAGGCCGTATGCAATTCTATCCGGCGCATGCTAACGGTGCTGCAGGCGCACTAGTCGAAGTTGATGTTGAAACAGGAAAAATCGACATTAAAAAAATCTGGATGGTCGCGGACCATGGAGTGATTTTGAATCCACTTCTGCTTAAAGGGCAAATTCAGGGAAGTATCGTCCAACAAATTGGTGGAACTATCTATGAAAACCTTGAATACTCCGAAAATGGCGTCCCATATGCAACTACTCTAAAAGAGTATGGTATGCCAACTGTGTGGGCCACCCCCGAAATAGAAATTGATCATCTTGCCACACACTCACCTTCAACTTCTGTAGGTGCAAAAGGTGCGGGAGAAGATGGAAGTATTGCTACAAGTACTGTTTTAATGGCTGCGGTAGAAGACGCCCTTCGTCCTTTCAATGTCAAGGTGATGTCTTGTCCCCTCTCGCCAGCAAAAATACGCGAAATAATCAAAAAAGCTACATGGGAGAAGGTAGATGACTAGAACACTAATAGATATATCAATGCATCTAGAAAACGATGTCGTATCAGATCCGCCAGGGTATGGGCCACATATTGATTACATCACGCATAAAGACTCTGCGAAGGACGTAGTCAAATTTTTTCCAGGCGCAGAAGAGCACGATCTGCCAGAAGGAGAAGGCTGGGCAATAGAATGGATAAAATTGATGACTCACAATGGGACGCACCTAGATGCCCCCTATCACTTTCACTCTACAATGAACCATGGTGAACGGGCTATCTCAATAGATGAAGTCGATCTAAATTGGTGCTTCCAACCAGGCATCAAGCTTGACTTTCGTCATTTTCCAGATGGATATGTTGTCACGCCTAAAGACGTCGAAGAAGAGCTATTAAGGATCAATCATGAATTAAGCCCGCTAGAAATCGTGGTTGTTAACACTCGGGCAGGACTCCGATATGGCCATGATGACTATGTTTCTAGTGGCTGTGGAATGGGTAAAGAAGCGACACTCTACCTTTTAGAGAAAGGTGTAAGGCTAACAGGAACGGACGGCTGGAGCTGGGATGCTCCCTTCGTCCATACTCAGGAAAAGTACGCGGAAACAGGGAACAGTGAGATTATTTGGGAAGGACATAAAGCTGGGCGAGAAATTGGTTATTGCCATCTTGAGAAATTGCATAATTTAGAGGCTATTCCAAGTAGTGGCTTTATGGTTAGCTGTTTCCCAGTCAAAATTCGTGGCGCCTCTGCTGGTTGGACAAGAGCTGTTGCGATCCTAGACTAAATGGCTAAGGGGTCATTAGAGACAACCTGACGACTTAATGGTTCAACAGTCTAATGTGGTGACTCTGCGCATTTCTCGTTTATCGGTATAACAGGCATAAGGCCTTCCTCTATGCATGGTAGTAAGGTTATCCCAAATCACTAGGTCATGAGCCTTCCATTGATGTGTGTAAACAAATTTACGATCCACGGCATGTTCTATTAAATCTTGGATCAGCAGGCGTCCATCAGGGATAGGCCAATCCACAATATGAGATGCATGGGCAGCTAGATACAAAGCTGTCCTGCCTGTTCTTTGATTCAGATCAGCTATCGGATAAGCCGTACCATACAAAATTTCTCTTTCATTAGCTTTAAATTCGAAACCCAATCGCTCGCGAGAATAAGCAATCGAGTGATGGGCTTTCAACTCGGAAATGATAGCTTTGATGTCCAGATCTAACTCGTCATAGGCTGAGCGCATATCTGCGTATTCAGTAGAACCACCCTGTTCAGGTACAATTCGAGCCGACAGCAAAGAATATTTGCCTCTAGGACTTTCAAAAGAGGCATCGGTATGCCAAAGGCGATTCGCTAACGCATACTGGGAACGCCTATCACTTGATTTCAAAATAGCTCCGTTGTCACCTATATTTGACACATCCGTAATGGCTTCATTACCAAACCTATTTGGCCCAAGAGCAGCCACGCCAGTCTTCGTGTGTAAGGCCCCATCGAGTTGTTGTGCAAAGAGCAGTTGCTGGTCATCGCTCAAAAGCTGACCTCGAAAAACTAGCACTGCATAAGTATCAAGTGCCTCACGAAGATAACCTAGTATCTCTGACCCACAGTCTCTAGAAAGGTTTATACCGATAACCTCGCCAGCGAACGAAGCGTGCAACGGATTGATATGAAAAGTCATACATAATCCTTTTGTACTTGAAACATACAATATAGCATGACAGCCTGTTAGCCCAAGATAAATCAGATTACTTCAAATAATTAGGCCATATAATGTTACGTAAAAACATAAGAGAACTGCGTCAAAATGGCATCACAAAAATTGCCTTTAAGCGACTTAATGATCCTAAAGTGATCCCTTTGTGGTTTGGGGAAGGAGATCTCGGAACCCCAGAATATATACGTCAAGCTGCGAAAGATGCGCTCGACAGAAATGATACCTATTACGGCCACACTCGTGGAAAACCTGAGTTAAGGAAGGCTATCTCTCAGTACTTGCATAATCTTTATAATGTAAGCATAGACGACACAAGAATCACAATTCCAGGTTCAGCAATGCTCTCCGTAACGATGGCTTGTCAAATGACTCTTGATCCTAATTCGCATGCAATAGTTATCACCCCACATTGGCCAAATATCGATCGCGCCATATCTGTGACAGGAGCCTCGTTCGACTACCTTCGTCTGAAACAGAAAGATGGTAAGTGGTCGCTAGATCTAGAGGCTGTTAAAAAGATAATACGCCCGAACACAAGAGCGCTTTATATTAATAGTCCAAGTAATCCGACAGGCTGGGTTATGAAAAAGCATCAGCAAAAAGAACTTCTCGAAATTTGTAGAGCTCGAAACATAACTATAATCTCAGACGAGGTTTACCATCGAATGATTTATGACGCTAATGTGGCGCCGTCTTTCCTAGAAGTCGCCAGACCAACTGACTCCGTTATTGTCATAAACAGCTTTTCAAAAACATATGCGATGACAGGCTGGAGGATCGGATGGATGGTCACCCCAGGAAGTCTAGAAGAACAAATGGCTACAATCTCTGAGTGTTTCAATACCAGCGCCCCTTCATTCATTCAATCAGCTGCGATTACGGCATTAGGAAAAGGTGAGGAGACAATCAGCAGTCTGAAAAAGAGATACCACACTGGTCGAGAAATTGTCATGCAAGTGTTGGGAAGCCATCCACTCATCGAGTTATCCTCACCTCAAGGGGCTTTCTATGCATTTCCTCGAATCAAAGGTCTACGGTCGAGCTTAGAATTCACAGAAAGTCTACTTGAGAAAGAAAATGTGGGCGTGGCGCCAGGCTATACTTTTGGACCAACCAATGATGATTACTTCCGGCTTTGCTTTGCACAGTCTCAGGAAAGGCTGAAAAAAGCATTAGAGCGTATTGTAAGACACGTGGAAAACTACTCACAAATTTAAGCAATAGAAAATACACATGAACAAGTCAATTTAAAATAAAAAGGATATACTGTAAGAAGTACAACTCAGTCGACCCACCTTAATAAGAACAGCACCAACAAGAGGCTCATCCAATGGCAAAGCTTATCTATATCGAATCCTCTCCACGAAAAAGTCGATCACACTCAATAAAGGTGTCAGAAGCATTTCTAGACAGCTATGCCAAAGAACATCCCAACGACACTATAGAGAAGATTGACCTTTGGGCAGAAGCGTTGCCTCCTTTCTCCGATGAAGTATTAGATGCCAAGTATTCTATAATGCATGGTAGCGAACCTTCTGAAAACGAGAAAAAAGCTTGGGAGAAAATTGAAAGCCTATTCAACAGGTTTAACTCCGGGGATAAATATGTATTTTCCGTACCAATGTGGAATTTTGGTTTACCTTACGTCTTGAAGCACTACATTGATTTAATCACTCAGCCTGGTTTAGCTTGGGCATTTACCCCTGAAAGTGGCTACTCGGGACTAGTCTCGGGAAAAGTTGCGGTAATTTATGCAACAGGAGGCGAATATAGCGCTGGAAGTCAAACAGAAGCTTTTGATCTTCAAAAGCCTGCTTTCGAAAACTGGCTTGCCTTTATCGGCCTAACTGATGTTAGCAAAATTATAATAGCACCTACTCTGTCAGACCCGACTGAAGTTGAGAAAACACTAAACTCATGTATAGAAGTAGCAAAAAAAACCGCAACGTCTTTTTGACAGGCTGTCCAGGCTTAATAAAACCTGTGAGTGTAATTAAATATTCAATGTGGTTGATAATAATTTTCCTGAGCAGCTACTGCTTATTAGTAAATGCCAGCTCGCAACCAGGTCATAATGTTATAGCTTTTATGGAGCAAGCTCACTCCTACTATGAAGAGGGAGACTATAAGAATGCATCAGAAATTTATCAGAAAGTATCTACTATAGAGCCATCCAATGCCCGTGCT
>JABISZ010000003.1 GCA_018668255.1 Pseudomonadota bacterium | reverse complement strand
TCCAACCTGGTACTCAGGCACGAGTAAAATAATGGAGACCGTTTTCATAGGAGAAGGCCGAGCGTTAGACCCATCGAAATACTGTATTATTGTGGTCAACCAAATAGGCAGCGGTATATCGAGTTCCCCACATAACATGAGCGCGCCTTTCTCTATGAGCGCCTTTCCAAAGATTCGTATTGGGGACGATGTAAGAGCTCAGCATATCTTAATCACCGAACATCTGGACATACAAGAACTCGCCCTAGTGGTTGGAGGCTCAATGGGGGCCCAGCAAACTTATGAATGGGCAGTGCGATATCCCGATATGGTTAAACGTGCCGCTCCTATAGCAGGATATGCCAAAAACACCGATCACGATTATTTGTATGCTCAAACTCTTGTTGAGGCTATTACATCCGACAGTGGATGGGCAAATGGGGAGTATTCTCACCATCACAAGGTTAAAGAAGGTCTTAAAAGACATGCCAAGATATGGTCTGTAATGGGATTTTGTACTGAGTTCTTTGCACAAGAATGCTGGAAGACACTGGGGTTCACCTCTGTAGAACAATTTCAAACGGACTTCATGGAAGCTCTTTTCACTCAAATGGACCCGAATAATTTGTTGTGCATGGCCTGGAAATGGCAGCGAGGCGATGTTAGTCGGCTGACTGGCGGAAACCTTGCTACAGCCCTCTCTCGTATAAAAGCGAAGACATTTGTGATGCCAATCGATACCGATATGTTTTTTAAAGTCGACGACTGTAAGCGGGAACAAGAACTTATAGCCGGGAGCGAGCTAAGACCGATAAAAAGTTTAGGCGGTCATTTAGCCTTGTTTGGATTCGAACCCTCCTATTTGGAACAGATAGACACACATCTAAAAGAGCTGTTATCTCTATAAATAATGAGCTAGGAATATTTTATGACTAAGGTTAATCGACAATGGCTTCTCGCAAAACACCCTGAGAAACAGCTAACCGAGGACTGTTTTAAGTATAAGGAAGAAAATCTACCTGAAACGGATCTTGCGCCTGGAGAAATCCTGACTCAAAATTTAGCATTCTTATGCGCGCCCACCATGAGAAACTGGATGGATCGGCCCAACAATAGCTTGTACCCATCCATACCTCTGGGCCAGCCTGTAATGACCCTGTCTGTGGCTAGAATAGTTGCATCGAAAGCTCCCGAATATATCGTTGGGGATAGAATTTCTACCCGTGCCACTTGGCAAGATTACGAAGTAATTTCAACATCCTCCGTCCCCATTAGTAAAATTCCGAAAGACATCAGTGCTATACATGCACTAGGGAGGTACGGTCTAAATAGTCTAACTGGCTACTTTGGATTAATGAAAGTTGGAAAGCCAGAACCCGGAAACACCGTAGTCGTATCTGCAGCGGCGGGCTCCACGGGTTCAATTGCCGCACAGGTAGCCAGATTGCAGGGCTGCAGAGTCATTGGAATTGCCGGGGGCTCTAAAAAATGTAGCTGGCTTAAAGAGAGCTGTGGCTTAGATGGAGTTATTGACTATAAATCACAGAATGTGGAAAACGAACTCGGCATACTCTGCCCTAAAGGTATTGATGTTTTCTTCGACAACGTAGGAGGTGAGATACTTCAAGCTGCTGTTGAAAACATTGCATCTCACGGAAAAATAATTCTATGTGGTCAAATCGCAAGCTACGATAACGACCAGCCGGCGGAGGGGCCTAAGAATATGATGCGTATGATCTATGGAAGTATAACCATGCAAGGGTTTTTAACCCGCAACTACACTGATGAATTCCCCGCAGCCATAGAGTACCTAAAGAATAAAGATGAAAAAGGGGAAATAGTTTTTCGAGAAGACGTACGTGAAGGTTTTAAGAACATTCCTTCAATATACAAATCGTTGTTCTCTGGTGCGAACGAGGGAGCTCTAATAGCGCAGATAGATCCTTCTGCACAGAGTATCTCTTAGGAATTGAAATCTGACTGGGGAGAAATCTCACCAGTCAGATCAGCAAAATTAGAACATCGCAGGTGCTTTTAAATTCAAAGCACGTTCCATATATTCTAGCTCTTCCTCTCGGTCAGGCAACGGCGCCGGTGCGGTAAACACACCGTCTTTAGTGAGCTCATCAACCACTGTTTGGCTTCTAGGATAAGCGTTACCAAAAGTATCCATCGAAAACAGCTCTTCAAATGGGCGCTTTGGCTTTTGTCCACCAGCTTCCCAATGCTCAAGTGGATATCCAACTGTTTGCATGAGCAGCAACCGGCAGTGGGATGGCACACCTAGCGTCTCAAGAATTGCATCTCCGTTAGGAGTCCCCAGACAGCAAGTTCCAAGACCTTGTTCATACGCCATTAGGGTCGCTTGCGCTATTCCTTGACCACAATCAATTTCATTCAAACCAGGCATTTTGAGAAAATCTTTTATACCCTCAAAAGAAGGAAGAAATGTTTCTTCAAGAGTAGTTGTTTTTAATTCTTTAGAGCCTACACCAAGCGCTCCAACATTAACTAGCTCTCTCAATCGGTCACCTTGCTCTTCTACCACTTCAGGATCACAATACCAAACGATGACTACCGGAGCCAAGCGGAGTTGCCAGCCGACAACAACAGCCTTCAATGAATCTAGTACCTCTTGCGAGGCCGTATGGCGATGTATTGCAACAGCTCTTAAAGACTGTACATTTCCCCAGTGAGAGGCAATACGAGCAGCCTCGAACATCATCTGTATCTTTTCAGGCTCGACAGTCTTATACGGTTTTAGGTAGCGAATTGTTCGCCTGCGCCCAAGAGCTTCTCTTAATTCCATTATTTAATCTCCTCAGATATATTTTTGCTATTTCACCACAAGATTTCTATGCCTGTGCTGGTAACCGTGCCAGACGCACTCAATTAACGCCTAATAAAGCAAGCTCGCACGAGTATACACTAACTCAAGTTCTCACTGCTGCCCAGCTATTTCACTTCTAAAACCCGCTATAATACGATTACAATCTATGTTTTATATCTTACGAGAGTTGAGAAAATTATTTCTCAACTCTCGCGGTAATACCGTAGAATCGAGGGAGAACGAACTGTGTGCTCAGAAGCTAAAGATATCGCGATATTGTCTAACCTGATCGAATTGAAGTTGTCAGAAAATCCGGATATCGAAGTCTTAACATTTGTATCTATCACGAATGAGGGGTATCAGGAAGAAAAACGAACTTACAAGGATTTGTGGGAGAACGGTCAACGTATAGCAAGAGCCCTAGATGACGAAAAAATGAATAGAGGTGACGCGTTTGCAATAGTCACGCTGAATCATCCAGAGTTTGTTGATGCTATGGTCGGGTCCTCTATCGCAGGGACTGTTTTTGTTCCGATAGACCCTCGCACCAAGGGCAAGAAATTAACTTTTATGCTAACCCACTCTGATTGCAGAGGCGCGATTATCGGAGATTATGCACTAGAGTATCTTGAGGAAGTATTATGTGACTGTCCTCTCCTAGAGTGGATCTGGGTTGTAGGAAGCGAATCACAACTGCCTGATTTTCCTTTGAGAACAGAAAGTATTTCTCGCATTTTATCTACTACAGTCGAACCTATGGAAACTCGCGTCAGTGATCCTGATGAACCGATGCAAATGTTATTTACCTCAGGAACGACTGGAGATCCAAAAGCTATTTTGTCGCCTTATGCTCGGTTTGGGTTTGTTGGGCAATTAGGAGAGGTATTCGGTCTTAGGCCAAATGATAGGCCATATAGTGGACTATCCTTAACTCATGCAAACGCTCAGTTAATTACTCTTGGGACAACGCTTTATATGGGTCTGCAAGGAGTGTTTAGTCGTAAATTTACGAAATCAAAGCTTTGGGATATAACTCGGTATTACGGCTGTACTACTTTCAACTTGCTCGGCGGTATGACTACTGCCATATATAGTGAAGCCGCAATGAAAACCGATGCTGACAACCCAGTCAGATTTATTCTTAGCGCCGGCATGCCAGCGAATATTTGGAGTGCTTTTGAGAAGCGGTTTGATTGTGAAATCTATGAATTCTATGGCGCTGCGGAGGGTGGTGTGCTCATTAATCCTCCAGGAACAGGCCCAGTGGGAAGTATAGGCAAGCCTCCTCCAAGTCTTGTAGCAAAAATTGTTGATGAAAATGACGTAGAAATCAAGAACGGAGAAGCTGGTGAAATAGTTTTTCAGAATGTAGATGGCGACTGCCCGAAAGTGCTTTACCACAAAAATAAAAAAGCGTCAGAAGAGAAAACTGCTGCGGGTTGGCTAAGAATGGGGGATATTGGTCACCGTGATGAAAAAGGCTGGTATTATTTCCATTACAGGAAAGGAGGCGGGATAAGGCACAATGGCGATTTTGTTAATCCCGCGTTTGTAGAAAAAGAATTGGCGGAACATCCGATGATAGACGATGTCTTCGTGTATGGCGTGCCCTCTTCTAATGGCGTCCCAGGAGAAAAAGATGTTATAGCCGCTATCGTTGCTATAGATGAAGCGTCATTTGATAGCAGTGAAATCTTTCGCGTCTGTAAAGAAAAACTGGAATCCAACTTCGTGCCTAGTTATATACAGCTAGTATCAGAAATTCCTAAAACCGCCTCCGAAAAACCGCAAGAAAGATTTCTACTAGAAGCTTTTTCAAATCAAAAGGACAACATCTTTATCGCCCCCTAAAAAGTTAGAGAATATACTTATGAATGAGACAATCACTGACATTATATCCTTAATAAATCAGATAAATGATGGAAGTAAAATAGCAATTTTTAAAGACTGTTCTGTGCCTATGTCACTAGGTCGGGGTCTAATAAAAAGACAAGTGCGAAATCTGCACCTCGTAACAGTCCCTACTGGCAGTTTTCTCCCAGATATGCTCATAGGAGCCGGCTGTGTATCCACCATAGAAACAGCTGGAGTATCGCTGGGCGAGTTTGGGCTTGCAAACCGTTTTGGCTCTGCTATAAAAGAAGGAAGTGTCACTGTGTTAGACGCCACCTGTCCGGCAATATACGCAGGGCTACAAGCTAGTGAAAAAGGGATCCCTTTCATTCCCTTAAGAGGCCTTATAGGCTCTGACGTCTTAGCTAATAGAGGGGATTTTCAAATTATCGATAATCCTTTTGAGAGGGATGACCCGATTGCTGTCCTTCCTGCCATCCAGCCTGATTTCACGTTATTCCATGCTCCTATGGCAGATCAGGCCGGAAACGTTTATCTAGGTCGACAAGCTGAATTAAAAATTATGGCCCATGCGTCAAAAAAAACCTTTGTTACCGTAGAGAAGATTGTAGATTTTAATATCATGGATCATGAAGAGCTCGGTTCTGCCAGTCTTTCACATCTCTACGTTGACGGTATTGCCGTGGCATCCAATGGGTCTTGGCCACTAAACCTGCCCGGACATTATGATTATGATAGAAAAACGATGCAATCGTATGCCCACGCTGCAAAGAATCAGGAAACGTTTAATTCTTGGGTTGATATTTATCTAGGTAAAGAACTGCGTGAAACGGGATAAGCGGTGACATACGCCACCGAAGAATTGTTGATTTCGACTATCGCGCATCTTTTAGATGGGCTGAAACATATAGCAGTGGGAGTTTTGTCCCCCATTCCTGGATCGGCTGCTCTCCTCGCAGCGAGTCGCTCAGCCACTATCAAAAAAATCTCTATCATTGGAAGTATGAAGGAACCATATCGTCTTGACGGAGCGGTCGACCTTTTTGACTGTGCTGCACAAGGTAGAATAGACGCTTTCTTTTTAAGCGGGGGCCAAATAGACGGTCAAGCCAATGTCAATCTTACTGGAATAGGTCAGTACCCAAATCAGGACACTCGATGGTCTGGAGCCTTTGGATCGGCCTACCTATATTTTTTAGTTCCAAAAGTGATACTTTTTCGAGAAGAGCATACTCGACGCGTTTTTGTTCCCAAAGTCGATTTCATTAGCGCACCAGGCACAAGTGCCCCTAACGTGTACAGGCCTGGAGGGCCCTATGCTCTCGTCACTCCGTTATGTTTGTTCTCGTTTAATAGAACGAAAGAGTGTTTTAGACTGGAAAGCATTCACCCTGGTCATACTGTAGAAGAAGTAAGAGATAACACCGGATTCGACTTCGATTTACCTGCGAGCGTTCCTGAGACAGCCATACCAGACTCCCAAACACTACAACTGATTAGAAACGAAGTCGCGCCGATCATTGCAGATCCCTACCCTGACTTCGCCCGAAAAATTTGGGGGTCTAACTAAGACCGCTTAGGACTGAATCTAGACTTTGCTTTGCATCTCCGAACAGCATCATAGTATTTTCATTAAAGAATAGAGGGTTATCAACGCCCGCATAGCCACTCGCCATCCCGCGTTTAAGAACCACTACTGTCGATGCCTTCCAAACCTCTAATACTGGCATCCCTGCAATAGGACTGTCCGGCTCATCAAGAGCTGATGGATTGACGATGTCATTCGCCCCGACCACTAACACAACATCGACGTCTTCCAACTCACTATTAATTTCATCCATTTCGAAAACAATGTCATAAGATACTCTAGCCTCAGCTAGGAGTACATTCATATGCCCAGGCATTCGTCCAGCCACAGGATGGATTGCGAATCTTACATTCTTGCCCTTGAGACGTAACACATTAGTAAGTTCTGAAACCGTATTTTGTGCTTGAGCTACAGCCATGCCGTAACCCGGAGCTATCACTATGTTTTGCGCATCATCGAGCAGTTCGCTGCACCCGGTAGCCTGGATCGGTATCACTTCACCTTCATACTTGGCAGACACGGTCCCACTAGAAGAACCAAAACCACCAGCAATCACAGAAATAAAGTTTCTATTCATCGCTCGACACATGATGTAGCTCAGAATCGCACCACTTGAGCCAACCAAAGCACCGATCACAATAAGAAGATCGTTCGACAACATAAAGCCGGTGGCAGCAGCAGCCCATCCCGAGTAACTATTAAGCATCGAGACCACTACTGGCATATCCGCGCCACCAATCGCCATGACCATATGAATGCCAAAAATAAATGCAATCGCCGTCATCACTATTAAATAGATAGTTCCGTTATCAGCACTCACGAACTCTATTCCTAACCAAATGCACAAAAAGCCAAGGGCAAGGTTGCCCCAATGCCTGGCTGGTAGCAGAAGCGGCTTACCCCCTAACAGTCCTTTCAATTTAGCAAAGGCAATAACTGATCCTGTAAAGGTGACAGCTCCAATAAGAACGCCGATATATATTTCAATCTCAAGAATCAGTCGAGCCGTACCAAGAAGCTTCTCCCCATGGTCAAGATACGTTGCGAAACCAATCAAAACTGCTGCCAATCCAACGAAACTATGGAGAATTGCCACCAACTCGGGCATCTCTGTCATCTGCACTCTGCGCGCAAGGAAGAGACCAATAGCACCACCGGCTGCCATCAAAGCAGCCAACAAAATATAATTTACAATGTTATGCCCAAAAACAGTGGCTATTATCGCAATAACCATCCCTAAAACGCCATATAGATTCCCTTTACGAGCAGTTTTAGGATGGCTTAATCCACCTAGACTAAGAATAAAAAGAACTGCAGCTATAATATAACTACCCGCAACTATTCCAGTGCTCATCATTCTTTCCCTCTTTGAAACATGCGTAGCATTCGCTGTGTAACGTAAAATCCACCTACAATATTTATTGTCGCAATCATTACTGCGAATCCAGATAGCGATAATACCAGTGGGACTTTACTGGACAGTTGTAACACTGCTCCAACAACAATGATGCCGCTTATCGCGTTCGTCACACTCATCAATGGAGTATGTAAAGCAGGAGTAACATTCCAAATAACTTGATATCCGACAAAACAAGCCAGTATAAAAACAGTGAAATGAGACATAAATTCAGGCGGAGCTACGCTACCTAACCACAGAAAGCCAAGCGCGCTTGCTGTAAGTATAAGGTATTTAAACCAAACATTCTCCTTTTTAACTGGAGCTTCCTCCCTCTTTGGCTCAGGAGATTTTGTCGTCGGAGCGGCCTGCAGCTTCGGTTTCGGTGGTGGCCAAGTCACTTCGCCACCATTCACAATAGTGGCGCCTCGTATAGCTTCATCTTCCATATCTACATTGATCTGGCCATCAGAATTTTTAGTTAATTCACTGAGTAGGTGCCTGATATTATTCCCGTACAATTGGCTTGACTGAGTCGCAAGCCGGCTCGGGAGATCGGTAAATCCAATAACAGTGACACCGTGAGCGACGGTCACTTCGCCAGGAATAGTTGAGGCGCAGTTGCCGCCCTGCTCCGCAGCTAAATCAACGACAACACTGCCAGGTCGCATGGACCTGACCATCTCTTCAGTTATCAGCTTAGGTGCAGGTTTCCCAGGAATTAAAGCTGTAGTCACGATGATATCGACCTCGCGAGCCTGTGCCGCAAACAAAGCCATTTCCGCTGCAATAAACTCGGCGCTCATTGTTTTAGCATAGCCACCTTGACCAGAACCATCTTCTGAAAAATCAAGCTCGAGAAATTCCGCATTCATACTCTCGACTTGTTCTTTTACTTCGGGTCGTGTGTCGAAAGCGCGAACAATCGCACCCAGACTTTTAGCTGCGCCAATCGCTGATAAACCAGCGACTCCAGCTCCTATCACCATGACTTTCGCAGGAGGCACTTTCCCTGCTGCAGTGATCTGTCCCGTGAAAAACCGTCCAAATCGACTGGCCGCTTCAATAATCGCTCTATAACCAGCTATGTTTGCCATGGAGCTTAATGCATCCATTTTCTGCGCGCGAGAGATCCTGGGAATAGCATCCATAGCAAGTACGGTCGCCCCAGTTTGAGCCAACTGCTCTAGTAGTCCTGCATTTTGACCAGCCCACACAAAACTAATTAATGTCTTATCCGGCTCTAAGAAAGACACCTCATCGACGCCTAAATTAAGATGCATTTCAGGTGCTCTAACCTTCAAAACAATATCAGCCTCACGCCACAGCGCTCGTGTGTCGTACACTATTTCAGCGCCAGATTCTATGTACGCTTCATTGGAAAAACTTGCCTTTATTCCCGCATCATTCTCAACTGAGACAGTAAAACCCAACTTTATCAACTGACTGACAACATCGGGGGTAATAGCGACCCGACACTCGTCCTCATGAACTTCACACGGCACAGCAACTCTCATTAGAATAGTCCTCGTTAATGGGTGACAAAAATGATTCAAGAAAAAGCTAGTAAAAATCTGTCTCAGATATCAATATAATCGTTCAGCGACATAATATCGACACTCACGGAGTAATACAAAATGCCAATAGTCCCAAAAGTAATCTTCAAAACCGAAGCTGAATTACGAGCGTTCATCGACAAACCTATCGACCTAGCCGTAGCGAAAGTAATCAAAAAACTAGATCACTATTGTACCGCTTTTATCGCTCGCTCGCCTTTTTTATGTATCGGCACCAGCAGTGGAGGCCGTTCAGATGTGTCACCCAGAGGAGACCAACCTGGTTTCGTACAAATTCTAGACGAAAATACTATTTTTATTCCCGAACGCCCAGGAAATAATCGTATAGACACACTCACTAACATTATAGAAAATCCATCCATCGGGGTTTTTTTTATGATTCCGGGCTATGAAGAATGCTTAAGAGTTACTGGTACGGCCACGTTAGTTGGGGATCAGGATTTGCTAGAGGCTGCAAAGGTCAATGGGAAAGTCCCTAAATTGGGTATTCTGGTACAAATTAACGAAGCGATGCTTCACTGCGCAAAGGCCGTTCGCAGATGTAAGCTTTGGGATCCAGCCAGTGTCCAAGATCGCAGTCAAATGCCCACGCTAGGTAAAATGATTCTAGAACAGACTTCCGCTGTAGATAATCCTCCCTCTGAAGCCTTGGTAGAAGAAGTAGACAATTATGTAGAGCACATCAATAAAAACGAGCTCTACTGATCTAGATAGAACTATCTAAGGCTCATAGGCATGGGAAGAGGCTGTCCTCCAGACTCATACTCGTCACTCGTGGCGCTCTGAATCCATCCGGCATCGAGGACGGAGGACGACCCGACTTAGCAGTAAGTGCTACGGATCAAGTCACCCCAGGTATCACGAACTAAGTGCCGTGCTTTTGCATAGACACGTCAAATCTCAAAAACCTTACGCATGACCAGAAACCGCCCTCAATATCTCATAGGTAGCAACTGAAACGTAGCTCCATCTGTGAACGGTAAAAAATAGTAAACTCTTTAACCCATGGTCCATCGTTATACCAATAGCAGACTCACTCTCCTCATTAATATTTACATGTATCATGTCTAAAATCTTTACATTCACTCGTTGAAGCTAGATATTAACTCTCATGAGAATATTTTGGCCCACTGCAAAGATTCGTTAATAAGTGACGGTCGCAAAAAAATGAGGGGAACCAATTGAGACAATCGGAACAAATCAGAGTTGGGGAAAGTCTGCTTCACTGCATCGACAACAAAACAACCGCACTAGCTGATGGCATCTACTTACAGCCTACACAAGAATATATCTGCCAGGACGTCGCCGGAAAAGAGCACGAGCTGTTTTTTAGAAAAACACCGATCTGTGTCGGTCTCAGTGGACTATTACCTGAGAAAGACACCTACTGTACCCATGATCTCAGCGGACAGCCTTTTCTCCTCACCAGAGACAAATCTGGCATTTTTCGGGCATTTTTAAATGTTTGCCGACATCGAGGTGCGCGCGTGGCCGAATCGTGTGGAAGAAGAAACTCATTCAGCTGTCCTTACCATGCATGGAAATACGGACTTGATGGCAAGCTTTTAGCGCGACCCGAAGAAATTTCTTTCCGCTCTTCTCCAAAGGAGAACCATGCTTTAACCGAATTAAAAGCAATCGAGCAGGATGGTATTCTTTGGGTTATGCCTCAACCTGAGAGAACGATGGATCTTGGCATGCACTTAAACACCATCGATACTGACCTGCAGAATTTTAAGCTAGATAGTCTTCATCATCACGAAACTAGAACACTCACGCGCAAAATGAACTGGAAACTGGTCATGGATACTTTTTTCGAGTCATATCATTTCTGCGTCTTACACAAGAATTCCATCTGCAGTATTTTCCATGAGAATCTAAGTACATTTGACACTTCAGGCGACCACTTTAGACTCATTTTTGCGAGACGAAGCATAGAAGAGATACGTTCGCATGCCAAAAGTAGTTGGGACGTCCTACCTCATGTGGTCTCTATATATGTACTTTTTCCAAATACGGTTCTTGTTTGGCAGGCAGACCATATAGAGCTATGGCAAATTTTTCCGGGCAGAAATGCCCCCGAAGAAGCCGTCATACAATTGTCGTTTTACACTCCAGAAAAGTCGGTAGATGAGAGTTCTAAACGGCATTGGGACAACAATTTAGACTTAGTATTACATGTCGTGGAAAATGAGGACTTTCCAGTGGGCGAAGGAACCCAAAAAGGTTTCCACACCGGCGCACAAAGCCACATAACTTTTGGTGCT
>JABISZ010000039.1 GCA_018668255.1 Pseudomonadota bacterium | reverse complement strand
TGGGTTTAGGCTTACCCCGAACTCTATTCTTGTCTAAAATAAATTGAACCGTTTGCCCATTATCGGTTTCGTCTGACACCAAATAGAAAAGCTCTGACGTTAAATGCTTGATGTCGGATGTCCCCTCAAAAATCAGTTCTCCATTGTTATCGGTGTACTTGTTTGTGTGCGCCAGAATTACTATTGTCGCTCCAGTGCTTGTTAACGTGTTGCACAGCGTTTGCATTTTTTCTTTGATCTCGCGCTTGCTGATGACATCGGCAATTTGCTTTAAGTTGTCAATTACAAAAATGACATTGTTTAAGTCCTCGCCGGATCTAGCTACTTTTTCCAGATACTTGTAAACCTCTTCAGGATATATGCCGTTCAAATCTGGGGTTATAAACTTCATGCCTACTGCGTCTGCTTCTCGTTTCATGACAGTTGCATCGTACAAATTGATGTCCATGTTTATATAGCGAACATCAAAGCCTTCATCAGCTAACTGACACATGAGGTAGAAAGTGATGCGGGTTTTACCAGCATTAGCCGGAGCGCATATTATGCAGGCATGATTATGATACAGAATATCGGGTATCAGCCAGAAACCAGCTTTTGCTTTAGCGATCTGTTCGCTGGTTAGGACCCACTGGTCAAGCTCGTCTAGCATGGATGGCTCCGAAGGAATCATTTCGGGATGTTTTCTATAATCCCATGGGTCATTCCCTTTATCTGTACTAGGAATATCTATATCTATTCGTTTAGTCATCATTTTCACCCATCATAAATATTTTTTTAGGTGAGAATCGGTTGCTAACGAGATCATAGACTTCGTCGAATCGGCTGTTGCCAAAGCTGCAAACCGCGCAATCAAACCCATGCCAGTGAACACAGGCGACAGTTGAAGCCCACCCCTCAGCCACGGCCCAGTCACCGTTTAACCGCAGACTGTTGCCGAAAATGAGGCCACCACCTTTAGCCCGCCCAAAGGTTTGTTTAACGCCTTTGGCATTAACACATTGAACGCCCTGAAGACTATCTGTGTTCAGATCGTAGATAGGTATTATGAGACAATCAGCATTCTCACCAATCAGCCTGCCTGAGACTGACCCTCTGCCAGCACCAGCAGCCCAGTGAATTTCTTTAGCTATCGCATACGGGTGAAGACCAACATGTTCGTCGTCAGTATTGGCGCGGCGCCATATACTCCTTGCATAATCAATTTTGGCTCGGTCATCAGGTGATGAAACTTTTAGGGTTGTTCTCTCGCTGCAGGGAAGGACTTGCACTACTCCACCATTTAGCCGCGCTAAATATGCTAACAAAGCTATGGTTGCCTTCGCGGGGTCTGCTGACTTCCAATTTGATTCAACCCAGGGTTGTTCATAATTATTGGCGTTCATACAAAAGCTATGAAAAGTTGGGTATCCAGCATCGCCAAATTCGTTCTTCAGTGCAGAGGCAACTTTTAGACATGTGATTCTGTCTTCGCAATCAAGGTAACTCAGCATTTCGTTTATTTGTCTATCGTTCATAGTTAGTAATCTCAATCATTAACCGCCGTCACGATCCTTACTTCTTGAGGGAAAACTCTGTGATGGTCAGTTACGTTATTTATTTTTTTATACAGATCTCAAAGTTGGGTAGGCTTCATCTGCATGGCAGGTTGGTTGAGAAAAAAACGTTAAACTCGCCCGATCTAATATTTCCTACTAGACCGTCAATGTATTCTTTTTCCCAAAAACATTTGGTTCCAAGACGAATTGGCTGTTTAACCGCGCCCGATTTAACGCCGCGCCACCAGGTGCTTTCTGATACCGGGATGAAGTCCCTACAAATTGATCTAACCGAAAGGTAATTGTTATGAATATTCATGGCTTGTGTTCCTTGTTAAAGAAACAGCAGGATCGACCATTTTCTAAACGGGGGATGTACTACAAAACGGAGTTTTAATTCACTTTTTTAGCTTTGTACCGTTTGTACTGAGTAAGCAAATGTTTCGCGTTAATGGATTTTCCATCAGCGTCAACTTCTGAGGTTCGTTGAATCCATTGAGCGGCTGCGGCTGCAGAGCAATGACGTCTCTTCATGACTTGCATGACCCACTTGGCCATGAAATATTCCTGAATGGCTTTCCGTTTCCGTGGTTGGAACCTGCTCAGTACAGACCAGAGTATCTTTTCTTCAGTTGTGAGTTGGCTAATTTTTGAGTTCAGAACCTCAAAGTATGCAATGGCATCTTTTTTTGACCATTCATTTATTGGAGGTCGGCCTGAACCACGAGTTAGTGCTTTAAAGATGTGAGAGAAATTGGGGATGTACTCGTCAAATAAATTCCTGAGAACAGAAAATGTGAGTTCTCCAGTATTATTTGGCTGCGAGCATACAAATTCTTCAACGAAGTAGATCGCATCCTGAACGCGCTCTATCTCATCATATTTCATCGCTTAAGGCCCAATTCGCCCAAGGGGAATGGGAGAAGCCCTTCAACATAATCGGCCCAATACTGCCAGAGAACGCGCTGTTCCTCCCAGTAATCATTGCGGTTATAAATAGCTCTCACACCCTGAGGCGTTCTATGAGACATTATTTCTACGGCTGTTTCTGTATTGCCTAGATGACCGAATTCTTTGTTTAGATACGAGGATAAACTGCTTCTAAATCCGTGTACGTCTTGTTTACCTTGATAACCCGCTCTATTGATGCGGGTTTTTAGAGTTTCTTTGGACATGTGCCCAGACTTGGCACGAGACGGAAAGAGGTACGGATTTTGGCCAGTAATCTGCTTCAGGTTTTTGAGGAGAATGATTTGTTGTGATGGAAGGGAAATATTATGGGCTCGGCGCGGACCATTGCGAGGCTTTTTAGTCCTTTCCGCAGGCACATACCATATCTTTTCTTGCCAACTGATCTCATCCCATTTACCTCCTGCTATTTCTCCAATACGGGCACCAGATATCAAGCTGATAATAAAGAGGAGATCACACTCAGGCTTACTATCATAGGCGAGTACGTCTGCAATCATTTGTTGCTGGCCGTTCCGGTCAAGAATAGTCTTTCTTGACTCCGGTTTAGGACTCTTAAACTGCTTTCTAATTGAGTATGCCGGATTGCGTTCACACAAATTTAAAGAAATGCCGAACTCAAAAATATCTACTAGTTTTGAAAGCGTTCTCGCCGCCTCATCTTCTGATCGGTCTCTCATAGCTAGCAGCGAGGAGCGAAGCATTGGAGCATCAATGTCAGATGCTTGGAGCGTTCCGATAGATTTACAGACCTCCTTGATGCGGTTGGTTACCCGCTTTGTATACTTCTGATCGGAGGCAGCATTGAGAAACTCCTCTTTGATCCATTGGTCTGCTAGCTGGTTAAGAGTTGGCGAATTTTGGATATCTAGTTTGTTTCGTTTCGCAACCAATTTGGGATCCAGT
The DNA here is from genome assembly GCA_018668255.1 of Pseudomonadota bacterium. Lineage (GTDB taxonomy): Bacteria > Pseudomonadota > Gammaproteobacteria > UBA4457. Next base: position 560 of record JABISZ010000039.1, on the reverse strand, counting down.
CCTGAGGCTAGATCATCAATGATCGCACCCGCTTTTTTGCGAGCCGCTAATAGGGATGTCTTCGGGTAAGTCCCCAGAGCTTTAGTGCTAGCTTTAGTGTTGTGGGTGTACTTTATTCTAAAGCGTATTGCCGTTTGACCATTTTGCACGATCGCGAACATACCTGGAATTGAGCCATCTTGAACTTGCCCTGGCTCGGGTTTTTTTGCCCAATTCTTAAGCGCTTTATCGGTAAGCATAAACATTCCACGACTTTATACCCGAATTTATACCAGAATAGGTTGCGCTACAAGGTGTATGCATGGATATTCAGGGGTGGTCAGGAGCAAGGGTATTTATCGCTAAACACTCTACATACAGGGGTTTACTTGAAGATTTGCGAGATCACAGACGTGGGATCAGGTATTTGCGAGGCGAAGAATGGAGGCTGGGGTCGGAATCGAACCGGCGTTAACGGAGTTGCAGTCCGCTGCATGACCACTCTGCCACCCAGCCAGGTAACGCTTAAAGTCACTGTTTTAACGAAGGCCGCAAGTCTACTGGAAAATGAATTAAAATTC
>JABISZ010000038.1 GCA_018668255.1 Pseudomonadota bacterium | reverse complement strand
TTCCCTCGGGAATTTCTACTCCTACTGCCATTTCATCAAACCGGCTCTTACTTTTTTCAACTTCATGAACATCCCAGGCACCATCAAAAGCGCTAAACATCCGAGCCTTATCTTCAGAGAACATTTTTTCTACACCAATTGCCAAAACAACATCCGCAGCACCCGCTTTTACGTAATTGACGGCCATATGAAAGGCAGTACTTGCTGTAGCACAGGCATTTTCTACATTAACGACAGGGATACCTTCTATTCCGAACGGGCGTAACGCAATCTCCCCCCGCACCATATCCTGCCCTTCCATGTGGCCTTGAACACAATTGCCAAAAAATGCGGCTTCTACCGAATTTCCATTACAACCTGCATCCTTTAATACTTCATATAGTGCGTCCCCTGTAAGATCTTTTAAGCTTTTATCCAGAAACTTTCCGAACTTAGTCATGCTGACACCTGCTATATGAACGTCTCTCATTACAGTTTCTCCTGTTGTGCAACGCTGCAGCGCAACTTACTTGGTGCTCAAAACCTACACGCGTCAACAATTGTTGTTTTAGGTAGTGCACATTATAAGAATAATCCGTAAAATATGCTAAGCGAATTAAATCAGGATACTTGAATGGCTACAGAAATCGGTTGGTACTACTTTCGTAAAGGCTGAACAAGCTGTGTCAGAGCATCCAAGTTTATGGAAGCACAAAAAATTACTGTAAAAGAGGTCATCCCAGCGTCCCGCAAATTGGCGAGAGCGGATGCCAAATTACTCGCAAAATCAGCTCAGAAGATTACTGTGGCTAAAGGGAAAAAGTTATTGTCCTTTGACGGTGGAAATAAAGTAACTAAAGAGCTTATTGATAGCATGCTAGGTCCTACTGGTAACTTAAGAGCGCCAACTATAGTGTTTGGGAAACAAGTTGTTGTGGGGTTCAATGAGGAGTGTTATATGGAAATACTTTCAGAATAAACGGGAAAGATACCCGCTCAATAATCGGCACCTACTCCTTTCATGATGGCATAACCTGCAACCCACTCCGGTATCGGCAAGTACAGTAACAGCTCGAGACTCTTCGCTCCCGACTCTTGCGCGGCCGCTGCCACGGACAGCCATGTTCTAACCTCATGAACGCCACACCCTGCATCATTTGTCATTTGCTCATCGTTCATAGACAAGATCGGATCAAAATCAAAACGTTGAATAGATTCAATAAAAGAGCGATCCCATTCTGGGTTGAGCGGTATCCTTACACTTACTCCCTGTATTTGCTTATTCGCCTCTTCCACAACCCTATTTTGTCTCGACTCGCGAGCCTCGGCACTCAACTTGCCCCCATGAATTAGTCTATTCCTCAACTCACCAGTTGCCTCACTTAGCAATGGTATTGGTGGATCATGAGATAAACCACCCGACGCCGTCACTAATATTCGCAAATCAAGTGTTTTGGCAAAGACTCCTATCAGCCTGCCAAGCTCCAGCACCCTTTGCAGAGGAGGTCTGGGAGGTGCGGCACAGTTGAGGAAAACGGGAATCACTGGTGGCATAGAATCCCACGTGAAAAGTTCATTAAGGAATTGGCTCAAACCATGATCGATCTTCATACTGTAAGAAGCTGCGAGATCCACGCCTGATTTATGGGCGAAAGATAATAAATTGAGCGCTATTTCCTGGGCCGAACGAAGATGCCCTGCGGGCGTATTCCAATCTCCAACCGCTTCTGATTCCATTCCAATACAAAAAGGTGGCATGACATTATAAAAAAAACCATTGAAATGATCGGGGCCAAGAGCAATCACAAGTTCAGGGTCATAAGCGTCAACCCAGTCTCGCAAAGAAAGATGGGCAGCCTCTACAGCCTCCGATACATCTACCGGAACCTTGCAATATCCTTTTAAAGGAGTATGCGACGCAAATGCAAAGCGTATGGGCACAATAACCCTATCCGTGTCCCTGAAGGAAGCCCAAGTGAATTTCATTAAAGATTTCGGGATCTTCAAACTGAGGCCAGTGTCCACAATTCATTATCAGCTCATACTTGGAATTTGGGATTAAACTAGCTATACGTCGGCCAACGAGCTCATCCGCAGTAGGATCGTCTGATGTCCATATAACCAAGGTTTCAGCCTTTATAGACTGCCACTCTTCGTCACTTAAATTATTTCGTTGGCGTATCTCCGGTTCTTGTAGGACCAATATATGCTCCAGTGCCTCTCTAAATCCGTCCTGCATGTAAATCTCGCGGCGACATCTAACAAGCTCGTCAGTCACCGTCGCGGGATCTGCCATTAGCCATTCCAACCGTGTCTTTACCGTATCCCATACGGGATCGTCAACTGCGGCCCTAGTCAATACTTTGATTTTCTCCATTACAGCTGTATCCATAGTGGCACCACCCGTCGTGTTTAATACTAAACGCATCAGCCTGTCGGGATACTTTATAGCGAATCGGGCAGCAACCCAGCCCCCGAGAGATTCTCCTGAAATATGTGCCTCATTAATATTTAGAGAATCCATAAAAGCGGCCACATGCTCCACATAATAATCAATCTCATAATCAACATTCGGCTTGTCAGACCAGCCATGACCCACGAAATCTATAGCCCAAGTATCAAAGTACCGTCCGTGACTCGCTAAGTTCCGGATATAACACTCTGCATGCCCACCCGTTCCATGCAATAACAATAACGGTGGCAGATTTTCCGTGCCCGAGTGCAGGTATCTGGTTTGAATGGCGCCAGCTTCCAGATACCCTTGCTCAAACGGTGCTTGTGCAAGGTCCGACCAAAAGCTTGAGCTCGATGGACTATTGACTTTCATAGCGCCTCCAAAAATTCGTCGAAGTGTCCTAAGTGAAACTCTTTACGAAGGTATTCTCTTTGTATCCCAGCCAATAATGCTCCCCTTTCACCAGCGTAATTCTTTTCATACAGCTCATGTCTGGCCCCGAATTCGCTACCACAAAGATCCCACGCTATTTTTAGAAGTTGTGTTTTCTCTCTACCGTTTATCGAGGCTCCCCTAAGAGCTTTTTCAATATCAGAACCGATGGGGGAGTCAAATTCATCCATCGAAACTGGGACCTGTACCAAGGCACCTCCTCCCATTTTTCTAATCATATCTATCATTTCCGGATAATAAATGGGGCCAAGAGCTCTGCCTGCTTGGAGAGACGCTAAGTCAGGGTACAAAACCCCATTTTCAGGATCGATAGTCGCTTGATATTCTGCCGATCTCGTGGTCGAGCGCACAACCTCTATCTTAACAGCGGCTTCACCAAGCATTTCCATTATCTCAGGCCGACCTTCCATCCCCTGGGCTTCAGCCAATCTTTGAACTACAGCATATACAAAACCGAGCTTGGCCTCTAAACGGGCATTCGTCTGATGGGCGGTTAATTCTCTCATTCGGCTATCACGATACATACGATTGAGAAGCGAAACATTTTTATACACAAAAACCCTATCCCAAGGAACCAAAACATCTTCGAAGACCACCGTAGCATCCATCTCATCAAATCGGGATGATAGAGGGAAGTCTCGAGTAGTACCAATGTTAGAAAAAGACGGTCTGCATATCGTTTTCAGGCCTTTTGTATTCATTGGGATAGCAAAAACATTGGCATAAGACTCTTCTCCCCGCTGAAAGGTCGGAGGAAAAGGCCATACTAGTAATTCATCAGCATAGGGAGCGGCAGTTGCGATACGTTTGATCCCCGACAAAACAATACCATTCTCGTTTTCATCAACTACTTGGAGACATATTGCAGGATCAGACTGCTCATTTCGTAATTTTCCTTTATCTAGCTGTGGGTCCAGCAGAGCGTGAGTCATAAACAAGTCATTCCTGGCAACGAAACGATAGTATTCGAAAACATTATTAGCTCTTTCGGCACTATCTTCGGCAAAAAAGCTTTTTTTGGCCGCTAGAGCAGCCAACATGACATTCAAAAAATCAGGACTTCGACCAACCATTCCACAATTCGCTTGAGCCCATGCAAAATAGGCCTCTCGCTTCAAACGCAAATCGTCAGCCGTTCTTGGAATCTGAAAGGCACGACCTACTTCTTGTCCCACTTCCTCAGAATGGCACACTAACAGCTCTCGAGTATCAGGCTCGTGCTGCATATCATATAACTCAGCAATAGACCGAACTGCAGCCTCAAATTGTGGAAACTTAGTAACATCCGCTACCTTTTCTCCCCCATACCAGACCTCTCGTCCATCACGTAACCCACTTATATATTGGGACCCGTTCCTAATAGGCATTTAAGCTCTCCAAGATCATCGGCCCGTCCATCCACTGCCGTCAAAGTTTCCCCTCATGACCGGTTGAAATTGCTCTAACTCGATCCCCAACTTAGGTAGAACTTTCTCTACTAATAAATCATTCGATTTAAGCAGTTTATCTACCTTCACCGGCCCCGCGGCAATCCAAGGAACGATTAATTCGGGATTTAGTTTGTCAATCATTTCCTCTAAACCTCTCGTAACAGTGTCAACCGAGCCCGCGATAGAAAATCCCCGGTCCCTCATACTCTTCGCAGTATTTGGAACTGCTCCTTCCTCGCCAACGTAACGAAGCGCTTCGTTAAAACCGAACCAGTCGTGCCATCTAGTCCAAATATAACCCAAGCCATCCTCCATAATACGATGGGCCTCTTCATCAGTATCGGCAACTACAATCTCCCTAAAGTGTCCAACTCCATGGCCCCACTCCAAATCGCGACCGGCATCCTTGGCCGCAGAATAATAAAGATCGATTGCACTTTTAGCATGCTCTTCAATAGGGGAAAAAATGATCGGTACAGCCCCTTCTCGAGCTGACCACTCGACCGTCTCGGGACTCATAGTAAAAGGAATAAATATTTCAATTTCGGACGGTTCTTGTAAAGTCAGAGGCGCAATACCAATCTGCTCCAAGTTTCCATCACGTCCAACCATACCCGGTACCATGTGTTGAGTCGCTGGATGGTCCCATTTGACGCCAGACGGAGGAATATCCCAATGCGTACCTTTGTGTTCGAAAAGTGAGTTGTTCCAAGCCTTTTTGATTATCGTGAAATGCTCGTTAAAAAGCTCTCTGTTGACCTTGTCATGCTCTAGGTATGCTTCATCGTTTGTTGCAGTCGACACAGCATTCATTTTCTGACCGATGGTCATGACATGACGGGCCTGATAGCCTCTTGCAAAACCTGCGGACATTCTACCTTGAGAGAAATGATCGAGCATCGCCAAATCTTCTGCAAGTAAGATTGGATTCCTAGCTGGTAAGACGTTTCCCATTTGGCTGATCCGAAGCCTTTTAGTCTGCATCGCAGCCCACGTACCCAGCATAACGGGGTTATTTGAGACTTCCAGGCCTTCAAGGTGGAAGTGGTGCTCGGTAAATGCTACAAAATCGAACCCTAAGTCTTCGAATTGGGACACCAACTTCGCGCAGTCCGCTAAAGTTTGCTGATAGTAGTTTGGATTTTGCCCCGCAAGACCGAGCTCAAACTGTTCTGGCGTAGCTCCGACGCTAGGTAATAAAAAGCCGCCCATCCTCATCTTCATACTTCCCCTGTTACTAGTTAGTTTTCCAAAGAAAAAACTTGCACTTAAGCCCAAACAAGTGCGCACCAAGTTGAAATAAATTAAAGTAGCCTATCCCCCAGCTATCCCAACAAGAAAAGTAATAGTTTCTCCGTCTTCAAGAATATCTTCTGCAGACACTCGCATTCCTTTTTCGTTAACAAACATGGTTCCACGCTCATTAAGTTCGTCAGTTTTGGGGTCTATTAGCATTGCTCGCATCCTAGCCCCATATTTATCACATATACATTTTGCAAATTCACTCACCGTAGGGATTTCAATAAGAAATGAATCCTCATCAGCAGAGGCGAGCTCTTTGAAATGACTATGAAACTTAGCATGCACTGTTATCACGATATAAACCTGAACCTTATTTAGCGAGTGAACCTTCTTGTGCCAGTACTTCAGCCACGTCATCCAGGCCACAAGCTTCTAGAGATTTCCTGGTTTGTAGACCTGACTCTTTGTCCCAACCACGCCATTCGTAATATTCATCCAAAACTGGGTTGAACATGTCTGCCGCTACCGATCCCGGATACATACCTTCTTCAGTAGGTTCCCACATCCATCTTTCACACACGGTATCGTGCTCTCGCCGCATACCTATCCTTGAATTAAAAGCCTTCTCTAAATTGCAGATCCGGGCACCATCAAGCATTAATTCATCAGGAGTTCGATCAATCCCAGTCGCAGCAGCGTAAGCTTTGCCATAGTAGTCCTGAGGAGTGTACCCGGAGGGGTCAAGCATCCAATGAAAAAGGCACACGCCATACGAATTTAACAACGCAACCTGATTTTCAATGAGTGCAGTTGAGGCCCCTTTTAAAGTAGGAACAGTGAGATCTGCAGCTTCTGTACGCCCGTCAAAATAGATCTTAGATAGGTCTTTACGCTGGAATTTTTCGATTAAACCAATTCCTTTTAAATGATCAGCTCCACGTGAGGCGACGGCCATATTGTTCATCCACGTTGGGAAAGGTCTCATCTCTTCGGTAAAGCTGGCACCACCTTTTCCATAAGTCGCATATTTCATGAAATTCTGACCTTTCAATTCTGAATACCGAATCGCACCGAGATAAGGCCCGTCACCAAAAAGTTTACCAAACAAGTCCTTCTGAAAAACAATGCTATGGAGACATGCTTCAATGTCATCCATGTTGCCCCATTCTAAACTCTGTTCATGGCCAAAAAGCTCTGCAACGTCCTGATCTGAGATTAGTTTCCGCTGTTTAAGCTCCATGAGAAACGAAATAGCACATGACAAGTCTTGATTATCTATCCCATAGTCATTAGTAATTTTCCCCCAATGAGCAACCTCAGCCCAGTCTCTTACATCTAAAGCTCCTGCCGCACTTCCTGTGGTCAAATATTCAGGTCGTCTAAATGACTCTCCTATATATTTCTTAGCAGCCTCCGACTCGGTTCCATCAATTTTATATTTTGCGTCACATGCAATGAAACAGTCTGACGAACAAACTTCGGAATACTTATGATACTTATTCACCCAGTTATCGGACGTGATTTCTCCGCCGCGGAACATATTCCCCTGATTATTTCGCCAAAAATGACTTCCGATATGCTGGTACATTTCAACCGCACCGAGAGTTCCACGACGCTTAAAGCCATAAACAGCTTCATTGCTATCAATTTTCTGCCGGAAATCATCGGACCAGGCTAGCATTTCATCAGGCATGGCTATAGGCAGACCACCATTGCCTTGGACTGCGATTGCTTTAAGGTTTTTAGAACCCATAACGGCACCACCGCCACATCTTGCATGAATCCTTAAGGCATCAGACACAACGCTTGCTATCCCTACCTGGTTCTCTCCAGCCTGACTAATAGATAACGTATGAACTTTTGAAGGATAGGTTCCTAACTCTTCGCGCAGCATAGTATGCGTTTGTAGGGTGTCTTTACCCCATAAATGAGACGCGTCTTCCAAAGAGACTTCATTATTACAGATCCGGAGGTATACCGGTTTGGGTGACTTCCCCGTAATCGCAATATACTCGAACGCTGTAAATCTCAACATATATGGGAATTTACCCCCTCCCGCCGAGTCCCCAAACATGTTGTAGCAAGGGCTTTTAAAGGTAATGCGTCCTTTAATCCCACTACCTGCTCCTGTTCCAGCCAGCGGACCAACGCCAAAAACAAAAATATTGTCCGGGCCACGCGGATCGCAGTTTATATCATGAGTGAGGAAGTGCTCCCACATAATCCAATTATTAATTCCCGAGCCACCAATCCATCTCTCAAATATACTATGCGGTATGACTTCACTCTTGAGTTCGCCTGTAGTCAAATCTACTCTCAGTAATCGACTTTCCATAATAATTCTCCCCAAATTAGCCCTAAAACCTACGCTGGACTCGAAATTGTCCCCGCCTCTAGCATCGCTTGCATCATCCCTACCTCATCTGTCTTTTCCGGAACCTGCTTATGTTCCTTATTGAATTCCGCCTGCTCGGAATAAAATAACACAGGAAGTCTCACGTATTGTTTGCCTTGATTGAGCATTTCCGGCCGCGCTGCGCATGCCTTAACACACACTGGATCTCCCCCGCAAAGGTCGCATTTCAGAAGCTCGCCAGACGGAGCAATGAACACTGCATCAAAAGGGCAACCAGGGACGCATTCCATGCATTGGATGCAGTTATCTTGTTCTATGACCGCAGCTTTTGTTTTTGGATCATAATAGAAGGCTTCAGTCGGACACACTTCAGCACAGGGTGGTGGATTTCCGCAATGATGGCAGATTTCAGCAATGAAACCTAAGCCATCGGGATTCACACGAGACGCCTTGTCCGGTGCATGATCAATTTTTAACCTAGCATACTGAGGATTCACTGTCCCGTCCGGGGAGTGCACCAAAGAACAAGCGACCTCGCAAACATTGCACTCGGTACATTGGTTCTTCAGCGCGAACAGCTTCTCTATGACATTCGGGACATCAGCATCTAAAGGATGACGCTCGACTCCTGTGACCAATTCTTTTTGAGGCACAAACGACATTTTCTTAGTTCCCTCTAACAGCGTTTCTACGAGTTCGACGTCCAAGTATACCTGTACTTCTGAAAGCTTTAACATCGGTTTAAGCAAAATATGGTGCAGACCAACGAAAAATAGCCCAAAATACCATTAAATCTCAAAGCTAGGAAGAAATAATCGATGTCAAATCCAGATAGGAAGTACCTTGAGCACCCTGAGCTTGGAACACTACCCGTAATACAGATTATTGATTGTATCTTTGCCTTAGCACCTAGTGGCCGCATCATTCACTTGCATAAAGAACAAATAGCAACGTCTCCAAGCGACACCTCCAACAATTTCCACCTTGTCGAAACGTCACCACTCCCACAAAGATCACGCTGCCAAATCATTCCCCCCTTCGTCAATGCGTTTAAATAATTGAGGGTATAGGCGATGAATGACAATTTAGAAGATCTAAATATCAACGCGAATCTCGTTGCCGAAGAAATCAGCCAAGAGGGCACAGGCACATATGTTGACGTGCGAACGGTCGCAGAATTTGCGACCAATCGTCCAAAAGGACGGGCTGTTAATATACCGATTGTTTTTTTTCACCCTAGCACTAAAGAGGAACACCCCAATCCAGCCTTCGAGTTGGTCGCTCGGCATGCATTAAAAGACGAAGACGTGATTATAGTTGGAGGCAATTCTGATAATCGCGCCTTGGAAGCCGCGACGCGACTCCAAGCGACAGGCTTTTTAAATATAAGGATATTACGAAAAGGTGTGGAAGAATGGAACGAGGCGACTCTTCCTTTGACTGGAGATAATCGTCCAGGGGTGAGCTACGCCTCTTTACTTACCGCTGCAAGACGAGCAAAAAAATAACCCATACTAAAATTTATTCGTCCTAGCAGGCGCGGCCATACCTCTAGAGCCTGATAGACTAGTCGATGCTGTACCGGCCGCTTTTAATTGCTTAGAAGTAGTCACGGGAGCCATAGTAGCGTTACCCCCTCCAACTAGCCGAACAACTTCCGAATCTCCAGGAGTGTCACCAAGACCTATTTGCGCATGCTCGCATAACTCCTGCCAGCTGGAAAAGCGATCTGCCATACGATGCACCACTTCAACCGTCCGACCATTAGCTTTACATTGGTATTCATAAATTGGCATTAGATGCTCCATTATTTCTCGCCACATATCATAAACTAAAAGAGACGAAAAAATTTGTGTTTGATAAAGTTACACTGAATATAACTTATATAGGCTTATAATACTAAATGAAGGAACTTTTCCATGAGTAACTTGTCAGGTAGGTTTTTCAATTGGCCTCGCCGATACACAATCGTAGCTTTGTGCGTTTTTGCAGTCTTCATCTGTTACGCAGACCGGGTCAATATTTCAGTTGCAGCTCTAGCCATGCAAGAAGAATTTGATTGGAGCGAAACTACTAAAGGGTATGTCTTATCTTCTTTCTTTATTGGGTATCTGCTTTTTCAAATTCCCAGTGGATGGTTGGCAAATAAACTTGGAGGGAAGCTTATACTGGGCTTTGCAGTCTTATGGTGGTCTCTTTTTACTTTTTTAACTCCCTTCGCTGCAGGGATTAGCATCTTCGTGCTCGTAGTCGCCAGAATCGGAATGGGCTTGGGAGAAGCGGCTATGTTCCCTTCAGCCTATAATTTGTATAGCCGATGGGTCCCACCCAACGAGCGTTCTCGCTCAGTTTCGTTGCTCGTTGGTGGTATCCCTTTGGGTACCTTGTTCGCTCTTCTGGTTACAGGGTGGCTAGTAGAAACGTACGGTTGGCCAGCTGCTTTTTACTCCTTCGGTGTTGGCGGAGCATTGTGGGTGGTAATTTGGTATTTCTATGCTCATGACGATCCGGCTACCGATCCTAGATGTTCCGAGGAAGAGAAAAATCTGCTGCTATCTTTGACAGCACCTGTTGACCAAGCTCAGTCAATTCCTTGGGGGAAATTCGCCAAGAGCAAAGCTGTCTGGGCGTTGGTTATTAATCATTTCTGCAGTAACTGGATCCTATATATGTTGCTTGCGTGGCTTCCAAGTTACTTCAGAAGCCAGCATGATCTAAGTATTATGAGTGCAGGTCTCTACTCAGCCGCGCCCTACCTCAGTATGCTGATAGTCGGCAACCTAGGGGGATTTGGTGCTGACAAACTGCATGCAAAAGGCATGAGCTTAACCAGCGTACGAAAGTTGATGCAGGTTAGCGGTCTGATAGGATCGGCTGCTTGTTTGCTAGCAGTAAAAGATGTAAGCGACCCTTATCTAGCAATGGCATTTATGTCTGGAGCGCTCGGTCTCGCTGCCTTGATGTGGTCCGGTTTTGTACCTAATCACCTCGACATAGCCCCTCGGTATGCTGATGTATTAATGGGAATCACAAATACTGCCGGTACAATACCTGGGATCATTGGCGTTATCATAACCGGCTGGCTTGTGGATACAACAGGATCCTTTGCTTCTGCATTCACTCTGTGTGCTGCGATCAATATCTTTGGTGCTATCATCTGGGTTATTTTTTCTACCGCCGAAAAGATAATTGACTAACTAGAGACTTCTATTTCAATGCAAAGCCAACAGACACAGAAAAGAAAAACTAGGCAAGCTCTATTGCCGAGAGTCTGATATATTCTGATCATAGAAGAACGTCATCGACAACATCTGGACTAACAGAGCCAAGGAGAGGTTACAGTGAACGAAGCTTACATTATTGATGCCGTGAGAAGCCCTACCGGCAGACGCAAAGGTTCTCTTGAGGATATTCATGCAGCGGATCTGGGCGCTCACGTTATAAAAGCGATCGTAGAGAGAAATGGCATTCCTGACGACGAATACGATGATGTTATATTTGGAACCATAGACGCCATTGGCCCTCTAGCTGGAGACGTCGCTAGAACATGCTGGCTCACCGCAGGGTACAGTGAAGCGGTACCAGGAGTAACAATAGATCGCCAATGTGGCTCCTCTCAACAGTCGGTGCATTTTGCAGCGCAAGCTGTAATGTCTGGAGTTAATGATGTAGTCATTGCTGGTGGTGTTCAAACTATGACCAAAATACCGATTGGTTCTTCTGCAGTTGCGGCAGGTGGGTTTGGTTTTCCAGATCCGTTCAGTACGTCGCCAGGATGGGTGGCTAGATACGGAGAGGATCCACCTACGCAGTTTAAAGGCGCTCAAATGATGGCTGACAAATGGGGGCTATCGCGTGAAGCAATGGAAGTCTACTCGTTAGAGTCTCACCGAAGAGCGTTACACGCGATAAAAGAAGGACGCTTTAAACGAGAAATCGTGCCACTCAATGGTCTTGATCATGATGAGACTCCTCGAGAAACCAGTCTTGAAAAAATGTCAGAGCTAAATACTATCTTCGGATTGAAAAGTATTACTGCAGCAGTATCCAGCCAAACTTGCGATGGTTCTTCTGCAATGCTTATAGCTTCAGAGGCTGCGGTAAAGCGCTACAACCTAAAGCCTCGAGCTCGTATTCATCACATGAGCGTCAGAGCAGAAGATCCTATGATCATGCTTACCGCTCCAATCATGACGACAAAATACGCGCTCGGAAGAGCTGGTATGAAAATACAGGATATTGATTTGGTAGAAATCAATGAAGCCTTCGCTCCTGTTCCAATGGCATGGCTGAAAGACATGGATTACCCAACGGATCAGACTAACGTGAACGGTGGAGCAATCTCTCTCGGTCATCCAATTGGAGCGACGGGTACAAAACTGATGACCACGCTACTCTATGAGCTTGAACGTACGAACGGAAAATATGGACTACAAACTATGTGTGAAGGTGGCGGACAAGCTAACGTAACTATAATTGAGCGATTGTGAGTTAATTATTGACGAGTATACAAAACAGAGACACCAATACGCTGAGATACCAAAAGTATGGGCGTCGTCGCCGTATGCCATAACCGAAAAAAAACTGCTCCTATGAAGCTAAAAGTAGGACTCACTAAAGCCTGCGCTTTAATCCAAGGCGCAAGCAGGGGAATCGGACTGGCTCTTGTAGATGAGCTGCTAAAAAGTAATACTGATCAGCTAGTAATCGCCACATGTCGAAATCCGAGATCAAGCGATGGATTGAAATCTCTGATGGAAAACTATGGGGAGCGACTGAAAGTTTTCCCACTAGATCCTACGGTGGAGTCATCCACTATAAAAGTTGCCGAGATGCTTTCTAAGCAGTCCACATCTATTGAACTGCTAGTTAACTGCACTGGGATCTTACATGATTCGAAATTACGGCCTGAAAAAAGAATTGATGACATCAATATAGAAAACCTAATCGAACTGTTTAAGGTAAATTCAATAAGTGCAATGTTAGCCATCAAACATCTAAGGAAATTCCTTCTTCGCGACTCGCGCTCGGTGATTGTGAATCTTTCCGCACGAGTGGGTAGCATTTCAGACAATTGTCTCGGTGGCTGGTACGGTTATCGTTCTTCGAAAGCAGCGCTAAATCAACTAACTAAGACTTTAAGTATAGAGCTTCAAAGAAACTTACCTTTGAACGTATGTGTGGCTCTGCACCCGGGTACTGTAGACACTCAATTATCACAACCTTTCCAGTCGGCAATTCCAAAAGAAAAAATCTTCACCACCCAAACAGCAGCCCGTCAAATATTGGACGTAATAAGCAAACTTAATTCTACTGACACCGGATCTTTTATTGCCTGGGATGGATCCAAAATCCCATGGTGAAAAGTATTAAAAAAGGAATCAAGTTATGGAAAATTTAAACATTGGAAAAACAAGCGCATGGAATACCACGGAGATTGTGACGTATCTGCATCAGACTGTCGCCCCTTGTCGATTATCTTCAATTAACAAAAACGGATTCCCCAATGTCACATCACTTTGGTACGTTTATGACGATGGGCACATGCTCTTTAGCGCACGGTCTAATTCTACAATTTGTAAACGGTTGCGCGTCAACAACAAAGTAGGGTTTGAAGTTGCCAAAGATGCTCCTCCCTATATGGGCGCGAGAGGTATAGGCATCGCAACTCTAAAAGCAAGCAGCGAAGTACCTATTCTAGCGACGTTAATTGGTCGCTATCTTGGAAGCACCGAGAGTAAACTCGCAAAATGGTTGTTATCCAAGCCTGAAAACGAGTCAACTATATGCCTCAAAGTGGAGAGAATCACTTCATGGGACTACTCTAAAAGAATGTAACTAAAATAGTAAAGCAACCTCCTACCTTAGGATGCGAAGGCTCTCTGCCACTAGTTGCAAAATCACAGGGAATACCATTAAGATTAAGTCATGCATTAGCCACAGCTATAAATGATGTTCGCCTGGGGAGGTCGTCCACTATGAAAATCGCATGCTTTCACCTTATGCCGTATCGAGATCTGCAATCGGACTTCGACAAAAAATATAATTCTGCTTGGTTTACATTGCCTTTCGAAGATGTGGCTGATAGAGCGATGGTCTCAAAGTACTATAATTGGACCTTAGACGAATTAATTCATGCAGCTCATTCTGGCTTTGATGGTGTTTGCACTAACGAGCACCACCAGAATGCATACGGGTTTATGGTCAATCCAAATATGATGGGTTCTGTTCTTGCTCGAGCGACCCGAGGAACTGACACTGCGATTATCCAAATGGGAGAAACGGCAGTATTTTTAAACCCACCCATTCGGGTAGCCGAAGAATATGCAATGCTTGACAGTATTTCCGAAGGGCGCTTAGTAGCAGGCTTCCCAGTAGGTTTAGGTGGAGACTATGCCTATAGCTATGGCATGGCTCCTATGGAACAACGCGGACGATATCGCGAGGCTCATGATCTAATCCTCAAAGCCTGGAAATCAGACAAACCTTTCGCTTGGAATGGAAAATATTACCAGTTACCCATGGTAAACATATGGCCAAAACCATCGCAAGAACCACACCCTCCTATTTGGGTTCCAGGTAACGCCAGTCCCAGTACATGGGACTTTGTAATCGAACATGACTATTCGTACTGCTACCTAACTTATTTTGGCGCAAAAGGTGCTAAGCACATGGTAGACGGGTATTGGGACAAGGTGGAAGAGGCAGGAAAGGATAAAAACCCCTATCGCATGACATATCTAATACCGGTAGGAGTATCGGAGACAGATGAGCAAGCAGAAAAAGAATATGGCCCGCATATCGAATATTTTTATCACAAACTTTTGCATATGCCCGAACAATTGCTTCTGCCTCCCGGGCACATGACACATAGCAGTCTCACGCATGTTCTTACAAAAAGGCCTTTTCCAGCCTACGACGAGTTTAACGATATGGGCTTTAAAGAGTTTAACGAACGTGATTATTTAGTTACCGGAAGTGCAGCTACGGTTACAGCGAAGTTAAAAGAGATCATTAAGGATCTTAATGTCGGGCACCTTCTGCTGTTGCCACAATTCGGATCAATGTCCCACGATAAAGCAATGGAAAACATTAGCCGCATTTCAGAAGGGGTCTTGCCCCATTTAAAAGGCATTTGGGACGATGAAGGTTGGGAAGATAAGTGGTGGCCGAAAGGTCAAGTGGGCGTCTCACAAACCAAAGAAGAAGCGGCCTAAGGAATAAGATAGTTATGGCTAATTTAACTCAAAAGATAGTGCCTGTTTTAGGCGGCAAGCTTTCTATTACCGTGAATATCTCAGGTAGCGGTCCACCAATTTTTTTCTGCCATTCGGCCGGAGGATTTTACTGGGATGACTTTCTAGAAAACCTTAGTAAGGACTACACCATCTATGCGCCTTACTTCCCTGGTACGGCTCCTGGGAAACCGGATGAAATCGAACAGTTAGAACACCTATGGGATGCAGTGTTGGCATATGATGATGCAATAGAAGGGCTAGGGCTAGAACAACCAATAATAATGGGGCATAGTTTCGGCGGCATGCTAGCTGCTGAAATTGCTGCCCATCGTAAGAAACAAACAAGAAAGTTGATTTTAATAGCCCCGATCGGGCTTTGGAAAGAGGAAGCTTCTTACACGGTAGCCAACTGGTGTGCTCTAAGTTTCCCGGAAATCAAAGAAGTACTCTTCCATGATCAAAGCTGCCCCAGAGTAATCAAAAGAATGGCACGCCCTGAAGAAGGGACAGAGGAACAAGCATTATGGGATCGAGATTTCATTTGGACAATTGGATGCACAGCTAAACTTATCTGGCCAATCCCAGATAAAGGTCTTTGTAAAAGAATACACCGTATATCTGCAAAATCACTGATCATTTGGGGAGAAAACGATAAATTGATTTCTCCAAGCTATGCGAATGATTTCGAGCAATCTATCGCAGACTCTCAAGTCTTTACTCTCCCACTTTGTGGGCACGAGCCACCGCTTGAACAAACCGAAAAATTGGAAGTTGCGGTGAGAAATTTTCTTTCAGACTAGAAAGACTATGTTCTGCGGGGTACCATAAAAAATCACACGATTTCTATGGCACGTAAGATAAAAAAGGATTGTTGTAATGGAATTTGGAGTCACATTTCCATCTCGCATAGGGGACTATCACCTTGTGGAACTTGCAGAACAATGTGGCTTTGATCAAGCTTGGTTTTTTGACTCCCAAATGATTTATTCCGATGTCTACGCGACAATGGCACTCGCGGCAAAGGAAACTAGTCGCATTAAACTCGGTACAGGTGTCGCCGTTCCAACGACTCGAATGGCTGCAGTGATCGCTCATTCAATAGCAACAGTCGCTCAACTGGCTCCTAATAGAGTAGAACTTGGACTGGGCAATGGAAATACCGCTCGACTCACTATGGGCCTTAGACCGGTTCCATTAGGCACTATGAAAAAGGAAATCAGAACTATCCAAGCGCTTTTAAATGGTGAAGAAGTAGTCCACGACTTCGATGGCAACCCACAGCTGATAAAATTGTTACATCCCAATAGTGGGTTCGTGAATTTAAAACACCACATCCCGCTCACTTTATCTGCATTCGGCGAAAAAACACTTCAATTTTGCGGCAGTGAATGTGACTCTCATCTATCTTGGAACACTTCGTTGGAAATGCTCAAATATAATCGTAGCATAATCAACAACGCCGCTAAAAATGCTGGCCGATCAGGAAAAATCGTTCCTACTAAAGCGATCATCCCCTTAGCTATTTTGAAAAAAGGGGAAAAAGCAAATAGTGAACGTGTATTAAAGAGTCTTGGGCCATTTATCACAAACTTATTGCATGTGCTGTGTGAATGGGACGATAAATTGCTACCTGATAGTCCCGCTATAAAAGACTACGTCTCTAAATATCGTGCATATGAAAACACGCTTGATCCCCAAAGGCGTCATTTACTGCTGCATGAGGGGCACTTACTCTATACTCGGAAAGACGAGTCAGAGTACTTAGTAGAGGAGATAGCACAGGTTGCTGCGATGATAGGGGAGCCTGACGAGATTATCGAAAAGATAAAAATCCTCGAGGCAAATGGACTGAGCCATTTTGCTTTCCAAGTAACAGATGCACCGGCAGATCAAATAAAAATTTTTGCCGAGCAAATCATCAATCGATACTAGGCTATATAGCTTTCGTTCACTACAGCTTAAAGTACCGATGCACCTACCTGAGTCGTAAACTGAACGGGTGGCTATAATCGACCAGAATGAAATACCTCACAACACGATGATTGAGAAAACGCAAATGTCTAGCCTAGATCACCTTAAGCCTGTACAAAAAGATTTTACCTTCGACTTGGAGGGGACATTAAACTCGATTGTATCTCTAACGTCTTATATACCAGAGGATGCTTTTACAGCGGCTATACTCGGAACACAAAGATCAGGCCATGGCGCGGTGATATCAGAGTCAGGCTTGATCGTCACAATTGGATATCTGATTGCTGAGGCAGAACAGGTATGGATTACCACAAATTCAGGGAGCACCGTGCAGGGCCACGCATTAGCCTATGATTACGAAACGGGCTTTGGCTTGGTTCAAGCTCTGGGTAAATTGCACACTAGCACCATCGAATTAGGCGACTCCAATTGTTTTGAAAAAGGTAACACTGCAATCCTGGCAGCTGCAGGTGGCAGCCGACAAGCGATCAAGGTCGAAATTGCTGCACGAGCAGAGTTTGCAGGATACTGGGAGTATCTGATTGGAAATGCAATATACACAACACCGGTGATGCCTAACTGGGGGGGTGCAGCGCTGATTGATAGTCAAGGGCAACTATGTGGCATAGGCTCTCTCTATCTAAATCAAATAAAAACCGAAGAAATTAATAAAGAGGGGAACCTCATTGTTCCCACAGAACTCCTATCCCCTATACTCGATGAGCTAAAGTTATATGGCCGCACCTTAAAACCCAGCCGCCCTTGGCTAGGCATGTTTGTTTCCCAAATTGATAGGTATTTTGAAGTTGTAGGGCTCTACAATAATGGTCCCGCGGCACAGCAAGGCTTGTGCACAGGTGACATTATTTTAGAAGTATCAGGCATCACAGCTTTTGATCTACCAAGTTTCTTCAAGCATCTGTGGTCTCTAGGAACAGCTGGATGTGACATACCGATGCTGGTCAAGCGGGACAACATAAACCGTAATATTACCGTAAAGTCGGTCGATCGGCGCGACCTGTGGAAAGGTCCTAGAATACACTAGACCACATTGCCCGAATCATTTTTACATTAGCTTAAGGGGATGACATGAAGAAAAGACAAGAAGTAAATCAACCAACAAAAGAAGAAATGCAAAAAGCAGCTAAAGATCTGTATTTCACTATGCAAGAAGACGAGCTACAGATGTATAGCGAGTTTATGGGAGGTCTGCTTAGAGACGTAAATTTTGTCAACAACTTCAAGCAACCACTTAACGACCGAAAGTATCCGCGCGGGAAAGTCACACGCCCCACTCAGAAAGATAATCCTTATAACGCTTGGTACCAAAAATGCATTATTAAAGGTGCAAGTGAGGGAAAGCTGAAAGGTAAAACGATTGTTATTAAGGATAATATCAGCGTTGCGGACGTCCCTATGATGAACGGCTCAGATGTTTATGAGGGATTCATCCCTGATGAAGATGCAACTATCGTTACACGAATTCTAGATGAAGGGGGTGAGATCCTCGGAAAAGCTGTCTGCGAGAATTTCTGCTTCTCTGGAGGTAGCCATACCTCTGCAACGGGTCCTGTCCGTAACCCTCACAATGAAAAATATATGACAGGAGGATCATCCAGCGGTTGTGCAGCCCTTATTGTAGGTGGACATTGTGATATGGGAGTTGGGAGTGACCAAGGAGGATCAGTCAGAATGCCTGCATCTTTTTCTGGCTGCTATGGAATCAAACCAACTTATGGTCTGGTTCCATATACCGGTGCTGGTGGCATAGAAGAAAGTGTTGATCATCTTGGCCCGATGGCTGCTTCAACTGAAGATTGCGCGCTACTACTTGAGGTTATAGCGGGCTACGATGATGGACGCGATCCTCGTCAGAAGATCCGTCGGGAATCCCAAAGTTTCACCAAAAATCTTGACCTAGGTATTGAAGACTTGAAAATAGGGATTGTGGAGGAAGGCTTCGGCACCCCAAGTTCAGAGACTGATGTTGATGACGAAGTCAAACGCTCTGCACAAGAGTTGAGGCAACTAGGCGCCCAAGTAGAAGATATTTCTATTCCGATGCACCTGCAGGGCGGTGCTATCATGATGACAAGTATCCTAGACGGTACACTATCAACTTTTTCAGATAACGGACCTTTTGGTCCTGCTGGACGCGGCTATAAATCACCAAATGCAATTGAGTTTTATCAAAATGCTAGAAAAGAGCGTGCTGACAAAATGCCCGTTACAGTGAAAACTGTCCTGCTCTTTGGACAGATTATGAGAGCCCGGTATGGAAATTACTACTCGGCCAAAGCTCAAAACTTAGTGCGTCTCTTGACCGGGGCCTACGACGAAGTATTTAAGCAGCATGACTTAATTATAATGCCCACAACGCCTATGAAAGCGCACCTTATTCCCCCAGCCAACGCGACTCCTGCTACTATTCTAGGAAACGCGTTAGATATGCTCGCCAATACTTGTCCCTTCGACTCAACCGGACACCCGTCGATGAGTATCCCCGTCGGAACTTCCGGCGGACTCCCGATAGGAATGATGATCACTGGCAGAATGGGCGAAGATGATACAGTACTCCGAGCCGCCCAAGCCTTTGAAAAGCTGGGCAGCAAACGTTGAAAAACTGGAGAGAGACGCTTAGCACATATTTCCAGAAAAGGATGCTTTGCGTTCTCTTCTTAGGCTTTGCCTCTGGCTTACCGTTTGGGATGCTGATCGATCCTCTGAATTTCTGGTTATCAGAATCAAAAATCCAGCGCGGCGCAATCGGACTCATCTCATTTGTAACTCTAACCTACTCTTTTAAAGCGGTCTGGGCTCCATTCATCGATCGACTTAAATTACCCATCTTGGGTAGCTGGCTAGGTCAACGAAGAAGTTGGTTAGTATTTAGCCAGCTTCTAATTGCGATGTCCTTACTTGGTCTAGGTCTCTCCGACCCTGCCGAGTCATTGCGCTGGCTAGTCATATTTGCTTTAGCAGTAGGTTTCACTTCTGCCACACAAGACATCTGTATCGATGCAATGCGCATTGAGCTACTTGAAGATTCGGACCAAGGCAATGGAGCTGCGATGTATATAGGAGGTTATCGAATCGCATTTTTGATTTCGCAAGTAGTTACTTTTTTCATCGCCGGTGCACTCGGTTGGTCGTCAGCTTACCTTGCAATATCTATCTTTATGGGATTGCTAGTAGTACCCACTATTTATTTAATTCCCGAACCGAAAAGCTTCCCCAGAAATCAAAAAGATATTCTCGAAACCCCGAAAGCGTGGTTTCAGGAAGCTTATCTTGAACCTTTCATAGATCTAGCTTCTCGTTACAAGAAGCATCTTGTGCTGATTATATTACTGATTATGACTTATAAATTTAGTGACATAATCATGGGAACAATGGCCATGCCATTCTACCAAGAGATAGGCTTTACTAAAGACGAGATCGCGATCGTTACCAATACTTTTGGCATAGCAGTGACGATAATTGGTGGCTTTTTGGGCGGTATTATTCTCTTCCGTTACGGAATAATGGCTGGTTTACTATTGGGAGCCATTTTTGTAGCTTCCAGCAATCTTGCATTTGCCTTCCTTTCGCTGGTGGGCGCAAATGTCAACGTACTCGCTGCAGTTATCGCTTGCGACAATCTAGCACAAGGATTAGCCGCCACAGCTCTCGTTGCATATTTATCATCACTAACCCATGAAAAATTTACGGCGACTCAGTATGCGCTTCTTTTTTTAGTTGCTACTGTCCCAGCAAAAATTATTGCTGGAATGTCTGGATTTGTCGTCGATAGCGTCGGTTATTTTGTTTTTTTTCTATATGCCTCAGGAATGGGGATCCCTGCAATCTGTATTACTCTTTATTTTTATCGCCAGAAAAAAAATAATTCCCAGGGTAAAACTCACGACGAAAAAGCTATATGTTAGTCTCAGGGGGTCCCTATCTAGTGGAGATGAACCATACTATTAAATGCCAGGCCAAGACCAATCAATAGCACCTGTACCGTAGTCGCACGCAACCCTACTTTGGCGTTAAGAGCCGGCATTAAATCTGACACCGCCACATAGATGAAGCTGGCCGCGGTGAAAGTAAGCAAGTAAGGGATATACTCAGTAAATTCGCCGAGCCAATACCAAGCTAGACTCGCGCCCACAACCATGGCAGATGAACTAAGCAGATTTAGAATAAGAGCACGCTTTCTCGAGTAGCCACTTCTTATCAAAA
Organism: Pseudomonadota bacterium; assembly: GCA_018668255.1. GTDB lineage: Bacteria > Pseudomonadota > Gammaproteobacteria > UBA4457. The sequence continues at coordinate 159,714 of JABISZ010000038.1, read as the reverse complement.
TAGCAAAGTCGCCAAGCTCCTGTGGGATCTCATGGGCGATAACCGCTAAAGCCGTGACGACACCTAGAGAAAAATCGGCAAGGAATGCCGACGCAATAAGAACTCCGTCGAGAAAATTATGCACTGAATCACCTATCAAAATAAGTGTTCCGGCATGCCGATCGCCGTTGTCCACTTCCGGTGTCAAGCACTGTTGCCCTTCAGGATGGTGGTGGTGATGTCTCCATATCAAACCTTTCTCTAACAGAAAAAAAGCCAAAATTGCCGTAAGGGCAGCACGCATAATGCCTTCTGTACCACCTTCGACTTGTTCTATAGCTTCAGGTAGCAGATGAAGAAAGCCTGCGCCTAAGAGCATCCCGATAGCGAAGCAAAGCAGATAATCGAGCGATCTATCGCGAATTTTCTGCGGGAGAAGTAAGTAAGTGCCAGCAGCCGAAACACTAAGCACCGCGCCACTAAAGCAAAAAAACAGAACCCAAGTTAATGTACTTTCCACGTCAAACTCGAAAAAACTAAAAAATTAGTTTACCACATTTCAGGATCACACTGATTTAGCCTATTACTAGCTAACCCATGCTATCTGGGCGATTTTTCCATATTCGCCGGCAATTTTTCTCTTTTCAGCAGCAAAAAATTCGATAGCTTTTAAGGAGACTTTAGAGGTTTAGCTACAATTCCTAAAAATCCCTAAAACGCATATCTGCAGAGTCTTTGCCTTTTACTAGCCATGCTCGATATGAAACTACTTCTTCCAATTGAATAACTCATCGATATCCGCATACCGTCTTACTGAAAACACTGCTGTCTGTCTCTATCTAAAGGAATTAATTTTAATTTAATATAGAATGACCATGGCCTTAAGTAACTATTATTGAAAACCAGAGGAATACTGTGAGCATATTCGAACAACAACTTGAAAAGATAAAAACGCAAAATGGGTTTATTGCAGCTCTTGATCAAAGCGGCGGCAGCACACCCAAAACACTAAAAATATACGGGATATCAGATGATAGTTGGTCTGGCGAACAAGAAATGTTCGCTACCGTTCACAAAATGCGTTCTCGAATTATAAGATCACCTGCTTTTTCTGGCAAACACATTCTGGCGGCCATTCTGTTCGAAAATACGATGGATAGGGATATTGGGAATAAAACTACTGCTGAATATCTTTGGGAAGAAAAAAATGTTATTCCCATACTAAAGATTGATCAAGGACTCGCGGATGAAATCAATGGCTCCCAAAAAATGAAACCTATGCCAAATCTCGACATCCTTTTAACAAAAGCGAAATCTAAAGGGATCTTTGGTACTAAAATGAGATCACTAATTAAAACTGATGCCGCAGATGCCATAAAACAAGTGGTCGCACAGCAATTTGAAGTTGCCAAACAAATAATTGCCGCAGGTCTTGTCCCGATTATCGAGCCCGAAGTTGATATAACTTCATCTTCAAAAAGTAATATAGAAATTATTCTAAAAACTGAAATTTTACGTGAGCTCGATGCGCTAAGTGCGGAACAGCATGTAATGCTGAAACTGACGCTCCCAGAAGAGGATAACTTTTATAGCGAACTAACGAAACATAGTAATGTAGTAAGAGTGGTCGCCCTATCAGGAGGCTATCCCCGAGAGGAAGCGAATAAAAGGTTAAGTAATAACTTTGGTGTAATTGCTAGTTTCAATCGTGCACTCACGGAAGGTCTTTATGCTCAACAAGGAGAACAAGAGTTCAACCAGTTAATACAACAATCTGTTGAAAGCATCTTTGAAGCATCGAAAACTTAATATCTGTTTAATCAAGAAATCTAATTGGAAATTTAAATGAAATGTCGTGCCGCAGTTTTGCATACCATTGGTGCACCAGCCCCTTACGGCCAATCCAAACCTATTCGAGTCGAAGAGATTGACTTGGCACCTCCTGGAGACGGCGAAGTCCTAGTGAAGGTAGTCGCGGCTGGCTTATGCCACTCTGACCTTTCTGTTTTGAATGGATCTAGGCCACGCCCACTTCCAATGGTGATAGGCCATGAAGCCGCAGGCATAGTCGAAGAGGTCGGATCAGGCGTAACTGAATTGACACCGGGAGACCATGTGGTCTTCGTATTCGTACCCAGTTGTGGCACTTGTGTTCCTTGCGGTGAAGGGCGGCCTGCACTTTGCGAACCTGGAGCTAAAGCCAACGTTGCGGGTACTTTGTTAGGTGGTGGACAGAGAATCAGCTTGAATGGAGATAATGTAACCCACCATGTAGGTGTTTCATGCTTTGCAGAATATGCTGTTGTCTCTCAGTGTTCTCTTGTCAAAGTGCATAAAGATCTCCCGCTCGATCAGGCAGCTTTATTCGGTTGCGCAGTTATCACAGGTGTCGGCGCCGTTGTGAATACGGCAAGAATGGAAATGGGAGCTAGTGCAATAGTAGTTGGGCTAGGAGGAACAGGACTTGCAGCTTTGCTCGGCGCCATTGCCTCTGGTGCTAGAAAAACAATCGGTATCGACCTATTAGACTCGAAACTCGAGCTTGCTAAGAAACTCGGTTGTGACTTCGTGTTTAAAGCGGACGATCTCGACATAGTCGATAAAGTGAAAAAAGTAACCAACGGAGGCGGCGACTATGCCTTTGAGTGTGTGGGCTCCGAAAAAGCCATGCAGCTCGCGTATAACTTGACGAAGCGTGGCGGAACAACTTGCTCTAGTGGACTCTCTGATCCGAAGAGTCATTTTTCAATCCAGCATCTGAACCTTGTGGCTGAAGAGCGAACGATAAAAGGAAGCTACCTTGGAAGTTGTGTACCTAAACGTGATATCCCTCGCTATATTGAGTTGTTTGAGTCTGGATTACTCCCTGTTGATTCGTTGATGAGCGAAAAAATCACTCTTGACCAAGTCAATGAAGGATTTGATAAACTAGCTTCAGGGGATACTATCCGGCAGTTAATTACTTTTGATTAGCTGGACGCCGATCAAAACTACCTTTCAATAGGAATAGTCATGTAATGGCTGATTTTTCGATATGTCTTACCAACCATAACAGTATATTCCCTCCCCAAAAGGTTGCAGCTGAGGCAGAAGAGAGGAACTTTGAGGGATTTTTCCTTCCCGAGAATAGTCATGTCCCTCTCGATAGGTCCCGCACTCGCAGGAAATTTGACGGCTTCGAAAAACTAGCGAAATTTTACGATCCTTTCATCACTCTCGCTTCGTGTGCAGCCGTTACGAAAAAAATTAAGCTAGGTACGAGCGTTTGTCTCCTAACACAGAGAGACCCTGAGATAACTGCTAAGGCTATTGCCTCTCTAGAAAGGATCAGCAACCATCGTTGTATTATAGGTGTAGCCGGAGGCTTTGTCGCGGAAGCGATGGAAAATCATGGCTCCGAATTCCAGCGACGATGGGACATCGTGAGGGAACGTACACGACTAATGAGAGAACACTGGGCAGCCATTAATACTGCGCAAAAGTTCGGAGAGGATAAAGTTCAGATATTTAACACGCCTGTCTGGATAGGCTCTAATTCGAAATACGTGCCAGACAGAGTAGCTGCCTACGCCGATGGGTGGTTAAATCGCAGAGAATTATTCAAAGGTGACCCCGTAAAAGCACTAAAAATAGCATGCCAAAAAATTGGCAGACCAGTCAGTGAAATCACGCTCGTTATGATGGGAGCGCCGTTGGACCTAGAGGAAGTAAGATCAGCAATCCTGCAGGGGTATCAGCACTTTGTATACTTTATATCAAATGCTGATAAAGATGACCTATTAGCTGAGCTTGATTCGATTGCGTCCTTAAGAGAACGTTTGTTATTAGAGTCGTAAAAGATGATGTCAGCAAATCTCAAAAGAAGACGCCTAGTCGAATGCTTAGGTTACGCCGGAGCACTACCATTTATAGCTTTAGCAGTAGGATGCAGCTTAAATTCAGAGCCCTCGCTTTTATTTGCTTTTATTTCGTATTCTGCAGTAATTCTGAGCTTTCTAGGTGGCATTAACTGGGGGGTTACTATGAATGACCCAAAAAAAGCTGATGACACTAAAATACTTCTTATTTCACTCACCCCATCACTAGTCGGGTGGGGAGCTCTTCTTTTCAACGGGACTAGATTAGTTTTATTTTCTCTATTTATAGCCTTTACATTGCAATATTTTTTTGATCGTATAGTGGGACGGAATCATTATCTACCAACCTGGCACCTACAACTCCGAGGAAGATTGACGTTTATAGTAAATGCTTCCATTTTATTTGTCCTGTCCAGCGCCTTATTGCTGCAGCCATAGTTTAGCTATTTGTTCTTTCCGTAATGCGTACAAACATATTCTTAATCCCAACTAAACGATTATTTGGAACCCAAGTCACAGGCTGGTCTAACTCGACGCGTAAGTTGCTTTTCAAGAACTCCTCAAAAAAAACCTTTAACTCTAACCTTGCCAACGAAGCACCTAAACAAAAATGCACACCCACTCCAAACCCCAAGTGCTTATTAGGATCTCTAGTGACATCAAAATGAAAAGGATGAGAAAACATAGCTTCGTCTCTATTCGCTGACATTTCCCATAATGTAACTTTTTGCCCCATAAAAATTTTTTTCCCGCCGAGCTCAGTATCTGTCGTCGCAGTCCGGCGCTTATAAACAGATGGCGTAGTCCATCTCACTATCTCTTCTATCGCTGTTTTCATCAATTCGGGTTTTCCTCTAAGCTGCTCCAGCTGATTAGGATTTTCTAGCAACGCGAGCATACCGCCACTTATAGATCTTGTAGTTGTCTCCGCACCCGCAGGAAACAAAAGAGCGAAAAAAGATCCTAGTTCATAATCAGAAAGGCTTGATCCATCCTCTTCAAATTTGGCATGTATGATCTTAGAAAAAATATCCTCTTCGGGGTTTTCTTTTTTCTGAGCTATCAAGCTCTTAGCATATTCGCGTACCTTCTTGAGGTACTCAACGGCTATAACAGAACTAGACTCAGCCTCTATCCCTTGATCTATCCAAGTACAAAGATCTAGCCGGTCGCTCTTAGGCACGCCGAGTACTGTGCAGATAGCATGTGACGGAAGCTCAGGTGCGAGGGCTCGAGCGAAATCTACTCTCTCCCCACACTTCAATTGGGAAAATAAATGTTTTGCCTTGACTCTGAGATCTCCCTCTAATTTATTAATGGCCGTCACGGTGAAGCCTTTCTGTACAAGCGCCCGCAAACGCTTATGTTGGGACCCATCAGTTTGATTAAGCAGCTTTCCTGCCGTTTTTTCGTCTTTAATGGCAGTGCCGCCGCCCGTACGGTCGCCACCCTTATCCGACGAAAATAATACCGGATTACGAATAATTTCATTAACCTGCTCATAGCGACTCACTACCCAAAAGCCCTCTCCGTCAGGAGTCACACTAGTGGGCTCATGCCAGTAGACAGGTTCATGTATACGGAGCCAAGAGAAAACGTCATGCGGAAAACCATTAGAAAAACTTAGGTCGTCGGATAAGTCTACTTGAATTGAAGTATCTTCCCTTGTCATGCAGTCAAGCCTTGAACTCAGGAAAGACAGCGTCACAGGAATCAGCCAAGTCGCGCAAAGTTACATAGAAATCAAGCTTAGATGTTTCGGTATTCAGTGATTTTTTATATACGGCATGCGCAGCATTTGTCACAGGCATCGAGACACCTGTTTCATCAGAAGCGCTAATGGCAAGATTCAAATCTTTCTCTGCTATTTCTAATGAGAAGATATTTCTATCTACATCATTCGAGAGGAACAAAGGCGCGAGCTTTACCATCGACGCGGCGGAACTCGTTTTGATCACATTAAGCAGTGCTTGAGGCTGCATGCCCGCCTTTAATCCCATCATAAATGCTTCCTGAACAACAATGCTGGTAGATAGAAAGATTTGATTATTTACAAGCTTAGCTAAGCTCCCCGACCCTGACGGTCCGACATGAAAAATATTAGCACCCAACCCTAAGATGATTGGCTTAATCGCCTCAAAGGCACTTGCCGAACCTCCTATCATGACACTTAGCGTGCCTTTTTTTGCACCCGCCCTACCGCCGGAAACAGGGGCGTCAAGATAGTTCACGCCAACTTGCTCTGCTGCAGCGCTAATCTTTCGACTCAGTTGTGGAGAGTTAGTAGATAAGTCGACAATATACCGTAACTTTTTAGATTGAGATAAAAGCCCACTTTGGCCTAATACGACATGCTCAACAACCTCGGGTGAAGGTAACGATAGAAACACAATTTCACAGCCCGCAGAAAGCTCCATGCAGCTCTGCCCGTTGGAGGCTCCTAGATCAACCAACCTAGTCAAAGCATCAGCGTTAATATCGTAAACACGAAGACGGTGCTTTTGGGTAAGCAACCTCTCGGCTATAGCCCCACCGATAGCTCCTAATCCAACAAAACCTAAATCAGACAAATATCTCTCCCCTCACTTTGCAGGCTTTCACTTTCTCCGAGTAGAATTTCAACATGAGTGCTCGCAACATCTAAATAATGGCACAGCAGCTTCTGCCTTAGGACCTGCGACACCTCATGTACGGCGCTTCCTAAAGTCTACTTTCGCAGTGTGTAGCCCTCATAGTTATTTGCAGCCACGTCGTCGCAAGTCTTCCGATACAATGGTGACCCACCAGCATAAAGATACATCTGCCGAGGCTTGCCAGGAATATTAGCTCCCATAAACCACGAATCCGTTTTAGTAAACAAACTGTCAGATGCTACATCTTGCACGTGCTCCGTCCATCTGTCCTCCGCATCCTTGTTAGGCTCGATCCGGCGAATATCATTCTTAGTCATATGCTCAATACAATCGCTTACCCATTCCACATTTTGCTCAATGCATCTTGGAATATTGCAAAAAGTAGCACCGTTATGAGGACCAACTAAGGTAAATAGATTTGGAAACCCAGAGGAACCCATGCCTAAATACGTCCTTGGACCATCCACCCATTTTTCTTTTAGCGACACGCCATTAGAACCGCGGATATCAATCCGGTCCAAGCTTCCAGTTACCGTATCAAACCCAGTAGCGAGAATTAACATGTCAAATTCATATTCTGTCTGGGTAGTCTTTAGGCCGCTCTTGGTCACTACTTCAATAGGGGTCTCTTTTATGTCCACTAACTCGACGTTCGGCTGGTTATACACTTCATAGTATCCAGTTTCCAATGGCATACGTTTGGTACCAATAGGATGGCTGGTGGGACATAACATTTCCGCAACTTTCGGATCGTGCACTCGAGACCGTATTTTTTTTCGAGCAAATTCTGCCTGAGTTTCGTTAGCTTTAGGATCCGTGAGTATATCCTCATAAGTACCCAACCAGAAACCAAAACCAGGTTCATTCCAGAGCTCCTCATAACGAGCTTCTCGCTCTTCGGGAGTCACATCAAAAGCAGATTTTTTTTCGAAATCGGCAAGAAACGATCCGAAAGTCTCTCTACACCTTTGAAAAATTTTTGGATAATTTTTCTTAATATCTTCTTGTTCATCATCAGAAATAAGGCTATTGCCAAGAGGCTTACAAAAATTTGCTGTTCTTTGAAATACTGTGAGCTGCCCAACTGTCTTCGCTACTTCCTGTATGAGCTGTACAGCAGTTGCCCCAGTACCAATTACTCCAACTTTCTTGCCCTCAAATCCCACATGCTCTTTCGGCCAATTGGCAGTATGCCAAGAGGCTCCCTGAAAACTGCTCAAACCTTTTATCTCGGGGACAAAAGGAGTGGATAAGACTCCCACCGCGGTAATGAGAAACTGGCATTTTATCGACTTCCCGTCGTCAGTAGTCACAGTCCATTCATTTCCCTCTTCTCCATAATGAGAAGAAGTCACACGCGTGCTGAACTGAATGTCCTTTCTAAGATCAAATTTGTCAGCGACATACTCCAGATATTCCAAGTTATCTGGCTGTGGAGAGAAACGCTCTTTCCAATTCCACTCTTGCAGCAGTTCTTCAGAAAAAGAGTACCCATAACTGACACTTTCAGAATCAAATCTAGCCCCAGGATAACGATTCCAGTACCAAGTTCCACCGACGCCAGTGCCGCCCTCATAAACCTTAACGGTAAGTCCTATTTTTCGAAGTTTATGCAGTTGATACATCCCCGAAATCCCCGCGCCAATTATTACCGCATCTACCTTCTGAGCTCCCGACATCAAGTTCTCCTGACTAAATTTATAGTTACCTAAATGATTATCTTATCATTAAATAAAATTTGTAATCCGATAATTTAGCGCTGCCTATAAAAACATGAAAGTGCTCAAAAATGGAGTATAAAAAGGTGGGGGTACTCTGAGCAAGGTTACTGAATCTAGAAAGGTTAGCAGTTTTTAATTACTAGGGATCAGAAAAAAGGTGGTGGCTATGGGTGGACTTGAACCACCGACTTCAGCATTATGAATGCTGCGCTCTAACCAGCTGAGCTACATAGCCTTTGAACTAGCAAATTCGACTAAGAAAACGTAAAGTCGTGCTAGAGAGGCGAGATCATCGTAGTTCAAGACAGTTGTGTCAAGACTCTAGTACTAGATCGAGAAGAAAAAGAATGAACAATGAAATTTTTCCTGCCAACGGCATCGTTATAACCGACTTAAAGGTGATCCCCGAATGGATAGACTATAACAATCATATGAACGTCGTTTATTACGTCCAAGCGTTCGAAACTGGATTTGATTTTTACAAAGATCTCATAGGAATGGATCTCGCCTATATACAATCTCGGAATCTCTCAACCGTATCTTTGGAGTCTCACATCTGCTACAAAAAAGAGGCTGACCTTAATGATGTGCTTCGTATCGAAACCAGAGTAGTTGAGTTTGATAAGAAGCGGGCTCACATTTACCAGGAGATGTATAGGGAAGCCGATTTGCTAGCTACGCAGGAGACGCTCTCAATCTCATTCAACACTCTCACAAGAAGAACCCAGGAATTTGACCTTGAAGTCATTAAGGGCTATACCCGATTACGCGATGCTCAAAAAGCTCATGCTGCTCAACCAGAGATCAACAAGTCGATAAGGAAATTATCTCCTACAAACTGAGTTATGTTAAATTTTTATACCTAAATTCTCACAAATACGCACAGAAGCACCGCCTCGATTCATCGTGTAAAAATGGAGCTTTGGCGCCCCTCCATCAATCAAACGCTCACAAATGTCAGAGACGACATCTACCCCATAAGACTCCAAGTCAACGCTGCCGTCCTGAAATTCCTGCAAGCGCATCCTTAGCCAGCGAGGAATTTCGGCACCACACATTGTGGAGAATCGGTCTAAATTGGCATAATTGGTTATAGGCATTATCCCAGGGACTATTGGAATATCGATTCCAGACGCGAGACCTCGATCGACAAATCGAAAATAAGCATCCGCATTATAGAAATACTGCGTAATCGCACAATCCGCTCCGGCTTCAACTTTAATCTTAAAATTTTTCAGATCAATAGTCGAGGATTTAGCTTGAGGATGAACCTCAGGATATGCAGCAACATTAATGTAAAAATACTCCCCATGTTTTTCTCTAACCAACTCCACTAGCTCGCTCGCGTGACGTAATTCGCTAAAACATTGACCACCGGAGGGAGTATCTCCTCTCAAAACCACCAACTGAGACACATCGGCCTTTTTATATTGTTCGAGAGTATCCTGAATCTCTTGACTAGAAAGCGCGCTGCATGAAATGTGAGGAACGCTCATAACTCCAGTATTTTTGACTGTATCTAGCACTGTCTGAAGTGTTAGATCTCGTGTCCCTCCCCCGGCCCCAAAAGTTACGGAATAGAATTCAGGATTTAATTTTTTTAATAACTTTTGCGCGGCAAGTAAATTACTCTTTCCATCGGCACTTCTGGCTGGAAAAAACTCAAAGCTAACTGGAACAATCACTAAAACTCTATCCCTCTCAAGTCGTACACTTAAACTCATTTATTGAGCACTAATACACGTTATTATAAGTCAATTATGAACTAAATAAGCCTTCTCATCGATCATAAATTATAATGGCGTAAAAACATTACTCTGAGATGGTTTTTTCGAAAGCACTATCAGAGTAGAATCTACCACCAAACAACATAGATACTGTCGCAGTCCTAGTATCAAGGTCGGTCCAAATACGACGATGGAAAACTAGTTTGGCTGAAGACAACACTATTAGCGATGAATGGAGTCAAGTGGAATAACTGACGACAATAAAAAGGTGAATAATGGAAAACAATTCGGGAGAGCCAACATCTAACGAGCTAGCAAACGCGATTCGCGCGTTGAGCATGGATGCCGTACAAGCAGCAAATTCAGGGCACCCTGGAGCTCCTATGGGAATGGCCGATATCGCCGAAGCTCTATGGCGTAAACACCTCAATCACAACCCTCAAAACCCAAACTGGTTTAATCGAGATAGGTTCGTTTTATCTAATGGTCATGGGTCGATGTTGCTGTACTCGTTACTTCACCTCACTGGTTATGATTTGGGTATAGAAGATATTAAGAATTTTCGTCAATTGGGCTCCAAAACTCCTGGCCATCCAGAATACAGACATACACCAGGCGTCGAAACTACGACAGGTCCGCTGGGGCAAGGTATTGCAAACGCAGTTGGGATGGCCTTAACGGAAGCGCACCTTGCCGCTCGTTTCAACAAACCTGACCTGAATATTATTGATCATTATACGTATGTTTTCGCTGGAGATGGATGCCTGATGGAGGGTATTTCGCACGAAGCATGCTCGCTGGCAGGAACCCTCAAGCTAAACAAATTAATTCTATTTTACGATGACAATGGGATTTCTATTGATGGCGAGATTGATGAGTGGTTCACAGATAACACGCCAGAAAGATTTACAGCTTACGGATGGAATGTGATTCCCAATGTTGACGGGCACGATACCAAAAGTATTAACGCAGCAATTGATATGGCAAAAATGAATCACAATAGTCCTACGTTGATTTGCTGTAAAACCGTTATAGGCAAAGGGTCACCTAATAAAGCTGGCACATCAGCATGCCATGGTGCCGCTCTGGGCGAAGAAGAAATAGTTGAAGCTAGAAAAGAACTTAATTGGCAATATGAACCCTTTGATATACCTGAAAGTGTGTATAACGCTTGGAGCTCAAAAAATAAAGGACAAGCCCTTGAGGAAGACTGGAATAAGAAATTGTCTGCCTATGGAGTAAAATATAAGAACGATAGCGAGCTACTGGAACTTCAGATGCACAACAAACTGCCCCAAGATTGGGAAAGAAATAAAAATGCGTGCATTCAAAAAATGCTTAATAATGAAGAAGGGTTCAAAGAGGCGACTAGAAAGTCTTCGGAACGCGTTCTTGATTCGTTAGCAGCTAATCTTCCTATGCTATTGGGCGGTTCAGCAGATCTAACTGGATCTAACAATACTTGGCACTCGTCTAGTAAGGCGATTACAGGCAAAGATAGAAGTGGAAACTACGTATACTACGGTGTTCGTGAATTTGCGATGAGTGCAATGATGAATGGGATGTGTCTCCATGGCGGGGTTGTGCCTTATAGTGGAACTTTTCTCGTGTTTTCAGACTATGCTAGGAATGCAGTTAGGATGGCAGCGCTCATGGAAATTGCACCTATATTTGTCTATTCTCATGATTCAGTCGCGCTTGGTGAAGACGGCCCAACACATCAACCAGTAGAACATACCAACTCACTGCGCCTAATCCCTAACTTGGATGTTTGGCGTCCCGCAGATACTACAGAAACTGCTGTAGCGTGGATAACGACTATAGAAAACCGGAAAACCCCATCATGCCTCTTACTAACGAGGCAAGGATTACCAGCACTGCACCATACTTCGGCTCAGTCAGAAGAAATCTCCCGGGGCGGATACATCCTTCTCGAGCCTCCTACACCGGCATCAGCTGTTATCATGGCAACTGGTTCCGAGGTAGGCATCGCATTACAGGTGGCTAATGCTCTTAACGAAGCAGGAAGTTCGATCAGGGTGGTCTCTATTCCTTGCGTAGAGATATTCAATCGGCAAAGTGCGGATTGGCAAAACAAAGTCCTATCGCCTTCAATCAAAAAACGTATCTCAATAGAGGCTGGAAACACTGATTTCTGGTATCGATATACGGGTTTAGATGGGCTCACTATTGGTATCAATACCTTTGGAGTTTCGTCCCCCGGAAATGAAGCACTAGAGCATTTTGGGCTAGATACAAATAGCTGTATTCAGCAGATAGATAACTATCTCAAACAATAAATAATATTTTAGGAGAAACGTAATGGCGGTCCGAGTTGGTATTAATGGTTATGGTCGTATTGGTCGCAATGTCTTGAGAGCCCTGTTTGAGTCAAAAAGACAATCTGAAATTGAAATCGTGGCGATAAATGATCTAGGAAATGCTGAAACAAATGCGCACTTAACTAAATACGATAGCGCTCACGGGAAATTCCCAGGAACCGTTGTCGTTGAAAATGGCAACATGATTGTCAACGGACACGCCATTCAAGTCTTAAGCGAACGCAACCCTGAGAACCTGCCTTGGAAAAAGCTTAACATAGACGTTGTTCTAGAGTGCACAGGTTTTTTTGCCAGTAAAGAAAAAGCTAAAGCCCATCTGGCAGGCGGTGCAAAAAAAGTCCTCATCTCAGCTCCAGCTGGAAAAGATGTAGATGCCACCATTGTATACGGAGTCAACCACCATCTGTTAAAGAGCACAGATGTGGTGGTGTCTAATGCCTCGTGCACGACAAACTGTTTAGCCCCTCTCGTGAAGCCTCTAAACGAAAAAATCGGAATTGAAAGTGGAATGATGACCACCATACACTCCTATACAAATGATCAAGTGCTGACAGATGTTTACCACACGGATCTTAGGAGAGCACGCTCTGCCACTCAGTCGATGATACCTACGGGCACTGGAGCTGCCGCAGCAGTCGGACTAGTCTTACCAGAACTTAATGGTAAGCTAGATGGATATGCGGTTAGAGTTCCAACGATTAATGTGTCGCTTGTTGACCTTACTTTTAAAGCAAGTAGACAAACTAGCACCGAAGAAATATCTCAGATACTAAAAAGTGCGTCTGAGAATGAGCTAAACGGAATACTTGAATATAATAAAGAACCGCTAGTCTCGATCGATTTCAACCATAACCCCCATTCTTCAATCTATGAGTCTAGCCAAACGAAGGTAATTGGAGGGGACATGGTAAAGGTACTATCTTGGTATGATAATGAATGGGGGTTTTCAAACCGCATGCTGGACACAACCCTCGCCATGATGAAGGCCGCTGGATAAGCATATGATACAAATGCGTGATCTCTCGCTTGCAGGGCAACGATTACTGATCCGTGAAGATCTCAATGTTCCTTTATCCAATGGGAAAATTCTAGATAACACGAGGCTTAAAGCCGTCACAGATACTATTGCTTTCGCTCACGAATCTGGCGCGACAGTGATGATAATGTCTCATCTAGGACGCCCAGAAGAAGGAGGTATAGAGCCTTTATTATCACTACGGCCTATCGCCTCAGCGCTGAGTATTTTGCTCAAGATGCCCGTAAATTTTGCCGAAAATTGGATCGAGGGCTTTGAAGCAAAAGCGGGGAGCATAACACTCTTTGAGAACGTCAGATTCCTAAAAGGCGAACAATCTAACGACGAAGGATTAGCAAAAAAAATGGCTAGCCTTTGCGACATCTTTGTCAATGATGCGTTCGCCACTGCCCATCGCGCACACGCATCGACACATGGAGTGGCGAAATATGCTTCTGTAGCTTGCTCTGGACCATTGCTCACTGCAGAAATAACAGCATTAAATAAAGCTCTAGAAAACCCCAAAAGACCACTCGTTGCAATAGTAGGTGGTGCCAAGGTTTCAACTAAATTAGAAATTATTCAATCCTTGTTAGAGAAGGTTGACTCCTTAATCATCGGCGGTGGAATAGCGAACACTTGTCTAAAGGCTTCAGGAAAAAACATCGGAGCCTCCTTGTGCGAAAACGATATGATTAAGACAGCTGAAAAAATCATAAAAGACACAGAAACGAACATCCCACTGCCGGTCGACGTGGTCTGTGGGAAAAAATTCGCAGAGAATGAAGTAGGAGTTAGAAAAAAAACCTGTGAAGTATCACCTGATGATATGATTTTAGATCTTGGTGAGGAATCACTCCAACAAATAGAGAAAATAATACTCAGTGCGGGCACGATTCTTTGGAACGGCCCCCTCGGGGTCTTTGAGTTTCCAAATTTCGCGCAAGGAACTAAAAAACTAGCTCAAGCTATCGCCAAGTCTGAGGCTTTCTCAATTGCAGGAGGGGGGGATACTCTGTCTGCTATCACCAGTTTTAACGTTGGAGATGAAATCTCATACATCTCGACCGGTGGCGGAGCATTCTTAGAGTTTGTTGAAGGGAAGACTCTTCCCGCAATCGCAATGCTAGAATCGAGATCCTAGGCACCCAAGCCATAGGTGTTTTTAGATAAGTATTAGTCAGAAGACTTTGTAATTATATCTAATGCTTCCTGATATTTGTTGCTAGTTCTCCTCAGAATTTCTGAGGGCACTCTAGGTCCAGGAGGAGCTTTGTTCCAATCAACAGTTTCCAAATAATCTCTCACGAATTGTTTGTCAAAGCTGGGAGGGCTGGTTCCAACTTCATAGCTAGAAGCAGGCCAAAAGCGCGACGAATCGGGGGTAAGGAGTTCATCGATAACCACCATTTCCTCATTCTCATCCAAGCCAAACTCTAATTTCGTGTCAGCAATAATTATGCCTCTTTGTAGGGCAAAATCTGAGGCTTGTGAATAAATTTTCAATGTCACATCTCTAACTTCTTCCGCGCGCTCTCGACCCAATATATTACACGTCTCTTTAAATGAGATATTTTCGTCATGATCGCCTACCGCAGCTTTTGTAGAAGGGGTAAATATAGCCTCAGGGAGCTTCTCCGCAAGCCTAAGATTCTTAGCTAAGGGTATTCCGCAAACACTGCCAGTTGCTAAGTAATCCTTCCAGCCTGATCCAATTAAATAACCACGAACAACTGCTTCTATAGGAAGCGGCTTGAGCTTTTTCACTACGATAGAGCGCTTAATTAAATCCTCTTTGTACGGCTCATCCGCCAGAATTTCTGCCAAGTCTGCTTTAACTAAATGGTTACTAATTAAATGCTTAGTTTTTTCAAACCAAAAATTTGAAATTTCAGTCAAAATACAGCCTTTATTCGGAACCGGATCGGGTAAAATTACATCAAAAGCAGAAAGACGGTCGGTAGTTATGATCAGCAAATGGTCTGTACCTATCCCATAGATATCACGCACTTTCCCTTTCTGTACAAGAGGCAGCTTCTTTAAGTGTGTTTCGTAGACTGATGAAAGATTATCCATTAAAAACTTTTCCTAAAATATATTGCAAATAACTCTATTTTTGTCTCACCATCTCAGGAACATCTCCGTAGACTCCAGCAGCATGGCTAATTAAAAAATCTTTGACGAACGGACTGTAATTAAGACTCCGCGCCCCTAATTTCCTAAATAAGGAAACGAAAATTTTTTCCGAGCAAAACAGTGAGTTCAGCCCATCAGTAACTGAAAGCATTTTCAACACCTCAGCTTTCCTCCACCTCTCGTAACGCCTCAAGCGGCGACGTAATGAGGAATAGGTCAGCAAGACATCCTTATTATCAATGCACTCGGCTAAGGAGGCAACATCTAATAAGGCTGTATTTAATCCCTGGCCCGCCAGCGGATGCATTACATGCGCTGACTCCCCTACCAGCACACCTCTCCCTGAAAAAAAAGAACTTACTCCTCCTGACTCGATACCAAAACTCATGGGTGCTCGACTATCAATGACCTCACCGTATTTATGTCCAAAAACAGAAGTGACAGCTTCGTTAAAAAACGGCCCTCCTTCAGTCAACCGTTGCGCTTCTGATGGCTCGCATGACCAAACTATCGATGACAAATGTGGATCAGATAACGGAAGGAAGGCAATTGGTCCAGTCTGTAAAAACCTCTGGCAGGCAAAATTCTGATGCGATTTTTCCGTTTTTACGACAGCAACGACGGCCTCTTGGCCAATTGTTTTTGTGACTAGAGATACCCCCATTGATTGTCGTACTTTAGAGTTCCTACCATCTGCACCCACTATTAAACTAGCCCGTAGCTCACAGCTTTCGAGATGTACCAACCCCGTGTCTTCTGCACAAGCAACGCTGATTAATTCAGACTCAATAATATCCACTCCAAGACCACGAATCGCAACCAATAAGACTGACACGATATTTTGTCTCTCTAAGATCCAGGCAAGAGGACTAAGACGGTCTATTGTTGGCAAGAATTCTATAAGCGGTCGAGACGCTGAGCCCCAGACTTCAATCCCTCTTACTAAACCTCCATCGACCCCATTAACCTCCTCCCAAACCTGTAGTAGTTCAAAAATTCGCCTAGAGCTAGCAGAAATTGAGTAATGTCTTGGCGGAATATCGCCCGACTCAATTTCTTCTCTTAAGGGTGGAGCGACGACACAAACACTAAAATTTTTCTGTGCGAATATACCTGCTGCTACAAGAGCCGTTATCCCGCTTCCGACCACACATACATCATAGGTGCGCTCATTTCCCATCTTCACTGATCCCAGAGTGAGAAGTCGACACTCTGTTCCAAAAGCCCTAGGCCGCTCGCCTTTTGCACTAAACGCTTTCTTAATCGACTTGAATGGGAAAATGCTAGCATGCTCAACCGCCGAAAAATTACCAGGCTATTTAATGAGGAGCGAGAACCTTGAGCCAGTAGATCAGTGAACCTGACGGTCATACGATGATCTTTCAGGCGTAAACTAGCATATTGCCCCAGAGTAGCCTTTGTATTGTAGCTTTTTCCACTTCTCTTAATTAATGTTAATAAGGTTGCTACATCACGAAAGCCAAGATTTAATCCTTGCGCACCATTGGGGTGCACGACATTCGCCGCATTTCCAATCACTACGACTCTCTCGCTATTTAAAATGCTAGATTTTTGTCTCATCAATGGATAACTATAACGTTTCCCTAAGTTAGACATCTCACCTAACCTTCCACCTATATTTTTCTCTGTAAGTCTTAAGTAAGCGTCGTCGGACATTGCACACGCGTGAATAGAAGCTTCGACATCAAAGCACTGAACACTTGTGTATGTATTCAACCCTGTAGGAATAAAAGCGAGTGGTCCTTGGCCAGTGAAGTGCTCATACGCCTTATGGTTGCATGGAACAGAGGCTGTTAATTCAGCTACTACTGCATGCTGGCCATATGATATGGTTGAAAGAGAACCTCCTAGCGCTGTTCTTACAGTTGATCCAGAACCATCAGCGCCGACCAGAAACCGAGTACTCATCTTATCTGTAAAACCATCCTCCACAATATTCACTTCGCAATAATCGTTGTGTTCCTTAAGCTCAGAGAAACTAACTTGGTCACGCACTACGATATTTTGGTCCTCAACAACGGCATTTCTGAGGGCGCCCAGTAACTTTCCAGCAGGGAAGGAACATCCTAGCTCTTGAGCACCAACTTCTTCCGCTGAGAGCAACACACTCCCATAAGTCCCTCTCTCGGACACACGAATATTCTTTACCGAATACGCCCATCCGACTAATTTTGGCCATATCTGCAAAGCCTTCAGTATCTGTATTGAAGAAGGAGACAATACCAAAGATCTCCCATCCTCCGGCATCCCTTTACAGAACTTAACTGTTTCAAAAATCTGAACACGAAACCCATTCTGGCTGAGTCCTAATGCTGCAACACATCCAACTAACCCAGCACCTATCACCACACAATCTGTGTCAGTGTACTGCACGCATCAGATCCTCAATTTCCTTAACAGTTTTAGGCGCATCACTCAAAACATCGCATCCTGAGGACGTCACTAAGACATCGTCTTCGATTCTGATGCCGATGTTGTGCCATTTTTTTGGCAATCCTTTAGTAAATGCTGAAAAATATAATCCAGGCTCGATCGTTGTAACCATTCCTGGCTCAAATACACGCCATTGGTCCGCAATTTTATAGTCGCCGACATCATGTACATCCATTCCAAGCCAATGTCCCGTCTTATGCATGTAATAAGGGCGACAGGCTTCGGTTTGGATAAGCTTCTGTAGGCTCCCTTTTAAAATGCCCATATCAAGTAGCCCTTCTGTGATTACTGCAACGGCAGCATCGTGAGGCTGATTCCATCGATTGCCCGGCTTCACTTCTGCAATAGCTGCCAATTGAGCCGCCAAAACTATTTCATAAACGATCTTTTGGTTTCGACTGAATTTCCCATTCACGGGGAAAGTGCGCGTAATATCACTCGCATAACTTTCTACCTCCGCGCCCGCATCAATTAAAAGCATGTCGCCATTTTTCAATTTTTCATTGTTTTCTGTGTAATGAAGGATACAACTGTTTCGGCCAGCACCAACAATCGAGGGGTACGCAGGCGAGCGCGAACCTTGATCCATAAAGCTGTGCATTATTTCTGCCTCCACTTGATACTCAAACAAACCAGGTTTTGTAATCTTCATTGCTCGACTGTGCGCCGTCGAAGATATTGCAGCAGCACGACGCATCACTCTTATTTCTGCGGGGCTTTTTATCAATCTCATCTCATGAACCAAATGACTAAGCGATATAAATTGATCAGGTGCATGTACTCCTGCGCGAGCCATTTCTGTTACGTGATTAAGCCAGCCGATAACTCGTTGGTCGAAGTCAGCGTATCTACCCATTGTGTAATAAATGCGATCTTTGTTTTCAAGTAGGCCAGGGAGAATTTCGTCTAGGTCCTCAATAGGGAATGCATCATCAGCACCGTAAAAAGTACATGCGCCCTCGAGACCAGAACGCCTACCGTGCCATATCTCAGCATCTTGATCTTTTTCTCGACAAAACAGAATGAACTCTCCTTGAGGTCGACCTGGTATAAGAACGGCAACCGACAGCGGTTCGCCAAAACCAGTTAGGAAGTGGAAGTCACTATCAGGCCTATAAGGGTAGTAAACATCACGGTTCCTAACATGCTCTTGTGAAGAAGGCTGGATAATAATCGACCCATTCCCTGCTATCTCCATTAACTCTTTACGTCTACCTGCGAATTCTTGTTGCTTCATTTTCATGTCTCTTAGTGTAGCGAGTTAATTTCTGTATGCACCAAACTCAAATCTTTTACCTCTTCAACAAGGTTCAACACTCCAACTTTGCTGAACTCTAGCAATTCAAATAGCGCTTTTTCGTGCTCCTCATTATTCTCAACCTCAAAATCTAACCGACAAAACTGTGTCAAGTGTCTCAAGAACTCTTGCGATTCAGAACTTAGAGGAACGTCCTCTGCAACTCCAGAAATTCCGAAACCATAAAGAAAGCCACTGCACCAACTAGAAAAAGAAGTTGCTCTCTCTCCAAGCTCCACATCGTCACTTGGAATAAGAATAAGTGGATCAGTTTCCATATCACCTAAAGCATTGACCGCGCGCTTAATAAAATTTTCCAGTGCTGAAGTTTCAGATAAAATCACAGAGTCCATAGATAACTTTGAGTCATCATTTATACAATTAAGCCAGACTCCTTGATCAACTTGGCTTGGCCCGGAGAGGAGACCAACCAAAGTCCCGTGTGCTTCAGAGGGGATAGCAGAACACCCTGCCTCTAATAAGGCATCCTCAAACGCAACATATAAACCTAATGACATCTTCCACACCCTTTGCAAATACCAACAATCCTCTCTTATTATCACATGATGAAAGCACAACCAACAGCGGGAATGCTATTGACCATCTCCGCTAAAGAGCTCTATATTTGACTGGTCGTAAATTGTTTAAACTAGCCTAGGCAGATAAATATGGATAAAAATGACACCAATGAGCTTGAGCTATCCTCTTTAGAGGCTCGCATAGATGAATTAATTACAACGATAGAAAGTTTAACTGTCGAAAACACAGTGCTAAAAACTCATCAAAATACGTTAACACTCGAGCGAACTGAGCTAATCAGTAAAACTGAGCAGGCTCGAACACGAGTGGAAGGAATGATTACACGACTTAAAGCTCTGGAAAACAGATCATGAGCGACGGCATAACCCCCGTTAAAGTAACAATATTAAATAATGATTATCTTATAGGCTGCAAAGAAGACGAAAAAGAAGAGCTAATGCTTTCAGTAGACTTTTTGAACAACAAAATAGCCGAGCAAAATAGTAAAGTTAACAACAGCGGGAATGAAAACACTGCTGTTCTAGTAGCATTAAACATCGCAAACGAGTACTTAAAACTAAAAAAGAAAAATATCATTAGCTCTAAAGCATTAGATCAACGAGTAACTCAAATGCAAGCCAAGATAGATGCCGTGCTATCTAAGAAATAGCTCTGAACGTAAGGTTGAGTCTGCCTAAATAAAAACTATTTCGTCTTAAACCAAAAAGCTGTAGGATAGCTTCCTAGTACTCTCTGCTTTGTGCGCGATCCGATCAGACGATCTCTGAGCCGATAATTTTATAATCGCGGAATAGAACTAGGCCTGATGTTGAGCACGTTTTCAAGTAGAAGATAGCCTGATTCAGGCAGTGAAATTCCACACTTGAGCTTCTGGTTCAAGATTCCGATCGGTCACGGCATAGCGGAGAGTACTTTTAAATATGCCTTGAAACCTTGGCTTTACTAATCAAAAACCGCCAATAAATCCCCACTATCTACTTGTTGTGTTTCGGCCA
The DNA here is from genome assembly GCA_018668255.1 of Pseudomonadota bacterium. GTDB lineage: Bacteria > Pseudomonadota > Gammaproteobacteria > UBA4457. The sequence goes on along the minus strand of JABISZ010000038.1, from coordinate 139,018 downwards.
CAATTATCTCTTTAATGATGCCATCCCGTTCGGCACGAATTGTAGTTTGCATCTTCATAGCCTCAATGGTAAATAAAGACTGCCCTTTGCTAACCGCATCACCTATTCCCACATCTATTTGGGCTATCAGGCCAGGCATAGGGCAACCGATATGGCAGACATTGCCATCATCCGACTTAAGAGCCAAAATTTTAGTGGTTTCCCCTTTCTCCGTTAAAATCCGAACTTGTCTCGGCTGCCCATTTAGCTCAAAGTACACTGTTTTCTGGCCGTCTTGATCAACTTCACTCATTCCCATATATCTCAGCACGATTGACCGTCCAGATTCAATCTGTAATTGCACTTCTTGACCTGACTCCATCCCATAGAAAAAGATAGTCGTCGGTAGCACAGTCAAATCACTATATTTCCGATAAGCCGCAACGTATTCGATAAAAACATCAGGGTACATGAGGTAAGAAGCAAACTCTTCGTCTGAGATTTCCCTCGCAGCTTGCTGCTCAGCGAAGAGGCGCTCCTCATCTAAATCCGCGAGTGGAAGCACGGACCCCGGTCTTACTTCTAAGCCTACTTCGCCTTGTAAGACTTTTTCGCGCAAAGAAGGAGGAAATCCCCCTAAAGGTTGACCTAAGTCGCCTCTAAAAAAGGAAACTACTGATTCAGGAAAAGGTACATCAGTGCTAGCAGACTGAACATCTTCTCTGCTGAAACCACTACTGACCATCATTAATGCCATGTCACCGACTACTTTTGAGCTGGGGGTTACCTTGACAATATCACCAAACATATCGTTTACATCGGCGTAGGCTTTGGACACTTCACTCCACTTTTTACCTAAACCAAGTGATCTCGCTTGCTCTCGTAAATTTGTAAACTGTCCACCTGGCATCCCATGCACATAAACCTCAGACGCACCGGTTCGCTCTTGGCTTTCGAAAGGAAAATAATTTCTCCGAACTCCAGCCCAATAATCGGACAGTATTCTAATCGCATGGCCGTCTAAGCTGCTTTCGCGAGGACTATCCCGAAGAGCCTCAAGTACTGAGCCCATATTTGGTTGTGATGTCATACCGCTCATCGAGTCCATAGCCAGATCAACAGCATCTGCGCCAGCATCTATCGCCGCGAGCGCCGTTGCGCCCGCTATCCCACTGGTATCATGAGTATGAAAATGAATTGGTATTCCAATTTCCTGCTTTAGTTCTGAGATCAATAAGGTTGCGGCTCTGGGAAGACAGAGTCCTGCCATATCTTTTATCCCTAAAATATGGGCGCCAGCAGACTCCAATTCTTTCGCCATTTTCACGTAATAAGCTAAGTTGTATTTTTTCTCACTCGCTCCAACTAAGTTACCTGTATAGCAAATAGTTGCTTCACAAATCTTCCCCGACTCTATAACCGAGTCCATTGGCAAGCGCATGTTCTCAACCCAGTTCAAAGAATCAAACACTCTAAAGATATCAACACCAGATGTCGCAGCTTGACTAATAAAATAGCTCACCACATTATCGGGGTAATTTTTGTACCCGACTGCGTTTGATGCTCTCAACAACATCTGCGTGAGCACATTAGGAAGCTTTTCTCGGATAGATTTTAAACGCGTCCAAGGACACTCATTTAGAAATCTCATTGCCACATCAAAAGTCGCGCCACCCCAACACTCAACAGATAATAATTGAGGAGCTAGACGCGCATAAGCATCGCATATCTGAAGTAAATCATAGCTCCTAAAGCGAGTGGCTAATAGAGACTGATGTGCATCACGAAATGTCGTATCGGTAATTAGAATTTGTCTTTGATCCAACATCCATTTCGAAAAACTTGTCGCGCCCAGCTCTTCAAATTTCTGCCTGGAACCTGCCGCAATAGCTACATCTTCACAGCTAGGAATGCTCGGCGCTTCGATGACACTTGGCCACGGCCGATCCGCAACTGCAGGGTTGCCTTTTGCAATAATCTCGGCCACATAATTAACAAGTTTAGTGCCTCTATCACGTCGATGAGGAAGCTCCATGAGCTCGGGGGTTTCATCGATAAACCGAGTAGTATAATCCGCCTTTTGAAACTTTTTATTTGTCATTAACTCAGCTAGAAATTCAAGATTAGTGCTTATCCCCCTAATTCGAAACTCTAGAAGAGCCCTGCGCATCCTAAGTGTGACTTCCTCCTCGGTCGCCGCCCACGCGGTGACTTTAACTAATAGAGAATCATAGTACCTTGTGATTTCGGCGCCAGTGTAGGCAGTTCCGGCATCTAACCTAATACCGAAACCGGCTGGACTTCTATAGGTTGTAATAGTGCCGTAATCTGGAATGAAGTTGTTTTCAGGGTCTTCTGCGGTAACCCTGCACTGAATTGCATGACCATGAATTTTGATATCAGTCTGCTGAGGAATACCTGACTCTCGAGAACCTATTGTATGCCCTTCCGATATCCTAACTTGAGCTTTAACTATATCTATACCAGTAATTGCCTCTGTGACAGTATGTTCAACTTGAATGCGAGGGTTCACCTCAATAAAATAGAAAGCGCCTGTATCTACATCCTGTAAGAATTCAACAGTCCCTGCACAAGTGTAGTTGACAGACTTACACACTTTTATTGCGGCAAGACAAAAATCAGCGCGCTGCTCTTCGGTTAGATAAATAGCGGGAGCTCGCTCAACGACTTTCTGATTCCTTCTTTGAACGGTGCAATCGCGCTCAAACAAGTGCACGATATTTCCATGCGTATCACCAAGTATCTGCACCTCCACGTGCCGTGCGTTCTTCACGAGCTTTTCCAAATAAATCTCGTCATTATTGAACGCAGCTAGAGCTTCACGCCTACCAGTCTGGACAATGGCATGTAGATCTTCCGCAGAATCAATGACTCTCATTCCACGACCACCGCCTCCCCAAGAAGCTTTGAGCATAAGAGGATAGCCAACCGATTCAGCCAATATAGAAACTTCCTTTTCATCGGTAGGCAACGACTTAGTTGCTGGCATTACAGCGACTCCGCCTGACTCCGCTAAGGCGCGAGCTTGTATTTTATTGCCTAACTTTCTCATGACCTCTGGTGATGGCCCTATGAAAACTAAGCCTGCGTCAGCACAAGCCTCTGCAAGTTCCGGGCTCTCAGATAAGAATCCGTAACCGGGATGAATGGCATCTACCTCACTGGAAAGAGCAATCGCCATGATTTTCTCTATACTCAAATAGGCTTTTACCGGAGTGTCTCCAGCACCTATCAGGTAAGACTCATCCGCCTTAAATCGATGCAATGAAAAACGATCTTCGTGGGCATAGACTGCCACGGTCTGAATAGCTAGTTCAGAAGCCGCCCTCATAACTCGGATCGCGATTTCTCCACGGTTAGCTACTAGTATTTTTTTTATTTTTCTCATTAGATACCATTAAGTAAGAAATTTTGATCCACTAATTATATGCTATACAGAATTCAAGAGTCCTTTTGACATGCGCATTAATACATCCATTTATATCATTTTACTTCTAGTAGCAGCTACTGGCCAAGCTGATATGGCATCTGATGCTTATAATAACGGCCAGTTTGCCCTCGCTGCCAAGCATTATCATATTCTTTCTGATGCAGGAGATGCCATTGCCCAAAACAACCTAGGAACCATGTATATGAGAGGGAAAGGCATTGATCTGGACTTTGATAGTGCGAGAGAACTTTTCAAAGCGGCCGCAGAACAGAGCTTGCCCGGTGCGATGTTCAATCTAGGGATAATGAACCTTAGAGGTTATGGGAAGGCTAAAAATACATACAAAGCTGCGCACTGGTTTAAAAAAGGGGCGGAGCTCGGAGACACAGAAGCACAATTTTTTTTCGGTGTCGCGCTTGCTAAAGGAGAAGGCGTAAATAAAAACCTGCCCGAGGCCAAAATATGGTTTAGCAAAGCTGCTGCGAAGGGCCTGGCAGCGGCGCAGTTCAATCTCGCAATACTGCTTTTACGTGAAGGGGAAAAACAAGAAGCAGTGGGTTTTCTAAAACTTGCTTCGCAACAAGATCACGCAGCCGCCACCTTTCAGTTAGCAGGCGAATATTTAAAAAATGTAAACAGCGTGGAAGCTCAAAGAAAAGCCTTCGAACTCATGCTACAACTAGCGGAAAAAGGTAATGAAAAAGCACAAATGCAAATTGGCTTGATGTATATCTTTGCGAACGGGACAGTAACAAATCATCAAGAAGGCTACTTTTGGCTAAAAGAATCAGCGCTTCAGGGCTTTGAACCTGCACAGCGTAATCTTGGCTCGCTCTACATACAAGGCATTGGAAAAGACCCAGATCCAGCTTTAAGTTATGCTTGGCTTACAATAGCTTCAGCAAGTGCTGAAGAAGAACCTGAGGAAAATAAGCAAATAAAGAAAACATTAAATTCTCAGGAATTAGAATTAGCTGCAACGCTGGCTGTTGAACTCAGAGCGCTGATTCAAGATAGAAGTGATAAATGACCTTATCAAAAATAAAATGGGATGACATCGACACAGTCATTTTCGATATGGATGGCACACTTTTGGACTTACATTTTGACCATCAGGTTTGGAGTCATTTACTACCCGCTAAATTGGCAAAAAAAAACGATATAGACATATTTGCCGCAAAAAAAATCATAGAAGACTTGCTCGAACAAAACAAAAAAACCTTAAATTGGTATAGCCTAACATACTGGAGTAAAGCTTTAGATCTAAGCTTAACTGGTATTGAAGATGAATTAGACTCTCTAATCTGTCTACGGAATGGAGCCCAACCTCTGTTAGAAAGGCTAAACCAGAGCGGCTTAACTCTCACTTTGGCCACCAACGCTGCGCTGAAAAGCATGAACAGAAAACTAGAAATCACAGGGATAAGAAAGTATTTTGATCATATTTGTAATGCTCACGAAATTGGTTATTGTAAAGAAGAGATGCCATTTTGGACGAAACTTTCTGAGGATACGGAATGTAGATTTGAAAACACTATCTTGATAGATGACAACCTTGATGTGCTAGAGACTGCAAGAATTTGCGGCATAAAAAATACGTTCGGTATTGCTCGGCCAAACAGTCATAACGAAGAAGAAAAAAGCACTGAATTTTATCTCATTGAGAATTTAGACGACGTAAAACCCGGGAAGATTGAAGAGCCTACAGACAAGGACTCGCAGTAATCTCAAAGATCTTATTTTTTAATATACCTGCTCTTTTCTCAAATCTAGTCAGGACCCGATCGTTTGGCCGAGGCGACCACTTTCTTTCTCCAGCAAGATTGATCCACTCGGTCGAGTTACCAATCAAATCTTTTACCCTTTCAGCATAAACGGCATCATCTGAGGCAAACCGAAAAATACCACTTTTCTTTAAGGCAAGATAAAGTAGACTCAAGAAATTTTCATTCACTAATCGTCTTTTATTATGACGCTTCTTAGGCCATGGATCTGGAAAATAAATATAAACTGAGTCTAAAGCTTCAGGGGAAATAGAGGTAAGCAAATCAATAGCATCAACACCAGCTACAAGGATATTAGGTAGAGATAATTTATCTATCGCCAATAAGGCTCTTGCCAGACCCGGAGGATGCACTTCGCAGCCCAGATAATTATTGTTCGGGTGACATCTGGTCATATGTATAATGTTTTCGGAGTTCCCAAACCCGATTTCTAAATGTAATGGTCCGGCCGGTACAAACAGATCGTTAACCTTCTCTATCTCCTCGAGCTTAAATCCATACTGATTTTGAAATTCACCTAACGCCTTTACCTGAGCCGCTGTTGTACGGCCTGCCCGCACGACATAGCTACGAACGGTCCTCAATAGCGCGGTATCTTTAACCATGACGAACAGATTATGAGAAAAAACGGCCATCTAAAGGTGAAGAAGCTGTTGCATATGCACGGCGAGGCATCCTTCCAGCCAGAAATGCCTCTCGGCCAGCTTGAACAGCCTTTGACATTGCTGATGCCATTAATATCGGATTTTGGGCTTCGGCGATTGCTGTATTCATCAATACACCGTCACAACCAAGCTCCATGGCGATGCTGGCATCAGACGCCGTCCCTACACCAGCATCAACAATCACAGGAACGCTAGAGTTTTCAATTATAGTTCTTAAGGTGAAACGATTCTGTATCCCTAATCCTGAACCAATAGGTGCGGCAAGAGGCATAATCGCGACACATCCTATTGCTTCAAGCTCAACAGCTAAAATAGGATCATCAGACGTATATACCATCACTTGAAATCCCTCTTTGCACAAAGTTTTTGCAGCAGATAGTGTCTCAACAATATTTGGGTATAACGTACGACTATCCCCCATAACTTCAAGCTTAACTAGTGCATGACCATCTAGTAGCTCTCGTCCCAGCATGCAGGTTCTCACCGCCGAGGCGGCATCGTAGCAACCTGCTGTATTAGGTAAGATAACGTATCTTTCCGGAGAAATAACATCCAACAAATCTGGGGCATCAGTAGTCTGTCCAGCATCGATCCTTCTTATTGCCACTGTTACAGCAGCAGCACCACTTGCCTCAATAGCTGCATGACTTTCCGACAGATCTTTATATTTCCCTGTCCCAACTAGCAAACGGGAAGAAAGTTCATACTCTCCAATTTTCAAGACATCCTTGAGAATGGTTTTTTTCGATCCTTGTGTATCCATCTTACTGACTATCCCTTTATTAATTTTTCCACCGGTCCTATCCGCCACCAACGGCCTTTACGACTTCAACCGCATCACCGTTATTAATTGAAAAGCCCAAATGCTCACTTTTTGGAACAATTTCACCGTTCACTTCAATTGCGTACCGCCCTGTCACCTCTAAAATTTCAACAATACCTTGCAACACACTGTTATCAGGGATCTCGAGGGGCTCGCCATTAACAAATATTTTTAACGTCATACTCTCAAAATCTCTACTTTGACAAAAAAATATACTACCGCAGCCGAGCCTACAACAAACCAAATCAGTAGGCTATCTTAATCGTTCACCAACTCGCACGAAAAAACCGCATATATTAAAGCTTGTTTTTTTATACAACTCTCAAATAATAGCAGTCTCGACAAGTGTTCTCATCCAGCCTCAACAGGAATATTGACATGGCATCGGTATTTACAAAGGTCCGAAATTTAACGCTAGAAAAAGCCGCTTATGAATTCTACAGTGATAAACTAGCATTTCACAACTTTACTCATATTGAAAAAACTATATATTTCGCAGAGGAAATAATTAATTATTATGGGTTCCGAAAACCACCTATCGACTGCGAAATAGTATACTGCGCACTACTCTTCCACGATGCCGGATACATAAAAGATCATACTGCGCTTCAGTTCGAAAATAAAGAATCCTACGCCGCGTCTATTGCCGAAAAGATACTTCCTCAACATAACATCTCCAATAAAAAAATAGAGAAAATCTGCGCTGCCATATTATCTACAGAAAAATTTGCATACTGTCACACTAGGGAAGAAAGCATTGTTCGTGGAGCTGATATAACAGCAATGGCAGCACCTTATTCAGAGTTTCTGCGGATGTCTGTCAAGATAAAAAAAGAGCAAGAGCTTTTCTCAAAGTCAACAATAGCTTGGGCTAACTGGGTTAATGGATCTGCAGAGGTCCTATCTCACTACCTAAAAGAATCCATCACGTTGGGTCAAATTTTCACACCCACTGGGGACAGTAATCTCTTTAAATCGAGGCTACAGAGAAATATTCGATTGTTACTCCTTGAATCCGCAGCCCCCTCAAGTTTTGGCAATGACTAGGTTCGAGTAGTACTAAATTTCTTTTTTAGCCATAAACCTGTATTTAGCAAGAAGGTTAGGGAGTCAGTCCGCCACTTGTTTTAGAAAGATAGGAATTATACCTTGCTCTATCATTTCTATGCGTGTCTCCCGTATTGCTCTCTCACTTAAAAGCGGTCCCACCAGCACTCGGAACCATACGTTCTTTTCCGCAGTGACGACCCGACTAATCTCTGACTTAATGCCTAAAATTGCTAATTTTGCCTTGGTCCCATCAGCATCTTCAATAGTACGAAAAGATCCAGCTTGAAGGTAACCTTGTTGAAACCCTTCTATTGGCCGAACATCAATTTCGCTGCCACTTTTCAATGGTTGGAAGTCAAATTCCATCGGAGGCAGAGATGAATTTTTCGAGATCCCTTTAATTTTTTTTCCTAAAGAATCTGCAGTTGAGATCAAACTTTGTGGCCAATTAAAAATATCAAACCGTCCATTTTCAGATAAAGAAATTAAACAACCGTAAGTCACCATTACTCCAACTAATAGCCCAATGATGAAAAAAGAAAGTTTGCCACGACTTTCTTTTTTACTAGTAAGAGTAGATGCTTTTTTATAGTCTCTAAGGGCCATCTATAGCTTTCCTTCACATTGACCGTGGTGCTGAAATATTGAGCAAACCTAACCCATTTGCAAGGACTTGTCGGACTGCATCCACTAAAGATAAACGCGCAAATCTAACAGCCTTATCCTCAGACAACACTTTATTAGAGTTATAGTAAGCGTGAAATTCTTGCGCTAATTCTCGCAAGTATTGAGGAAGTAGATGAGGCTCGTTCGATTTAACCGCACTTATTAACACCTCTGGGTACCTAGCTAACATTACGACTATTTTCCGCTCAGCAGCGGTGCTCAGATGTTTAGGGCCTTCCTCAGTCCAGGCCCACTCCCCTAGCGAGGAAGCTTGAGTCATAATGCTACAGATCCGCGCGTGAGCATACTGCACATAATAGACTGGATTCTCATTAGTTTTAGAGACAGCAAGGCTCAAGTCAAACTCCATGTGTTGATCAGATCGTCGCATCAAGTAAAAAAAACGAGCGGCGTCCACGCCAACCTCATCAATCAGGTCTCGCAATGTGACGAAGTTTCCGGACCGAGTGGACATTGCGACGGCCGCCCCATCTCGCATCAAAACAGCAAACTGGACCAAAACGACATCTAAATCAGCGCTAGATTTACCCATAGCTTCAAGCGCAGCCTTCACCCTAGGGATATAACCATGGTGATCCGCACCCCACACATCAACTAATTTCTCAAACCCCCGATCAAACTTACCCGCGTGATAAGCAATGTCAGCCGCAAAATATGTCTTCTGTCCATTATCTCTTATGACTACTCGATCCTTTTCATCACCTGATAAGGTAGACTTAAACCAGGTTGCACCATCCGAGACATAAAGATATTCCTGTGAGTCTAAGTGGTTAAGTGATGCCTCAATTATTCCTTCTGCATGCAAGGACAACTCCGAAAACCACGAATCAAAAGTGACTTCGAATACCCGCAGGTCGTCTTTTATACCCTCCAAAATGGCTTTAGTCGCATAAGACCTAACTAGCTCGTAAGAAGATGTACCTAAGTGTGCTTTAACGCAAGCTATCAGTTCATCCATTGCCGCGTCAGTATCCACATCGGTTATTAAACCTCCTAAGCCAGATTGCTGAGACGACTCTAACCAAGGAGATGAGCGATTGAAATCGCGTGCTATCTCTGAAATATATACTCCTTGATAACCATTAGACGGGAACACAAGAGTGCAGCCCTCCTCTTGTAACCACCTTAAGTAAACGCTCACAGCGAGAATATCCATCTGCCGACCAGCATCGTTTACATAGTATTCTTTATGTACAATGTACCCACATGCTTGGTAAAGGCTCGCCAGAGCTGAGCCAATAGCAGCGCCTCGTCCATGACCCACATGGAGCGGGCCAGTAGGATTCGCCGACACAAATTCAATTTGAACAGATTTTTTATTACCAAGACTGTTACGCCCAAAATTCCCTCCCTGTTCTTTCACTGACCCGATGACAGCAAATATAGCTTCATCAGCTAGCGTGAAATTAATAAAGCCTGGCCCTGCAATCGAAACAGAATGAAAAAGCTCATTTTTTTCCAATAACGTAGCAGCTTGCTCTGCGATTTTTCTAGGAGAACTGCCCGTAGATTTTGCTAAAAGCAAGGCTAAATTAGTACTGTAATCGCCATGTTCGGCTTTTTTAGGCACCTCAATACGAAAGTCATAGACTTCATCGCCTTCTAAAACACCTAATTTTCTCAATTCAACTAGGCTTGCCTCTATGCAGGAATGCAGCTTATCTTTCAAAAATCTTTCCAATATATAAATTCTAAGTCTTAAGGACAGATTCAATTCTATCGCTTATTGTGAGGTTATTCACACACGGTGAATTTCTTAAAGAGTCTCCTGAGGATCGACGTCAATTGTCCACCGAATTCGAACTACCTTAGATAAGCTTTCTATTTTGTCCAGACAAGCAGCTAACAGATTTTGGATCTCAACTTTCACAGGCGCCCTAACTATCAACAATGCCCTGACTCTTCCGGCGCGTAAAGCCATGTAAGCCGGAATTGGGAAACTAATGTCCGCATTGACACACTCTTTTTGAAGAATTTTCCTAACTCCTGTTAGAAATAATGTTGGTCGCTCCGGGTACTTAGACTCGGCCCGAACCAAGGCCATAGCGACATATGGAGGGAAACCTACTTCTCGTCTCTCAGGCAGGGCCAGCTTCGAATATATATCATAACCGTCATCAATAATTCTTCTTAAAACCGCATTTTCTGGTTTTTGCGTCTGTACAAAAACCTCCCCGGCCTTGTTACCACGCCCAGCTCTGCCAGCCACCTGCACGAGCAACTGGGCCAACCTCTCCTCTGCTCGAAAATCTATTGAATATAACCGCGTGTCAGCATCAACCACGCCCACTAATGTAACATTCTCAAAATCAAGGCCCTTTGAAACCATTTGAGTACCAATTAAAATGTCAATCTCTCCAGTGCCTATTTCGCTTAATATTTTTTCTAGTACTTTAGCCGATCTGGCAGTATCTCTATCAACTCGGCATACCGTCTTATCAGGAAACAACTCTCGAACCACCTCTTCAATTCCCTCTGTACCGATCCCTAATGGTTCAGTCACTTCTTCAGCACAACAATCTGCTTTGTTAAATGCAGATTTGCGGTATCCACAGTGATGGCAGATCAGTGATTGTTTTTGCTTATGGTAGACCAAGTAGGCGTCGCATCGCAGGCAAGTCATTAATACTCCGCAAGAACGGCAGATCATAACCGGTGAATACCCTCGCCTATTAAGGAAAAGAACAACTTGTTGTCCTTTCGCCAAATGCTCTCGCATATGTCCAATCAATGTTTCACTCAGGCCACCTTCTAGTTTTAGTCCCCGCACATCGATAGTCTCGACCTTAGTCTTTGACATGGCTAATGGACGGTTTTTCAGGTGTGTTATCTGAAAGTTTTTATTCTCTACATTGACCAATGTCTCAAACGAAGGAGTAGCTGAACCTAGAACTACGGGAATATCCAATTGTTGCGCACGGACTATCGCAATATCACGAGCAGAGTATCGGAATCCATCTTGCTGCTTGTAGGCGGCGTCATGCTCCTCATCAACGACAATCAGTTGAAGATCGGGGAGTTCTAACCAAACTGCTGAGCGAGTCCCCAGTAGAATACCCACCTCAGCCTTCTTACACCTAATCCAGGTGGCGACGCGCTCTTTTTTGCTCATACCAGAGTGAAGGGTTGCCACTCGACTACCAAACCGCTGACGGAAACGCTTTACCAAATGCTTAGTTAGCGCTATCTCCGGAAGCAAGAAAAGGGTCTGACCTCCACTTTTCAATACACTATCGATGACATCAAAATATACTTCTGTTTTCCCGCTTCCTGTAACACCGTACAGAACAGTGGGCTGAAACTTACCAAGAGTCTCATGAATATTTTTGGAAGCATGCGCCTGCTCTTTATTCAGAACGATCGAGCTACCTAGCAACCTAATTGGAGCGATCGGCTCAGACACGATTGACTTCACGACAAAGTTACGCTTCAGCAGCGCGCGCATTGGACTCTGCCAATTATAATCCAACTCGCCAAGTTCTTCCGCGTAAATGTAGGTATTATTCTCCAAGATTTCAAGGATATTCTTTTGCCGAACTCCTTTCACAGAAAGCTGTTCAAGAGCCTGTCGTCCCAGTTCTGTAAGGCTCCAACTCTCAAGGCCCACAGAAGGAACCAAAGTCTTCGCTCTCAAAGGTGCGGGAAGGATAGTCGCTACTACTTCCCCTATAGGGTGGTGGTAATATGCGGATGCCCAACAAGCAAGGTGCAGCATTTCCTTGGAGATAAGAGAGCCATCATCTAAAATTTCCGCTATCGGTTTAAGCTTGGATACATTCTCGGTATTCCCGTCCCTAACCTCAACCACGATCCCAACTCGAAATGAATGTCTCAAAGGAACCCAGACTCGGGAACCTACCGTTAATGGGCGATGTACAGCACTCAAAGCAATATAATCATACATACGACGCAATGGTGCAAAAACAGCGACAGTCGCGATCATGCTTCTTGAAGATGCTCAAAATATGCGAAAACTAATACACCAGATTCGATTATCTTTCTCCAAAATTTATCGCCAGAACACATACTCAGATCATCGTATTTAACTGCCGAACACGAATAGTATCGGTGAACTAAAGTCGCTTGCAAAGAGAAGCCATACTCTTACACAACTGTAATAAATCTCATACATAGGTAGACTTAATGTTTACCAATAGCAAACTGCTATTATGACTTAAACCAAGTCTGTAGAGGAGAGAATTCGATTGTCGGTCTTAAACAGAATTTTTATCATAGGTCCTATGGGGGTCGGGAAAACAACTATAGGACATAGGCTATCCCAGTTGCTGAGCTATGAATTCATTGATACGGATGCAGTAATCGAGAAGAAGACCGGTGTCAAAATCGACAGGATATTTGAGATAGAAGGAGAAAGTGGCTTTAGAAAGAGAGAAGAACTCGTTATCGAGGAAATCTCATGGAGCGATAAAATCGTTGTAGCTACTGGAGGCGGGTGTATTCTTAGCAAAAAAAATCGAAGCGCCTTATCTGAAAGAGGGCTTGTGCTCTATCTGACAAGTCAGCTCGACACTCTTTTAGATAGATTGAAAACTGACAAATCAAGACCGTTACTACAGGTTGAGGATCCGCGTAAAAAGCTCTCAGAAATTGTGCTCGCAAGGGATTCCTTGTATCGTGAGATAGCAAATCATGTAATATCCACTGATACGTTAACCATTCATCAAATTATTCAAACTATTAGTAAAAAAATTCATGCTAACCAAGATTAATGTCTCTCTAGAAAGTCGCAGCTACCCTATCTATATTGGCGATGGGATTCTCACTGACTCGAAATTAATTTTAACTGCTATCCATAGCAATCAGGTAGTCATAGTTACTGATTCCAATGTGGCCAATTTCCACTTAAAAGCAGTCAAACAACACTTTTCTAAAAATGAATGTCACACTTTCATCCTTTCTCCAGGTGAAGAATCGAAAAACTTTGTAGAACTTGAGCGGTTACTCAGTTTTATGCTCGAAAACAATATCAATCGAAATGCCACGTTGATTGCTCTTGGTGGCGGGGTTGTAGGCGACCTGGCAGGATTCGCTGCAGCGAGCTACCAAAGGGGCATAAGCTACGTTCAGATGCCGACAACATTACTCGCTCAAGTTGACTCATCCGTTGGTGGAAAAACCGCAATTAACCTCCCTCTTGGGAAAAATATGGTCGGTGCCTTTTACCAACCTCAAGCTGTATTTATTGATACCTCGACATTAAAGACGTTACCAAATCGTGAGTTTAACTCTGGCATGGCTGAGGTCGTTAAATATGGCTTGATCAACGACGCAGATTTTCTTGATTGGATTGGGGCAAATGTTCTCAATATCCTAGCGCAAAACGGCGATACGTTGAATTATTTAATCCAACGTTCCTGTGAAAACAAAGCTAAGATTGTTTCAGCTGACGAACAAGAACGAGGAATAAGAGCCACCCTCAATTTAGGCCATACTTTCGGTCATGCGATAGAAACTGCGTTGGGTTATGGGAAATGGTTGCACGGTGAAGCAGTAGCAGCAGGAATTATGATGGCTCTTTTTATGTCCTGGAAGCTTGGCTTTCTGCATAAAGGGCAGATAAAAGAAATCAAATTACTCTTAACCCAGTTTTCTCTGCCTACTGAGGCTCCACAACAAATAACGCCTGAGCAGTTCATAGCCCTTATGTCCAAAGACAAAAAAAATATAGATGGTAGTATTCGTCTTGTATTACTGAAAAATTTTGGGGACGCCTTCGTCACCAATGACTATTTAAAAGAAATCCTGCTAGAGACGGTAGAAAACCATGCATATTGATTTCTCGAGCTAGACGGGTAAGCTACACCTAAAAATTATTTTCCTTTAAATGCAGCCAATGTCTTCCAAGTTCTTCTATAAGTCTTCAATGTCTTTCAAAATCTAAAATTAAAATGCGTGTCTCGCCACGCGTGATAATCGCTGAGATACCTTGAACTAAGGAGCTCGCTCTATAATAACGTGGAATCCTACCCCATCGGGATGACACGACATGCTAAATCTTATAAAATAACAGGCGAGAGACATAGTGCCTTCCCAAGCATGCGCTCGTTTTTGTAAAGTTCGAATTTTATATAGGTCGGCAAAGTCGCGTCCTAAGATCTAATCAATAACCGGCTGACAAGTTAGTCAGCAAAAAGTCTGTCCTATCACGAAGGACATGGACACGTGGAGAGACTGCTAGAGTATGGATGACGTTACCGAAGTAAAATTCCCTCATATTGGTAGACCAGAGGGTGGCTTGTATGACGAAAGTTATGAGCACGATTCATGTGGACTAGGGTTTGTTGCGGATCTTAAGGGGAGAAAATCCCACACCATCATTACCCAAGGACTTTCAATTTTAAAAAACCTGTGGCATCGCGGCGCCACTGGAGCCGAGGAGAATACGGGCGACGGGGCTGGTATTCTGCTGCAAATTCCCGATAAGTTTTTAAGGGCTGAGTGTGGGAAACTTGGAATAGATTTACCCACCGCAGGTGAGTACGCTGCTGGCAATATATTCTTGCCGAATAATTTGAGCGACAGAGAAGATTGCATAAGTAAATTATCCCGAATCGTCAAAGAGGAAGGACAGTTTGTTTTAGGATGGAGAGAGATACCTCTTGGGCCCGAAGTGATAGGACCTAGTGCTAGAAAAGCGCAACCGCACTTCAGTCAAATATTTTTGGGCAAAGGTGCTGACACAAAAATTGGGTCAGAATTTGAAAGAAAGCTTTACGTTATTCGTAAACGGATAGAGCATCTGATATGGGCCAGTAAGCTGAAAGAAAAAAGCCTTTTTTATATCCCAAGCCTGTCTTCCATGACAATTGTTTACAAAGGCATGCTACTTGCGAACCAACTAGAAATTATTTTTCCCGATTTACATGATGAAAGGGTCGAATCAACTCTAGCTCTAGTACACCAAAGATTTTCAACAAATACATTCCCTTCATGGACGCTCGCACAGCCCTTCAGGTTTATCGCTCACAACGGAGAAATAAACACGGTGAGTGGTAATAGTAACTGGATGAAAGCAAGACAAGCTTTATGCAAGAGCGAAGCGTTAGGCAGTGACTTAGAAAAATTATTTCCAATAGTCCTCGAAGGTAATTCAGATACGGCCTCTTTCGACCAGGTATTGGAGTTTCTGCATATGGCGGGAAGACCACTGCCTCTCGCAGTTCTAATGATGGTGCCTGAAGCTTGGAGTGGGCATGAAACAATGGACCCCGCCCGCAAAGCCTTCTACGAATATCATTCTTGTCTTATGGAACCTTGGGATGGACCGGCATCAATAGCGTTTACGGACGGACGATCGATCGGCGCGATTCTAGACAGAAACGGCTTGAGGCCCTCACGTTATTATGTGACTACGGACGATTTAGTGGTCATGGCCTCAGAAGTTGGAGTGCTCGAGCTCCCCCCTGAAAAGGTCAAAATCAAAGGTCGTTTGCAGCCAGGAAGGATCTTTCTGGTCGACACCGAACTCGGACGTATTGTTGAAGATACCGAGTTAAAAGAAACGTATATCAACGAGCACCCCTATGGTGACTGGCTAAAAACAAACAAACTTAGTCTTGAGGATCTTCCTAAAGTGAGTTCTGCCCCTGCGCTAAACGAGGAAGAACTGTTCGAGAAACAAATCGCCTTTGGTTATACGGAAGAAGAGATAAAACTTCTTATCCAACCGATGGTAGAAAGCGGAAATGAAGCTATCGGTTCTATGGGAACCGACACTCCTTTAGCCGTGCTGTCAGATAAGCCGAGACTACTCTACGACTACTTTAAACAAAAATTTGCGCAGGTTACGAACCCCCCATTAGATGGGATGAGGGAAAAATTGGTTACTCAGGTTTCTACAGTCATAGGACCAGAAAAGAATATGTTGGAGACCAAAGACATGAATTGTCGACGTCTCTTTTTGGACTCGATTGTCCTTAACAACAATGAGTTCTCTCAAATACAACAAATAAACTCTAACGGCTTTTCCTCGAAAACCTTAAATATAACCTACCCATCGAGCTCGGATGAGAGCGCGATTGAAGCTGTACTGACAGAAATTTTCCTAGAAGCGGATCAAGCTATAGACGATGGATTTGACTTTATTATCCTTTCAGACAGAGAAACAAATCGTGAAAGAGCTGGGATCCCATGTTTGTTGGCAGTATCGTCGTTGCATCACCACCTAGTTAAAAATGGGAATCGATCACGGATAGGTCTGATTGTTGAATCAGGAGATGCTCGCGAAGTCCATCACTTTGCAACTCTGGTTGGATACGGCGCTGATGCTATTAATCCATATGTGGCTATCGATACAATCGCTAGCCTGCTCGCTCGCGCGGTTTTGAGCGACCAAGGTAACCGCTTAAATCAAACTCTCTTAACAAAGAATTATATCCGTGCAATTAATACCGGAATGACCAAGATCATGTCCAAAATGGGAATTTCTACTGTGCAATCCTATCGGGGTGCTCAGATATTTGAGGCCGTGGGGTTAGGCAGCAACTTTGTAAAGGAGTATTTTACAGGAACATCTAGCAAAATTAGTGGGGTGGGACTTGAAGTAATTAACAAAGAAGTAAATATCCGCCATGGCAAGGCTTGGCCACAAAGGAAATCCGGAGACCTTACCTTAGAGTCCGGAGGCGAATACCAATGGCGTCGTGACGGAGAACACCATCTATTTAACCCAGAAACAGTATTCAAGCTTCAGCATGCCACTCAATCTGGACAATATTCTATCTTCAAAGAGTATACCGCCGCGATTGATAACCAAAGCAGGTCACGCGCAACGATAAGAGGTTTACTCAAGCTAAAACATTGCACACCTATTCCAATCGAAACCGTAGAATCAGTAGAAAAGATAATGAAACGCTTCAATTCTGGAGCGATGTCCCTTGGCTCTATTAGCCAGGAAGCGCATGAAACCTTAGCTATCGGACTCAACAGAATCGGCGGACGCTCTAATACTGGGGAAGGTGGCGAAGACCCTGAAAGATTTATTGTTGAAAAAGGCAAAGATTCAAAAAGAAGTGCTATTAAACAAATCGCATCTGGTCGATTCGGCGTTACTAGCGACTACCTAGTAAATGCTGATGACCTGCAAATCAAAATGGCGCAGGGTGCGAAACCTGGCGAAGGAGGGCAACTTCCTGGACATAAAGTATATCCGTGGATCGCCAAAGTTCGCCGTTCCACTCCGGGAGTTGGGCTGATATCGCCGCCGCCTCACCATGATATCTATTCTATTGAAGATCTAGCGCAGCTAATTCACGATCTCAAAAATGCCAACCCTAGAGCTCGTGTGCATGTGAAACTCGTAGCAGAAGCAGGAGTCGGTACGGTAGCAGCAGGTGTAGCTAAGGCATTCGCAGATGTGGTTCTCATTTCAGGCTATGACGGAGGAACTGGTGCCTCACCAGTCACTTCGTTAAAACATACAGGCGTGCCTTGGGAACTTGGACTGGCAGAAACGCAGCAAACACTCCTGAATAATGGCTTAAGAGATAGAATCGTTGTGCAGGTAGATGGTCAACTCAAGACAGGATGGGATTGTATCGTAGCCGCTATGCTTGGAGCCGAAGAATTCGGGTTCGCAACGGCTCCTCTTGTTGTGATGGGATGTATAATGATGAGAGTATGCCACTTAAACACTTGCCCGGTGGGAATCGCCACCCAAAACCCCGAACTCCGAAAGAAGTTCAATGGAAAACCAGAGTTTGTGGAGAATTTTTTCCGCTATATCGCGAATGAAATGCGAGAATATATGGCAAGCGTAGGGATTTCTCAGTTAGATGATCTAATCGGAAGGTCAGATCTTCTCGATACGATAGAAGCATCTGACCACTGGAAAGCAAAAGATCTAGATCTGTCAGCTATCCTCTACAGACCTGCAGAATATAAAGGTGCTTTAAGACAAGTAACCACGCAAGACCATAAGCTCGACAAATCATTAGACCGAACTCAAATAATTCCTGCTTGCACCGATGCCATTGAGTCCGGGAAGTCGGTGAATGCATCGTTTGCAATAAGAAATATCAATCGAACAGTGGGAACTCTCCTAGGATACGAAATAACAAAAAAATACGGCAGTGCAGGGTTACCGAATGAAACGATCAGACTGCATTTCAATGGGTCTGCAGGGCAAAGCTTTGGAGCATTCCTCCCTGCAGGTGTTTCGATGACCTTAGAGGGCGACAGCAACGACTATATAGGCAAAGGCTTATCTGGAGGAAAAATAGTCGTATACCCTCCTCGTATTAGATCCTTTGCCGCAGAAGAAAACATCCTTATTGGCAACGTCGCTCTATACGGGGCAACTGGAGGGGAAGCATATTTTAATGGCATTGGAGGCGAACGCTTTGCTGTCCGGAATAGTGGCGCCAAAGCAGTAATTGAAGGAATAGGCGACCATGGCTGTGAATATATGACTGGGGGAACGGTCGTTATTCTTGGCTGCACAGGACGAAATTTCGCAGCTGGAATGTCGGGTGGAACTGCATATATTTTTGACCCGAGAGGTGTATTCTCCTCACAGTGTAATCAGGAGATGGTGCTTCTAGAAAAGGTGAGTAAGAATGACGAGCAAGTCTTGAAAACACTAATTTCTAACCATCACCAAATGACTGCAAGCACTTTAGCTCAGGAAATCCTCTCGCGCTGGGTAGAAAACAAAAATAAATTTGTCAAAGTAATGCCTAAAGACTACAAAAGAGTCCTTGATGTCATCAAGACAGCTCAAAGTAAAGGTATGACAGAAGAGGACGCTATGATGGAGGCTATGAATGGCTAAGGCGACGGGTTTTCTAGAACATGACCGACAAACTATAAAATACCGTCCGGTAGACGAACGCTTGCGCGATTACAAGCAAGTCATCACGCCTTATGACCCCAAAACACTCACGAAGCAAGCTAGCCGATGCATGGACTGCGGGATCCCTTTTTGTCATCAAGGCTGTCCATTGGGTAATTTGATTCCAGAATGGAATGATCTTGTGTACCAAAATAGATGGAAAGATGCTATCCAAAGGCTTCACAAAACTAATAATTTCCCAGAATTTACAGGCACATTGTGTCCAGCGCCATGCGAGGGCGCATGTGTTCTGGGAATCAACGATGACGCAGTAACGATAAAAGGAGTAGAACTTAGTATTATCGATCGAGCTTTTAGTGAAAACTGGATCGTGCCTGAACCTTCAGCTATTAAAACTGATAAGAATGTAGCAATCATAGGATCCGGTCCCTCGGGGCTTGCGGCAGCACAACAGCTTTGTAGGGTCGGTCACGACGTGACTGTCTTTGAACGAGATGACAGGATCGGAGGATTGCTGAGATATGGCATCCCAGAATTCAAAATGGAAAAAGCTATCATCGATAGACGACTTGAGCAAATGATAGCAGAAGGCATTACCTTCCGCACCAATGCTGACGTTGGAGCGAATGTAGATGCCAAGGAGTTGAAAGAAAATTTTGATGCTGTCTTACTCGCGGGAGGTTCTACAACTTCACGGGACTTATCAGTTGTTGGCCGAAATCTTTCCGGAATACATTTTGCGATGGAATACTTACCGCTACAAAACCGAATCTGTGAAGATAAAAGTATTCAAGAGCCGTCTATAAGTGCTGCAGGTAAACACGTAGTCATTATTGGTGGCGGAGATACTGGTGCAGATTGTATTGGGACGGCCCATAGACAAGGAGCCGCCTCAGTAACGAGTTTAGAAATCATGCCACAACCTCCAAATGTACGCGCCGCCGAAAATCCTTGGCCTGAATGGCCAAAAATCTACCGTATAGCATCTGCGCATGAAGAAGGCGGAGAAAGGCTTTACGCGATTTCTACCAAACGTTTCATCGGGAATGAACAGGGAAGAGTCTGTCAAATTGAACTTGTAGAGATGCGCCAGAAACAGTCCGATGGTGGCGGTTTTGAAGAAGTAGATGGAACTGCCACAACAATACCTTGCGATCTTGCATTACTCGCAATGGGTTTCACTGGGCCAGAAAAAGATGGAGTCGTCGAGGCATTGGGTGTCCAGCTGAACACACAAGGGAATGTAGAGCGCGATAATAACTGGAAAACTAATCTAGACAATGTGTTCGTCGCCGGTGATATGCAACATGGGCAGTCTCTAATCGTTTGGGCTATCGCTGAAGGCCGCTCTGCAGCCAAATCTATAGACGAGTTTCTCATGGGCTCCTCAACTCTTCCTGCTCCTGTTTAAAAGGCGATCATGAACTCAAGATCTCAGTCGTTATGAAAGATAGATTTCTACGCGCCTTAAATCGACAACCCGTGGATAAGACGCCTATATGGATCATGCGGCAAGCTGGTCGCTATCTTCCAGAATATAGAGCCACCCGAGAAAAAGCAGGGGACTTTCTTGCCTTGTGTAAGAATCCCGAACTTTGCTGTGAAGTGACGATGCAACCGCTGCAAAGATTCGACCTTGATGCAGCAATAATTTTTTCGGATATTCTAACTATCCCAGACTCAATGGGGCTAGGTCTTAGCCTCCAAGAAAAAATTGGCCCTGTTTTTTCGCGGCCGATAAAAAGCTTTAACGAAATAAAAGCTTTACCCATCCCAGACCCCGAGAAAGATCTTGGCTACGTAATGGAGGCCATAAGGCTTTCTAAGAAAGCTCTAAACGACAAGGTACCATTGATTGGTTTTGCAGGAAGCCCCTGGACTCTCGCAGCTTATATGGTGGAAGGTGCAGGAAGTCGGGACTTCGCAAAAATAAAAAAACTTGCATACGGTAATCAAGAAGCTATACACATGCTTCTTGGCAAACTCACTGAATCAGTGACACTTTATTTAGAAGCGCAAATTTCAGCTGGCGCTGATGCGATCATGATATTTGATAGCTGGGGAGGGATACTATCGACTGATGCCTATGAAATATTCTCTCTTCACTATATGCGAACTATTGTTCAAAAACTCACTAAATATAAAATCCCTACAATCCTCTTTACAAAAGGAGGGGGGCTATGGTTAGAGTCCATAGGAGACACTCAATGCACAGCAGTAGGACTCGACTGGACAACAGACATCTCTATTGCTAAAAAGCTTATTGGCGGCAAAGTGGCATTGCAAGGAAACCTCGATCCGGCAATTATGCTCACTACTCCTCAAATAGTTGCTGAAGAAGCCAAAAAGATACTTGACAAGTTTGGCCTTGGTTCGGGGCATATTTTCAATCTAGGGCATGGGATTACTCCAGAAGTTCCTCCTGAAAATGTAGAGGCGCTTGTGTCAACAGTCCATTCATATAGCCAGAAATTTCATGGGCAAGAAAGCTAAGACATTCCTCACTCGAATCTACCAAGGCGCAGTAATGGGTACTGCTGATGTTGTTCCAGGGGTATCCGGTGCAACTATGGCGCTTATCTTAGGAATCTACCTCGAACTCGTAAACGCAATAAAATCCTTCGATACGAAATGGCTACGGGCAATCTTCACAATGCGATGGGATATCGCTATAGGACGTCCTCATTTTATGTTTGTAATTCCTTTGCTCTCTGGAATAGGAATAGCCATAATATTTTTCACTCAGATAGTGCCTCTACCAAAACTACTTATTTCCCACCCGGAAAAAATATACAGCGTTTTTTTTGGGCTGATTATAGGCTCAATAATTTTTCTATTACGATCTTTCAGGCCTATTACTTGGAAGAAATTCTTTTTCTTTGCTGTGGGGTTAGCATTGGGATTTACAGTCCTCAGCATCGTACCAAGTAATTATCCAGATACACCATTGTTTATCTTTGCAACTGGAATATTAGGTGCGTGCGCAATGATCTCCCCAGGAATATCCGGATCTTTTGTTCTATTATTACTAGGGAAATATAGCGTAGTGCTAGATGCAATAGGTAACATTGAGCCTACAATCCTAATCCCTTTTATCTTGGGGTTCGGTGTCGGTATATGCTTATTTGCTCGCTTGTTGTCTTCCATAATTCAAAAATTTCCCACCGCGTTCACGCTAGGTATAGCAGGCTTTTTAACCGCGTCTCTCTATCGGATATAGCCTTTTCAGGAAAGAATTTATACTACTCTTCATGGAAAATTAAGGCTCGTATCTTCCTCCCCAGAACTACCAGTGTTATCCTCAACAACGCTCTATAGTCTAGTGTTAGTCATAATAGGCGTATCCATAATTCTCATAATCCAGTATTTCTCCCAGAAAAAATCCGTATACAGCCAGCAAGGAAAAACATCGTAAATATAACTAGTAGTAATGGGAAAATACCAAATTTTGCGAAAACAGTACTCCCCTGTCTGAGTTCCACCGTTGATCTTAACGTACCGGGTACATATTGGGGTAAGCGATCAACGATTTTACCCTTATAGTCTATAATCGCAGTAATACCGTCATTCGTAGCTCGTAATAGATAACGGCCAGACTCTAAAGCTCGAGCTTGAGCAACCTGTAGGTGCTGATCTTGAGCGATACTCCGTCCGAACCAAGCATCATTACTTACATTAATCAGTAGCCTTGCAGCTGGAGTTGACTCTAGAATCAAAGCGCTAAAAGCAGACTCATAACAAATAGATAGCCCAATGAGTTTATCTCCAAGATAAAAACCAGGTTGTTTGAGACTTCCAGGAGTAAAATCAGACATTGGAATACTGAGCCGACTTAACAATCCGCGGACATGATTTCCTAATGGGAAATACTCGCCAAAAGGAACTAAATGCCTCTTATGGTATGTACCCGAGTTTGCGCCCACGGCAAGTAGACTATTGTAATGAATTCCCTCACCGCCAACTGTCGGAAGCCCAAACATCAGAGTAGTATCCTCTTTAATAGCCTTACTCGTTAACAGAGTGATAGTGTCCGTTACTTCATTCTTAAATGCCGGAATTGCTGTCTCAGGCCAGATAATTAAATCTGTATCCCAATAGTCCTCGGTTAATTCCCTGTAGTGTAAAATCGACGGCGCGCGAACATTTTTATGCCATTTTATGTTCTGTGGCACTGCACCTTGGACCAAAGCTACCTCTAGAAGTTCTCCGTCAGAAAATGTCTGTTCAAACTTAGATAGACCCCACCCTGATGAGGACAGTATAGAGATAAAAATAATGGTACGAAAAATTGGCTTTTCTGTAGCACAGAAGTAAGTCACAAGCAGGGCCGAAAGAGTTAGTACTACCCAAGAGCAACCCAAAGCACCGAACAAAGGAATATAGCCTGCAAGGATTGAGTCGATTTGACTATAACCCAGAATAAGCCATGGAAAGCCGGTAAACATAGATCCCCGTAGATACTCCACCAAAAGCCAAAGTGCAGGAGCTATTAAGACTAAAGGCACACCTCGAACCAAGAATAACTTTAGCGCCCAAGAGTAGAACATCAAGTATGTAGCCATCAAAGCTACGAATATACTAGTCAGCCCAATTGAAAAAAAGTAGTTAGGAATGCCAAATTGGTGAAGGCTAATATGTATCCAACTCACTCCGAAACCCAAAAATCCAATTCCATAAAGCCATCCTATTAGACAGCTTTCTTTTAAAGGTTGAAGCTTTACGATAACAATAAAAACTGCAGGTGAAATGATCGCTAGATACCAGATATTATACGGTGCGAAAGAAAAAGGCAGTATTAAGCCCGCAACCAAAGACAAGGCTGCAGCGACGAACTTACTCATCAGCTAATCGATTCTTCTGACTTAGAAAGACCGTCTTTATCCATCGATGCAGGCATTACGCGAAGCAGTCGAATTCGCCTTCTATCTGCCCTTAGAACCCTAAAATTAAACCCTCGATAGTCAATTTCTTCTCCCTGCCTGGGTAGCCGACCTAACTGACTGATAATCAAACCTCCAATCGTATCGAAACGATCAGAATCCCACTGGGTTTCAAAATATGTATTAAATTCGTCTAGTACAGTCCGAGCTTTGACAGTAAACCGATTGTTCCTGTGTCGCCGTATATTGTCTTCTTCAGTAAAGTCATGTTCATCATCAATCTCGCCAACTATCTGCTCAATCACGTCTTCAATTGTCACAAGCCCGGAAATATTACTATATTCGTCAACCACCACAGCCAGATGATTCCGCCGTGACCGAAACTCTCTCAGTAAGACATTGAGACGCTTACTTTCAGGAATAAAGGCTACAGGCCGAATAATTTCACGTATCAAAAAATCTTGAGAGACATCTAGCGCTAATGAAAGTAAATCCTTGGCAAGGAGTATACCTAAGACACTCTCATGCTCCTCATCAAAAACAGGGAATCTCGAATGTCCGCTTTCAATTATTTTCGGAAGAAACTCCTTGGGCTGAGCGTCTTCCTCTATGAAAACGATATCAGAGCGAGGAATCATTATATCTCGCACTTGCATATCCGAAACGACAAGGGCGCCTTCTATCATAGCGAACGTGTCCGGCTCTATTACATTATTCTTCTCCGCTTCATGTAATTGATTGATTAGAACCTGTTTAGCATTTTCAGTTGTCTGCAAAGCACGGATAGAAAACGACCGTAAAAATCTCATTACTCTTCCCGCGACAAGAAATAATCGGAGCAATCTATTCAAAAACCGTATTATTCTCATAAAAACCAAATTCATTAAAATCGTACTTTCCTAGATTGTTCAATAAGGATCAGGATACCCTAGATTGGATAGTATACTGCGTTCACGGTTTTCCATAGCTTCTGCTTGGCAAATATCTTGATGGTCGAAGCCAAGCAAATGTAAGACACCGTGCACTACCATGTGCGCCCAATGGGCTTCGATATTTTTACCTTGTTGGTCGGCCTCTTTATTTACAACTGGTGCACAGACCACTAAGTCTCCCAGAAAATCTGGTGCGATCTTCTCGACACCTTCTGAGACGAACGATAAAATATTAGTAGGACCTTCTTTTTTACGGTACTTTTTGTTTAGATAAGCAGATTCTTCTAGAGAAACTATACGGATAGTCAGTTCTATCCTGTCTCTCTTGTCATCTAAGGTTGCATCGACGATAGAGGTAAAAAACTCTTTCTTAAGAGTGTTTCCCAACTCTGCAGCTATTTGCAGATCAACAGAAGAGTTCTTTTTCATTAGGCGAATAGCTTTTTTATGAAACGGTGTTTATTTTTCCTCATGGGCAGCATATGCATCCAAAATTTTAGCTACTAGTGAATGGCGCACGACGTCCTTAGACTTAAAAAAAGTAAAACTCATTCCAGGTACATTTTTTAACACAGCAAGAGCTTCTTTTAGCCCAGACCCTCGACCACGAGGTAAGTCAATCTGTGTAACGTCTCCAGTCACCACAGCCTGTGACCCAAATCCAAGGCGAGTTAAAAACATTTTCATTTGTTCCGTAGTAGTATTCTGAGCCTCGTCTAAGATAACAAAAGACTCGTTTAGGGTCCGGCCGCGCATAAAAGCAAGCGGTGCTATTTCAATAATATTTCTCTCAACAAGCATCGCAACTTTCTCGAACCCTAACATTTCATAAAGCGCGTCATACAATGGGCGCAAGTACGGATCAATCTTTTGAGCCATGTCCCCAGGTAGAAAACCTAAACGTTCACCCGCCTCTACAGCAGGGCGCACTAAACAAATCCGACGCACTCGATCATGTTCAAGAGCATCGACTGCTGCTGCTACCGCCAAATAAGTCTTCCCTGTACCAGCCGGCCCTACACCGAAGCTGATATCATACGATTTTATGGCGCTCAAATAACGCTTCTGATTAGCACCACGCGCCTTAATCAGAGACTTCCCCGCCTGAATGCTTTGATCGGGAACAAGTATTCCAGGCTCATCAGCTCCAGCATTTCTAATTTCCAAATGCACATCATCTGCACGCACAGGTCTCGATGCAGCTAACTCATATAAATTACATAGTATTTGCTTTGCACATTCCACTAAAGTCTCTGTGCCTGAACAAAAGAAAGAGCTTCCACGACTCCCAATTTCAACGTCAACGCCACTTTCTATTAGTTTGATATTCTCATCAAACTGTCCGCGCAGATTGGCTAAGCGAGTATTATTGGCAGAGTGAAAAAAAACCTCATCATTAGCCACTGTCATGCAGTAATGCTCGCAAGTTTTTCAGATAGGTATACACCCCTTAGGGAGTTTGGAAGAGATTCAGTTATTACTACGTCTACGAATTGGCCGATGAGACTGGCTTCCGCTGCAAAATTAACCGCCCTCTGGTTTTCAGTGCGTCCGGTCAGTTCCTCTGGATCTTTCTTGGAACGCCCCGTAATTAGGACTTTTTGAGTGCTACCAATCATGGCTTTACTATGCTCTTGGGCAAGCTTAAGAACCTCTCTTTGAAGAATGGCGAGCCGGTGTTTTTTCTCTACCATAGGGACATCATCTACCAAGCTCGCGGCGGGTGTTCCTGGACGGGCACTGTATATGAAGCTAAAAGATTGATCAAAACCGACATCGCTAATAAGTCGTAGTGTCTCTTCAAAATTTTCATGTGTCTCCCCAGGGAACCCTATTATGAAGTCTGATGATATTGAGATATCAGGCCGTACTTTCCTGAGCTTCCGGATGATAGACTTATATTCCGCAACCATATAACCGCGCTTCATAAGCGATAGAATTCTATCTGATCCGCTTTGAACAGGAAGATGTAGGTGGTTTGCCAATTCAGGTATGTCTTGGTATGCCGCTATTAATCTATCAGTAAATTCAATCGGGTGTGACGTTGTAAAACGAATTCGATCAATCCCGTCAATAGCGGCTACGATCCTTATAAGTGCAGATAGATCAACAATCTTCCCTCCAAGCATAGGGCCACGATAAGCATTAACGTTCTGTCCTAATAGAACAATCTCTCGTACTCCTCTTGTCGCCATATCGTGAATTTCTGAAATAACATCGTCGAACGGACGACTGAATTCCTCTCCACGGGTATAAGGAACAACACAGAAACTGCAATACTTGCTGCACCCCTCCATGATCGACACATAGGCACTAGCACTTGACTTCTTAGATGCAGGCAACCGATCAAATTTCTCGATTTCTGGAAAACTAACATCTATGACAGGTTTACTCTCAGATTTCACTCTCCCGATCAATTCAGGTAACCGGTGCAAAGTCTGAGGGCCAAAAACAATATCTACATAAGGCGCTCGTTCCCATATCTGCTCACCTTCTTGACTGGCGACACAGCCTCCAACCGCTATAATCATACTTGGGTTATTTTTTTTTAGTAATGCCCATCGACCTAATTGATGAAACAATTTCTCTTGTGCTTTATCCCTCACCGAGCAGGTATTCACAAGCACAACCTGTGCTTTTTCAGGAGAATCTACCAAAGAAAGATTGCAAGATTCTTCTAGTAAGTCGACCATTTTCCCTGAATCATACTCGTTCATCTGGCAGCCAAACGTTTTGACGAACAACCCTTCACTCATAAAAAAACCTCTAATGGACCAATGAATGGCCCGTTACGTACATAGTAACCCACTATCTTTCTAGACTAGAATCAATTTTCTTATTATTCCAAAAATTCAAGCCAAATTTACCCTGATATTGTCGATTAAGCGAGTATCTCCCAACCAAGCGGCTATAAGAATTACCAAACTTTTGTTGTCCACCGCAGGGACAGCTAAGTCTGTTGAATGCCTAACCGAACAGTACTCCACCTCGAACCCTTTCTGGACAAGTGAGGACACGGATTGGTTTTCAATTTCATTGATACTTTTAAAGCCCTCCTTTAGTGCCTCCGCGGCTTGCACAAGGACTGAGTATATTTCGACGGAACAGGCTCTCTCAAATTCGCTGAGATAACTATTCCGCGAGCTCATTGCAAGCCCGTCAATTTCTCTAACTATTGGCATGCTCACGACCTCAATTGGCAAAAGAAGATCTTCGACCATACGACGAATAACGAGTATTTGTTGGAAATCTTTTTCTCCAAAAAAAGCGAAATCCGGCTGTACATTATTAAACAACTTCATCACCACAGTAGCCACCCCAGAAAAATGCCCTGGCCGAAACTCCCCGCAGAGCGTTTCAGAAAGAGCTGGAATAGTTACTCGCGTATCGCTCTCAATACCACCCGGATATAACTCATTCAAATTAGGAGCAAATACCATATCGACAGATTCATCGGACAGTTTAGACAAATCGTGGTCAAGAGTGCTTGGATATTTTTCATAGTCTTCTCCATGTCCGAACTGGATAGGATTCACAAAGATACTCACTACAGTTTTATCCGCTTTCTCCGACGCGCCCGAAATCAAAGACAAATGACCAGCATGCAAATTGCCCATGGTAGGAACGAACGAAATCGATAGACCATCTTTTTTCCAAAAATATATTTTTTCCCGCAAACTCTTCAGATCGAAAATCACGTCCATATTACTTACTGTCGAACCTTTTTTATTAGACTAATTATTTTACTCTCATTAGAAATAGCTACACTTTGCGAGGAAAGCGTCTTGTTAATTTCTAACTAATTCTAGTTCATCCGAATCAAGTGCATCTACTAGGTGGGACAACTTACCATGATTAGGCATTATTAAATCAGGTGCTATCTCAAACAAAGGGATCAGGACGAAGGCTCGCTGGTGCAAGCTGATATGTGGTACCCGAAAATCTTTCTCGTCAATAATCCTGTCACCATAGAGAAGTATATCAAGATCTATAATCCTCGACCCCCATCTGGGACCTCTTTTGCGCCCTTGCGAAAGTTCCAGAAGTTGTAATTGCTGCAACAAGTTCCTAGGACTAAGAACTGTCCTTAAAGCTGCCACCGCATTCACATAATCAGCTTGATCTACAGGCCCCCCCATAGCAGGGCTGGTGTAGAACTGGGAAGCCTCCAAAATAGAGGTCCCTTCTATCGTACCCAGAGCTTCTAGAGCACGTGTGACTTGAATCACAGGGTCATTCAGGTTGCTACCCAGCCCTATATAGGCTAATACATCTTTGGTCAAAGTAGGGTCCTCTCGATCTAATGCCTCTGCTGAATCTCTATTTCACCAAATAAATTTTTACGCTGCGTCTCATCGACTTCTTGGTATAAAGTCCACCAGTCACCAAGTGCCTTTAAATCAGCTCCATCTACCGATCTCAGCACGAGAAAATCGTATGCTGCGCGAAACCGTGGATGACAGTAAAGACGATTAGCTCGTTTAGGCGTCCGCTTAAAAAAACGACTCTGAAGTTCCCAAATTTCTCTAACTGCCAGCGTAAGTCTTTTAGGAATAGAGAGTTGCTTTATCTGAGCTGAAATTGTGCGATCGGATGCATTCAATAAAGCGACTCTGGCGGGCAAACCACCTCGCTGATACTCGCTATAATGCAGCTGCATAGTGCTCCATAAAAACACAGCTATTAAGAAAGCAGGATTAACGCTTTTCCCATCTTTGATTCTTCTATCCGTATTCTCAAGCGCGCTAAGAACAAATTTGTTATCAAATGGATCTGCTTGATTAAGCTCGCCACTACCAACCGAATACAAGTAACGGAATAAATCATGCTCTACTAGTCCTTTATAACTGTCACTGGCGTATCCCGAGCTAAAGAGTTTCAACGACTCATCAAACAACCGTGCCGGAGAAATCTCTTGCAACAGGTAAGCCAAAGAGGAGATAGGACTACTTGCGGAGGGTGTAATCTTGAAATTCAATTTCGCCGCAAAACGAATTGCTCGCAGCATTCGCACAGGGTCCTCACGATACCTAACCTCAGGATCGCCAATCAGTCGAATAATATTAGACCTCAAATCCCGAACACCGCCTACATAATCAATGACGGAGGAGTCACGAATATCATAGTACAAAGCATTAATTGTGAAATCACGTCTCCAAACGTCATCCTCGAAGCGACCATACACATTATCACGAAGTAATTGTCCGTCCGTTGATGTTTTTGCAGAGGCTGAAGACTGGTTATGTGCTGCTCGAAAAGTCGCTACTTCAATGATCTCGCGCCCAAAGCGAACATGAACAATACGGAACCGTCGACCAATCAGTCGACTATTCTTAAACAATGCTACAACTTGTTCTGGCCTAGCATCAGTCGCTATATCAAAGTCTTTTGGAGTCTTACCAAGTAGAATATCTCGGACCGCCCCGCCGACTAGATAGCCATTGTAACCGCCCTTGTTAAGCTTCTCGATAACAGTTAAAGCTGCCCTAGAAATCAAACCTTGAAATTCACCACACTCATCCTTCCCGTAAACAACAGGCTCAGTAGAATAATTAGATTTGTCTATTTCACTCATTCGCATTCAACTGATCATACCGTAAAGCCCTTGTCATTCTTTTTTACCCAATCCTTGAGTTATGATAGCATCCTAATCAGGATAGCTCCCTTCGTCTAGCGGTCAGGACGTTGCCCTCTCACGGCGAAAACAGGGGTTCGATTCCCCTAGGGAGCGCCCTAAATCGAACATGGCACACGTCGTCCTCTCACAAGCGAGCTCTTCAAAGAACACATGATGGAAAAAGCTGTCCTAAATATGAAAAAAATATCCTTTGCACGCCGCATAGGCTGCTTAGTCTATGATTCGGTCGCGCTTACCGCAATCTTATTCTTTGCGGCATTCATTCCAACTCTAGCTGCAGGTGATGCTATTAAGCCTGAGAACATATTTTTGCAGAGCTATCTGACCTTGATTAGCCTCACTTACTATACAATTTGTTGGCGCAGAGGCAAGACACTGGGAATGTTAGCGTGGGGCGTTACCATAGTAAATTCTTCCGGAGGAAATCCAAGCTCTAAAGCGTGTTTTATCCGCTTCATCGGAGCATGGATATCTTCTGCCCTTATGGGGATGGGCTATCTCTACGCACTTGTAGAAAGAGACAACAACACTTGGCACGATAAACTCTCTGATACGCGCTTAGTAACTAAACAAAGCTAAGGAATTCTCCTGAATAGCCATCCAGCCAAGAATAGAACTAATAAACTCGGTAGTACTGCTGCTAGGGCGGAATTCATATTGAAAACCAAACCAAAATTGCCTACTAACTCATTCAAGACATAGAATACCAAGCCTATTGCACTCCCCGCAAGAACACTGCCGCCGACGGAAGAACTGCGAGATACACTTAGAGCAACCGTGAAAGAGAGGAATGTCATAAGCATGATACTGAAAGGGTGCACTATACGGGTCCAGAAAGCTTGAGACCATTGCTGAAAATCCCCAGCATCCTCGTCAGCAAAACGTAGATATAGGGACAGCTCCTTTAGCGTAAGTTTTTGAGGCTCTAAGCCCAACAAACCTAACAGATTAAAGTCCAGTTCAGTTGGCCACACCAGAGATTCGACGTGCGAATTATCATAAGCATCACCCTTAAAGCTAGTCCGCTTTACTTTTTTAAGGATCCATCCCTCAGAAGAGCAACTTGCCTCGTCAGCATAGATAGACTTACTTAACTTGCCATCGGCCCCAAGCTCTAATATGTTAACCCCTACCATCCTACAATCAGGTAAAATAGCTTTAACACTTACAAAAGCACTCAAATCCTGTATCCAAATCTTATTGTTGACAGATCCCAGGCCACGGTCTGATTTGAAGCTAAGTTCATGAATCTTTGTCTGCGCCAAGGGCGCTACAAACTCCCCAAGAAGCAAAGCGGCCAGCATTAGCAAAACGGAAGTTTTTATCACTACCTGAAGAACGCGGATTTTTGTCGCCCCAGCTACCCTGATGACTACCAGTTCATGTGCTTCCATCATACCCCCGAGCGCTAGCAAGCTCCCTATCAGCGCAGCTAGAGGCATCACTTGATAAGCAAGCTCAGGGATACCTAGAGTGGAAGTCAAAATGATGTCTATAATTTTAGTATTTGCCCCCTCCGAATCGGACAGATCACCAATAAATGCAAAAAAAGTAAAAATCCCAACTAATGCAAACAAAACAATAAATGAGCTTGTTAGCACTGATTTACTTATATAAGTATCTAAAATTTTCATATTACACTTTACAATTGCAGTGTTTTTCTCAGTGGTCTTAGCCACGACATCCAAGCATATAGATGGTGTATAAGACACCAAACGCCCGTGCGCAGGGAATTAGAACATGTTAAAGTCCACTATGTATTCATACAAGCGTAATAAAAAATGCAAATAGCTTCAAAAGTTGGGTCTCCGAGCGAACAACGCACACCCTGTATCATCGCTGTCGTTCATCATAAAAAAGTATTAAGTGAAGCAGCTCAGATACTAGACAAAAATACGAACGGATTGATTTCCTCCTTGATAAAAAGAGGAGATCTAATTGACGAGATCGGAGAAACGTTGCTGATTAATAACTGTCCAGGAGTCGCTGCCAGCAGACTTCTATTGATCAACGGTGGCAGTAGTAAAGGTGCCACTGAAAGTGAGTTTCGAAAGATAGTAGCCGGCGCGGCAAAAAGATTAAAATCATTAGGTATAAAAACTGCCATAGATACTATGCATAGGACTCACGTTACTGATCGCAACGGATTATCGTGGAAAATCAACACTATAGCGCAGGAAGTTTCTGCAGCAGCGTATCAATTCAATGAATTCAAAACCAGTAAAAGTAAAAACCAGGGATTTAACAAACTTACCTTTCTAGTTAATGACACTAGCGAGGGAAAGAAAATGAATGCAGCGTGTAAAGAAACATCTGGGCTAATCCAAGGAATAGACTTGGCTAAAAACCTTGCCAACAGACCGGCAAATATCTGCACGCCGACACATTTAGCAGAAGTTTCTATATCGCTTGCTGAGTCAAATGATAATTTGACAACGCAGGTGCTTGAAGAGCTCGATATGGAAAAACTCAAAATGGGAGCATTGCTCTCAGTATCAAAAGGCTCTCGAGAGCCCGCAAAGTTCATCATTATAAAATATGCTGCGGAGAACCCTAGCCAAGCGAAACCTATAGTCTTAGTCGGAAAAGGAGTGACTTTCGACTCTGGAGGCATTTCTCTTAAAGGCGGGGCCGGGATGGACGAAATGAAATATGATATGGGCGGAGCCGCGGCGGTCCTCGGCTCTATGCTTGCTGTCTCTATCATCCGACCTGAGATCGATGTGATTGGAGTGATACCTGCTACAGAAAATCTACCAGATGGCAATGCTAGTAAACCTGGCGATATCGTCACTAGCATGTCAGGACAGACTATCGAAATACTCAACACCGATGCAGAAGGGAGGATGATTCTATGCGATGCGCTCGCGTATGCAGAACAGTTTGATCCCGAAGCTATAATCGATATAGCTACTCTAACAGGCGCTTGCGTCGTCGCGTTAGGAGAGCATGCTACAGGGCTTCTTTCTAATGACGACAATCTATCTAATGATTTGCTCACTTCTGGGACTAGATCTGGGGATAGAGCTTGGCGTCTGCCTTTATGGCCAGAATACCATAAACAAATTGAAAGCCCTTTTGCGGACATGGCTAATGTAGGAGGACGGGCTGCAGGAACGATAACCGCAGCCTGCTTTTTATCTAAATTCACCAAAAACATGGCATGGGCCCACCTCGATATTGCGGGAACTGCCTGGAAATCAGGAATCCAAAAAGGAGCAACAGGGAGGCCTGTCCCTATGCTAGTCGACTACATTCAGTCAAAGGCTTTGGATAAAAACTGTGACGAGGATTGATTTTTACGTCCAAAATCAAGCTAGCCAGACAGCTTATGAACGTCTCATATGCAAAATTACCGAAAAAGCGTGGCAAAACCAACATGAAATTTTCCTACTCTGCTCAAATACTGAGCAATTAGATAGGTTCGACGAACTGCTCTGGACATTCAGTGCAACAAGCTTCATCCCCCACTCACCAATATGTGATGGTGATGGTGATGATGATGATGATGGGAAAGTAGTCCTTCTCAGTTCCGAGAGGAAGACACTGAGAAGCTATGAAGTGTTGATAAATTTAACTACTGATGTTCCAGAACATGCTGGTAAATTTATCCGTGTTATTGAATCTACGGGTTACAACGAGGTGATGCGAGAAGATGCACGAAAAAAATATAAATACTACAAAGACCGCGGATACCCAATATTTACCCATGAAATTGGTAAAAATTAAAAATAAAAAAAACTTGTTCAACGTATAAAAAGAAAAAACTAATGAATATGGAGAAAAGCTACGACCCCAAGAGCATAGAACAGAAGCTTTATAGCACTTGGGAGGAAAATGGCTACTTTGAGTCGGGAGCAGTAGAGAAGGACAGCTACTGTATTATGCTTCCACCGCCAAATGTCACCGGCAGCTTGCATATGGGACATGCGTTTCAAGACACACTGATGGATGCCCTAATCAGATTTAACCGAATGCGTGGAAAAGACACACTTTGGCAGTGTGGAACCGATCACGCAGGAATCGCGACACAAATAGTAGTCGAACGTCAATTAACGCAAAAAGGAGTCGCGCGCCAGGATATAGGCAGGAAGGCGTTCCTAGAAGAAGCGTGGCGTTGGAAGGCCGAATCCGGAGGCACCATCACTGAACAGCTTCGGAGGATGGGTAGCTCCATGGATTGGAGTCGAGAAAAATTTACTCTTGATGAGGAGCTATCGAACACAGTGAAGCAAGTATTTGTATCACTTTATCGAGAAGGCCTAATATATAGAGGGAAACGCTTAGTAAACTGGGATCCTGTTTTAAAAACAGCTATTTCTGATCTTGAGGTGGTGTCCGAGGAAGAAAAAGGAAGCCTCTGGCATATGTGCTACGAGATGGAAGGTACACAGGAAAAAATCATTGTTGCAACCACGCGTCCAGAAACCATGCTCGGGGATACGGCGATTGCCGTTCACCCTGAGGACGTTCGTTATAAGCACCTAATAGGCTCCAGTGTTAAGTTACCAATTACTAATAGGCTGATACCAGTAATCGCGGATGGATATGTCGACCAAGAGTTTGGTTCGGGCTGCGTCAAAATTACGCCGGCGCACGATTTCAATGACTATTTGATGGGGCAACGGCATGACTTGCCATTAATTAATATTTTTGAAGACGACGCCACACTAAACGAGAACGTTCCTGAAAGATATCGTGGGCTAGACCGCTTTATAGCGCGAACCCTAATTGTAAAAGAAATGCAGAGCCTAGGGCTCCTCGAGAAAATTGATGACCATACGCTGATGGTCCCTCGTGGAGACCGAACACGAACAGTTATCGAGCCATATTTAACGGATCAATGGTTCGTACAGGTTGCCGAACTAGCCAAACCCGCAATTGAGGCAGTTGAACAAGGCGATGTAAAATTCGTCCCTGAAAATTGGTCTAAAACTTACTTTGAGTGGATGAATAACATACAAGACTGGTGTATATCACGACAGCTTTGGTGGGGGCATAGAATACCAGCCTGGTATGACGAAGAGGGAGTCATTTATGTTGGTGCAGATGAGGCTGATGCTCGAGAACACGGAGGAGTGCCTAAGTCCGTTGTATTACGTCAAGATGAAGACGTCTTAGACACTTGGTTTTCATCCGCGCTATGGCCGTTTTCGACACTGGGGTGGCCTGAAAAAACACCAGAGTTTAAGCAACATTATCCGACTAATGTGCTAGTGACGGGATTTGACATTATTTTCTTTTGGGTTGCCAGGATGATTATGATGGGCCTCAAATTTACTGGTTCCGTCCCATTTAAAGAAGTCTATATACATGGTCTTGTGCGCGACGCAAAAGGGCAAAAGATGTCTAAATCTAAAGGGAATATTTTAGACCCCTTAGACCTCATCGACGGAATCGACCTAAGTGATCTGGTGAACAAACGACGCTCGGGGGTTATGAAATCTGAGGATGCCGATAAGATAGAGCTGGAAACACGCAGTGAATTCCCAAAAGGTATTGAAAGCTTCGGGACGGACGCGCTCCGCTTCACCTTTGCGATTATGGCCACTCAAGGGCGTGATATAAGGTTCGAACTTACTCGAATCAACGGATATAAAAATTTTTGTAACAAGGTATGGAATGCAGCTCGATTTGTCTTATCAGTAGTTGAGCAACATAAAGGTCAGACAGCAGAGAAAGATTTGATAATCGGTGTTCCCGAGCTATGGATAAAGGAGCGTTTTAGAGCATCTATTGCTCAAGTCGTAAAAGGCTTTAATGAGTACCGGTTTGATCGATCAGCACAATCGCTTTATGAGTTTGTATGGGACGACTATTGTGACTGGTATATCGAGGTGTCAAAAGTTAGATTGTATCGAGAGGGAACATCTCAACAAGTCAAAGATGGCATCTGCTCTGTTCTCATAGAAATGCTAGAAGACTTATTAAAAGCGCTACATCCTATAATGCCTTTTATCACAGAAGAAATCTGGCTCAAGCTAAGACCGATACTCCCAGCAAGAGGGGAGTCTATAATGCTAGAGTCTTACCCAGCGCCGGAGAGACATAATGATGCGAAAGCCGTTGAAATTTTTGAATGGTTAAAAGAGTTTATCCTAGGCATAAGGCGCATAAGGGCAGATTATAACATCGAGCCTAAAAAAGTAATTTCCATATCTGTTTTCGGAAATAGCGAAGAACAACTAGACTGGCTCCAACAGAATGAAGATATCATCATGGCTGTGGGTCGTGTAGGGGATATAAGTCCGGCTAAAGAACCATTAACAGAAGCCGCCACTTCTCTTGTTGGAGAACTCACTCTTTACATCCCATTTGATGGGTTAATAGATAAAAACGCAGAAAGGACTCGATTACAGAAGGAGTTAGAGAAAGCTGAGAAAGTAGCACAACAGACTGAAAAAAAGCTTGAAAATCAGTTGTTTACAGAAAAAGCTCCAGAGAAAGTCGTGGAGGAGATGCGAATCAGGTTAGAGAATTCTGCTAGTGCAATTGTAAAACTACGGGCGCAGATTGTAAAATTATAGAAAAGACGCTAAATAGCAATTAAAATCTTCTATCGTGTCGCTAATTACCACATAGCTCTGAGATGGATATCTATTTTCTCACACAAACCCCTTCAAGAATATAAGAACTCAGCTCGGAAAACTGGTCCAACGAGTATAGTATTGTGCACAATACTAGGACTAGCGCGTTACACTGTTAATCAAAATAAGTGAGCAACTCATAAAAATGACTTTCCTCAGACTCAGAGAAGATATCAAGTGCGTCTTCGAACGAGATCCAGCAGCGCGCCACACATTAGAAATAATTACCTGCTATCCAGGTGTCCATGCCCTCCTCCTTCATAGACTAAGTCATAGATTATGGAATCTAAGACTGAAATGGATAGCCAGATTATTGTCTAATCTAGGCCGCTTTCTAACCGGAATAGAAATACATCCGGGCGCTAAAATAGGACGTAGGTTTTTCATAGATCATGGCATGGGGGTGGTCATAGGAGAAACCTCTGAAATAGGCGATGACTGCACTCTCTACCATGGCGTCACTTTAGGAGGCACCAGCTGGAAAAAAGGAAAGCGGCATCCGACCTTAGGAAACAATATTATTATAGGGGCCGGGGCTAAAGTGCTTGGGCCAATTCATATTGATGAAAATGCCAGAATTGGGTCTAATGCAGTGGTCGTGAATAACGTGAGCTCTGGCGCAACTATTGTAGGAATCCCAGGCCGACCAATTGAGCAGAAAGAAGGCGATTTTGAACAAGAAAGTGTCCTTAACCCTAGCGGGGAGTTTCAGCCTTATGCGGAAGTTGCGAGCCTGGCAGGATCAAGAAACAACAACACTGAGAGCATTGACCAGTTAACCCAGGAAATAGCCGCTAAACTAGATTTTCTAAGGGAAAGAATCGAAATTATAGAAGCTAAGACAGATAAAAAGTAAGTGAACGAGGCACTTTATCTTGCTAATTGTTGACTAAATTACTGGGTTATAGGAAAATACTCCTTGTACACTAGCTAAACCTTGGAGTTATCGAACATGCGACTAACTACTCGTGGCAGATACGCGGTAACTGCGATGGTTGACCTTGCCTTACATGTCGAAGGGAAGCCGGTGTCGTTGGCCGCGATTGCCGAAAGACAAGGTCTGTCTCAATCATATTTGGAGCAACTTTTCTCAAAACTTCGCAAGGGAGGCCTAGTCGATGGGCGTCGCGGACCAGGAGGAGGCTACAGCTTTGGAAGGCCAATAAATGAGATATCGGTTGGTGATGTGATAGCAGCTGTTGACGAAACAGTCGATGCGACAATGTGTGGCGGACATGAGAATTGTCGGGGAGAAACGAGGTGCCTGACGCACAATCTCTGGCAAGAGCTCAGTTGTCAGATCCAAAGATTCCTTGGGGAAGTGAGCCTCGAGCAATTGGCGACTGATGCCAAAAGAAATGCAAGGCTTAAAAATTCGCCTGAGATGATAAGCGAACACAATATCAAACAAGTAACCTTTTTAGCGGAGTGCCTGTAATGGACATAAGTTTAACAAAACGTGCGGCGGATCATGTTAAAAACTTTATGGCTTCAGAAGACAAATCAATTGGGGTCCGAGTTGGAATAAAAACTACCGGATGCTCTGGGTTCATGTATGTAGTTGAGTTATCTGATAACTTTAATAGTCAAGACGAAGTTTTTGATTCATACGGAATCAAGATTGGTATCGACTCTGAAAGTCTAAAGTATCTCAAGGGTACCGAAATAGATTTTACAAAAGAAGGGTTGAATGAAGGGTTCAGATTCAACAATCCAAACGCAGCTGCAACCTGTGGGTGCGGTGAAAGCTTTAGTATTTAAGGTTCCATAAAAGAACCTAATTCAAGGATAAATAATGGCAAGCAACGCCGAAAATATAGAAAATCTAGTTGGCCAAAGTTACGAGGCTGGGTTTTATACAGACATTGAGCAGGAAATGTTACCGCCTGGATTAAATGAAGCCACCATAAGGTTCATATCAGCTAAAAAAAATGAACCGGAATGGCTGTTAGAGTGGCGCCTTAAATGCTACCAACAATTTCTTTCTCTGACAGAACCCGTCTGGGCGAATGTCACTTATCCTAGTATTGACTTACAAGCCATAAGTTATTATGCGGCGCCTAAAAGAGATGAAGACCGCCCAAAAAGCTTAGATGAAATAGATCCGAAAATTTTAGAAACATATGAAAAACTAGGAATCCCCCTGCAGGAGCAAAAGGTATTAGCTGGGATAGCGGTGGATATCGTTTTCGATAGCGTATCCGTGCATACGACATTCCGAGAAAAACTAGCAGAAGTAGGCGTAATTTTCTGTTCGTTCTCAGATGCCGTCAGGGAATATCCAGACTTAGTTCGTAAATACTTAGGTACTGTTGTCCCCGCAAGAGACAACTACTTCTCCGCGCTCAACTCCGCCGTTTTCTCTGACGGTTCATTTGTCTATATACCGAAAAATACTAGATGCCCCATGGAGCTATCAACATACTTCAGGATGAATGCAGAAAATAGTGGCCAATTTGAGAGAACACTTATTATCGCAGATGAAGGAAGCTATGTTAGCTACCTGGAAGGCTGCACTGCTCCAATGCGCGATGAAAATCAACTCCATGCAGCGGTTGTAGAATTAGTGACTATGGATGATGCTGAAATCAAATATTCCACAGTTCAAAACTGGTACCCTGGCGACGAAGACGGCAAAGGGGGAATATATAATTTTGTAACTAAAAGAGCAGACTGTCGAGGAAAAAGATCGAAAGTATCCTGGACCCAGGTAGAGACCGGCTCTGCAATAACATGGAAATATCCCAGCTGCATACTTCGGGGGGACTACTCAGTAGGCGAGTTCTATTCTGTCGCACTGACAAACAATCTGCAGCAAGCGGATACTGGTACAAAGATGGTGCACTTAGGGAAAGAGACTAAGTCCACTATTATCTCAAAAGGAATATCGGCCGGGAAAAGCGAGAATGCATACCGAGGTCTAGTTCGTGTGGGAGGGAGCGCAGAAAATGCCCGCAACTACACTCAGTGTGATTCTTTGCTATTAGGTGACCGGTCCGCGGCACACACGTTCCCTTACATTGAATGTAAAAACCCTACAGCTCAAATAGAGCATGAAGCATCAACGTCAAAAATAAGTGAAGATCAGTTGTTCTATCTGAGAAGTAGAGGGATAAAACAAGAGGATGCCATCAACATGATTGTTAATGGGTTCTGCAAAGAAGTCCTCAAGGAGCTTCCTATGGAGTTTGCCGTAGAAGCTCAAAAGCTTTTAGGTATAAGCCTAGAAGGTTCAGTCGGTTAAAGTTCTAAAGATAACGAGAAAAGAATAATGCTTGAAATAAAAAACCTACACGTTGCAGTAGAAGGAAAAGAGATCCTGTCTGGAATAAATCTAACTGTTAACGCAGGGGAAGTACATGCAGTTATGGGGCCGAACGGTTCGGGGAAAAGTACCTTGTCTCATGTCCTTGCTGGAAAGGAAGGCTACGAAGTTACAAAAGGTTCAATACTTTTCAAAGAGAAATCACTCTTAGATCTGGAGCCCGAAGAAAGGGCAGGAGAAGGCGTGTTTCTTGCTTTTCAATATCCAATCGAAATAGCGGGCGTCAATAATGTTTATATGCTTAAAGCAGCACTTAATGGAATTAGAGCTTACAGAGGCGAGCC
This sequence comes from Pseudomonadota bacterium, assembly GCA_018668255.1. Taxonomy (GTDB): domain Bacteria; phylum Pseudomonadota; class Gammaproteobacteria; genus UBA4457. The sequence continues at coordinate 98,120 of JABISZ010000038.1, read as the reverse complement.
AGAACTCTCATCTGTACAATTCTTAAAAATGGTAAAAGATAAAGTAAAAGCTGTTGGTCTAGATGAGGGGTTACTCAATAGACAGGTCAATTCAGGCTTTTCTGGTGGCGAAAAAAAGAAAAATGAAATCTTTCAACTAAGTGTCTTGGAACCAACTCTAGCAGTGCTAGACGAGACCGATTCCGGACTAGATATAGATGCATTAAAAGCTGTTGCCGATGGGGTAAATAAACTGAGGATTGCCACTCGAGCGTTCATTGTAGTAACTCATTATCAGCGCTTGCTAGACCATATAGTACCTGACTTTGTACATGTGCTATCTCAAGGGAAAATAGTAAGAACCGGAGACAAAGAACTCGCTCTGACTTTAGAAGAAAGGGGATATGATTGGCTAGCCGAGGAGAATCTAGTTTGACCGATGTCCTCTCAGAGCTCTTACCTCCCTCCGAAAGTCGACACTCTCTTTCTGAGCCTGATTGGCTGCATGAGAAGAGGCAAGAAGCAGGACAGGCTGTTAAAGAGCTTGGATTTCCTAACTCAGGAATCGAAACATGGAAATATACCAGCCTACACCGTTTGAAGAAGGTTGACTTCAGACCCGCTGAAATCGCCGATTCGACGGCCGATACTACAGTAATGCCTAAGCTCGAAATCGACAACTCAAAAGAGAAAACTGTAATCTTCATCAACGGCTTTTTCAGGGAAGACTTAGGCACTTATAAAAATACTGTCGCTGGCATAAAAATCGAGCCGCTCTACAACAACAGTAATATGCTAGAAAAGAATCAAGAATTCATTTCAAGCTATAGTAATGATGCTTTTGCTGCCCTCAACCTAGCTGGCTTTTCCGATGGTATATCTATCGAAGTAGATGACAATGCACTTATTTCAGAAACTATTCGGTTGGTATTCATAGGTGAGCATAGAGACCCTCTTTTACGAAATATTAAAAATATCATCCAATTAGGTCAAAATGCGCAACTACGATTGATTGAGGAATACAGAAGTGGCGTTAGTGATTTCGGGCTAACTAACGTGAGCACGAACATAGTGCTTCAAGAAGGTGCCAGGCTAAATCACCATAGATTACAAAACGAGGCCATATCTAGCAGTCAAATTGCAAAAATAGTAGCCTCAGTCGAAGCGAATGCTAGCTACAATTCCGATTCGATAGTTCTTGGTGGGCAACTTACGCGACTAGAGATAGATGTAGCTCTTACAGGGGAGAGGGCTACATGTAGATTAAATGGACTATTCTCGGGCTCAGGAGAGCAGCATATCGATCACCATACCACCGTGAGACATCAAGTAGGTGATACACACAGTGAAGAGCTCTATCGAGGTATCTTAGATGATAAAAGCCGAGGAGTTTTTAACGGGAAAGTGGTAGTTGAAAAAGACGCTCAGAAAATCACCGCTAAGCAAGCAAGTAATAATTTACTTCTTTCTAGAACGGCTGAAATTGATACTAAACCTGAACTACAGATCTACGCGGACGATGTGAAGTGTGCTCACGGTGCAACCATAGGACAGCTGGACTCAGCCGCACTGTTTTACTTACGCTCGAGAGGAATAAGTGAACAAAAAGCTCGAGCCCTACTAATCTTTGCCTTTGCTGAAGAAATCATAAACACAATTCCGGTAGACAATCTCCGAAGTAATCTAGAGCGCAGATTTATCGGGCACAACCAAATGAGCGAATTAAAAAGTGAGGCATGTTAGCCATGAGTATGGCGGGTAACCGAAATAAAGAAATAGGTAATAATTTTGACGTAAAAGCGATACGGGACGACTTCCCAATCCTTTCAAGGAGAATTAATGGGAAAAAGTTAATTTATGCTGATAATGCTGCAACAACACAAAAACCTACCTCTGTTATAAGGCGGGTTTCAGATTACTACGAACAAGAAAATGCAAATATACATCGCGGTGTTCATTCTCTTAGCGAAGAAGCAACTGAAGCTTTTGAGGCAGCTAGAGAAGGAGTGAGAAAATTTCTAAACGCGGATTCTGTTCAAGAGATTATTTTCACGAGCGGAACAACTGAAGCGATCAACTTGGTGGCCCAAAGCTATGCACGAACCAAGTTGAAGGCAGGTGATGAAATCCTAATCAGCGCGCTCGAACATCATTCTAACATTGTGCCTTGGCAAATGGTTTGCGAACAAACTGGTGCACAGTTAAAAGTCGGACCTATCAACGATGACGGCGAAATACTGATGGAGCAATTTGCTTCGCTCATCACGTCGAACACAAAAATAATTGCTATCGGTCATGTATCGAATGCTCTTGGGACTATTAACGATATTAAACATATTGTCAGTTTAGGACATGCGGTAAATGCTGTGGTTCTGGTTGATGGAGCTCAAGCGAGTATTCATGAATATATAGATGTAACTCAAATCGACTGCGATTTTTATGCTTTCTCTGGCCATAAAGCACTTGGTCCCACTGGGATCGGTGTCCTTTATGGTAAAGCCGAGCTACTCGACGAAATGCCACCATGGCAGGGCGGCGGAGATATGATAAAAACGGTGAGCTTTGAAAAAACTGAATATAACGTCCTCCCGTACAAATTCGAAGCCGGCACCCCGAATATTGCTGGGGGTATAGGCCTAGGGGCAGCCTTATCTTACTTTTCAAACCTAAATTTACAAGCAGTCATGTCTCATGAGAAAGCGTTGCTCAACCTTGCCACTGAAAGAGCACTAGCAATACCTGGCCTTTCTATCGTTGGGAACGCGAGCAATAAAGCATCCGTAATTTCCTTTAATATCGAGGGGGTACATCCCCAGGATCTAGGAACTTTGTTAGATCACCAGGGTGTTGCCATAAGAACAGGTCACCATTGTGCGATGCCTGTAATGCGCAGACTAGGGGTCTCTGGGACAGCTAGAGTATCCTTTGCTTTCTACAATACTTTAGATGAGATCAAAAGTATCTTTGATGCAATAGAAAAAATAATACCGATGCTTAGAGGTTAGTAATAATGGATGATATACAGGTGCCGGACTATCGAAATCCTATCGAACTATTGCATGACTGCGAGGCGATATTGATTCCAGAAGGGGCGAAAATTACACTTGAAAAAGGAATGGCAGTCTTTATAACTCAAGCTTTAGGTGGTTCTATTACAGTCAACGTAAACGGAAATCTTGCTAGAATTAGCGAGCAAAACACAACAGCACTTGGGATGAAGCCTCCGGAGCTCAAGCAATATACCTCAGACACGGGGAACTCTGGTTTGATTGACGATGAAATTATTTGGGAACAACTCAGCACATGTTACGATCCCGAAATCCCTATTAATATAGTCGAACTAGGTTTGGTTTATCGATGCGACGTGTTCTATGAAAAAACGGGAAATAGAGTAGAAATAGATCTAACGCTCACAGCTCCCGGGTGCGGTATGGGGCCGTTTTTAGTAGACGATATAGTGTCGAAGGTCCGACAAGTCCCAAATGTGTCATTGGTCGATGTGGACTTAGTATTTGACCCGCCATGGAGCCAAGAGATGATGTCGGAAGCGGCGCGATTGGAAACTGGGCTTTACTGAGACTTGTCATGGACTCTAGTTAGGCTTGATTTGCAAGCCAGTGGTAGCCATATAAGAGAACCTCGTTATAATGCTCCACCAAATTCAACACTCTACTAATGCTTGCGGAGAATAAAGAGCTATGTCGATAGAAAGAACTTTATCATTAATTAAGCCTAGTGCTGTCGCAGATAATCATATCGGCGCAATAATCTCAAAATTTGAAAAAGGTGGACTGAAAGTAGTAGCTGCCAAAATGTTACTTTTAACACGAGAAAAAGCAGAATTGTTTTATGCCGTCCATAAGGAAAAACCTTTTTTTGACGAACTGGTCTCTTCTATGGTTTCTGGCCCAATTGTGGCCCAAGTACTTCAGGGGGACAACGCGATACAAAAAAATCGCGATATCATGGGAGCGACAAACCCTGCAGATGCGGAACCTGGAACGATTAGGGCTGAGTTTGCTACAAGCATGACTGCAAATGCTGTTCACGGATCGGATGCTCCAGACACCGCAGAGGAAGAAATCAAAATTTTCTTCTCGGCGAGTGAAATCAACGCAGGCTGATACTGACAAGATGGGAGAAACGCCCCAAATTAATCTCATGAACTTGGGATCCCCCGCTCTCACGGATTATTTTGATGGAATAGGCGAGAATGGATTTAGATCGACTCAAATCATCAAATGGGTACACCAACATGGGGTGATAGATTATAGCTCCATGACAAACCTAAGTAAGACTCTTCGAGAAAAACTAAAGAACAACACTGAATTACGGCCCCCAACAATAGATGATGAACAAATATCTGAAGACGGGACACGTAAATGGCTAGTGCGGACGGACCCCTTCAATTGCGTTGAAACAGTATTCATCCCGGAGGGAGACCGAGGCACTTTGTGTGTGTCCTCTCAGGTTGGTTGTCCTTTGAATTGTCAATTTTGCGCCACAGCTACTCAAGGATTTAGTCGTAATTTATCTGTCGGAGAAATAATCGGTCAAGTTTGGTTGGCCGCGAGAAAGCTTGGACAGAGTTCAGCCTCGACTAGAAAAATCACAAATGTTGTAATGATGGGGATGGGAGAGCCCCTGCTTAACTTCGACAACGCTGTGGCCTCAATGCGGCTAATGATGGACGATAATGCCTATGGACTTAGTAAGCGTCGCGTCACTTTGAGCACTGCAGGCGTAATTCCGGGAATAAAACGACTTGCAAATGAGTGCCCTGTCAGTTTAGCAATCTCCCTACACGCTACTAACGATGAGCTTAGAAACAAGCTGGTGCCGATCAACCGAAAATATCCCATCGCAGAGCTTATCCAAACTTGTAAAGAATATAGTAGAGCGACTAACGATGGCACAATAACTTTCGAGTATGTTATGTTAAAAGATGTCAATGATAGCGTTCCGGAAGCGCGTCGTCTTGCACAGTTACTCGGCGAGATTCCGGCAAAAGTCAACTTAATTCCTTTCAACACATTTAAGGGCAATCATTTCGTCAGATCTTCTGAAAGCCACATAGATGCTTTCCGAGAGCGGTTATCCGCATCAGGGATTATTACTATTACACGCAAAACCAGAGGTAGTGATATTGATGCCGCTTGCGGTCAATTAGTGGGAGACGTCACCTCTAAAAAGCGCAGTCTAGCCTCTAGCAAACGGGGAGAATGAGCTCTTAATTTTAGCCGCCGCTTAAGGAGCTTAACTATATAACCTTATGCTAGTCTATAGAAAAGTAATGCCGGCCGAGCATTGCATTTTTCACATGAAGAAGGAACGCCGTTGAAAAAAACACTGAAAGCGATAAGAGGAATGAGTGATATACTGCCGCAACAGTCCTCTAGCTGGACGAAACTCGAACACAGTATTGCTTCTGTTTTAAACCTTTATGCCTACCGAGAAATCAGACTCCCCATAGTTGAAAAAGCAGATGTGTTCCAAAGATCTATCGGAGATCAAACTGATATAGTCCAAAAAGAGATGTATTCTTTTGCGGACAAAAATGGAGATTTTATTACTCTCCGCCCCGAAGGCACAGCCGGATGTGTGAGGGCGGCCTTGGAAAATAGCTTGCTTCAGCAGATCCCTCAAAGGCTATGGTATATGGGCCCAATGTTCCGTCATGAACGACCACAAAGAGGAAGACAAAGACAATTCCATCAAGCAGGTGTGGAGTTTTTTGGTTCTGGAGCACCGGAGGCTGACGCTGAGTTGATTTTGCTGACGAGAAGACTTTGGAGCGAGTTAGGCCTTCGAGGCTTGCGTCTAGAGATCAATTCATTAGGTGATGCCGATAGCCGAAAGCAGTATAAAGAAAAATTAGTTAGTTACTTTAGTAGGCATTTGGACAAACTTGATGAAGAGAGTGTTTTACGTCTGCAAAAGAATCCTCTTAGAATACTTGATAGTAAAAACCCCTCCCTCAAAAACATTATCAGTAGCGCACCTTCCTTACTTGATTCTCTTGACGAACAATCTCAATTGCACTTTGAAAAATTTCAGAATATCTTAGAAAAATATGGAATTAATGCTGTAGTAAATCCTCGGCTAGTACGAGGGCTAGACTACTATAATGGGACCGTCTTTGAATGGATTACCGAGGAATTGGGAGCTCAAGGCACAGTCTGTGCAGGCGGGCGTTACGACAACTTAGTAGAACTCATGGGTGGATCGGCTGTCCCTGCTATTGGACTTGCTATGGGTTTAGAGCGGCTTCTTGAACTTCAAAGGCTTCAAAATCCACTTGATGCTCCATTAGCACCAGATCTTTATATTTGCGCTACTGAAAATGACTTGGACGATGAAGCACTAAAGTTTGCTGAATTATTGAGAGATTCTTATCCGCACCTATCCATCCAGCTACATACCTCTGCAGGGAAACTGAAAGCGCGCCTAAAAAAAGCTGACCGCAGTGGTGCTAAGGTCGCAATCTTAATAGGTGAGGACGAAATTAAAGAAAATCAAGTGACCGTAAAACCCTTACGCACACGGGCTGAACAAACTACTTGCAGCATCAGTGAACTCGAAGAGGTATTAGGGCGGTTCCTGCAAGACTAAACACCTTAAAAGGGATTCCCACACGAGTGTTGAATAACGCTATAATTCCACCCCAACAATCAGTTTCTAGACCATAAAATATGGGAATTAAAAAGTGAACGATTACACCACTGAAGATGAAGCGCTAGATCGCATCCGCCAACTATGGGGGCAATATGGCAAGGCTATAGTCATCCTTTCCATACTAGTCGCAGGCTCATTCGGAGGACGAAACCTGTGGGTATCTTATAAAAGCGACTCTGCCGAAAACTCTTCTCTTAACTATTCTCAACTACTGCTCGCAGTCGACCAAAAGAGGTTCGAAGATGCCTATGAAATAGGGTCGGAAATTATAAAAACGGATGCCCAATCTAGCTATGCAGAACTCTCAAGCTTGTTCTTGGCAAAAATTTCTTTTGAAAAGGGAGATTATGATGTTGCTAAAAACACATTAACAGCTCTCATTAAGTCAAGCTCCGACTTAAACACAGGTAATATTGCCCGGGAAAGACTGGCAAGAATTCTGTTAAGTGAAGGTAAAACTGATGACTCTCAAAAGGTTCTTGAGAACTCTAAGTCAATGGATCTGACAAACCATTTGTTAGAGCTTCAGGGTGACATAATGAAAACTAGAGGGGATCTGGAAAGTGCACTCTCTTTGTACCAAAAAGCACTTGCTAAGAATGTCATTAATGGACAAGACTCGAGCAACCTCAGCCTGAAGCTAAACGATATTAAAAATAATTTAGCGGGGACTAAATAGTGATATCAAATTTAGCAAGGTGTTGTGCCGTCTTCTTGGTGTCCCTATCACTCATTTCTTGTGGAACTGTTACCAAATTCAAAGAAAGCGCCTCATTAAAAGCCTTTATTTCCAAAAAAACTCCAGAGGATACTGGGATATTAAGTACTTCATATAATTCGAAGACTACAATCGAAACTATCTGGTCAAAAAAAATCGGTAAAGGAGCTGACAATCTTTACTTAAATCTTAAACCGACAATTATAGGAGCCTACCTATACGTTGCATCAAAAGATGGCCGACTTGCGGCTATAGATACATCCAACGGCTCAATCATCTGGGAAATACACGATAAAAACATCATTTATACAAGCGCCCCTGGTAGCGGAGATGGAATGGTTCTAATAGGAACTGGCGATGGGCGCGTAATTGCCAGAAATGCAAAGACGGGGAAGCTAAGATGGGTTGCACGTGTATCAAGTGAAGTCCTTGCAGCGCCACAAGCATTTAACAATGTAACCGTTACGCGAACCGGGGATGGAAAATTATATGGGCTACGCTCTGAGACAGGAGAAGAACTCTGGAATTACGACCGGACAGTTCCTTCCCTGACTTTACGAGGAAATGCAGCGCCTGTTATCAGCGGGGATCACGTTTATGCCGGCTTTGATAGTGGTCGATTTGTGGCGTTGAACCTAAAAACTGGGCAAGCCAAATGGGATAGTCCACTAGCAATTGCCAGTGGCCGTTCTGATCTAGAGCGGATGGTGGACGTAGACTCAGAACCAACAGTCCTAAGAGATACTGTTTTCGCCTCAAGCTTTAACGGTGGCGTGTCTGCAATATCTACACTTGATGGCACTATAAAATGGACGAGAGAGATATCATCTTTCGCAGGGATCTCAGTCGGTGGAAATTTAGTATTCGTAACTGATGCTGACGGTGCTATTTGGGCTCTAAACACAGCGACCGGGGCTTCAGTTTGGAAAAGAGAAACCTTAAAAGAGAGGTTCCCAACTGGGCCTACTTACTATAATGGCAAAGTTATAATATCGGATTATGAAGGCTATACCTATTGGATGGATGCGAAAAACGGGGATTTCATTAGCAAACAACGCTTTGATAAAAGTAAAGTTTTGAGCAAGGCTCTTAATGCCTCAGACATGGCTATTATTTTTTCATCACAAGGCCGGGTAACTGCAACCCGTGCACCATAGAACTAGTCTACTAGAACTCCTATGTTACCCCCTAAGGATGAAAGCGTTGAACTCAAACCGACTATTGCGATAATCGGTAGACCCAACGTTGGAAAATCTACACTATTCAACCGGGTAACGCGCACTAGGAGCGCGCTAGTCGCAAATATTTCAGGACTGACGCGAGATCCAAAAGTCGGAATCGGTAAAATTGGTAATGCTGGCTACATAGTCGTAGATACTGGCGGAATTGACAGCGTCGATGAAGATGAGCTCAGTGCTGCGGCAGCATCTAAAGCACTTCAAGTGGGTAAAGAATGTGCCGCAATAATCCTTGTCGTAGATGGTAGAGCTGGTTCAAACGCCTCCGACATCATGCTTGCTGATGAGCTCAGAAAGTTCAATATTCCCGTTACAGTGGCTGTGAACAAGACCGAAGGTCTGGATTTCGATCTAGTTCTTTCTGAGTTTAGCCACCTCCAGATTGGACCTATTATCCCAATATCTGCGGCACATGGAGAAGGTCTAATCTCCCTAATCGAACTGGCAACAAGCCAATGGGAAACAGCTTCCTACTATGAAACTGAAGCTGACGACTTAGACCGGATTAGGATAGCTGTGCTTGGAAGACCCAACGTGGGCAAGTCAACACTCGTTAATCGTATTCTGGGTGATGAAAAAATGATCACTAGCGATATCCCTGGCACCACACGAGATAGCGTTGAGTTTGACTTTACTAGAGATGATCAATCCTATGTAGTTGTTGATACCGCTGGCGTGAGAAGAAAAGGGAAAACTGACGGTATTGCAGAAAAATTCAGTGTCATGCAAACGTTACAAGCTTTAGATCGCGCCAATATTGCTCTCTTAGTTATTGACGCATGTGAGCCTATAACAGACCAAGACCTAAATCTTTTAGGCCTAGCTATAGATAGCGGGCGATCAATTGTAATCGCAGTGAATAAGTGGGATAACCTCTCCGAAGAGGTTCGTGATGACTGCCGCACCGCTCTGGACAGGAGACTACGGTTTGCTCGCTACGCTGAAATATGCTTTATCTCTGCCCTACGTGGCACTGGTCTCAAGGCGATGTTTGACTCAATAAACAGAGCAGCTGCTGCATCGATTCAAAAACATAAGACAAACGATCTAACAAAGCTTTTAATTAAAGCGCTCGATACACACCAACCTCCAATGATCCGAGGCAGAAGAATAAAACTAAGGTTTGCACATATGGGGGGGAGCAACCCACCCAAAATAATTATACATGGGAACCAAGGAGACAAACTGCCAGAGAGTTATAAGAAATTCCTAGAAAATTTTTTTAGACAGGAGCTAAATCTGGTCGGCACCCCTATAAAATTTTTCTTCCTCAAGGGCGAGAACCCATTTTCTGGACGAAAGAACCAGCTTACCAAACGCCAACTAGTGAAGAAAAAAAGGCTAATGCGATTTGTCAAAAAGCGTTAAATTAAGCGATTTCCCTAATGTGTAAATCGAACCATGGCGAGGCCTCCTCTTGACTAGCAATGTATCGAATCACTTCCGAAGATAAAACTCTATCTAGACACTGTCTGACATGTTCCTGTGAGTTATTCTGTTGACTTAAATGTGCCGCAACCAAAAATTGTAGCTGACTTAAATCCAATTTTTTGAGGAAGTTTTCGGACTGACTATTGCTAAGATGGCCATATGCACCCGCTATCCTCTCCTGAAGAGCAGGAGGATAAGCGCTTTTCTTTATTAAAGAAGTATCATGGTTGAATTCTAAAACAAATCCATCTAAATTCTTATACTGCTCTAAGACAAATGGAGTAATGTGACCAACGTCTGTGAGCATGCCGAGCCTCTGATTAGACCCGTTTATGATGTACTGACATGGCTGTCTGGCATCGTGAGGAACGGTTACCGGATCGATTTCCAGATCACCAATCAAAACAGAGTTTGATGAGGGAAGCTCTAAGACTTCTGTCAAACCTTGAAGAGCTTCCTTCGAGGCATGTATCGATCCGGATGTCCCATAAACAGGAATATTAAGGCCTTTGGCAACGCTTCTTACGCCTCCAACATGATCGTTATGCTCGTGAGTGATAAATATCGCATCAAGACCATCTAGATCAAAATCTCTAGGTTCTAAAAGCCGCACAAGCTTTTTTAAAGAAAATCCACAATCTATTAGTATAGAAGTATCAGATTCCTGTACAAGTAAACAGTTACCCTTGCTACCACTACCTACAACACAAAAACGCATCTGTAAAACTAGCGACGGCTCCTATTTACTGAGTCATGTAGCATTTGTAGCAAATTATCGGACTCCGATCCAGTCACCCATCTACCACTAGAATCAAGAACAACCACTTCAGTTTTATCAGTAACTCCAGTGAGACTTACTTGTAATTCTCTCTGTTTGTCTTTTTTCCAAAACTTCATTTTTCGCCATACCCCGGATTTTTTCTGGTCCGAGCCTATCCGATGGTTTCTAGATATGACGTAGATACCTCGGCTCTTATCTGCGCTTTTTACTTTAATCTCCCCATTTTCCAGGGCGACGCCTATCGTTTTCCAAGACGCATCATAGCTCTGGCTCAGTGCCAGATAAATTTTCCCCGCGCCCACATTAATCAGCTGGCTAACATCCGTTTCTCTAGGAGTGGGTGTCAAAACAGTATTAACTACACGTGGTGCAGCAGTCGAATCATTCGCTCCATTTTCTAGCAGCACAGATTCTTCAGAATCTAAATCTGACTCGGGTCGTATGTACGTAAACAGCTTATCTACGAATTCACGCTCACTTTGCACTTTTCTTGGTTGCCGTCGCCACTCGAGATCATCTCCTTGACTCTCAAGCTCTTCAGTCTCAAGTGCAATAAAAAGAGTTGCAGAATCTAGCCCATCTTCCCCAAATATTTTTATCTTTTCTCTTTTTATTTTCGAACCAAAATTCCATGCAGTTTCCATAATACCCAGTTCTACATCATCCAGCTCTAGAGTATAGCCCTCTCCCACCATAAAATTTTTCAACATTGGCCATCCCGAAATAAGACTTGATGACAGCGTCAATGAGTGCTCATTATCTAGGAGTTTAATAGCGCGATTTTCGTTCTGGCTTGCAGACTCGATGTCCGATGATAAGCTGTTCCTATCTTGATAGGTAGAATAACGTGCTACCTCACCTCCTTCAGGTACAACCATTCGGTCATTAATGGCTTCCGTACTTAAACCGGGAGGAATCTCAAGATCAGGCAGAGTTTTTGCCTTCTCGTAAGATTTTTTATTGTCTGTCCTCACTTGATCCAAACTTTGAACGACCTTACTGCAACCCACGGTTAGTAGTAATAGCGTAACCACTATTACCAGTAGAATTCTAGACATAAAATAATTTCCTTTGTGCTGGTAGCCTAAAAATAGCCACTCAAATTAAACTCTAACCCGATGTAAAAACTAAACTTCCGCTTGGCGTAATGCGTCCCGAACCTGCTCATGGTAGAGACTAGAAAGCCAAGTTAACGGCAGCCTGATACCTTGATCAACCAAACCCATTTCGGCTAAAGCCCATTTCACTGCAATGGGGTTAGCCTCTAAAAACAAATTTTTGTGCAAAGCACTTAATTGCCTGTCGATCTCCTTGGCAAGACCAATCTGACCAGATCTAGCAGCAATGCAAAGATCGCGCATCTTCTTAGGCGCCACATTGCTGGTAACAGATATCACTCCATCACCTCCTTCAAGCAAAAAATCACAGGCAGTCTCATCATCCCCGCTAAATAACAAAAAGCCTTTCCGACACTTTGACTTAATAGCAGCCACGCGTGACAAATCACCGGTAGCTTCCTTAACTCCGATAATATTAGCAATACCGGACAGGCGACCAACAGTGTCAGGTAGCATGTCACAGGCCGTTCTGCCTGGTACGTTGTATAAAATTTGAGGTGTAGCAACTGACTCAGCGATCATCTTGTGATGCAGATAGAGCCCTTCTTGCGTTGGTTTATTGTAGTAAGGAGTCACCAGCAAGCACGCATCCACACCCGCTTCTTTGGCAAAAGCAGTAAGCCGGATAGCTTCGTGAGTGGAATTTGCGCCCGTACCTGCAATCACCGGAATACGCCCCTTAGCAAGCTTAACTGCGCGCGCGATCAAATCACAATGCTCTTGATCAGTTAACGTAGCAGATTCCCCTGTAGTACCAGCGACAACTATGCCATCCGTCTGGTTCTCCACATGAAAATCAATTAACTCAGCAAGCCTAGAAAAGTCAATTTCTGTCTCGGGTCCACAACCTGACTTCATGGGAGTCACAATTGCAACGATACTGCCTTGAATAGAAATCATATAAAGAGCTAATCGAATAAAATAGTGATATTAACTTCTAGAGCATATTAGAACAAGGCTAGACCGCTAAGAAGGCGTTACATGATTGTAATAATAGACCTGTACCGCAAAATTAAGTTCTAGGCCAAGCATGTAGGAGGGAGTGCACCAACGTCGCCAAAGGAATAGCAAAAAAAACGCCCCAGAACCCCCAAAGTCCGCCAAAAACCAGAATGGATATTATTATTGCTATAGGATGAAGATTAACAACATCTGAAAAGAGTAAGGGCACTAACAAGTTCCCATCTAAAGCTTGGATAATGCCATAAACGATCATCGTCCAGAAAAACTGATCGCCTACTAAACCAAATTGACTATAGGCCGCGACCGCAATCGGCACGGTTACCACAACTGCTCCAATGTACGGGACGATCACGGATACTCCAGTCAAAACTGCAAGAAGCGGTGCATATGAAAGACCTAAAGACGCAAAGCAAACATAAGAAACTAGTCCTACTATTAAAATCTCGTAAAACTTTCCACGGACATAGTTACCTATCTGCCGATCAACGTCTCTCCAAACAGAAGATAGCACCATTCGGTCTTGCGGAAGATAACTCAACAACCAAGCTAAGATTTGTGTTTTATCTTTTAAGAGAAAAAAGACCAAGACCGGCCCTAGCACTAAGTAAACCAGCAAAGTCACCATTGCGGGGATAGATGCAATAGAGAAAGTAAGCGCATTCTGCCCCAAACTGCTAATTTTTGTCCGGACGCTGCCTGTTAAAGCATCTATCTGCTCAGCAGACAAAAAATTTGGATATGTTTCTGGCAGTTGCAATAAAGCCTCTCGCCAAACGTTAATGGTCCCAGGCAAATCACGCACAAAACTAGTTAACTGCGAAGATAAAAGTGGAACCAAACCACCAACAAGAAGAATCAAAGCTAAGATAAATACTGTAAATATAACTCCTGCAGCTAGATTCCTTCCAAAACCGAGTCTCTGAAGGGAACAAACAGAAGTTTCGAGCAGATAAGCTATCACCACAGAGGCAAGACAAGGCGCCAGCATCTCACCAAAAAATGCCAAGCATCCAAATGACAATAACAGTACAGTGACTAATAATGCCGCTTGAGGGTCTGAGAAATAACGGTCATACCAGGTTCTGAATAGCTCAATCATATTTTCACCCACTTATTAGCCACAGCGTATTATAAAAACTTAGACAATATCGAGTAGGATATATTAATAACTATGTGTTGGGCACATAAAAAATAAATTCTAGCTCCCAAGAGAAAGTAGAAATACTTATTTTAATGCATGAAACCTATAGTATTACCAGTAAAATTTTCCCAAAAAGACATAGTTTCGAAGCTCGAAATTTGGGCGTCTGAACTGGGCTTTCAGGATGTTGGAATCGCAAGCCTCGAGTTGGATTCGGACATTAGTTACCTCGAATCTTGGTTAGATAAGGGATACCACGGCTCAATGGCATACTTGGAACAGAATGCTCTAAAAAGATATGATCCTCAAAAACTAATACCTGGGACATTGTCTGTCATATCCGTTCGGTGCGACTATCTCAGTGTGGACCTTGACGATTCAATTAAGGCTCTCGAAAAAGCTGATATCGCTTATATCTCGCGTTATGCATTGGGCCGCGACTATCACAAAGTTTTAAGATCCAAATTGAAGAAACTTGCAAATAGTCTCCAAGCTCACGTCGGTTCTCTTGGTTATCGCGTATTTACTGATAGTGCGCCCGTATTAGAACGAGCGCTAGCCCGAAATAGCGGCCTAGGCTGGATCGGGAAAAATACTAATCTGATAAGTAAAAAAGATGGTTCCATGTTTTTTCTAGGAGAAATTTTCACTGACATCCCGTTAGAACCTTCAAAAGTCGCGCCTAAAAACCATTGTGGAACCTGTAAGGAGTGTATTGATGTTTGTCCAACAAAAGCAATCATCGCCCCTTACCAGCTTGATGCTAACCGTTGCATTTCCTACTTAACGATAGAATCAAAAAAATCGATCCCCATTGAGTTTAGAAAATCTATTGGGAATCGAATATTCGGTTGCGACGACTGTCAATTGTTTTGTCCCTGGAACAAGTATGCGAAATTAACTGCTGTGACGGATTTTGCACCCCGGCACGGTCTCGAAAAGACCAAACTCACAGATCTGTTTCTTCTAGACGAAGACGAGTTTGAAAAGTTCACAATAGGATCTGCCATAAGAAGAGTAAGTTATCCTCAATGGATACGTAATGTTGCAATAGCCTTAGGAAATGCCCCGACATCACCAGAAGTACTACAAGCGCTCGAGAAAAGACTAACTTTCCCAGACGAAATGGTTCTTGAACACGTAAATTGGGCCATACTGGAGCATAAAAAGAACTAAGCCGCCTTCATAGGCCAATCATCGCACTCTTCTTGAAGAGAATTAGTGATTAATTTTGTCAATTCAGTAGAGTATCATTACTAATGCGATAGCTTTCACAAAAAATTAAAACTTGGGTACTGATAAAATCAAAAATATCGTAGCCGGAACTAGGGTTAAAAATGAAGTTTTCTCCAACCATAGCACCATCCATCCTGTCCGCTGACTTCGCCAGACTGGGCGAGGAAGTGGAAGCGGTCGTAAACGCGGGAGCCGACTGGATCCACTTTGATGTAATGGATAACCATTACGTGCCAAATTTAACAATCGGACCAATGGTTTGCAAAGCATTACGAGCGCATGGTATTTCGACGCCCATCGATGTCCATCTCATGGTGAAGCCAGTAGATAGGCTGATAGACGATTTCATCGAAAGCGGAGCTAGCAGTATTACGTTTCATCCGGAGGCGAGCGAGCATGTGGACAGAAATCTTCAGCAAATCAGAGACGGTGGTTGTAAAGCCGGCCTAGTACTAAACCCTGCCACATCTCTAAGCTACCTTGAACATGTTATGGATAAGCTGGATATTATACTCTTAATGTCGGTAAACCCTGGGTTTGGCGGCCAGTCCTTCATTAAAAGTACCTTGACTAAAATAAGTGCTGTGCGAAAGCTAATCGACGATTCACGCTGTCCCATACGACTTGAAGTTGACGGTGGAATTAACGCAGATAATATTGGAGATATCGGTTTAGCTGGAGCAGATACTTTTGTTGCTGGGTCAGCCATCTTCAATCAATCTAACTACAAGAAAGCCATCGCTGAGCTCAGAAAAAAACTAGACACTGATTCCTAAAATGTCTGAGAAATTAGCCCTATTTGATCTCGATGGCACCTTAATCGATACCGCCCCTGACATCTGCTCTGCAGTTAATAGCGGTCTAAAGGCTGCCAGCATCGCACCGATATCAGAGCTCACTGCGCGCGCCTATATTGGTGAAGGTTCAACTAAATTGATGCATAGAGCGATTACAAAAGAAATAGATGGCCTAGCACCAGAAAATCATTTCTCACAGGTCTACAGCGGCTTCTGCAGCCACTATAGCAAAAATTTATTCGTCGATTCTGTAATATATTCAGGAGCTCTAGAGTCTCTAGATGAGTTAAAGTCTGCAGGCTTTAAACTAGGGTGTATCACTAACAAACCTTATGAGTATGCATTGCCGTTACTAGAAAAAGCGGAGTTAGCCCACCTGTTTGACATCATTCTCGGAGGAAATAGTCTCAAAGAAAAAAAACCAGATCCTCTACCAATTATCCATGCAATAGAGCAGACAAAAAGCGATCGCAACAAGACCGTGATGGTCGGAGACTCGATTACAGACCTGCGAGCTGCAAAAAATGCTGATGTCTATTCAATCTGCGTCAGTTATGGATACCACGGCGGCATTGATCTAAAAACGCATGACCCCAGCATTATGATCGACAGTCTAGATTTTCTCCCTTCATTAATAAAAAAACTCTGTGGCGATCTAGATGAAATAGAAAAAAAGTTGATAAATTAAAATGATCTTAATGATAGATAACTATGACTCTTTTACTTATAACTTGGTTCAATATTTGGGGGAATTAGGAGAAGACGTTAAAGTTGTAAGGAACGATGAAATAAAAACTTCGGACATTAGCAAAATTGCACCTACCCACATTGTGATATCACCAGGCCCTTGCTCCCCAAATGAAGCAGGAATATCGATTGATACGATAATAAAGTTCAGTAAAATCATGCCTATACTTGGAGTGTGTCTTGGCCACCAAAGTTTAGGGCAAGCCTTTGGCGGAAAAATTACGCATGCACGTCAAGTTATGCATGGGAAGACTTCATTAATCCACCATAATAAAGAAGACCTTTTTGAGAACCTTCCAAGCCCTTATACAGCGACGCGTTATCACTCATTGATCATAGACCAAAAATCACTGCCGGAGTGCTTCAAGATCACGGCATGGACAAATCATCCAAGTGGAGAAATAGACGAAATTATGGGTATTAGGCACCTCGACTTACCTTTGTTTGGTATACAATTTCACCCTGAATCAATCTTAACTGAGCACGGTCATCTGTTGCTCGAAAATTTTTTAAAATTATAAGGTAGGCTAAGTGGACATTAGCAGAAATATAAAGCAAGTAGCTGATGGCGATGATCTCTCCTACGATGAAATGACTACAATAATGACCGAGATGATGTCCGGTGCGATTTCCGACGTACAAATAGCCGCATTTTTAATCGCATTAAAAATGAAAGAAGAAACCACCGATGAGATCTCGGCAGCTGTCACGGTGATGCGTAAATTTGCTACGAAGGTGGATGTTGGCCTTGCACCTTTAATAGACACCTGTGGTACTGGCGGAGATGGCAGTAGTAGCTTCAATATATCTACCGCTGCAGCTTTCGTTACTGCAGCATGTGGCGGGCTCGTTGCAAAACATGGGAATAGAGCAGCTAGCAGCGCAAGTGGCAGTGCAGATGTGCTGGAGGCAGCGGGTGCGCTTATAGCATTATCCCCCGAACAAGTAGTTAAATGTATACATGCCAATGGAATCGGTTTTATGTTCGCGCCCGCCCATCATGGAGCTACAAGACATGCAGGGAAAGTAAGGAAACAAATTGGAGCCCGAACTTTATTTAATATCTTAGGTCCGATGACTAATCCCGCGAGTGCTGATCGGCAAGTGATAGGAGTCTTCTCACCGATGTGGGTCCCAAAAATCGCTGATGTATTAAAGACACTAGGGACGAAGCATGCACTTATAGTTTGCGCTGCCGATGGCATGGATGAGATAAGTATTTCAGCACCAACAACAGTAGCCGAAGTAAAAGACGGAGTTGTCAGGCATTTCCAAATAAAGCCTGATGACTTCAATATACGGCAAGAAGAGAATAACCAAGCCTTGTTAGCTATAAGCCCACGCGAAAGCTTATCCATAATCAACCAGATATTTCTGGGAGAGGTAGGTCCCGCCCACAATGTAGTCTCATTAAATGCTGGAGCGGCACTATATGTAGGCGGTCTTGTCTCGGATCTTGGCTCAGGCGTCCAAATGGCTTCAAATGCTCTCATTGATGGGAAAGCGGCTAAAAAGTTTTCGGAATTCATTGACTACACGAACACCTTTAAACAGTAAATATAAAAATATGAAAGATATACTTACTCAAATAATAGAGTCTAAAAGGCTTGAAGTACTAGAGCGGAAGCAGAAAAATTCACGCGTTGAGATTGATGCTAAAATTTCTGATATGGAAAGACCTCGTGGCTTTAAAACCAACCTGATTTCTACTATACAAAAGAAGCGGCCTGCAGTAATCGCCGAGTGTAAAAAAGCGTCGCCAAGCAAAGGGCTAATTTGTTCGAACTATAATCCTGCAGAGATCGCTAAATCCTATGAGGCTGCGGGAGCAAGCTGTCTCTCCGTTCTAACTGATGTACCTTTTTTTCAAGGCAGTGATGCTGATTTAATATCAGCGAAAAATTCTTGTAATCTCCCCATATTAAGAAAAGACTTCATGATAGACAGCTATCAGATATCTGAATCGCGCCTACTCGGTGCAG
The DNA here is from genome assembly GCA_018668255.1 of Pseudomonadota bacterium. Lineage (GTDB taxonomy): Bacteria > Pseudomonadota > Gammaproteobacteria > UBA4457. Next base: position 79,314 of record JABISZ010000038.1, on the reverse strand, counting down.
ACTGCGTCTTACTAATAGTCGCATGCCTGTCAGATGAGGAGCTTAAAGAGCTCTCTGACGAGGCGATACAACTAGGCATGGATGTCCTCATTGAAGTGCATACAGCTGACGAACTGGCACGAGCACGACCCATTTCGGAGGCTATCATTGGAATAAACAATCGCAACCTAAAAACCTTTGAAACAGACCTTCGCACAAGTCTAACCTTATATAAGACCATAGGAAAAGAGCGGCTAGTGGTATCTGAATCCGGAATACACTCCCCTGAAAACGTGAGAATGCTACTAGATGCAGGAATTAGCTCCTTCCTAGTAGGGGAAGCATTTATGAAAGCGCCTAACCCAGGCAAACAACTCTCTCAAATCTTTAGCACCGAATCAACTGCAGATTAGATGTTTCTATACGCCCTGAATTCTAATATATTATCAGAGGGGTCGTAAAGACAAAAAATAGCACTTTCTTCCTGGGTGCCTTTGCTAGTTGTATAAGGGGCGACTTTAAAATCAACACCGATATAATTCATGTGATCAACCGCCCTGTGCCAATCCTTCCAACTCATCACCAATCCAAACACAGGAAAGGATTCTTCTCCCAGACCAATACGGCTCTCAGATTTTGAAAGTCTACTGCTTGCAAGTCTAGCAACTATACGATTTCCAAAGAAATCCATTTCTAAAAGAGTGTCCGTCTCTACGACAACACGGCACCCTAGAATCTCTGTATAAAATTCATGGGTCGCTTTTAGATCGAACACGAGGAAAGACGCCTTAAAATAAGGACGACTTGTAAATTCACTAAGCGGATCGTCTTGAATTTTCCAACCTCCTTATATAGCAACAGTGCTTATGAAGAGCATAGCTCAATAACATTGATAACAACAACTGAGTGTTTTAAATCAATTCAAAAACAAATGATAAGCCGGATTCATTGTTTCATTTTCGTAGGGGAATCCAAGACTAGAAAGCGTATTTTCAAAATCAGCAAAATCCGACTCAGGGACTTGGATCCCCATCAAAACTCGCCCATATGCTGCACCATGATTACGATAGTGAAATAAACTTATATTCCATTTATCACCTAAGTGTGAAAGGAAATGGAGCAAAGCCCCAGCTCTTTCAGGAAACTCGAACCTCAGTAGTCGCTCGTCGTCTATAGGAACGCTACTACGGCCGCCAACCATGAAACGAAGGTGGATTTTCGCAACTTCATCATCGGTCATGTCTATCGGTAGATAACCCTTATCAGTAAGATTATCCATTAGAATCTCACGCTCTTTATCTCTATTTTTAACCTTCACTCCAGCAAAAACAGCCGCTGTATTTTCGTTCGACATTCTATAATTAAACTCTGTAATAAGGCGCGGACCGAGAGCATGACAAAAATCTCTAAAGGTTCCAGCCACTTCAGGTAGAGTCGCGCCAATTAAGATCTCACGCTGTTCGCCAAGCTCAGCTAATTCCGCTATGTGCCTTAGCCTATCAAAATTGACGTTCGCCCCACTCAATATGGCAACAGAATTAGTTATGACATTAGGGTGTTTTATAATGTACTGTTTTGCGCCGGCCAGAGCCAAGGCTCCCGCCGGCTCTGCTATGGATCTCGTTTCTTCGAAAATATCCTTAACCGCAGCGCACATTTCATCTATAGAGACAGTCAGCATTTCATCGACATACTCTTTGGCTATGCGGAAATTCTCCTCTCCAACCTGCTTTACCGCGGCACCGTCCGCAAAGATTCCAATATGATCGAGAGTTGCTCTCTGCCCAGAGGATAAAGCAGCGGTCATACTAGCCGCTTCGGCAGGCTCGACCCCTATGATTTTAACAGTAGGCGCAACCGATTTTACATAAGCCGCAACTCCGCTAATTAAACCACCCCCACCCACTGGCACAAAAATAGCATCAGGTAAGGTTGTAAACTGTTCTAGTATTTCTAAACCAACCGTTCCTTGTCCAGCAATAACCAGTGGATGATCATACGGAGGGATGTAAGGCATGTTTTTTTCTAGCGCAAATTTCTGAGCATAATCACTAGCGTCATCGTAGCTATTCCCGTGCAAGATCACACGCCCATCTAAACGGACAACCGCTTCCACTTTAATCTCTGGAGTGGTTTTAGGCATCACAATAGTTGCCTTCACTCCAAGCTTTTTAGCTGATAAGGCAACACCTTGTGCATGATTTCCAGCTGAAGCCGCCACTACTCCCGAACGCATCACCTCATCCGAAAGCGATGACATTAAATTATAAGCGCCCCTGATTTTGTACGAGAAAACTGGCTGTAAATCCTCTCGCTTAAACCATATCTGAGAACTCATGCGCTTAGAAATCAAAGGAGCAAAGTCTAATGGGGTCTTTGTGGCAACATCGTACACTGGAGCTTTACGAATCAAGTCTGGATAGTTGTTTTTCATCGTAATAAGATAACATTTCCTTTGGTCAAATATTTTTTTATTATCAGGAACGGACATGACTACTCAAATTGAAAAGAAAGAAGCTGTTGCAAAAGCAGCCATCACATATATAGAAGATGATTTTTTTGTAGGTGTTGGAACGGGCAGTACTGCAGACTGTTTTATAGCAGAATTAGGTAAAATAAAATCAAGAATCCAAGGAGCCGTCGCTAGTTCTGATGCTACAGAAAAAAAATTACGAGAACTAGGTATCCCAATTATTCCTTTAGATTCTGTCACACAATTAGATGTCTATGTAGATGGCGCTGACGAAGCAACTAATCATAGGCATCTGATAAAGGGCGGAGGTGGAGCACTTACAAGAGAGAAAATTACGGCGGCGGCGAGCAAGCTCTTTGTCTGTATCGCTGACGACACGAAACTAGTTAGCCAACTGGGTAGTTTTCCTCTTCCTATTGAAGTTATCCCGATGGCCAGGAGTTATGTCGGGAGAGAAATCGCTAAACTAGGAGGAACCCCAAGATGGAGAGAAAAATTTCTAACGGACAACGGTAATTATATCTTGGACATACATAATATGAAAATAAGTGCACCTGTAGATTTAGAAACCCAACTTAACCAAATTACAGGAGTAGTGACGAATGGAATATTTGCTCAGAGGCCAGCGGACATTTTATTAATTGCAGACAATGGAAAAATAAATACTATAAAAAGATCAGCGTGAGCTTTTTATTGCTCATCGTCAGATCCTTCGACTGGAATAGTCCACTTACACATTAACAAACCGATTTCATAAAGAACCCAAATCGGTAGCGCTAACATTGTCTGAGATATCACATCCGGTGGAGTTAGAACCATACCTAAGACAAAAGAGCCTACTATGATGTATGGTCTTTTCTTTCCAAGCGACTCAACAGTTGATAGTCCGCTCCTAACAATTAAATAGGTGGCAACAGGTACCTCGAAAGCTGCACCGAATGCCAAAAATATCTTCAACACAAAGTCAAGATAATGCGAAATATCCGTCATAATAGTGACTCCCTCTGGAGCCACTGAAGTAAAGAAACCAAAGACTAAAGGAAAAACGGCGTAATAAGCAAACGCTATTCCAAGATAAAAAAGAATAGTACTTGAAACAATTAGGGGCAAAGCTAACCGGCGCTCCTTCATATATAGTCCCGGCGCAATGAAAGACCAAGCTTGAAAAAAAATATAGGGAACAGAAATCACTACTGCGACGAAAGCTGTTAGTTTAAAAGGAGCCAAGAATGGAGAGGCTACTTGGGTGGCTATCATTGTGCTCGACCCGCTTAAATGGACTAATAGCGGCTCGGCAATCAAACCATAAAGAAAATTAGAAAAAGGAAACAGGCACAGTAAAACCACGAAGACGCACGCAATTGCTTTTAGCAGCCTATCTCTCATCTCTACTAGGTGAGATACAAAAGTTTGCTCCTTAGTAGAAGATTGGCCATCACTTTCAGCTGACGCGGCATCTTGTTTATTTTTATTTTTGCTGAAAAACATGGGTAAAAGCCGATAACTTCTTTAAACGAGGAAGTGAAATTTATTTGTCGTTAGCTAGTTTTTCATCAGGAGGCTGTGGAGGCCGGTCCTGAGAAGAAATGCCATCATTGAAAGGTTCGCGAGCCAAGTCTTTAAGCTGCTTATCTTCTTCCAAAAATTCCTTATTAAGTTGTCTGTATTCGGCCGTTTGGGCTTCCTTTTCTATCTCATAACGCATGCTGCGCACTGTTCTTTGAATTTTACCGATCCATTGACCGGCACCCTTTATTAACCCAGGCATCTTTTCCGGCCCGACCACGATGAGAGCAATCACAAAAATAACGCCAAGTTCCCAAAAACCAATATCAAACATAGCGTCTAGGTATCAGACTCGTTCTTTTTCAACAACAGTCTCGCTATCTAAAACGGCCTCGCCATCTATAGTTCTAGCTTCACTGTGTGCTTCACTATGTTCTTCAAGTGGGCTAGTAGGCTCTTCTTTCATCGCTTTTTTAAAATCACGGATCCAGCCTCCCACGTCGCTACCTACACCTTTTATTTTCTTAGTACCGAACACTAAAGCAACGATCACCAAAACAACTACCAGCTCTTTTATTCCAAAACCCATCTCAATCTCCAATATATATAAGCTAATTAGTTCTCTATAACTACATATTAACTTTTTCTGCTCGCTTTTTCTTCTAGCCCCGAGCGTTCAAAACGTCTTTCCAGCTCCGACAGGACATCTGAAGGTTCAATACCTCTATATTTCAGAAGAACCATCGAATGAAACCACAAATCAGCAGTCTCGTATACTACTTGATAGTCGTCCTCATTTTTTCCAGCCAGCACAACTTCGACAGCCTCTTCACCAACCTTCTTTAAAATTTGATCCAAGCCGGCCTCAAATAGACTCGCCACATATGATTCTTTCGAGTCCAGCTGGGAGCGCTCTTCAATTACTTTGCTTAATTTTTTTAACACATCTGACATTAGGTTAATCCTTTACTCTGCTGCCGGAGGAGTAAATGACATCAGCATCTACCAAAACAGGTTCTGAATCTATCCATTGTTCGTCAAGGTAGCGTTTATAAAAACATACCTCTCTTCCGGTATGGCAGGCTACATTTCCTAATTGCTGCACTTTCAAAAGAACCGTGTCCTGATCACAATCCATTCTTATTTCTTTTATTTTTTGTACAAAGCCAGACTCTTCCCCTTTACGCCACAATTTTTTCCTTGACCTAGACCAGTAGACTACACGACCTTCTTTAATTGTAGCTGCGAGAGCCTCTTTATTCATCCAAGCTAAAGTAAGGACTTTCAATGACTCAAAGTCCTGAGCAATCGCAGGAATGAGACCATCGCCATTCCATTTCACTTCATCTAAAACTTTCACAAGCGTACCTCCAAACCAAACTCGCGCATCAATTCCTTAGCGTCAGACACAGTATACTCTCCAAAATGAAAAATACTTGCTGCTAGAACCGCGCTCGCCCGTCCTTCCGTAACACCTTCAACGAGATCGTTTAGACTACCCACACCACCAGAGGCTATAACTGGGATTTCGACTGCGTCTGCTATCACTCTCGTTAACTCAAGATCATAACCATCCCGCGTGCCATCTCGATCCATGCTCGTCAACAGTATTTCACCAGCACCCGCCGATGCCATTTGACAAGCCCAGTCGACAGCATTCAGGCCCGTCGGCTTCCTACCTCCATGTGTATAGATTTCCCAACAGTGAGGCTTACTTGTCGAGCGACGAGCATCGAGCGCCACTACAATACATTGAGAACCAAAATAATTAGCGGCAGCTTCAATTAACTTGGGATTTTCTATTGCGGCGGTATTTATAGAGACCTTATCAGCCCCAGCAATCAGCATCCGCCTGACATCATCAACTGTTCTTATACCACCTCCGACTGTCAAAGGTATAAATACTTCCGACGCCACGGCCTCTACAACCGGCACCATCGTATTGCGGTTGTCTTTACTAGCGGTAATATCCAGAAAAGTTATTTCGTCCGCACCTTGCGCATCATACCGTCGAGCTATTTCAACAGGGTCTCCTGCATCTCTGATATCAACAAACTTAACTCCTTTGACAACGCGCCCAGCATCAACGTCTAAGCAAGGAATAATGCGCGTTGAAACTGCCATTTCTCTACCCTGTAAGCTCGTCAGCCAGCTTTTGTGCTTCCGCGAAGTCCAAAGTCCCCTCATAAATTGCTTTCCCTGTGATCGCACCAGCAACTCCATCATCCTCAACTTCAGCCAGCCCCCGAATATCTTCGAGATTGGTAACGCCACCCGAGGCAATTACAGGTATTTTAAGTGCCCGGGCCAAAGCCGCAGTAGAGTCTATGTTTAGCCCCATCATCATCCCATCTCTACCAATGTCAGTATAAATAATTGCCTGAACACCATCATTTTCAAATTGTAAGGCAAGATCTAGGGCATTGTGCTTAGAAAGCTTCGACCAACCGTCAATTGCTACTTTCCCATCTCTCACATCTAAGCCAACAATAATATGATTTGGAAATTCTATACAGACATCAGAAACGAAATGGGGTGCTGTAACCGCTTTGGTTCCTATAATTACATAGCTAACGCCAGCATCAAGATACGACTGTATCGTGTCTTCATCACGGATACCTCCGCCCACTTGTATTGCCACCTCTGGGAACGCGCTCGCGATATCATGAATAACCTGTCGGTTGGCTGGTGCGCCACCAAATGCGCCATCCAAGTCAACGACATGCAGCCTTTTCGCACCTTCATCTACCCATCGGGCGGCCATCGCTAAAGGATCATCAGAATAAATCGTGTCCTGTTTCATGTCTCCCTGCACTAAGCGCACGCATTTTCCGCCCTTTAAATCGATAGCGGGGATTAAAATCATAAACTACCTCTCATCAATCTACTTTAAATTAAAATATTACAAAGTAGGGTTCCCCATACTTAGCTGCGATATCAACTCGAATAGTAACACGACGTTTTTCATGAAAGAATTACGTCTCTATCCTTCCTCAGTGTGCTTCTTCCCAATTTTCTCCGTGCCCTACATCTACCAAAAGCGGCACATCAAGGCTGGCCACGGATTCCATGATGTGTCGAACAGAGTCGATGATACTCTGCAAAGATGAAGTCTCCGCTTCGATCACTAATTCATCATGGACTTGCATTATAATCTTTGCAGGTACATCAGAGCTCTGCATCCAATCGGAGACTCTTATCATAGCTAACTTAATGATATCTGCAGCAGTCCCTTGCATTGGTGCATTGATTGCCGTGCGCTCCGCATATTGGCGGACCTGGGCTCGTCGAGCATTAATGTCTGGCAAATATAACCTGCGCCCGTATACAGTTTCTACAAATTCTTTTTCACGAGCAGAGGCTTTAGTCTCTTCCATAAACTGCAACACTTTTGGATACCTAGAGAAATAAGTCTCGATATACCTTTGAGCACTAGCCCGATCAATCCCCAATTGTTTCGCCAATCCGAAAGCTGACATTCCGTAAATCAAACCAAAATTGATAGCCTTAGCGGCTCTTCTCTGATCACTCGTAATCAATGCAACTTCCTCAGAAAAAACCTCTGAAGCAGTCGCACGATGAACATCTAACCCTTCGTTAAAAGCCGCACAAAGGCCCTCATCTGAGGAAAGGTGCGCCATTATTCTCAGCTCTATTTGAGAATAGTCCGCAGCAATAATAGTTGTCCCAGATGGGGCTCTAAAAGCTTTCCTAATCCGACGACCCTCTAGGGAACGTATTGGGATATTTTGCAAATTAGGATCTGATGAACTAAGACGGCCTGTAGCTGTGATGGCCTGATGATAACTAGTGTGCACTCTTTTGGTGGTTTGATTAATCTGCATTGGTAATTTATCGGTATACGTTGACTTTAGCTTACTCATCGAACGGTACTGCAAAATAACTCCAGGCAAAGGATAGTCATGGGAAAGCTCTTGGAGCACTGACTCCGCGGTTGAAGGCTGTCCTTTTGGAGTTTTCGATAGAACTGGAAGCTCCATCTTTTCAAAAAGAATGGCCTGTATCTGTTTGGGCGATCCCATGTTAAAGACTTCTCCAGCTAAATTATGTGCCTGGATCTCCAATTCATCTAAGGTATTTGAAAGCTTGGAACTTTGATCCGCTAACATCCCAGGATCAATATTAACTCCATCTCTTTCAATGTTGCCTAAGACACTCAACAACGGTAACTCTATGTCCTTATACACCTGCGACAACCTTGGTTGTTCGCTGAGCATTTGACTGAAAACCTTATGTAATCGCCAGCAAATATCTGCATCTTCTGCTGCATACGGAGTCGCCACCTCTATAGGCACTTGAGAAAAGTTAATTTGCTTAGCCCCTTTCCCAGCGACTTCTTCATAGTGAGTTGTTTTCACACCCAAGTATTGCAGAGCAAGTGCATCGAGATTGTGCCGTGTTGAGGTGCTATTGAGGACATAAGACTCCAGCATAGAATCGTCTAGCTTGCCTTTCAGAGAGATATCATAATTTAGCAAGATATGACGGTCATACTTAAGGTTATGCCCTAGTTTCCCAATTTTCTCATCTTCAAGTATGGTTTTTAATTTGCCCAGCGCGACCTCAATCGGTATCTGACTAGGGACGTCTGGATAGCTATGCATCAATGGTAAATATGCAGCATGCCCACTTTCAAAACAAAAAGACACCCCCACTAATTCAGCCTTCAGATAGTCCAGGCTGGTTGTCTCAGTATCGAACGAAAAGTATGCTTGGGAAGAGAGCTTGGCTATCCACTCTTCAAGGACTGGAAGTTCTAATATCGTCTCATAATTAACTGCATCCTCTTTCTCCTCGCTAGGCTTTGAGTGAGTCCTCTCCATATCTCCTGCTATAGTAAGCCCTGTACGCTCCTTTGATGTGACATCGTTTTCACGGTCTAATAAGGCTAAAGCCGACCTTAGCTCATACTTGGTATAAAGTTCGCGTAACAACGAATTATCAGAACCTGAAAGACAAATATCTTCAACTTGAATGCCGACATCAATATCTTTAAGAATAGTCACTAAACGGCGAGAAAGGGGTAATTTATCAATAGATTCTCTTAAGTTCTCTCCTACTTTTCCTGAGATTTCCGTAGCATTTGTAATAATATTCTCGAGGGAGCCATATTGCGTAAGCCATTTTACAGCTGTCTTCGGGCCAACTTTTGGCACTCCGGGTATATTGTCAGCGCTATCACCCATCAACGAAAGGTAGTCGATTATCTGATTAGGACGAACGCCAAATTTATTCATCACTCCTTCTTCATTAAGGGTGCTTTTATCCATTGTGTTGACGAGTGAAATTTTTTCATTGACGAGCTGTGCGAAATCTTTGTCGCCAGTTGAAATGACTACTCGCATTCCTTTGTTAGCTGCCTTATCAGCTAAGGTGCCAATCACATCATCTGCCTCTACCCCAGGGACTTGGACAAGAGGGTAGCCAAGAGCTCGGATTATATCGAATAGTGGTAAAATCTGCATTGAGAGCTCTTCCGGCATTCGAGGTCGCTGCGCTTTATAACTAGGAAAATATTCATCTCTAAGAGTTTTGCCTTTGGGATCAAACACGACGCCAAAAAATGCCGTAGGGTAGTCAGACTTCAATCGGCCAAGCATATTTAGTACACCGTGAATGGCACCAGTAGGGTGGCCTTGTGAATTAGCTAGTGCCGGAAGTCCGTGAAATGCTCGATAAAGATATGAAGAGCCATCAACAAGGATTAAAAGATTCTCATCCATTTTTTTGACCAAAAGTTCAGTTATGTTTTTTCAAAGGTTAATGTCTTATAAGTAGTTTCAGTGCTATTCTTCTATACAATAGTAACAGCTAAATCTACATAGAGAGAGAATGCTCGGATGAAAAAATTTACGGGAATAGTTTGGTCAGCGTGGATAATGGTGGCCGCCATTAGCTACGGGACATTGTTGGCCGCGGAAGAGTTTACGGACGCACCACCACCACCCATAGTTCTGGTGCCAGACGACGCGTATATAAATGAAGCGGTTGAGCCGGACATCACTATTGTCCAAAAAAAGGGTGCGACCCACCAGGAATACCGCATAAACGGCAGACTTTATATGGTTAAGATTACCCCTAGCGTCGGACCGTCTTATTACTTTCTTGACCATGATGGAGATGGGTTACTTGAGACCAAACTGGATGGCAAAGTTGAACCTATCGTCAACCAATGGCTTATATTCAGCTGGTAAATTAGTCTCTGATACCGCGGCCGCATCTAGAATAAGTTAAAGGACACACGGATTGCTCTGAGCTCCGAAAGCTTACGAAATCAGTGGTTCTTGGTAACTTAGACTTCAGAACAGAGCGGGCGTTCTCAGCCCACTCTAAACTTGAGTGATTTTACTCGTCGCCTGCATTGCAGATAAAATGGCCTAAACCAGCACCTACTGCGGCTCCAAGCATCATCGCACCCTTATCGTCCCCATCGAGGCCACCAGCGACTACACCAGCACCTAATGTCCCGCCAAGAAGCGGGCATAGAATATCAGTAGGCTTTAGGTCACTGTTAGCACAGCCCCCTAGGAGCAAACCGGCTATAAGAACTGCTGACAACTTTGAAATTTTGTACATTTTGTAGGTCTCCCACGAACTTTAAATTTTTGCCTTACATTTGGCTTCTATTCACATTATAGATTAACAACAACCCAGTCGTTGCAAAAGCTCCCTGCTTCTTTCCATAAATGAAACATTATTAACTTCAGCTGCCGCTGTTGTATCATTTTTACAACATAGCGTCTGCATCATGCATACTAACACATAAATACTATATTCCTAGTTTTATTCTCTCTACACCAGAAATTGCGACGCTAGTCCCAAGAAAGCCAAAAAGCCAACAATGTCTGTCACCGTCGTCAGAACTACTCCTCCTGCTAAAGCTGGATCTACATTTATTTTTTTAAGTAATACCGGTATAGATGCTCCAAAAAGCCCAGCAGTCAACAAGTTCAAAACCATGGCACATCCTATTACTGCCCCCAAGCCAAAGTTGTCAAACCATAGCGCTGCTACAACAGCGACAACAATCGCCCAAATAAAACCATTTAAAAGCCCTACTCCAACTTCATGCCAAATCACTGCTCGGGCATTAGTGTCTCCCACATGGCCCAAAACTAATCCTCTCAAGACAATGGTTAAGCTTTGATTTCCAGCAATTCCACCCATGCTTGCAACAATTGGCATTAGGACTGCTAGAGCCACTAACTCTTTAATCGTCGCCTCAAAGAGGCCTATTACCCAGGCAGCCGACAAGGCAGTACCGAGATTAACCGCTAACCAAAGAGATCGCTGTCGCGTCGTGGTCAGAATAGGAGCAAAAACATCAGACTCGTCATCTAAACCGGCAGCCAGCATCAGGGAGTGATCGCTTTGCTCTCTGATAACATCGACCACGTCATCAATAGTAATCCGACCTAATAATTTACCGCTTCTATCCGTCACAGGAGACGAAATCAGATCTCGCTGTTCAAAAATAGTCACGACTTCGCTTATATCACTATCAGCCCAAATAACCGGTTGATCTGTTGCCATGATGTCTTTTATTTTTGCGTGAGGTTGAGCTAGGACGAGAGTCGTCAATGGAAGGACGCCTAAAAACACATCTCCGCGATCCACCACAAAAAGCTGATCAAAATTATCAGGCATTTCTTTTAGCCTGCGCATATATCTCAAGACCACATCTGCATCAACGTCAGACCTAACAGTAACCGTGTCAATATTCATCAATCCGCCTGCCGTATCAGGGGGGAAGTTGAGCACGACGCTAACTCTCTGGCGATTCTGCTCATCCATAGACAACAAAATTTCATCTGCCATCTCTTCTGGGAGATCTTGCAGAATGTCCGCCATATCATCAGAGTCGAGGAAATTAGTCGCGCTAGCAACCTCAGCAGGTTCCATTTGCTGAACAAGGCTGTTCCTAACTGAGGTGTTAGCGTAAGAAAGTATCTCACCCTCAACATTTGGGTCAATACATACCCATATTCGATGACGATCGGCCTTTGCCGACGATTCAAGAACATCAGCTATTTCAGAGGGATGAATAGTGACCAACAGATCTCTTAATTCTTGAATCTCGTTCGATTCTAGCAATACTTGGATGTCTCTCAGCAGCTCTTGATTACGATTATTTTTAGACACGAAGATTATTACCTAAAATTGGGGCCATCTATAGCTTTAGCACGTGTGTATATTTATAACACTAAAGTAGCTATAAACTTTGACTATCTATCAGTAGAGCAACAACACTACTATGGCTATCAAAGGAATAACCACTCTTTAGAACTTGATTCCCTCTCCACCAACTGGTTTTATTATAATCGCGCCTTTTTCTCGGGTTTTCCAAACAATTTTGACTTCAAAAATAAATCTACCGATATATTGTCGGAAGTGTCAAAATTAGTCGGCTTATCTATTCGAATAAATTCTACGGAAAAAGAAAGACTTTCTATTAATTTTAGCAACAGAGGTTCCTGCACAAGGTCTAAGAGTCAAATTCTTAGTCTTCCCATAGTAGTAATCTCTACAAGTATAGCGGCTCGTCTATAAATTCATCAAAAAGGGGAGACATATGCAAACTCCCCGCAAGGTTTTCCTCCAGTGGCTTAATCGATGCAAAGACATTCTTCTCATTCATTAAACTTTCGTCTCTCCGACGAAGCAGGTATGGACAGAAGCTCTCTATACTTAGCTACGGTTCGCCGAGCAACTTGTATTCCATGGGAAGACAAAGCTTGGGATAGTTTGTTGTCACTTAAAGGCTTTAATTTGTTTTCAGCAGCTACTAATTTTTTAATTACTGCACGAATCGCCACGGAGGATACTGTCCCTAGATCACTATTCAATTGGCTTGAAAAGAAATACTTCAATTCAAAGACTCCTCGAGGAGTATGCATATATTTATTTGCGGTGACTCGGGATACTGTCGACTCATGCATACTAATCGCCTCAGCAATTTCATGCATTACAAGAGGCTTCATTGCTTGATCTCCAAAAGCCAAAAACCCTTTCTGTCGCTCAACTATTGCTGATGCCGCGGCTAGTAGCGTGTCATTTCTACTTGCTAAACTTTTTATTAGAAAACGGGCTTCTTGCAAATGCCTCCTCAAGGTTGTCCCCACAGCACTACCTCTTTCTCCTTGCAACATATTAGAATAAGATTTATTAACTCTGAGCTTAGGTACAACTTGCTCATTAAGCTCGACAATCCACAGGCCTTTCTCACAGAACACAAAAACATCAGGGATCACGTAATCAACCTTGTCTATCCCATAATCATTACCCGGCATGGGATTTAATGACCTAATTAACTCTAGAACTTTCTGAAAATCGTCAGGCGAGACTCCTAAGCTTTTATATACTTTCTGGTACTCTCGTCTTCCGATCATCTCTAAAAAATCTTTGACACATGCTTTTGTAGCTTCCAGAAAAGGAACTTCCGAAGAAAGTTCGCGAAGCTGAATCAATAGGCATTCAGAAAGTGTTCTAGCAGCTACACCTGTTGGTTCGAATGTCTGCACGATTTTCAGAACTGAAGAGATTTCATCATCCTGTGGCGCCTCTTGCCCGGGTCTTTTTAAGGAAACCCTGATCTCTTCAGTACTCACACCTAATCTGCCATTTAGATCTATTGCGTCTATGATAGCAACACCAATAACGACGTCAGATTCACTAAGGGGAAGTAAATTTAATTGCCACAACAAATGTCCTCGTAAAGAGAGCGTCTCCGTTTCAGTGATCTGCTCTAGGTCCATTGAGTGGCCTTCATAAGCAGACTCTTGCCAGTCTGCATTCTGGGTGCGCGTTTCGGAGATTGCTTGCTGTTTGAACTGACTTTCATCATGCATAACGTTACTGGAGATATAATTAGGAAACTCATCTTCGACAAGCTCGAGCATCAGGTTCTTCTCTATACAGTCTTGTATTTCTTGGTGTAACTCACTAGCAGAAAGCTGGAGCAGCCTTATCGCCTGCTGCAACTGCGGTGTCATAGTCAGACTTTGGCCAATTTTTAATTGCAGTGATGATTTCATAGTAAAATTAATATTTTTAGCAGGTAAGTGAAACTTCCTGTAGAAAGTCAACAAACAATAAAAGCTAATTAGCTCATTAAGTAATCGAGAAATTGTCCCCCAAGTATACTTGGCGAACTACTTCATTTTCTAAAATCTTCTCAGGTTTTCCTTCGGCTATTATCGTTCCTTCATTTACAATATATGCACGATCGCAAATTTTTAGCGTCTCTTGAACATTGTGGTCAGTAATCAACACTCCTATCCCCAAGTTCTTTAAGTGCGACACTATCTGCTGTATATCTCCAACAGAAATCGGATCAACTCCCGCAAAGGGCTCGTCGAGTAAAATAAAACGCGGCTCACTTGCTAACGCTCTCGCGATTTCTACCCGCCTGCGCTCCCCTCCGGAAAGGGAAATTCCAACACTATTACGAATGTGATCAATATGGAACTCTTTTAGCAAGGACTCGAGCTTCTTTCTTCTCTGCTCTAAAGACAGATTTTTTCTAATCTCTAAAACTCCCATTATATTATCTTCGACCGTCAATTTTCTGAACACAGATGCTTCTTGCGGAAGGTATCCAATACCTTTCCGAGCACGAGCATCCATAGATAAGAAGCTTATCTCTTCTTGGTCAAGCATGATTGACCCACGATCGCTTTTTATTAATCCAACTATCATATAGAAACTGGTTGTTTTTCCAGCACCATTGGGGCCCAACAGTCCAACGACTTCACCGCTTTCTAAATCTAAGGTTACATCTTTCACAACCATTCTGGATTTAAATGTCTTGGACAAATTTTTAACTGTGAGCACACTCATCTATTACTTACTCCGGTGACAATGACTAACGCAATAAACGTGAGACTGAAAAGAATATATCCAACACATCTTTTTATTTAGTCCTTTTCTAACAAGGAAGGCTTGACGCTCTCTTTAGGAGGAATAATTATTCTCACTCGCCCACCCTCTCCAGGATCCAACTTTCCTCCACGACCGTTACCCTTTGAAGCTCTTACCGTGGCAAGGCTTCTCTCAGTATCATAACTAATGCGATGACCCTGCGTTAACCTTTTCCCTTGTGTAACCTTGGCTTTTCCCGTTAAATAAAATATATTTTCAAATGCATGCATTTCTACTATCTCAGCCTCCCCTTCTATATCCAGCCCTCCCAAGTCGGGAGTCTGTTTGAACGTTGCTAGCCGTCCTTCCAATACCGCATCTTCTAGCTCTCGTTCTGATGTGAAACGCGCAGTCAAACGGTCACCTGTCATTACTATAGACCCCTGCACAACAATCACCTTACCAATGTATACAGTCACTCCTTTCTCGTCATCGAGTTCTGCAAAATCTGCCTCTATCTCAATCGGTTGCTCAAAGTCACTTGATAACCCGTAAACGTGACTGAATAGAGTGAGACAAAATAAGCTTGCCAAAGCGGGATACTTAACTCTAAAAAACCATGTAATTATCACAATCCAACCCTCGAACTTTTTTTGCTATGTTTGGTCCTTACGCGCTCAATCAGCTCCAGATGGTTGAGAGAAAAATTAGCCCTGAAGCCTAAAGCATGAGTTACGGAGGACGGACCGATGATTATCGCTGTATTATCAGTTTGAGCGTACTCTTGGTTGGGTAAAATACGAAGCTCAGTAGTAAGTGCCTGTAAGATGCGCTTCCTATTCTTCCCATTTTTCCATATTTCTACCTCACCGTGCAGAAGAATTACCTCATTCCCTGAGCTCACCCAGCCTGTTTCAGACTTAATATGCCATGGCTCATCAGAATCATTATAAATTTTCAAATAAGGCCGAACCAGCTCCATAGAGTCGTCTTTAGGAAAGTGTTCCACCAAATCGGCATCGAGTACGTTTTTTAATCCCCCAAGCTCGCTTCCGGTCCTACGATTCATTTCTTCGAAAGAATAGTCCGGAGCTCTAAAGTCTTCTTTCGTCTCATAATAAGCATCGTTATCGGAATCCAACAGTAACCAGAAACTGGCGATGGCAGTAAAACTGGCAAAAAGAGAGAATCCCCAAGCTTTTACAATGTCAGACATTTCAGAATACTTTTGCTAATAATAAATCGTGCATATTCAAGATGCCGGCTAGCGCCCCTTGAGAATCAGTTACTAAAAGAGCATTGATTTTTTTATCCTGCATTATATTAAGGGCCTCTGCAGCCAGAATGTCCGCGGTAACCATTTCACAATCCTTTGTCATGAAGTCTTCAACGGGTGCAATCCGTAAATCATGTCCTGCATCTAACATGCGCCTCAAATCCCCGTCTGTAAAAACTCCAACAACATCCCCCAGTGCCGATAAAACGGCGGCCACTCCCAATCCTGCTCTACTGATTTCTCTAAGTGCTTCGCTAACGGAGACTCCGCTGAGAACCACCGGCATTTGGGCGCCCGAATGCATAATATCCTCTACCTTTATCAGGAGTCGTCGTCCTAAAGCACCTCCAGGGTGCGCTTTAGCAAAATCAGATTCAGTGAAACCGCGAGCTTGTAAAAGCGCTACAGCAAGCGCGTCTCCAATTGCTAAGGCTGCTGTGGTACTCGACGTTGGCGCGAGCCCAAGTGGACAGGCTTCCTCTAAAACTTTCACATGTAAATGAACAGTCGACGCTTTCGCTAATGAAGATGATTCACTACCAGTCATACTGATAAGTTTCACGCCGAGTCGCTTAATCATTGGAAGTAAGACTGTCAGTTCGGAGGTTTCCCCAGAATTAGAAATTGCCACAACTAAATCGGCAGAAACGATCATACCCATATCACCATGACTGGCTTCGCCAGCATGTACAAAAAATGCCGGAGTCCCTGTACTAGCAAGCGTGGCCGCAATTTTACCACCTATGTGCCCTGATTTCCCTACGCCGAGAATAACTACACGGCCGCTACAGGCAAGCAAATACTCTATAGCAATAGCAAATGAATCGTCTACCCCTCTTGAGATAGAAGTCAATACACGAGCTTCTATCTCCAAAACTTTTGCACATATTTTCTTCAAGTCCGACCGATTAATTTTTTTTGTCTCGCTCATTTTTTTTCGATTCATTATCTATACCTTCGCGAAGATGCCGCAGTATCCCTTGGCATTAAATACTCAAATAAACTATAACCTGATACGAAATAAAACTGACCAACATAACTGCTCCAGACGTCCGAGAAAAATAACCTTTTTCTCTTTTCACTAAGACAACTAACAACAACATTAACCCTACACCAAGCATATAACAAACATCTCTGAAGAAAACCTCTTTGGAAATATCTGTAGGTGCGAGCAAAGCGGGCATCGCTAGAACAGCCAAGCTATTAAAAACATTAGAACCAATAATATTGCCTATCGCGATATCAGATTTTCTTTTAAAGACTCCAATCAACGAAGCGGCGAGTTCGGGAAGACTCGTTCCTACTGCAACTATAGTTAATCCAATTATTGTCTCGCTTACACCTAAAACTCTAGCTAAATCAACGGCTCCCCAAACGAGCATCTTCGCGCCAGCAAGTAACATTCCTAAACCAAGAAACAAAACGAAAATCGCTTTATATAAACTCACAGGACGGGAGTAATCAGGGAGTGAAGATCGGAGTTCGCCCATCTCGTCAGCTCGCGCAAAACGAACCGACAGCGCCAAACTTAGCGCCAAGACAGATAAAAGAAGGATCCCATCAATCACGGCTAGTCTGAGGTCGTAAAGTACAAAAAAAGCCACCACCATAGCAACAACCATTAAAGCTGTATTGCTCAATGTTTTAGGCACTTCTAAAAGCTTTGGACTAAGCATTATTGCGAGGCCTAGCACCAATCCAATATTCGCGATATTCGAACCCAAAGCATTTGCAATGCCCAGAAGTGGCTTGCTTTCCAGCGCAGATCCAGCAGACACAAATAACTCGGGGGCAGATGTCGCTAAACCTACAATCAGAATGCCACATAGTAGCTCTGAGATACCAAGACCCGCAGAAAGAGAAACCGCCCCATCTACAAACTTGTCAGCCCCCCAAACCAGTATGGCTAAACCAAAAAGAATAGAAAGGACAATAACTAACAAAACTGATCAAAACACATATTTATAATATTCATATAGCCGGTTTCGGCAAGAGGATTACATTGTAGAGGAACTTTGGGTACCCTTACAGTGCCTCTGGTGTTAACAAATTCTGGATGAACAACTTTGAAAGCAATGATATTAGCAGCGGGCCGTGGGGAAAGACTCATGCCCTTGACAGAGAAACTTCCCAAACCTTTAATAAAAATCAACGGTGAAAGCCTATTAGAGCGACACTTGAAGCGTCTAAAACTATCAGGTTTTTCCGAGGTGGTTATAAATACTTCTTATTTGGGCGGCATGATAGAAGAAATAATCGGTCAAGGAGAGCGGTATGGATTGACCATTACATATTCTAGAGAGCCGACTCCTCCACTTGAAACTGCCGGCGGTGTAGTTAAAGCCCTCCCTTTGCTAGGGCAAACGCCTTTTCTGCTGATAAACGCTGATGTTTGGACTGACATGAGCTTTAGCCAATTGAAAACAAGCACTAACTACCCTCATCTTATTTTGGTGCCGAACCCCGAATACAGCTCGGAGGGTGATTTCAGTATCGATGGATCGTGGGTCATGAAAGCCGATAAAAATCTTTACACCTATTCAGGGATTGGTATTTACCCACCATCATTTTTTTCTCACCCCACTAGCGAACACCAACCATTAGGACCGCTGCTTTTTACCGCAGCAAACAAGAAATTACTACAAGGTACGATTTATGATGGGCAGTGGTTTGATATAGGAACAAAGTCGAGGCTGGCAGATGCGCGCAAGAAAGTTAACATACTGAACGCCCTCTGATAGTACCTTCTCTCAACTTCTATGGAGATTCAAACATTAATCTCTTTAGCCGTCTCTCGGAAAGCTCAGCAACCTTGGACCCGGGGAAGAACAGCTTAATTCGCTCAAGGATGGCAAGCGACTCTTCTGGCTCTCCTATCTCATAGTAACAATAGGCTAGTTTAAGCATCGCATGCGGTTTAACAGCGTTTTCCGGGAAGACTTCGATCAAGCGTTCATACTGCAGTATCGCTTTTTTAAAGAACCGTAACTCATAGTAGGCTTCACCCAAGTGATAGGTCGCACCACCCACCCGCGTGTGTGCAGGATGATCTTTTATGAAGCTGCTATAAGCTTCAATTGCCTCTAGATAGAACCCTGTTTTGAAAAAATCGGCACCCTTCCGATAAAGAGTATCTGGATCTAAAGCCATCGGCTCTTGTTCCAAAAAAAAGGGCTTCTCCGAAAACTGCGAGGATACAAGCTTCTCCTTATCGAGAACTTGACGATCAGGCTCAATTCTCACGGGGAAACTCTCAGCACTAGGATCGTTTAAAACATTCGAGGGTGTAATTTTTTCAGTATCTTCCGTCACGTCAGAAAAATTGGCCACGTGCAGCTGAACCTCTCTCAGAGAACGGTCTAAGGAGAAAGTCTTGTCTTCAAGCTCGGCACGCAAGACCTTAATCTCATTTTCCAGATGTCCAACTCGCTGCAATAATGTAGAAATAATCTCGCCATCAACCTCATGACTACGCGACGGCAGCTCAATCTCCTCAGAACTTAAAATAGTAGCGTAAATGCCGCAGGCAAACAAAACACCAAAAATCATAAGCCTGCAAACACAGTTACACCCAAACAATTGCATTGTTTAGTACCTTAACTCTACCCTGCGATTTATCCCATATGCAGCATCATTATGGCCATCATCCGCCGGTCGCTCCTCGCCGTAGCTAACAACAGTTAATTGACCTGCGGATACGCCAAGTAGAACAAGCTGTTGACGGACCGACATTGCCCGCCGCTCACCCAGTGCTAAATTGTACTCTCGAGAGCCACGCTCATCGCTGTGTCCCTCCAAAGTAACCGATATACCAGGGTCACTGACTAGGTTAGATGCATGCAAACGGACCAAGTTAAGGAATTTTTCAGGAATCTTGGAGCTGTCATAATCAAAGTAAATAATCTTTTCCTCTAAACTAGAACCTACGTCGGACGCTCTGGCAGTGTCATTTATCGCTGTCGCCTGATAGTCCCTAGAGCCCATACCCTTAGTAGTCGCAACAGAGTCACCCACAACCACTGACGGAACTGTTGCTGCTTTGATCTGTTCATCCTTCTTCATAAAAGAAGTCCCACAAGAGCAAAGAGGTATTGATAACAAGATAACGGGCAATACTCTTAAAAATCTATATTTCATATGTTTCTCCATAATAAATAACACTTTAACAATCCCCTTAACGGACCAAAGGCCCCCAGACAGGCTCACGCACCTCTCCTACTTGCTGCTCTAATGTTTGTTGCATATAGCCGTCAACCGATGCGGCGGCTAGCTGACTACCTTTATCGGTCATAGTAGAATAGATAATCATACTTCCATTAGGAGCAAAACTGGGTGATTCATCAAGTATCCCTGTGGTGAGCATTTCATAAATATTACTTTTCAAATCAAGCACCCCAATCTGGTACCCATCTTCCCCCCCATGTACAACGGCAATTTTTCTACCATCTGGAGAATACCTTCCTCTTACATTATATGTCCCCATATTATAGGTAACTCTTTGCGGCGGCACCCCGTCAAACTTATAAGAATAAATCTGTGCTCCTGCACCCCGGTCAGACGTAAAAATTAATGTATCTCCATCCGGAGACCAGGATGGTTCTGTATCAATTGCTCCGTGCCGAGTTATTCTTTCTAACTGCCCTGTTGACAAATAATAAAGGTAAATCTCGGGGTTTCCATCCCTCGATAATGTCATCGCTACGCGAGTTCCATCAGGAGAAAATGAGGGTGCACTGTTTATACCCTTTCCGGAAACTAGTAGCTGTCTCTTTCCATCACTTAAATTTTGTAAATAGATTGCAGAATTTTTACTTTCAAAAGAAACGTATGCGAGCTGTTTTCCATTGTGGGACCATGCAGGAGACATAAGGGGTTCATATGATTTCACAATTGTTCTAGGACTATGGCCATCTGACTCAGCCACTACTAATCGGTATACCTTCCTTTTTTCAGAGTTTTTCACGACAGTTATATAGGCTAGCAAGCTTGTAAATGCGCCCTGCTTTCCCAGCAGCTTATTATAGATGAAATCAGTAGCTTTATGGGCCACAAACCGCGAATTACTAGGATCAAACGGGATCCGATATCCCAGCAATGTTGATTTTTTAAATGTATCAAGCAATCTAAACTCAAGCTCGTACTGCTCAACTCCCTTTCTTTTGACTTCTCCCGTGACCAGATTTTCGACACCCAATGCCGTCCAACTTTTGAAATTGACAGCACGAAATAGGGGCGTTTGCGGCATATCTTCCAATGGGATGGCAGAGAACAACCCCGTTCTTTCTAAATTACGACTAATTATTGTTGAAAATTGAAATGGTAACGCCACATCACCCGTCTTGAAAGGAATCACGCCAATGAGCAGAGGCTTGACTACTCCTTTTTCGATTTTTATAACAAGATTGCTAGCCGATGTTAATGCAGGACCTGCAGCCAAGCAGACAAGCAAAGCGGCTCTGTAAAATTGAGATTTGATTCTAGAACTTTGGATCAAAAACAAAAGATATTCTTCTCATTTTCTTGAAAATCTGTGGCTCATCAGGAACGGGCAATGGCGCAGATTTTCTCACAGCATTCTCAGCATGGCGATCAAATACTTCGTTGCCACTACTTTTCTGCACGGACACAGTGGCCACATTCCCGTCCGGTAACAACCGAATATCAAGGACACAAATCAGTCCCTCAAAGTTAGGTAGTATGTTGAAAAACCTCCTTACCCGTCCGTGAATAGCAGTCGTATACCGTGCAATCTCAGCCGATTCCGCCTCTTTTTCGGCAAAAGACGCAGCCTGTTTGCGCGCTAACTCAGTTTCCTTATATCGAGCCTGTGCTGCACGACGCATTTTTTCTGCTTCAACTAGTTTTAAATCAGCTTCTTTAGCTTTTATCTGTGCAACTTTAGCTTTTCTGTCTGCTAGTAATTTTTTTTGAGTCGCTTTTTTTTCTTCGTTTTTTAGTCGCTTATTTTCTGCTGCCAATTTAGCTAGTCGTTTTTGCGAGGAATCACGTTTTTTTAAAAGCGCTGCCGTCTCTCTTTCAAGCTCCCTTAGTCGTTGTTTTTTTTCTGCCTCTTGCCTGTTCTCAGCTTTTCTTATTTTCTTAATCTCTTGATCTAAAATTTCGGCATTGATAGCCACCGCACGGACGATTTTTTCAGGTGGACTACCAGTCATTTTTTCTTCTACATCAAAGCTAAAACCGGTTATCACGAGTAAAAACATTAATAGATGAACCCCAGTCGAATGCAATAGAGGAGACGTAATCACGTGTGTTTTTAACCAAGGGAACATTTTCAAGGCAATCCTACCTTGGTGACTGCGTAATGAGGCCAACACTCTCAACGCCAGCGCCCTGAATTAATGCCATCACGCGAACTACACGCCCATAATCTACAGCTTCATCACCCCTCAGTAAAAACTGTGAACCAGGACGGTACTTAATAATAGCTGCTACGCGAGTAATCAGCATTTCTTCTGTAATAGCCGTCTCAGTGCTTTCTCCTACATCAACATACAAGCTCCCTTGGGAGTCGACCGTAACAATTATCGGTTCGCTCTGCTCAGAAGGGATTATTTTCGAAGGCACCTGCGGAAGTGTGATTTTTACTCCTTGAGTTACCAATGGGGCCGTGACCATAAAGATGACTAACAAGACTAGCATTACATCTATATAAGGGACCACATTAATCTCAGACATTAGTTTCCGGCGACTCCGCTGTCTCGTGTTCAAAGCGCTTCCTTAATCTCTAGCCTGTCGCTGTAATATTGCCAAAAATTCCTCAATGAAAAGTTCTGATCTACCATAAATATGGTCAATTCTAGTGGAGAAACTATTGAACCCGATAACAGCCGGAATAGCAGCAAAAAGACCCATCGCTGTTGCGATAAGAGCCTCTGATATCCCTGGAGCCACCATCGCAAGAGTTGCTTGATTGACGTTACCTAGGGCTTGGAAAGAATTCATGATCCCCCAGACTGTGCCAAAAAGTCCTATATAAGGGCTTACTGATCCGATAGTGGCTAACTTTGGTAAGTCCGTCTCCAAGGCTTCAAGGCTTCGCCCTAACGCTACTTTCATAGCTCTCTCCGAACCACTAAGTATTTCGGACGGCAACAATCCTTGCTGTTCCCGAAGTCGCATAAACTCCCTAAAGCCGGCTTCGAAAACGGATTGCATCACATTGCCTTTGCCGGAGAAGTCCTGGGAAACAGTATTGTACAACTCCGTAAGATCATCGGTACCCCAAAACTCATCCTCGAAAATCAACATGTCGTCTCTAACCTGCAGAATCAAATGTCGTTTAGCAAAAATAATAGCCCATGAAACAAAAGAGGCTCCTAACAACAAAAGCATCACTACTTTTACTAATGAGCTAGCCCCCCAAATCAAACTGAGAATTGATAGATCAGTCTCCATTCGTAAAGATACCTAGTAACTGATCTGGAATTCGCTTCGGCACAAGACTCTTAGAATCGACACAAGCCACGACATTATTAGCCATGCATAGCTCAACTAGAGAATTCTCGATCCTCTGCGCAAAAATAACACTCGCTCTTTTCAACTGTTTTACCTCCGTAAAAACCTTTATCTGATCGTCAAGTCGGGCGGGGCTTTTGTAATATATCTCAGACTTC
Organism: Pseudomonadota bacterium; assembly: GCA_018668255.1. GTDB lineage: Bacteria > Pseudomonadota > Gammaproteobacteria > UBA4457. The sequence goes on along the minus strand of JABISZ010000038.1, from coordinate 55,565 downwards.
ACGACAACAAATAAGATACTGTAATCTGTTTTTAATATGTTTTGATCAAGCCCCAAAGATCTAAGCCATTCTGCCCTTCCACGCTCCATAAATCGCAAATAATTAGCGTGATAAACAATACCTCCCGCATCAGTATCCTCATAATAAACCCTAAAAATAGATTCACCCTTCATTCTTACCACACATCTACGAAAGTTGTTCGTCTCTAAAAGTATTACTGTGCTGTGAGGGTGTTATTCCGAAGTGTTGCCACGTCTGAGACGTCACAACACGGCCACGAGGTGTGCGCATTAAGAACCCCTGTTGTATCAGGTAGGGCTCTATAACATCTTCTATAGTACCCTTCTCTTCACTTATTGCGGCAGCAAGGCTATCAATTCCAACTGGTCCCCCGTCAAACTTCTCCATGACTGCAAGTAACAGATTACGATCCATAGTATCCAAGCCATTAGCATCAACATTTAACATGTCCAACGCCTTACTAGCGACGTCGCCAGTTAACTTTCCATCTCCTTTCATCTCAGCAAAGTCTCTAGCCCTTCTAAGCAGCCGGTTAGCAATACGGGGCGTCCCTCGCGAACGTCTAGCCAGCTCCACTTTTGCTTCCGGATCTATGTTCACATTTAAAATCCCAGCCGATCTATGAATAATCAGGGCTAGATCCTGCGCCGAATAAAACTCCAATCGCTGTGAAATACCAAACCTATCTCTGAATGGAGACGTTAATAGTCCCGCTCTAGTAGTTGCACCAATCAGTGTGAATTTTGGCAAATCTAGCTTTATCGCCCTTGCGGAGGGACCTTCCCCAATCATGATATCTAGCTGGTAGTCTTCCATCGCGGGGTAGAGAACCTCTTCTACCAAAGGGTTGAGTCTATGAATCTCGTCAATAAACAAAACATCATGGGGTTCTAGGTTAGTCAATAGGGCGGCTAAGTCACCTGCCTTTTCCAATACTGGCCCCGATGTTTGACGCAGCTGAACGCCCATTTCATTAGCGATAATGTTCGCCAGAGTAGTCTTCCCCAAGCCAGGTGGCCCAGAAATCAAAACGTGATCTAACGCCTCATTTCGCTTCTTCGCAGCTCCAATAAAAACTTCCATTTGCTCGTGGACGCTAGTCTGGCCTATGTAGTCCACCAACAGTTGAGGACGAATAGATGGCTCCATCTCACGGTCGTCCCGCATAGGTGCTCCGGTAATCAAGCGCTCAGATTCAGACATCGTCGTTACCAAATATCATTTTTTTACCAGTTTTTTCAGCACTTCACGAATAATATTTTCGCTCGTCAAATCACCGGCATCAATTGCGTGAACATATTTACTGGCTTCTTGCGCTTTATAACCTAGCGCAACTAGCCCGCTAATCGCGTCAGCTGCACAATCTCTGGCGAGCTTAGAACCAGCTCCATCGGTTTCCTCTCCTACAAAGTCAGATACTCGGTCTCGCATTTCAACAATTAGTCTTTCTGAAGTTTTTTTCCCTAAACCAGGCAATAAACTCAAACGCGCCACATCTTCGTTATGCACACAATTCGCAAACGACAAAGCATCCATACCAGACAAAATCACCAAGGCAACTTTAGTCCCCACCCCATTTACTTTGAGCAAACTCCGAAACAATCCTCTCTCACTCTCACTGGAAAACCCATAAAGAAGGTGTGCATCATCTCTGATAGTGAGGTGCGTGTGCAATGAAACTTTCTGTCCCAGGTCAGGTAGCTTTAAAAAGGTGGTAAGAGAAGTCTCGAGTTCATAGCCTAACCCAAGACAATCGATGACAATTTTTTGTGCAGCTTTTTCAACTAAAACTCCTGAGATACGCCCTATCACTGCTCCGCTCCAAAATCAGATAATCGACCGGTGAATCTAGAAGTATGAGCGTGACAGATCGCTACTGCAAGTGCATCAGCAGCGTCCGGAGGTGGAATCGACTGCAAGCCTAAAAGTACTTTCATCATATGCTGTACCTGTGCCTTATCGGCATGTCCTCGGCCCACTGTAGCTTTTTTTATTTCAGTAGGAGAATATTCAAAAGTTGGAAGCCCTTCTCTGCCTGCAAACATTAGCGCGACTCCGCGAGCTTGACCAAGCTTCAGTGCAGAAGAGACACTTTTACCTACAAAAACTTTTTCTATGGCAACTTCAACGAGCTGGTACTTGGCGCCAAGATCTAATAACTCTTGAAAGAGTGTCGCCAAGCGAAGCTCCACTCTCCCCGTCCCGAGCTTAATGCAACCGTAGTCAACGCAACGAATCTTCCCACTAAGCGCTTCTACGAGGCCGTATCCCGTAATTTGCGAACCCGGGTCAATTCCAAGAATTAACGACACAAAAGGCCTAACACACTAAGAAGCCCCAAGAGCGTCTAAGACCTGATTTGATATCTCTGCATTAGAATAAACTTTTTGCACATCATCTAACTCCTCAAGCATGTCGATAAAATACATCATTTTTTCAGCTTGCTCTAACTCTAACTCAACAGTTGTGTCGGCTCTTAGAGTTACTTCTTGTGTCTCCGGAACGTATCCAGCAGCTAAAATATCGCTCGCAACAGCGTGAAAATCGTCAGGGTTGATCAAAATTTCCTGGCCTCCATCATCCCCAACCAATACATCATCGGCTCCAGCTTCTATCGCAGCGTCCATTAGAGCATCTTGATCTATCTCAGACCCAAATGAAAGATATCCAATTTTTTGAAACAAATACGAAACCGATCCGTCCGTACCTAGCTTTCCGCCACACTTCGAAAACGCATGCCTAATCTCGGCAACAGTCCTATTGCGATTATCAGTCATACAATCTACAACTACCGCGACACCATGAGGTCCATAGCCTTCATAACGGAGTTCTTCATAGCTATCGCTAGCAAGATCTCCGGCACCTCTAGCAGCAGCACGCTCTACAGTATCTTTCGCCATGTTCGCCGACAACGCTGTCTCAATAGCTGACCGCAATCTAGGGTTAGCCTTTACATCCGCTCCGCCTAGACGAGCGGCGACCGTAACTTCTCTGATAAGTCGAGTAAATAATTTCCCGCGCTTAGCATCGGTTTTACCTTTCTTATGCTGAATATTTGCCCACTTACTATGACCTGCCATGATTGCGTCGATCTCTCCTAGAAAACGTATGTAATAAAATAATTTGAAGGCAAAACTGATGGGATGGCTTCTTCACGCATCATTATTCCCAATAACAACTATCTTTCTCTTCTTAGAAAATTCTAACAAGCGCTCAATCGGGATACGAGCTTGCCGCGCTATATCAAAAGGAACAACGATTTCATTTGAGCCATCTCGTAAAACATCTCGGATTTTTACCAAACTGTTCATCGCCATCCAAGGACACTCAGCACAGCTACGACACGTCGCACCTTTTCCTGCCGTAGGGGCCTCCAAAAGTATCTTAGTAGGTGCGACCGCTCGCATTTTATGAAAAATGCCTTTATCGGTCGCGACAATAAAGGTTTCAGCGCTCGACTCTCGTACCTGACTTATCAAGCCTGAGGTAGATCCGACATAATCAGCTTGAGCAATTACGCTTGCAGGAGACTCAGGGTGCACGAGAACGCGCGCATCTGGATACTCAAGTCGCATGTTGGCAAGCCCCTCCCCTTTGAACTCATCATGCACAACACAAGAGGCATTCCAGAGAAGCATATCCGCTCCAGTCTGAGACTCGATATAATTACCTAAATGCTTATCTGGAGCCCATAAGATTTTCTCCCCTTTCTCGTGAAGAAAATTAACCACATCTAGAGCGCTACCAGAAGTTACCATCCAGTCTGACCGCGCCTTCACTCGAGCACTGGTATTTGCGTAGACCACCACAGTGCGATCAGGATGTTGATCGCAAAAAGCAGCAAATTCGCCCGGATCACAGCCTAAATCTAACGAGCAGTTCGCACTCAAATCAGGGGTAAGAATAGTTTTCTCCGGACTCAGAATTTTTGCGGTCTCTCCCATAAACCTCACTCCCGCGACTACTAACGTCTTCGCTTCATGCTCACGACCAAATCGCGCCATATCCAGTGAGTCAGAAACATAGCCGCCAGAGCTGTCTGCCAAAGACTGAATTGTGCCATCAGTGTAATAATGAGCTACCAAAACGGCGTCTCGCTCCAATAACAGATCTCCAATCTCGCCCGTTAGCTGTTCTTGTCGATCCTTGTTAAGAACCTCGTGATGAACAGGGGGCAAATCAGATAAGTAGTCGACGATATTAGTTTCATTAGTTCGCATTCGGTCTCTCATACCCGGCTATCTCAATCTCATCAGTCTACAACGTATAGCAGCATTGATGCCAAGCTTGTGAGGAAAAAACAGTCTATTAAAAAAACGTTAGTCTAGTTTAATAAGCTTTTTGACCTTGATAGAGAGCTCTTGAAGCTGCTTTATGCCGACTTCACTGGGGGCTGACGTGAGCAAACAACCAGCAGACTGCGTTTTAGGGAAGGCAATCATCTCTCTAATTGATTGTTCTCCGGCCATTAACATAGCCAATCGATCCAATCCAAAAGCAATTCCTCCATGTGGAGGGCACCCATATTGCAAGGCGTCGGTAAGAAATCCAAATTTTTCATCGGCCTCTTCTTCGCTCATGCCTACCAGGTCAAATACTTTACTCTGAACTTCAGATTGGTGGATTCTAATTGATCCTCCTCCAATTTCACATCCATTCAGTATCATATCGTAGGCGCGAGAAATTGCCTTGCTAGGTTCTCGAACTACTTCATCGATGTCATCCTTGGGAGCAGTAAAAGGATGATGAAGCGCGCTCCATCTCTTCGAAGCGGCATCCCATTCGAACATAGGAAAGTCCACAACCCACAGGAACCGCCAGTCGTCTTCTAACAAGGACATGTCACTGGCAACTTTATCTCTCAACGCACCTAGTGAAGCATTAACAATCGTCGCTTCATCTGCCCCAAAAAAAACCAGATCGCCACTAACGCAGCCTACTCTTTTCAGCAAATCACTTACAATTTTCGGATCCAAAAATTTTACGATGGGGGATTGTAGGCCCTCTGAACCAGAGTCGATATCATTCACTTTGATATACGCAAGACCTTTTGCTCCATAACGGGCAACAAAAGTAGCATATTCATCTAACTGCTTTCTGGAAAGCCCACAGCCATTAGGAATGCGCATTGCTGCCACGCGGCCACTTTCACTCTTTGCTGGGCCTGAGAACACTTTGAAATCAGTATCTAGCAAAAGATCTCCGACTTCAGTCAACCTCAAAGGGTTTCTGAGATCAGGTTTGTCAGAACCATAGTCACTCATCGCCTCAGCATAAGTCATACGCAAAAAAGGAGCTGGTATCTCAATATTCAAAATCGAGGTGAAGATTTTACAAACCATAGCCTCCATCATCTTCATAATAGAAAGCTCGTCGGTGAATGAGACCTCGATATCTACTTGTGTGAACTCCGGCTGCCTGTCAGCACGCAAGTCCTCATCCCTGAAACACCTTACAATTTGATAATATCTATCCAGTCCTGACATCATTAACAACTGCTTAAAGAGCTGCGGCGACTGCGGTAAAGCAAAAAATTGACCTGGATGTGTCCGACTTGGAACCAGATAATCACGCGCACCTTCCGGGGTCGCTTTTGTTAAAATAGGCGTCTCAACTTCCAGAAAACCCGTTTCGTCAAGATAACTCCGAAATACCCGACTCAACTTAGCCCGCAGCATCAGGTTTTTCTGCATCCGTTCAGTCCGCAGGTCTATATATCGATATTTTAACCTGACATCATCATGAACATTTTCATCATCAAGTTGGAAAGGAGGGGTTTTTGATTGGTTTAAAACAGTAAGGGTGGAAACTAAAACCTCCACCATTCCTGTTGGCATATCTTGGTTTGTGGTTCCCGACGGTCGGTTTCGAATTTTACCTGAGATAGACAAAACATATTCACCTCTCACCGATTCAGCCAATTTAAAACTATCAGGAGTATCAGGATCAATGACCACCTGTGCTATCCCTGTCCGATCTCTTAAATCTATAAAGATTACCCCACCGTGGTCGCGCCTGCGATGCACCCAGCCGCACAATACAACTTCTTCATCGATTAATTTTTCGTTTATAGTACCGCAGTAGTGAGTTCTCATGGGCTAAATAACACTAAAAATTTGAGGGCTTAAGGATCCGTGCATGATACGTACTCCTTGGGTCTGGTGCAATGAGACACCATAAATTCACGTCTTATTCGGACGACTTTGCGACACTACTGGATTTAACGCTCGCGGATTTACCTGTAGTCTCATTTTTTGTACCGCTAGATTTCTTATCTTCGGAAGAAGAACTTTCTTTTCCTGAGGTTTTACTCCCCTCGTCTTTGTTTTTATCGCTTCCGCTGTGTTTGAAGTCGGTCTCATACCATCCAGTCCCTTTCAATTTAAACCCTACGGCAGAGATCAATTTTTTCAAGTTAGCCGATCCGCACTCGCTACAATCTCTTGACGGCCCCTCACTCATACGGTGCATAATTTCGCACTTATTACCGCATACTTGGCATTGATATTCATAAATTGGCATTACTTATTCCTATGTGTTTGCAATATAAAGTACTGGAAGCCGTTCTAGAAAAACTTCTCTGAGAAATCCACTTGGCCTACTTCGATAAAATCCACTTGGCCTACTTGGGAAAGTGCAATAGAATGCGCACCAACGCGGATGTAAAATTACGTCTAATGAAGATAGCTATCGCAAGCTTAGGCTTCTTTCATAAGATGGAATACTATATCAAGTTGCTTTTATATGATCACTTTTAATTGAAGGGCCGTTAGCTCAGTTGGTAGAGCACCGGACTTTTAATCCGATGGTCGTAGGTTCAAATCCTACACGGCCCACCATTACTCTTCAATTAAATTCCCTAAGTTTCAAGTACCTCGACGAGGTATCCTGATATAAAAGGGTTTTCTTCAGATCACTTAAATCATAGCATTTCGTTCTTGAGCAAAGCCCCACAATAAAGAATTTAGATAAGCAAACTCCAAATACGTCCAGCCAGATCGTCAACGCGACGGCCCTAAATCGACTTTAAAAGCGCTAAATCATAAAAGCAAGAATAATGCGCGCCTCATAGATTGTAGCGCTTGGGTTTTTAGTTTTTTGCGGCCTTGCCGTTCTCCATTATCCAACCAATCATCGGCTGCATGTGCGACGCTAACGGCTCTACTCCGATGGCTTCCGCATTATCCAAGTAAACCTTTCTATGACTGATTTTCCAGTCTTCATTTACCAATACGACGCTGCTCTCGTACCAACCGGAAGCAAATACATAGACCGACTCAGGTCTACTTAGCGTTCCACTCAATACACACTTATGTCGCGCAGATGTTTCATTCTCAAATTCTATTACATGGTTTGTCATAACATGACGAGTGCCGGGTAGAAGACGAACATGTGCTTGCGCAAAGACAGTTAGTTGTTTGTGTCCAGTAAATCTCACACTATCGTCCTCCTCTCCGGCGACTTCGAAAACTCCGTCGGCAGTAAAGCAATTAACCCAACCAGAGACGTCATAACTATCGATGGTATGAGCGTATTGTGCGAATAGCTCCTCAATCGCAAATCGAGCTTGAACTTCAGTGATTTTATCCATAAGCCTGTCTCCTCTATTCCCGATATAGACCAGTATTATTATGCGAATAAACTTACTTTAGCTAGTTCCGCCTCTCAAGTATAAGAGTGAATAATTTCTACCCTTTGAATCCTATCCAATGATGTCTTAGGTAGTCCTTTGCGACCGCCAACTCTAGGTCTTGCAGATGCTTACTCCTAACGTCGCTAGTTTTCAAAAGCTTTAAAAGTCTTCTATTCCTCTCATCTCATCTGATGATAATTTCTTCGTCGGGGAAGCAAACACGCCGTTGATAATCTATAAACACTGGCCTACGAGAGGTTAGCGCATCAGGTCCTGACTTAGACCCTAGCGCTTTATAATACTAAGGGTATCGGCTTTTACACGATCTAATTTCAGAAAACGATTGTGCGTCGCAAGGAGACCTTCTAAAGGTGCATTGAGAAGCTCTTGGATCGTCTCGGATACGGTGAGATTTTTCGATATCCTAGCAGGTGCGCCCACTTTAATGCTGGTTTTTTCTCTAACCCAAGTATCTCCGGAGCCAGCTAGGATGAATTCCAGTAAATCGAGAAAATCTGCTACTTTATCACCAGTTAAGCCAGCCTCACTTGCAATGCGATCATAGCAGTGCATGCCTATTTGCCGTGCACTTAAGCCACCGATTTTCAAAGCTTCTTTCTCGCCTAACAGTTCCACTAGAATAGGCAATGCATTCCGAACATACTCCATTGAATAATTTCTATATGCCTTAGATTGTCTAATTTCAGGCCATGATTCGTAGTCGAGGGTTGGTAATGTATTCGTATCTATGTACGGGCAAGACTCATTAGGAGAGAAACGCAAACGCTCACGTTTGGTTAAGTCATGATCATATTCTAAGTAGTAGCCTTCTAAGCCAGGTTGGCCTTCAACCGTTGTTTTGGTGCATACGAATCCAAGCTTAGGATTCCCAAGGGAAACACCGTTGTGAGCATGCCACCCATACATCATTTCATTATTAACCTCTTTCGGGATACCGCAAATAGCAGTGCCCGCCCAAATCCATCTTGGGGGAGGGTATCGTATCCAAGCTTTCCGATCGGAAATCTTCAGATACTCGACTTTGACACCACCCAGTTGATTAGAAAAATAATGGTACTGTGCGGCAGCAACAGCGTCAGGTAAGTGAGAAAGATTTAGTTTCTTCAGACCGGGAAGAAAATTCTTGTGATGCTGGTGTCGGAAAAGCTTGAAAACAAACTTCGCAGCAATTTCTTTTCCCTTATGCGTAACCAATCCCAAAACCAATCCTGTAAGCCAATTGTGATATAGATCGGCAACCGCAACAGTCGCACTGTCTACCTCAACTTTCATGCTTGGAAATAGTTTTCGGGCATCGATTGATGATTTACTAGTTGGAGGAATAGGTTTACGCAATGGGGAAGGTTTTTAACAGCAGTCACGATTTTTATCTCAACTAATTAAGGTACTACGTCAATTTTACATTAATGTTTCACCCACGCGGACTTAATTTTTCTATTGTTTTTGTGGTAAGAGCGAAGTCTGGGATGGACAAGAAACCTTCGACGGAGATTGAAATGATTACCGCTATAATAGCCACTGTCCTAGCTGTTACTCAATATCCACTCAATAACGAAAAACGCTACTGCTCCTACCCACAGTCAGACCTGTAAACGGGGCTAAGAACAGACAAATAAAGCCGAGCAGACACATAACACTAGTAAAACCATTCATTTTTTATTCAATAAAGTCCATTTCAGAGTTCTTAATCTCAACATTATCCTTTCTTCAAACCATCAGCCACTTCACGACCTACCCGTAAACCGCTCTCGATAGCGCCATCAATAAAACCACGCCAACCATAGGCAATGTCCGCGCCGCTAAAATATATGTTCTCTTGATTTTCCTGTAACTGTTTAAAATCCTCCGTCAAAACATGAGGGCGATACATGCACCAAGTGCCCTTCGAGTAAGGATCCGCGTTCCAGTCGTAAGTGAAAAACTCAAGTAACTCAGCCTCCGGTAGAAAACTTTTAATCGCGCGCCGAACAGCTGCTTCAGAGTTAATGTCGAGTAACTTATCGCTGGTTCCAAACCCAACTAAAATCTGACTATCGTCATCTACATACTCTGTCCATAAAAAGTTGAGTGGCATGTCTATCGTTCCTTGGCACATCACAGGAGCTTTCACATTTTTAACGCGAGCATAAATTTTAGTACCCGATCCAGTATGTCGCGCCTTACTCACTCGACTTTTCACAGCCCCAAGAGAAGGCTGAAATTCGATATCACCCAAACAGTTCAACGGAACTGCAACCACTGCGGCGCGCGCATGATAAACCTTTCCAGTATTAGTTGTGACGGTTACTATTCCTTCATCGCTAATAATGGATTTCACTGGGGAATCCAATAGAAACTCAGCCCCACTGTCTCCTTGCATCCTTTGCAATAACTTTTCAGCTCCGCCACTAATACGATAGCGCCCAAGATTATCCCACATATTCCACACGTCAAAATCACCTAAAGCAAACCATCGCAGTTGATCTAAATAGCTTGATTGCACTGGAGGTGCGTGCGCGTTGATGCCTGCAAGCGACAGCATCATATCTTTCTCGACCTGGCTCAATTGCAACTTATTGATCGCGTCGACTGGGTTCATCGCATCGAGATGCCCAAAACCTTTGGCATATAACGGGTCAAAAGGTCTTGGGAAAGCTTCACGTGCCGGACCGTAGAAAACTCCCGCGGCTCGCTCAAATATTTCAGCATAAGTCTCTGCGCTACCTTCTATTCGTTTTTGATTATCGAACCAGATAGCTGTCTCCGCATTGACTGCTGCTGTCTCATCAATAGAGAGGCCGTACCGCATGATCTCGGTCCAAACGTGCGGTTGCGACCAACCCACCCAAGTCCCGCCTAAATCTATATCGTGCCCGGCCAAAGGCAATGTCAGTACTCGACCTCCCATTCGAGGCTGCGCCTCTAGCACGAGCGTATTTAAGCCTCGTGCGCTCAACTCTCGTCCCGCGGTTACTCCTGCAAAACCACCACCAATGACGATGGTGTCTACCGACTCTTTACCCGAAGCAATGTTCGAAGCGGACGACGCTAATACTGGTGCTGCAATCAAGCCAGCCGCTGTCTTTTTAATAAATTTTCGTCGTTGTCTATCCATGAAAATCCACCCCCAAGTATTAAGCATGTGTTTAATCTAAAGTAGATTACTCGCTAGTTAGCTCTCGATCATTCTTCAATGTCACATTACACCCAAAAGGTTGCATAAGGCATCAGTTGCCTCTATGCCATTTTGACCATGCAATTGAGCACCAACATTGACGTGATCAAAATATTCATACCACCCGCATAGTTCGATCGCTTGGTCAACAGCATGTAAGCTATCTCGATTATCTACGGCGAAGATGCCACAAAAACTTTGAGGTGCCGGATTGGACACAGCCCGATCAAGTGCACCCCAGCCGAGAATATCCATGCCACCCTTTTTAGCGCTCGCTGCACTAACTGCAACAGCAGTCAAAAATTCTCGTTTCTCCACATCAGACAATCCTTTCCATTTTTCATTAGGGCTCCACGTGCAAACAAGAACATGTTTTTCTTTCATTGTCGACTTATTCAATACATCCACCTTTTATATTATTTACTCACTGTTAAAAGTTAGTTGTTTCATCGCCATTTGGGAGATGCTATGGCATTTAAATAAACTGTTTTCCCTTCAAAAACTGTCATCAGAACATTAGTGGTGGCAATCTCGCTCGTTTTAATCGCAAAAAGATCACGATCTAAAACAATAAAATTGGCAAGCTTGCCTACTTCAATACTGCCGAATCGGTCAAACTGCCCTACGCTAACAGCGCCATTGCGAGTCATCATCTCAATTGCATCAGCCAAACCAACAGATTCTTTTGGTCTCGAAATCACACCCGCGAGAGCCGGAAATAGATTCGGGTTTGGTGGCAATATCCAATCAGATGCAATCGTAATGTGCGCACCCGCAGCAAGCAAAGATGCAAATGGCCACCAATCATCGACCACTTCGAAGCCCTCCACGTGACCGTAGTGCCAAATGGCTGGAGACATCTCCGCGACCACTCCAAGCTTCGCGTATCGTTCGACATCAACCTCGGATATGAGGTTGCTATGTGCCAAATCTGGACGCGGAACTTGCGTCGGCACTCCTCGGTACGCATCCTCAATTGCATTCAACGCTACTCGAACCGAACCTGCCCCGGCGACATGAATTTTTGGTTTTATGCCCAGTTGACTCCACTCAGTCAGCTTGTCTGCTAATCGCTTCTGATCAAATAGAAGCTTATCTAGTTGAACTCCATCGCTTGTAGCCTCTATGCCAGCTTGTGTAAAGTGAGGAGGAAGCGGTGCCCCATCCATCCAAACCTTAGTAGCGTTTGTTGTTACGTGACGACTTGAAAACTTGTCGCGCGCTGCTATTAGATCATCTAAACCCGAAACCGTTTCGTCTCCCCATTTTTCACTACCCCACACAATATGCGTCATAACAAAGAGATTAAGCTCTTGACTATGATCAAATTCGTTATAGAGTTGAAGTAGTGTGGGCGTACCGGAAGCTTCTTGAACTGAAGTGATGCCATACTGATGACAGCGGGCTATTGAATAACGCAAGGCGTTCCCGTTTATTTCAGCATCATACGGAGGGATTACACGAGAGACCAGTGCTGTAGCCATTTCAATAAGTTCGCCCGTCGGTTCACCAGTAACAATATCTTTAACTACCTTTCCTCCCGGCGGGTCAGCCGTTCCCGAATGTATCCCTGCCAAAGTCAAGGCCTTTGAGTTAACCAAAGCGTGATGAATTGTAAAATCGTAGATGTAAATGGCTTTATCCGGGAACGCTTGATCTAAAAATTTCCTATCAAGTTTTTCATTGCCTGGTATATTTGGGTTGTAATCCCCTGCTACTATCCAATCGTCGTCCTCACTTTGTTCGGAGCAACCTTGCAGCGTTTCTAATATTGCATCGCGCCCAGCGTTGGGAGGAAGGCGACACTCGTGAGTCCATTTTAGACCTGCATGCAATAGGTGGGTATGTGCATCATGGATGCCAGGCATCACCATCTTTCCTTGCAGATCTATAACCCGCGTGGACTTTCCAGCCATCGACTTCATATCAGCAGTGCTTCCAACCGCACTGATAACAGCTCCAGTAACTGCCATGGCTTCAACCCATCGACGTTCATCATCTACCGTATAGATTCGCCCATTGATGTAGATGGTCTCGGAAGAACTTTCAGATAGGTCGGCGGTTACAGTGCTAAAAAAAACAAAAAAAGGAAGTATGAGGAACAACCCTCGAATCAGCCCAAACATTTTCTCGTTCAAGGTACTTTCCTTTTTTTCAATTTCACCAACACTTGTGCCTGTATTTTATTAATAAAAAATAGCTTATATAATATTAGAAAATATAAAGCACCGGACTTTTAATCCGATGGTCGTAGGTTCAAATCCTCCACAGCCCACCAATTTTAAGAATCTTTTTAAAGCATAAAAAATCTATCGACGCGGGTCCTCCAAATCCAAAATGATCTGCTCGACCTCATCCAGCCTGTAAAGAAGCTTTTGCCGCTGATAATTGCTCAAGCCCTTGGTCCGTCTGGCCAGCCGGAGCTGCTCCGCGGCATGGGGGAACTGACCTACGCTAAGGTAGTATTCAGCCAACGCTGAATGCTCTTTAACCTTCTGTCCTAGTAAATTTTCTGCTTGCGCTAAGAGATTAAAATACCTTGGATCTCTCCTATCAGACAGCCCGTACTCGCTAAGGATGTTCTTGGCATGCTCTGGTCTGCCTAGTGTATTTAATGCGTCAACATACCCATAAACAGCCGCGCGGTTCTCCGGCTCCAGCTCGTAAGCACTCTTGAAACTAGCAGCTGATCTAGGGTAATTACGAGCTCTTTTTTCGAGCGCACCCGCCGCGATCCTATATGGGACCACTGTCGGAAACTGTCTTATTAAGCTTTCAACCTCCACTCTGGCCTTACGGAAATTACCCGCTTCTGTTAATGCCAAGGCGTAACCGTAATGGGCCACCTCCTCATAGACGTATCTGCGATCCTTCAATATAGACTCAAAAGCTCTGACAGCTTGAGCAGGATCAGCGGCAGCACGAACTTTCAGCTTGGCTTTTACCAAGTGATAGCTATAGCTATCTTCCCTCACTATCTCAGGTCGTACGGTTTTTGCTCGACTAAATGCGGCAGATATTCGATTGATCGTAATAGGGTGGCTACGCAGATATTCGGGGATGTAGGCAGGATCACTATAGCGACTAGCTCTCATCATTTTCTCAAAAAATGTCGCCATTTTTGATGTGTCGTAGCCAGCATCTGCCATTAATCGGATACCTATTGAATCTGCTTCTTTCTCATTCGCTCGAGTGAAATTAATCTGCATTTGTTGCGATGCAGCCTGCGTAGCCATTAAAGCCGCCATTCCGGCCTCAGGATTTACCGCCGTTAAAGCTATCGCGGCAAACATAGCTGCGATAGCTGGCATATTCATTCGTGTACCCGCTTCTATCATTCGGGCCCCGTGTCGTTGCGTTACATGAGCAATTTCATGTCCCATCACAGACGCGAGCTCAGCTTCATGCGCAGTTTCTAATATCAAGCCAGTATGAAAGGCTACAAACCCACCTGGTACAGCAAATGCGTTTATGACAGGGCTATCAACGACAAAAAACTGAAAGTCGCCATAATAGCCAGCATCTTCAGCTAAATTCTCACCAAGACCCCTTATGTAGTCCTCAACCTCCTCGTCGACTACGAGAGGCATTACCTTTCTCATTTGACGCACAAAACTTTCGCCAAGTTTACGCTCCTGCTCCGGCGAAATTATTGCCCCAGCAGAATCACCGAAGTCAGGTAAATCAATATTCTCTTGGCTACTACCAAATTTGCAAAACACAAACATCGCTAACAGCACAAAACACTTTAAAAAACGCATCATATTAATGTACCCAACATTTTTAGCCGTAAGGCATAAGGTTAACACTTAGAGCAAGAAAACTGGCTTAAAATATTGTAATCTGATCAAAACAGAAGCCCTGCAGTGATAGCTGGGAGTCTATACGCTATATTTATACGAAAAAGTACTGGGAGTGCGAGCAAATTTATGTCTGAAGAAAAACCAAATGCCTTTTATGCGCAATCAGGAGGAGTAACTGCTGTAATAAATGCTTCTGCCTGCGGCGTCATAGAAGCTTGTAGAGATAGCCAAGAAATAGGAAATGTATTTGCAGGGCGAAATGGAATTATTGGAGCTCTAACAGAAGATTTAATTGATACATCTGCTGAAAGCTCTTCGGCAATAGCAGCTCTGAGGCATACTCCTGCTGGTGCTTTCGGATCGTGTCGCCACAAGCTAAAAGATCCAAAAGAAAATTCAGATGAATACGCGAGGCTAATTGAAGTCTTCAAGGCTCACAATATAAAGTATTTTTTCTATAACGGGGGAGGGGATTCACAGGACACAACTAACAAGGTTGCTACTTTTAGTCTAGAAAATGACTACCCTCTGACATGTATCGGTATTCCTAAAACTGTCGATAATGACTTGCCTATCACCGATAACTGCCCTGGATTTGGCTCGGTAGCTAAGTATGTCGCCATCTCCATCAAGGAGGCCGGCTTTGATGTTGCATCTATGTCTAAAACATCCACAAAAGTTTTTGTTCTTGAAGTGATGGGACGTCATGCTGGTTGGATCGCGGCAGCCGGTGGACTTGCCTCTAATCAAGATAGTGATGCCCCGCACATCATACTTTTCCCCGAAATAGAACTTGATGAGGAAAAATTTCTTACAAAAGTTGATCATTGCGTCAAAGAATACGGATATTGCGCGATCGTCGTATCGGAGGGAGTGAAACGCAAAAATGGAGCGTTTTTAGCTGACTCTGGGCTAACTGATGCATTTGGACATTCTCAGCTAGGTGGGGCTGCTCCAGTGATCGCAACTTTAATCCAGAAAAATCTAGGTCTAAAGTACCATTGGGCAGTTGCTGACTATCTGCAGAGAGCAGCTAGACACATAGCGTCTAAAACAGATGTAGAGCAAGCATATGCACTTGGCGCTGCAGCAGTCGAAATGGCGTTAGCAGGAAAGAGTGCAGTCATGCCCATTATATTGAGAACTTCATCCGAACCTTATAGTTGGTCCATCAGCCATACGGAACTCGTGAACGTTGCCAATATCGAGAAGAAACTTCCTAGGCATTACATCTCGGAGGACGGGTTTGGTATTACTTCTGCATGCAGAGGCTACTTGAGACCGCTGATTATGGGGGAAGATTACCCACCGTATACAGATGGCCTCCCTGAATACGTGAGGCTCCAAAACAAACCTGTAGCAAAAAAAGTCAAAGAGAATTTTGATCTGGGCAGGAATAAAAGTACAATATTGCCGCTCAAGTGAAACCTGAACTGGCATTCGTGCCACATTCAAGAATATTTAACTGTTTTTAAACAACCATAACGTCAGGGGCCTCTATCAATGGATGCACTTTTAACGCACATATCCGACAACGCTTTATTATTTTCTATTCTTTGCGGTGTAGCAGCACTAGTTTACGGTGCTATCTCCGTACGCTGGATACTTGCTCAACCGCAAGGGAATGATCGTATGCGAGAAATTGCAGCGGCCATTCAGGAAGGAGCTAACGCATACCTAAATCGCCAATATATGGCCATCAGTGTTGTCGGGGTAGTTTTGTTTGTTGCCCTATGGCTCGCTATAGGAGGCCCTACAGCAATGGGATTTCTGGTTGGTGCCGTTTTATCCGGCGTTGCAGGCTACATTGGCATGAATATCTCTGTTCGCTCTAACCTCAGAACGGCTGAAGCCGCTAAAACTGGGATGAATGCTGCCCTGCAGGTCGCATTTCGTGGAGGCGCAATCACAGGTCTGCTCGTGGTTGGGTTGGGCTTGCTTGGCGTCGCAGGATACTACGCCTACCTGGGCGGACATGAGGGAGACATCCATCCACTAATTGGTCTTGCGTTCGGCGGTTCACTCATTTCAATTTTTGCCCGGCTCGGCGGTGGCATTTTCACCAAAGGTGCTGATGTTGGAGCAGATCTCGTCGGGAAGGTTGAAGCGGGTATCCCAGAAGATGACCCAAGAAACCCCGCCGTCATAGCAGACAATGTTGGAGACAATGTTGGTGATTGCGCGGGTATGGCTGCAGATCTCTTCGAAACTTATGCGGTGACAGTAATAGCTACAATGCTGTTAGGCCATCTTATGATCGATACATTGGGAGCCAACGCTGTAATCTATCCATTGGTGCTCGGTGGCGTATCCATCTTAGCTTCAATTATTGGGTGTTTCTTCGTCAGATCTAAAGAAGACGGCAGCGTAATGGGCGCACTTTATAAAGGCTTAATTGCTGCCGCGGTGATAGCGGGTGCAGCGTTTTATCCAATTACTCAAGAATTAATGCCGACCCAGGCTAACGGATTATTTGCCTGCGCCATAATAGGCCTCCTCCTAACAGCGGCTCTTGTATTAATAACTGAGTACTACACTGGAACTGAATACGCTCCCGTGAAACATATAGCGAAAGCATCTGAAACCGGTCACGCTACCAACATGATTGCGGGTCTCGGTGTTTCTATGAAAGCTTGTGCTGTTCCGGTCATAGTTATCTGTGCAAGCATTTACTATGCTCATGAATGGGCTGGACTTTACGGCATTGCGATAGCCGCAACTTCAATGTTGTCAATGACAGGAATTATCGTCGCTCTAGACGCATTTGGCCCTATTACAGATAATGCCGGCGGTATCGCTGAAATGTCTGATCTCCCAAGTGAAATTCGTGTGATCACAGATAAGCTTGATGCTGTAGGTAACACCACTAAAGCTGTTACCAAAGGCTATGCAATTGGCTCAGCGGCCTTAGCGGCCTTGGTCTTGTTCGCTGACTATACTGCTGGACTTGAGGCGGCTGGAAAAGGAGTCCAGTTTCTTTTATCTGACCACGAGGTAATTATCGGGCTATTTTTGGGCGGAATGATTCCATTTCTTTTTGCAGCCATGGGAATGGAGGCAGTAGGCCGAGCCGCTGCATCAGTCGTGCATGAAGTAAGAAGACAATTCAAAGAAATTTCAGGAATTATGGAAGGAACTGGAAAGCCAGATTACTCCCGGGCAGTTGACTTGCTCACCAAGGCCGCTATCAAAGAAATGATCATCCCTTCTTTGCTTCCAGTAATACTCCCAGTGCTTGTAGGACTAATACTAGGTCCTAAGGCACTTGGAGGCCTTCTAATAGGGACCATAATCACAGGCCTTTTCCTAGCTATCTCAATGACCACCGGAGGTGGCGCTTGGGATAATGCGAAGAAGTACATAGAAGATGGAAACTGCGGCGGCAAGGGATCAGAAGCTCACAAAGCGGCTGTTACCGGTGATACCGTAGGCGATCCTTATAAGGACACTGCAGGGCCAGCTATTAATCCTCTGATTAAGATCATTAACATCGTTGCTTTATTAATGATTCCTCTACTATAGCTCTAACAACTAAGATATTAGGGTGCTCTCTCATAAATTCAGCTCCTGCTAAATTTATGAGGGATCCCCATCCTGTTGAACAACTCCACTGTTTCGACTAAAGGTAACCCCACTACCGAAGAGTAGCTTCCCGATACCTTTCTAACAAAAGCACCTCCCAGGCCTTGTATCGCATAACCTCCTGCTTTCCCTTGCGGCTCCCCCGAGGCCCAATAAGCCTCCCAAACGATACTATCCATGGAGGCAATTTCTACTTGAGACGTTACCACAAACGTTTTTATCTGGCCCTGCGAACCAATAAAAGCGACAGCGGTATGGACATCATGCCACCGTCCAGCCAATTGCTGGTACATCTCTAATGCATGGGCTTTCCCAACAGGCTTACCAAGAATGTTTCCATCCAAGCAAACTGCAGTATCTGCAGCTAAAATTTGAGTATTGGGCTTTGATTTGCTTTCGACTGCTTTTGCTTTAGCTAATGCAACCCGCCGCACATAATCTATAGGGATTTCTCCTTCACTTGCAGTTTCGTCCACATCAGCACTATGAATAGTAAATTCAACACCAAGCAGCGTCATAAAGTCTCTGCGTCTTTCCGAGTTGGAGGCTAATACCAGCATCCCGTCATGCCCTATGGTAGGGATGTCTTTGTAATATACTCCACCCTCGATAAATCTGCTCTGCCAGTACAACTTGAACCACCTGATGGGGTAACGTTAACGCGGACAAAGACCATGACTCCTTGCTCCTATCTGCAACATTTAGCGATAGGCCATCCGCACCGCCTATAGCTATAGCTACTTTTAGCGATTCTTCTTGAAAATAGGTCATTTTTTTGACTAATGCTTCGGTCGATAATGGCTTTCCAGACACTTCAAGAGAAACCAAGTAAGTCTCTTTTGGGATTGCCTTTATCAGACGGTCCCCTTCTTCGCGCATGCGTATTCCTGAGTTAGAACTATGTGATGAGGGGGAAATGTAAACAAATTCAAAAGTAAAGTTCCTAGGGAGCCTTTTCTTATACTCTGTAATAGCTAGCTTCACCCAAGATGAGGGCCGGTGAGAAACACAGTAGACGGTGAAGATCATCTCACAACCGGCCAAACTCTAGTGGTCAGCGGAGTAATCCGACCATAAGCGTTCCAACTGATAGAATTCTCTCGCATCCGGGTGCATTATGTGCACAAGCACGTCCCCTGCATCAACCAAAACCCACTGGCAGGTATTCTCGCCTTCCGTCCCGAGGATGCGATAACCCGCCTCCTTGGCATCCATACAAACGCGCTCACTTAATGCTTTTACCTGCCTGGTCGACTGGCCCGATGCGATCAACATAAAATCTGCGATGCTAGAGAGTCCCCGCACATCAAACGATTTCACATCCAAGGCCTTTCCATCTAGCAAGCCTTGTGACATCAAATCTTTCAAGCTATCTGCAGTTTTCTCAGTATTTTTCATCCTCGATATAAACCCTTGTTATTAATAATATCCAACACTGAATCCGGTACTAGCCCATCGATAGTCTGCTTCTGCAATAATTTCTGTCGGACATTACTGGATGATATCTCTACCAACGGAGCGTCTACAAAAAAAACCTTACCTGAAAGGTTACGGTGCAAAGCATCTCTCTCATCAACAACGACATCCTTAATAATCAATGCTAACGCATCAGGAATCTTTTCTTCAGCCTCAGCCCGAGCCACCACCACTAGATGGCAGAAATCAAGCAGCTGCTGATAGTCTTTCCAAGAAGCCAAATGAATAAATGCATCTCTGCCCAGCACCAGGCAAAGCGGCCTATCAGGAAAAGCAGATCTCAGTTGCTTTAAAGTATCTATAGTATAGCTGACTCCACCTCGCTCGATCTCAACTAAATCTAATACGAAAGGTGGAACCATCACAGTCCGCAACATATCACATTTATCAGCGATACCTGTTGCCGAAGATTGTTTATGAGCGGGGACGTTTAAAGGGACAAATCGGACTTCTGATAAGCCAGCGGCGTTATAGGCTTCCTTAGCAAGGTGAAGGTGCCCGCAATGTACAGGGTCGAAGCTGCCTCCCAGCACCCCTATTGGGGGACCACTTATCACGAAGCCCCCGTTGAATAAATCAAAAGCATGAATTCTTACTCTCGAATCTGGCCACTACCAATGACCACCCATTTTTCCGACGTCAAACCTTCTAAGCCGACCGGTCCTCTAGCATGAAATTTACTCGTGCTAATCCCCATTTCTGCGCCTAAACCGTACTCGAAACCGTCTGCAAAGCGTGTTGAAGCATTTACTATTACCGAACTTGAGTCTACTTCGTTCAGAAATGTCCTAGCCAAGGATATGCTTTCAGTAACAATGGCCTCAGAATGCCCAGAGCCATACTTTGTAATATGCGCCATCGCTTCATCTATGTTACCTACTATCCTAACAGACAAAATCGGTGCCAAATATTCCGTATACCAGTCCTCTTCAGTCGCTTCGATCACTGCATCTGAAAACTCTCTGGTATGCGAGCACCCTCGCAATTCCACACCCCTTAATACAAATTCTTCTAAGAGTTTTGGGAAAATTCTTGACGCCGCGGCAGGAGTTGCCAACAATGTCTCCATGGTGTTGCAAGTGCCGTATCGCTGCGTCTTAGCATTTGTCGCAATCGCAATTGCTTTGTCTATTTCCGCAGAGTCTTCTAAGAAAACATGGCAGACCCCATCTAGGTGTTGGATCGAAGGCATTGTCGCTTCCGTAGCAACTCTCTGGCACAGCCCTTTGCCTCCTCGAGGTACAATCACGTCAATGTATTCTTTGAGTTTTAACATTGTACCAACAGCTCGACGATCAGTTGTATCAAGAGATATGATCCCTGACACAGGAAGTCCCGATGCCGAAAGCCCCTCCTGAACGCAACCCGCAATAACTTGGTTAGAAAATTGAGCCTCTGACCCTCCTTTCAATAATGCTACATTTCCAGACTTTATAGCCAACGCCGAAACATCTGCAGTCACCGCAGGACGGGCTTCGTAGATAACACCTATCATGCCCAAAGGCACTCGCATGCGGCCAACCTCTATGCCGGAAGGACGTCTCTCCAAACGAGATATCGAGCCGACAGGATCAGCCAGTTCCACGACAGATAAAATTCCATTCATCATTTCGCACACTCTTTTTTCAGTGAGCTCTAACCGCTCTAACAAAGCAGGATCAATATTTTCCGCGTGCGCCAAATCGGTTTTATTCGCATCTAGAATTTGATTTTTTCGATCACCTATCGATGCAGCCATTAAGCGAAGAGCACTATTTTTCATTGCTGTCGTAGCTTGAGAAAACTCTCGCTTCACTTCAAAAGCAGATTTAGCGGCTCTTAAAACATAACCTTCGACATCCGAAATAATTGTTTTTTTATTTTCCATACACTCACGCCTTAAACAACCCTGTCACATAATGATTAATCCCAATGATATCGCAAATCTCCATCGAGAATATTTCAATTTCATCCCAAACACTCCCAGAACGCGCGCCTTTTACTATCGTATCTAAATAATGTAACCGAATAAGAAGAGCACGCAACTCCTCAAGAGACTTGCGTCTTAAAACTTTCTCTACCGCTGCCTTCCGATTTCCCCAAATCCGAAAATGATCAACCACCTGTGAAACGGAAGCGCCTGCACCGATTTTCTCACTCATCAAAACCAGCTGGCGTAGCTCTCTACTTAGAGCCCAAACAATTAAAACAGGCTCCGAACCAATTCCTTTTAATCCTCTTAAGACACGTATGGCTCTGGGGAAATCGCTTTTTAAAAGAGCATCAATTAATTGGTAACTATCAAAACGAGCATTGTCAGACAAAGCCTGCAAAGCATCAGCAAGTGTTACTATCTCGGATTCAACTATTAGAGAAATTTTCTCTAACGCCTGAGCTGCCCCAAGTAAGTTGCCTTCCGAATAGTCGGCAACCAACTCACAAACCGATAAATCGATCTTCTTGCCGAATAATTGTTGTGCACGGCGACCAATCCAACCAGCGGTCTCGCGACTCCGAAGCTCTCGACATTCGACAGATAGTGCAGCATTCTCAAGAAGGCTAAACCATTTGGCTTTCTTCAAAGAAGAGGCAACCGGAACAGTAAAGACGAAATAATTATCCTGACTCGGCGAGTTTATTATTTTTTCGAGTATAGATAAACCGTCTTTGTCTATGCTCTTGCCATCTAAAAAAACTTCGATGAGCCTAGCAGACGCAAACAAGGATTGCGCATTTAGCTCCGCCCCCAAGCTTCCCCAAGCATCTTTGCCGCTCATATCAAAAGAAATGCGTTCATCAACAGCTAGGGACAATAGTCGTTCACGAACCTTATCTCGACACTCAGCCAACTGTAGAGGCTCTGTTCCATAGAAAAAAAACAGGCTGCCGACCTCAACTTTCTCTAGCTGATCACTGAACCTATCAATCGAAACTTTCACGAGCTCGTCTTATTTCTCTCGATAAGCAGCGGCCGAAGATGACGCTCTCGCAGCTACCTCAATAGCGACTAATTTCGCTAATGCCTCTTTCAAAACTACACTATTCTCATTGGACCCATAAACAGAAGTTTCGTCGAATATAAAGTCTCTCTCTGCTCCAAAGACTTGTTCGGCTATTAGGAGGGTCCCATCGTTAGAGCGCATGCTAAATTTCACCTCCAACTTAAGATTAATTTCCCGAGCTTTTCCTGTCTTAGGTGAAACAGAAAGAAGGCTGCGCACGTATTGCTCTTGCTCGATTATTAAGGTGAAGTCTGCATCTCTAATAGCAACTAAACCGCCTCCCAAAGAAGACCATTGTTCACGGAAAGCACGTCCCACAGAGCGAGCATTTTTCTCCACCACATGGATAGGAATATCAGCGACAGTATTTTGACCTACCCCTCTCAATTGCCAACCGCCGCAGCTAGCCATCGCCAATCCCAAAAACGACGTCAATAATATTGCCCCAAGCCTCACCATCTCTAGTCACCAACTACTATATTAATAAGTTTCCCAGGCACTACAATTATTTTCTTAACCGTTTGGCCAATAGTAAAACGCGCCACATTCTCGTCGGCAAGCCCCACTTCTTCACACTCTTTTTTTGTCGCTGCAACAGGCACTTTCACTAATGCTCTCTTTCGTCCATTAACTTGTACTACTAGCTCTAATATATCGAGCTCCAAAGCCGATTTATCCTCAATCGGCCATGACACATCTATTAAATCACCACTTTGACCAAGCCCATTCCACAGTATTTGCGAAACATGAGGAACAAACGGCGCGAGGAGTCTAACAACTACCTCAAACCCCTCCTGGCGAATAGCATGGGTCGCAGACTCATGCGAGTCAAATCGAGCCAAGTGATTGACTAGCTCCATGATAGCTGCAATCGCAGTATTGAACTTATAACGTCTTGAAATATCATCTGTTACCTTAACAATAGCCTGATGAATATGCCGCCTCAAGCCTAATAACTCGTCAGAGGTGACAGCTGACGGCTTAGTTGTAGAAAATGAGTTCTCCGCTTTATGGTCTAAAATCAGCCTCCATAGTGATTTTAAAAAGCGTGAAGAGCCCTCTACGGCAGAATCCGACCACTCCAATGTATGTTCAGGAGGAGCTGCAAACATAGTATACAACCTGACTGTATCTGCCCCATAAGTATCTATAAGGGCTTGTGGGTCAACTCCATTATTTTTCGATTTTGACATTTTCTCAACGGGGCCAATATTCACAGCTAATTGGTCCTCTTTAAGAAGAGCACTGACCGGTCGCCCCTTGGCATCAAGCTCTACTTCTACCTGCTCGGGACTGAAGTATTTCTTCCTTCCGTTCTCTCCATCCCTAAAATAGGTCTCTTTGCATACCATACCTTGCGTAAGCAGTCGTTTAAAAGGCTCACTAGATGTAACCAAACCAGCATCACGCATCGCTTTATGAAAAAAACGTGCATAAAGGAGATGTAAAACTGCGTGCTCAATTCCTCCAATATAAATATCTACCGGCATCCAGTAATTCGCTCGCTCATCAAGCATCTTAGTAGATTGATCAGGACAACAGAAACGCGAGAAATACCACGAAGATTCAAAAAAAGTATCAAACGTGTCAGTCTCACGCCGAGCTGTCCGCCCATCAGGCAGAGCCACATTGAGAAAATCAGATGCCTTTGAAAGAGGGGATGGCGACCCATCTAAATTAACGTCTTTCGGCAACAAAACAGGTAAGACGTCTCCCGCAACCGCTATTTCTTTCCCTTCGTCGTCATACATAATTGGGATAGGGCAGCCCCAATAACGTTGCCGCGATACCAGCCAATCCCGCAATCGGTACTGCACCTGACGATGCCCTAGTTTCTTGAGTTCTAGATGTGAACAGATTGATTCATAGGCTTTATCAAACGCGAGACCTGAGTATTCCCCACTATTTACAGTAACGCCATACCCCGAAACTGCTCCTAAATCATTTACTAGAACAGAGTCATCTTCTGTTTGGATCACTTGACGTATTGGTAATCCGTACTTCTTAGCAAATTCCCAGTCTCTCTGATCGTGTGCAGGCACCGCCATAACAGCACCAGTTCCGTATGTCATTAGCACGAAATTAGCGACCCATATAGGAATCCGCTCTCCTGTCATGGGATGAATAGCATACAGGTCTAACGGCATGCCTTTTTTTTCCATTTTTTCCACAAGCGCTTCCGAAGTTGACTGACTTTTACATACTTCTAAAAATGTCAGTAAGTCAGAATTATTTTTAGCCGCTTGGACTGCTATAGGGTGCTCTGGCGCAACAGCCATATAGCTAGCCCCAAAAATCGTATCCGGCCTGGTAGTAAAGACTTCAAGCTCGCCCCCTTCATTTTCAATTGAAAACTTCAAGGCCAAACCTTCTGACTTACCAATCCAGTTTCTCTGCATGGTTTTCACGGCAGCAGGCCATTCATCCATAGTGTCTAGCTCGCTAAGCAACTCCTCAGCATACTCCGTGATTTTCAAAAACCACTGCGGGATTTCCTTCCGCTCAACCAATGCTCCGGATCTCCAGCCACGCCCATCGATGACCTGTTCGTTTGCCAGCACAGTCTTATCAACCGGATCCCAATTGACGGCGGCCGTTTTTCTATAGACTAGCCCTTGCTCGTAAAGCTTAGTGAAAAACCACTGCTCCCAACGATAATAGTCAGGGTCACAGGTTGCGAACTCACGTGACCAGTCATAACCAAAACCCAATCTCTTTAGTTGATCGCGCATATACGCAATATTTTCTTTGGTCCATGCAGCGGGATGGGTCCCATTTTCGATGGCAGCATTCTCTGCAGGTAAGCCGAATGCATCCCAACCCATTGGTTGCATTACATTTTTCCCATTCATCCGGTGATAACGAGAAATCACGTCACCAATTGTGTAGTTACGCACATGTCCCATATGCAAGCGACCACTAGGATAAGGAAACATAGAAAGACAGTAGAATTTTTCACGAGAGGGATCTTCCGTTACCTTGAAAACCTCTCTATCATGCCAATCTTTCTGGACTGCCACCTCTATTTTCTGCGGGTCATAGCGATCTTTCAGGAAATCCTGCATTTCAAACATCTCTCCATTAACCCGAAAAACTTGCTTCGCCGGGCACTCTGTATAATATATTTAGTCTCAAAAAGGAGTCTTGGCTGTCACGACCAAGAGCATACAGGATCGCTGCATGTTCAGGCAAAACAAAGTGCATTAGATAGCGGAAGGGAAAAGGTAACAAACCTTTAAACATTTGGTTACTATGATACTCATCACCATTGACAACCTAGTGTAACTAAATTCATGACAGCCAAAATACTAATAGTCGAAGATGAAGTCGCTATTCGACAGATGTTGTCGATGGCACTCACGCAAGAAGGCTATAGCAGCTTAGAGGCGCCTAACGTAAACGCAGCATTTGAAATGCTAGAAAACCTTACCCCAGACTTAATCCTTCTAGACTGGATGATGCCCGGTTTAAGCGGCTTAGAGTTTACTCGTAGATTAAAGAAGACTCCAAACACCAAATCCATACCAATTATTCTTTTGACTGCAAAAAGTGAAGAAACAGACAAAGTCACTGCGCTCGATGCCGGTGCAGATGATTATATAACGAAGCCCTTTTCTACACCTGAGCTAATTGCTAGAGTCCGGGCTCTTCTTCGCCGCTCAGACTCAAATCCCGGGACATCAGGTACCCTAAAAACGGCTGCACTTCGTTTAGAATTCAAATCTCGACGTGCTTATTGCGGTGCTGAACAATTAGCACTCAGCCCCCTCGAATTCAAATTACTGCATTTCTTTATGAGTCACCCTGATCGAGTACATTCGCGAAATCAGTTGCTAGATCAAGTCTGGGGAACCAATACTTTTATCGAAGATCGTACTGTAGATGTTCACATACGAAGGCTTCGAAAAATTCTTGAGCCACATAAGTCAGACAACCTAATTCAAACAGTCAGAGGTTCTGGATATCTTTTTAGCGAAACATTGAGCTGACGGAGCACTAAAAGAAAAGTGATACTCTCTACCTACACCATAAATATGCGGATAATTAAATGAGACTAGGAGACTTCTGGCGCTTAGTAAGTTTCCTGCTCATTGGACTGGTGTGCGGGCTGTTATTTGGCTCCTTAATGCTCAGCTTAATATTAGCGCTTCTCCTATATGTCGCGAGACTCCACCACGATCTGCACCTTCTCTCTAAATGGATCGGTGGGCGAAGTAGCTCGGAACTATCTGGTGGGTCTGGGATCTTTGAAGACTTATCCTATTCTCTTAACCAGCTTTTTCTCAGCCATCAAAGACGTCGGAAAAAGCTCTCCGGGGTCTTAAGGCAATTTGAAGAAGCCACCAGCGCATGGCCTGATGCGATAGTTATACTAAACTTTTCAGACGAAGTTGAGTGGGCTAACCCTGCAGCAAGCAAATACTTAGATGTTCGCTGGCCTGAAGATAAAAAACAACGGATAACAAACTTAGTTAGGCTCCCATTACTCAGAACTTTCATCGAAGAAAACCAGAAAGAAGAGGAAACACTCGATATAGCGAGCCCCACCAAGTCAAATACCTATCTATCGCTCCTGCTAGGCCCTTTTAACGATACCCATCGAGTATTGCTAGCGAGAGACACCACACTTATTCGCCAAGCAGACCAAGCGCGTAGCGATTTCGTGGCAAATGTGTCTCATGAACTCAAAACGCCACTGACTGTGCTCAAAGGGTATGCTGAAATGCTAGCCGAGCAACATGACAAATGCCCAACAGAATGGTTACCTGCTATAGAACATATGCGAGTCCACGCCAACCAGATGTCAGAACTAGTCGACTCACTTTTAGAGCTCTCTCGACTCGATGCAGGCCAACCTTTAGCGAAAATCGAAAAAGTAAACGGTGAAAAAATTATCACAGGTGCCTGCACAGCAGGACAGGTGCTAGCCGTAAACAAAAAGCTAAAAATTGAACTCCAAATTGACCAGAACACAATAATTCTAGGAAGTAAACAGGAGGTATATAGCGCTTTTTCAAATCTTATATTTAACGCAATCCACTATACTCCTGATGGTGGCACTGTTGTCATTCGCTGGAGCAAGAAGGCCAAGTGCATCTCGTTCGAAGTCGAAGATAATGGAATTGGGATCGCCCCAGAGCACCTCAATAGGGTCACTGAGCGGTTTTATAGGATCGACGGGGCACGTTCACGACTCTCAGATGGCGCGGGAAACGGCCTAGGGCTCGCCATAGTTAAACATATTGTCAGACGGCATGGCGCGTCCTTACGGATCGTCAGCAAAATAGGAGTTGGTAGCTGCTTCAGTATTGACTTCCCATTGGAGGAAGTCCTTCAAGAAAGAGAGTGATTGATTGAACCGACTAATTTCCTTGCTCTAACTCTTTTTGAATCTGCTCCAAAGATACGTGACGCACATTCCTACCTTCCACCAAATAAATTACATTCTCTGCAATATTTTTCGCGTGATCCCCAACGCGCTCGAGAGCCCTAACCGCAAGAATCACATCTAGAACCGGAGAAATTTTTCTTGGATCTTCCATCATGTAAGTCATTAATTCACGCAAGATAGCGCCAGTTTCTACATCGATCTCTCTATCAGCCATAGCAACCTGCAATGCCGCACCAGAATCCATACGAGCAAAAGTGTCTAAAGAGTTCCTGACCATTAGAGCGACATGTTTTCCTAGAGTAGAAGCCGAATGATAATATGAATTACCGGATAAGACTGTTGGTTCGTGGGTAATCAGTCGCGCAATTTTTTCAATCTCATCGCCCATGCGCTCTAAATCAGTGATTGTCTTGCTCACAGCTAAGACTAGCCTCAAATCCATGGCAGCAGGCTGTCTCCTCACCAAGACATCACTACAATCTTGGTCAATCTCAACTTCGAGGGCATTTATAAGGTGATCGCTGACAGCTACATACTCTGCGCCTTCTAATTCACCTTTGGAAAAGAATGACAGTACTTTCTCCAAGTGCTGCTCGACCAATCCTCCCATCGCCAGGACTTTCGAGCGTATATCTTGGAGCTCATTGTCAAATTGTTGAGATATATGATTAGGCAGCCTGCTAGTACTCATATCATCGCTCCAAGATCGGTTGAAATGACTATACCCAAAACAAAGCGGGCATGCGAATAATTCATCCGTACCGGCCTGTGATGTAATCTTCGGTTTTTTTCTCCGCCGGCCTCGTAAAAATAGTTGTTGTGTCTCCAAACTCAACAAGGTCTCCAAGATACATGAAAGCAGTGTAATCAGAAACTCTAGCGGCTTGTTGCATATTGTGAGTGACGATTACAATCGTGTAATCGTTCTTTAGCTCATAAATTAATTCTTCGATTTTCAAGGTCGAAATAGGGTCCAGCGCCGACGCCGGTTCATCTAGTAACAAAACTTCCGGCTCAATCGCTATCGCACGGGCAATTACAAGCCGTTGTTGTTGTCCACCCGAGAGCCCCAAAGCGGACTCAGTCAACCTGTCCTTAACCTCTTCCCATAAGGCGGCTGACCGTAACGCCCTCTCCACCGCCTCGTCTAGTATCTTCCTCCCTTTAATGCCTTGAATGCGGAGGCCATAAGCAACATTATCATAAATCGACTTAGGGAAAGGATTAGGCTTTTGGAAAACCATCCCTACCCTTTGCCTCAGTAACGCAACATTTATATCTTTAGCGTATATATCTTGTTCCTTAAGGTGTACTTTCCCTGTTATTCGCACAGAGCTTATCAAATCATTCATTCGATTGAAGCACCTTAAAAGAGTAGATTTCCCGCATCCAGAAGGGCCTATAAAAGCCGTCACTTTCTTCTCCGCAATAGACATTTTAATATTGTTTAATGCCTGAGAATCTCCATAAAACAAGTCCAAGCCGTCTACATGCAAGCATGTCTGAGGCCTACTCGTCGGACTAGCGCCGTCTATATCTATCTTGATAGAATCTAATGCGCTTGTTGGTTTAGCTTGATTATTTGTAGCCATATTAATTATTAATCCTTATGATTCAGCGCTATCATATTTTTCACGGAGCCTGTTTCGTACGATTATTGCTGTTAAGTTTAATGCAATAATTATTACTACTAATAAAAGCGATGTTGCATATACTAGCGGCCTGGCAGCCTCAACATTTGGGCTCTGAAATCCGACATCATAAATATGAAACCCTAAGTGCATGAATTTTTGGTCTAAATGCAAGTAAGGGAAATTCGTGTCTAGCGGAAGCGCAGGGGCCATCTTTACGACTCCAACCATCATTAAAGGCGCCACTTCCCCTGCCGCTCTTGCGACTGCGAGAATCAACCCTGTAATCATCGCAGGTGTCGCCATAGGGAGAACTGTCCTCCAAAGGGTCTCAGCTTTTGTAGCACCTAAGGCTAAGCTTCCCTCGCGAATATTCCTTGGAATCCTCGACAGCCCTTCTTCCGTAGCAACTATAACTACGGGCACAGTCAGCAATGCAAGTGTCAGAGACGACCATAGCAAACCTGGGGTACCGAACGTCGGTGCAGGTAGTAAAGCGGGGAACATTAGCTTATCTATTGACCCACCCACTATATACACAAAAAAACCTAACCCGAAAACACCGTAAACAATTGACGGGACCCCTGCCAAGTTGTTCACAGCAATACGAATAATCTGTGTCCATCGACCTTGGTGGGCATACTCATGCAAGTAAATTGCAGCAATAACACCAAAGGGGGTCACAATTACAGACATCAGCATCACCATCATCACTGTTCCGAAGATTGCTGGAAACACTCCTCCTTCCGTATTTGCTTCCCGAGGGTCGTCGAAAACAAATTCTCCAACCTTCATGAAATAGTGCCCCAACTTGTCAAGTACACTCATTCGATTCGGCTGAAAGACATTAATGAGGGTGCTAAATGGCAGTTTTAACGTTTGTCCAGACGCAGTGGACACGACCAGTGCGTCTCGAGACATTTCGGAATACAATTTTGCCAGTTCGAGGCTAAGGACTTGATAGCGTTTATCCCATGTTAAACGTTCCTGTGCAATTTCAGAGTATCGAGAGTCGTTCAGAGCAGCTTGCGCTAAATCAAGTTTCTTGCTCCTCAATCTCAATCGTTCAATATTATGATTCACTTTCCCCATTTCTTTTTTCTGAAGATGATTAATCCTATCCTTCAACTCATTTTTCCTATCCAATCGAAGTTCTATCTCAGGCCAGAGTTGATCTCCTAAGTTAAGCTTTTTACCCTCCTGCTCTAGACCTTTAGCGAATCCATAGAAATTTCCCCATTCCTCTCGTTCGGCAGTAAAAGCGGCTAACGGGTACTCAAGACTGGTAAATTGCGTCGTTGCATACCAATGAAAATCAAACCCAACAACGTCTCGATTCCCTGTTTTTAGTAAAATCCTATCTACTGCGGCTTGCCCCTCTGGAACAAAAATCCCCAACGCACGAACCTGTTCAGCGGGCACCGTCTCTCTGTCTACTACCTCCCCTAACTCGTAGCGCGCCTCAGAGTTAGCGCTTTTAATCTCTAACATCACGCTATTCTTTGGCCAAAAATGTCCCAAGCCCTCAAACATAATCAAACCAAGAAGGCCAAAAACCATAATAAGACAGAAGCTAACAGTTGCGGCTGTCATCCAAATTCCTGGAGCACCACTGCTTAGCCAAAGCTTTATAGATGAATTTTTCTTCATTTTTCCTGCACTTAGTTATAAGCTCGAATACTTCTGTCTTAGTCTCTGGCGCACTACTTCAGCAACTGTATTAACCATAAAAGTCACCAAAAATAAAACGAGCGCCGCAAGAAAAAGAATTCGGTAGTGAGTGCTTGCTACCTCTGCTTCTGGCATTTCAACAGCAATATTTGCCGACAGAGCCCTGAATCCTTCAAAAATATTGAGATCCATGATTGGTGTATTACCAGTAGCCATCAACACAATCATTGTTTCGCCAACTGCTCTACCCATACCTATCATTATGGCGGAAAAAATACCTGGGCTTGCCGTCAACAGGATTACTCTTAGAGCCGTTTGCCATCTCGTTGCCCCCAGAGCCAGAGACCCTTGTGTCAGAGAGTGAGGAACACCAAAAACCGCATCCTCGCTTATAGAAAATATTGTCGGAATCACTGCAAAACCTATCGCTATCCCGACCACAAGAGAATTACGTTGGTCGTAAGTAATGCCCCAAGCTGTTGCCAGCCAATGCGTTAAGCTACCGTCAAAAAAGTAGATCTGGATAAACTCTCCAAGAATAAAGCTCAAATAAGCACCAATTAAAATAATCGGCACCAAAAATAGTCCCTCCCACCCATCCATATCTATAATTTTCCATCTTGAAGGGAGCCAAGCCCAGCTAAAGGCAGCCAATAATACCATTATGGGCATAACCAATAGAGCCATTGTAAAACCTGGCAAATAACGCTCAATTAATGGCGCCAGCCAGAGTCCAGCTAAAAATCCTAGAATAACAGTAGGTAATGCAGCCATGATCTCTATCGAAGGTTTAACAATCTTGCGCATTCCGGCTGACATGAAATATGCCGTATAAATAGCACCTAATACCGCCAGCGGGATAGCAAATAACATGGAATAGAAAGTAGCCTTTAACGTACCGTAAGCTAGGGGAGTTAGGCTAAACTTAGGTTCAAAGTCATTATTAGAAGCTGAAGATTGCCAGACATATAAAGGTTTATCCCGACTTTCATACCAGACCTCCTGCCACAAAGCCGAAAATGAAACTTCAGGGTGCTCGTTATGTACTTCAACCATCCCAATACTGCCATTTTCAGCTCGAAAAGTAATCGCATCGGCTCTCGGGGAAAACTTAATCCCCTCAGATAGTACTTGAGTTCCCAAAGCACCAGAAAAAACTCGTCGTTCTGCCGTCGCATGGTAGAGAGAGAAGTTACCTTTCCGATCAATCACGCCAAATGCTTTGCGGTCATACTCAGCTGCAATATCCACAACACCACTATTCATCGGGATAAAAGAACGAATTTTTCGCAAACTTGCAATATTGCCCCGATTGCGCACAGGAAACCAGTGGGATAAATTTCCTTGGCTATCTCCAACTATAACTGACAACCCCCCACTCAAATACTTTAGTGCTGTAGGTCTAACAGAACCCTCAACAACTTTAACGCGATCAATCAATCGAGGAGATGTTTTATTGGTAATATCGTAAAGCTCGAGCATTCCGTCACGGGATAGGAGATACGCCTCTCTCTGATCGACATTCATGGCTAAATGACTAATTTGATTGCCATCTAAGCGCAAAGTGGAGCGCTCTATGACCCATTCGCCTGTGTCATCCAAAAATGAAGACTCTTTAACTGCACCAACAAGGTTAACGCTTCCGTCTTCCGAGACGCCCAGAACAGTGACCTCATCTTCAGTCGACTGGCCAGTTATTAATCGGATAGCCACACCGTTCTCATCTAAAACGAGCTTTTCACCTTCTAAGGGTCTTATTAACGATGGACTCACGAGCCTCTTATCATTAGGGTAGGAAATTGTGTAATTAGCCTTAAAGACGTCCGCACGGCCATCATCGGAGCCTGTAATTATGACGTTACTGGTCAGAGCTCCTACTGCGAAGGAAGACATTTTCGTCCCTGATAAGAAATTCAGAGAGCTAGATTCTATAATGCTTCCGCTATCTGTAGAAAAAAACTGATAACTACCTCCCTCAGATATCTGCAAACCTATCTCTTTATATTCTTCGAGAGAGACGTACAGCGGAGCCTCTGCATAATCAACATCAAATTGGGTAACTGCCCCCACTTTCGCCGCTTGAAATAACGGCGCAACAGAGTAGAAAAGAAAAAGAAAGATAAGCGCGATAGCCGCAATCACAATCACTCCACCTATACTCATAACCCACGCGAATACGCGATCTTTTATTAAACGGCGCCTTTCAAGGGAGAGATTCTTTGCAGATGACGTTATCGAAGACATGATTACTAGATTATTCTCACTAGCCCTAAAGCTGTTGGGTAATTAAATGTGAAAGAAGAATGTATAGCCTTCACTATAGCAACAAGAGTTTCAATATAGAATTAGACCAGTAGTAGCAATATAGAAAAATAATATGACAGTTATATGACAACGGAAACCAGAGTTTAATTTAATGCCCCCACGTAGGCGATCCACCCTAGATCTGCATCCATACTTAAAACCGGCTCCATCTGAGATGGCCCTTCAGTGACCGAGTCGACGGCTTGGGCGTAAATAATGACTTCAGAAAATCCCGCTTCTAGCAATAGTTCGCGTATCTCTGGCAGGGTCCATAATCGCCAGTCATAAGTGAATGCTTTTTCCAATTTAGACTTATCAGGAAAATGAAAATGTATATGGCAACTAATATCGCTGTTAACCGGATTATAAGCCGCTTGATCCCAAACATAGGTAAACCCATCAAGCTTAGTTCGTTCTTTTAACTCTCGATAGGCATCACTTCCACCGAAGCAGTCCAAGAAAAAAATTCCATCTACCTCAAGATTTTTTCGCACCTTTTTAAAATAAGCTAACAGTATTTTCCGTTCCTTAAACAACCAGTAGCTAAAGTTCATTGCCAGAATGACATCCTGCTGAGGTGTTGAGACCTTCAGCACATCTCCTCTAATTAGTTTTACATTAGAACGGGCGGTACCCTTTAACTGAGGAAGATGGTTCTCGTTCGCCCAATTAAGCACTTCTCCGTCTATATCGACGCCAATTGCAGTGTTTTCTCGTCCACGACTGGCCCATTCAAAGCACACTGCTGCAGTCCCACAAAAATCTTCACGCAGAAGAGCAGCTCGACGCCCTCTCAATTTTTTAAATTCATATTCTACAAAGTCGACCTCTGTCTCAGCACACTGCACAGATGACTCATAGAGCTTATAGCGATCAGCTTTGACTGCCATACTGGCCTTCGCAGTCTCCTTGAACTTATCTTTTTCGTTAGGCAATTTTTAAGTCTCATCTACTAAAGCTTAATTATAGTCACTTGTTTATGAATTATATGTGTATAATCGCGCCGATTTACTTAAGCGGCAGTGGTAAGCGACCTTGGTACAATCCTTTAACCCAATCGAGGCTAACGATTTTCTCGAGAAAAACTCTTCGTCCATCCTCATCGATGTCCGCTCGAAGCTTGAATATAGCTACATCGGTCATCCCTTGGTAGCAAAAAACATAGTGTGGAAAGACTATCCAGGCTGGGAAGTTAACGAAAATTTTGTACAGGAAGTTGATGCACTAGCTAGAAGTGAAACGGCTATCCATCAAGATAGACCGATCCTGCTAATTTGCAGAAGCGGTGCTCGTTCGATGGATGCTGCGCTCAAGCTCGAAGAGGCCGGCTACACAACTCTTTTTAACGTCGATGAAGGCTTCGAAGGCGATAAGGATGACTATAGCCATCGAAGTAAAATAAATGGCTGGAAATTTCACGGATTACCGTGGAGACAAGGCTAATCTTAACAACTGTCAAACAGCGGTCTTAATATATGTCAACTGAAAACCTGCGTAATCTCGCCATCGTGGCGCACGTCGACCACGGCAAGACCACTCTAGTGGACGAGCTCCTTAAGCAAACCGGAACACTCGACCATCGAAGAGGAAACGCTAACATTCGTGTGATGGACAGCAATGACATCGAACAAGAGAGGGGGATAACCATCCTCGCTAAAAACACCTCTTTGAGCTGGAAAGACTATCGAATAAATATCGTCGACACTCCTGGACATGCTGATTTCGGTGGTGAGGTAGAGCGGATCCTATCAATGGTGGATTCTGTCTTGCTGCTCGTAGACGCTGTAGATGGACCAATGCCCCAAACACGCTTTGTCACGCAGAAAGCCTTCCAACATGGATTAAAGCCACTCGTCGTGATAAACAAATGTGACAGGGATGGCGCTAGACCAAGCTGGGTTTTAGATCGTACATTTGATCTCTTTGATAAACTTGGCGCTACAGACGAACAGTTGGACTTTCCAGTCATCTATGCATCAGCTCTTCAAGGCTATGCACGAATTGATGAGAATGGAACAGAAACTACTATGGATTCACTATTCGAAGCGATCGTGAAACATATCCCGCCTCCGCCTGTCAATCTAGATGGTCCTTTGCAAATGCAAATCAGCTCTCTGGACTACTCAAGCTATGTAGGCGCTATAGGGATAGGGAGGATTACACGAGGAACTATTAAGACCAATCAATCTCTGGTCATTATTGACCGAGACGGTATATCCAGACGTGGTAAAGTTTTGGAGGTTCTAGGGTTTCAAGGGCTCGAAAGGGAAGTCAGAGACTCAGCTGAAGCAGGCGATATCATAGCTATCACAGGCATAGATAAACTGCGAATTTCAGACACCTTGTGCGACCCAGATCACCCGGATCCGATGACCCCTCTCTCCGTGGATGAGCCAACAGTTAGTATGACTTTCGAAGTATCAGATTCACCTTTCGCTGGGAAAGAAGGCAAATTCGTCACAAGTCGTCAAATCTTGGAAAGGTTGGAACAAGAGCTTATTGCTAACGTGGCGTTACGTGTAGAGAAAACAGAAGACCCTAAGATCCTTATAATATCTGGTAGGGGAGAGCTTCATATTTCAATCTTAATTGAGAATATGAGACGAGAAGGCTTCGCTTTTTGTGTTGGACGGCCACAAGTCATCGTGAAAGAAGTCGATGGCGTAAAATCTGAACCTTTTGAACAAGTAGTCGTTGACGTTCCAGAAGAGTTCCAGGGCGCGGTCATGGAGCGCTTAGGCGTTAGACGGGGAAGTCTTCAAAATATGCAACCTGATGGAACTGGTCGTGTACGATTAGACTACACTATTCCAGCTAGAGGTCTAATTGGCTTTCGAACTGAATTCATGACTGCCACCGCAGGAAATGGGTTAATTTTCTCAAGTTTTGACGGCTACCGCCCGCTCGAAACCGGTTTAATCGCGGCTCGCAACAAGGGAGTTCTTATTTCAAACGGAAATGGGAAGGCTTTGGCTTTCGCGTTGTTCAATCTTCAAGAGAGAGGCCGCTTATTTACAGGCCACGGTGACGAAATTTTTGAAGGAATGATTATTGGACAACATTCTCGCGACAATGACTTAGTAGTGAACCCACTGAAAGCTAAACAACTTAACAATATTCGCGCAGCGGGCACCGATGAAAATTTAATTCTCTCTCCTCCTATAATCTTTGATCTTGAACGAGCTCTTGAGTTTATCGCCGACGATGAATTAGTAGAAGTAACCCCCAAAGCAATAAGATTGCGTAAGCGACAGCTCACTGAAAACGAGAGAAAGCGCACACAGCGCTCATCCGATAAAGCAGAAGCGAGTTAGCTGCTTTATAGTTCTAGCTTTCTAGCCCACAGAACACTTCAATCGCTTTTGCGACAGGACCAATTCCAGTCGAAAGCGTTATTGAGTAATGGTTAGTAGCAGGAATTTCCATCCAAGTTAGGTGCTCTATTGCAATAGACTTCTCTTCAACCGTCTGCATGGGCAGCATAGGCTTCGGCTGATTCAGCAAGCCACGCTCAGCTGTCATTAGCAACATCGGGGCAGTCACCTGATCAATCATGCTTACCATCGCAGGAGCCATCAGATCTTTACCGTCCTCAAAAACAGCCTCCTTAACAACACGGCTCTTATAGCCGCCGGATATTTCTTTCAGGTCGTAAGTAAAAAAACGCTCTACATCATCGTTCCAGTTTATAGCGTCCAAAAAAGCGGGGTGCTTGTGCCAAAAATCTAGATAATCCTCTATACTTTTGAACTCTAATGAAAGACGATCAACTGCTGGACCTAATGTTTTCCTTAAATAATCTTCAGGCTCCATACTTGACGGCCTTGGCAGTGCCAGCCCTCCATCCACTAATATCAGCCGCTCCAAATAATCAGGGAAACGAACTCCAAACTCTACACCAACATAAGCCCCCATTGAGTGTCCGGCTAAAAAGACTGGTTTTTGACTTAACTGTTCAATCACTCTGCACAAGTCTTCTTGATGCGCAGGCAAGCCGTATCGTCCCTGCAAGCTATTGCTAGCTCCACGTCCTCTCAAGTCAGGTGCAATGACATCGAAACCCAAACTACTCAGCTTTTCGGCAATAGATCCCCAAGCCAAATGAGACGATGAAATTCCATGCACTAAAACAATAGTAGGGCCATTATTTGGCCATCTCGCTACGGCAAGTTCCCCTCCTGCAACCGCAACGTTGATCATCTGCTTTTTTAAGATCATTTACATTCCTTATGTAATCCTATTTCAATAATGTCATTATATACTTATGGCAACGAAGCTAAAAAACCTCCTGATTGTGCACCATTCCCGTTCCGGTACCGTGCATAGAATGGCCGAGGCTGTTATTGCCGGAGCCAGCATCTGCGAAAATATCCACCTTGAAACATTAAACCCACTGCACGCTTCAATAAAAGCGGTAAAAAAAGCTGATGCAATTATCATAGGAACTCCAGAAAACTTCGGGTATATGTCGGGTGCTGTTAAATTCTTTTTCGAAGAAATCTATTATGAATGCCTAGACTCATCGAGAGGTCTTCCCTACGCCCTGTTTGTTGCGGCAGGCAACGATGGTAATGGTGCTGTCTCATCAATAGAGCGAATTATAAAGGGTCTAGGATGGAAAGCTGTTGCCGAACCAATCATTTCCAGAGATGGAATAACAGAAGATACATTAGAAAACTGCAGAGAATTGGGCATGTCGCTATCGGAAGGGCTAGAATTAGGGCTATATTAACGTACTAAATGAAAAGTCACTCACACGACGGCCCCGAACTTTAGCAAGGTCACCATATGTCTATTGAATCATCCCCTAAAATTAACGAGTCATCTGGAATCACCGAAGTAGACTTTGGCAGTGAGATAGCTGATATACGCAAAACAGGCATCGATCCAAACTTTTGGTATCCGGTAGCGCGCTCAAAAGATCTTAAATTAGGTAAAACACTTGCGGTGACTTTTTCCGGAGATCCTATTGTGCTTGTCCGTCCAAAAAATGGTGAGGCTTTTGCGCTTGAAAATCGTTGCGCTCACCGCCAAGTACCGCTCGATATCGGAAAAGTAGCGGGGTGTACTCTAAAATGCGGCTATCACGGATGGGTATACGATGCTCAAGGAAAATGTATAAGTATTCCATATCTTGATAGCAGTAAAACAAAACGGAACCAAGTGCGCCATTATCCCTCTCGCGAGGCTTACGGCCTGTTTTTTATATTTCCAGGTGATCCTGAAAAAATGGAAGACGCAATGTTCCCCAATCTCCCTTCTGCGGACAACCCGAAATATAAAACGCGATACCTGAATAGAAAAGTCGACTGTCACTATACTTTTATGCATGAAAACCTAATGGATATGAACCACCAGTTTCTTCATAGAAAGCTCATGGGTGGAATAAAAACGATGTTCTTAGGTATGCGAGAAGGAAAAAATTGGTTCGAAGCAGACTATACCTTCACCCGAGCAAGTGGCTCACAACCGCTCGGTGAAAAGTTCATGCTAGGTGACAGGCCCAAGGCTGCTGCAGGTGAGCGAGATCTGATGACTATCAGAACCGAATACCCTTATCAAACTCTCAAATTTTGGACCGCAGGCAGCAAAGAACCGGCGCTTGATCTATGGAATATTTATGTTCCAATTGATAAGGATAATAAAAAAAATCATACCTTTGGTCTAATGATGATCAAACGGCCAAAGATGGGTTTCCTACTTGATATGTTTTGGCCATTTATTATTTGGTTCACTAACGGGATTTTTGCCGAAGACAGAGTTATCTGTGAGCTAGAGCAAAAAGCCTTTGACGAGAACGATTGCGATTCTAATAATGAAGTCTTTCCAGCCATCAAAGGGTTGAGAAAAGTTCTGATTGAAAATGGTATTAGATAAGAGAAAGCATAAATTTATGGCTAATGTACATCTCGCTACGGTTACTCTAACTCACTCGTGGTGAGAAAAGGCAACTAACACCACCTTAAAAAGGTTAGCCGATCAACTAGAGCCAATCCAGTCCTTAGGCTTAAGAAAGCACTCATGTAATTTCGCCTCGGCACTCCCTGGCTTAGGAATATAGTCATACTCCCATCGGACCAGCGGAGGGAGTGACATTAGAATTGATTCAGTCCTCCCACCTGATTGCAGTCCAAAAAGGGTCCCTCGGTCATAGACTAGATTAAATTCCACATACCGTCCCCGCCGATAAAGCTGAAAATCGCGCTCCCTTGTTGAATATGGCAGGGCTTTCCGGCGCTCTACAATAGGGCGGTACGCATCTAGGAAATTGATCCCGACTCCTTGAACAAAATCTAAGCATTCTTCAAAAGACCATTGATTCAAATCATCAAAAAATAGCCCCCCGATGCCTCTCTGTTCGTTTCGATGCCTAAGATAAAAATAATCGTCGCACCATTTTTTGAACTGGGGGTAGACCTCATCTCCATATTTGACACATGCAGCTCTCGCCAATTTATGCCAAGAGATCGCATCCTCTTCAAACCCATAATAAGGCGTTAAATCGAAACCACCGCCAAACCACCACACCGGTTCTTCGCCTTGCTTGTCTGCTCTTATAAATCGCAAGTTCGCATGCGTGGTAGGTACATATGGGTTTCTTGGATGTACCACTATAGACACACCCATAGCCTGAAAACTTCGACCCACTAACTCAGGTCGCTTTGCAGTAGCCGCAGGTGGTAAAGCATCACCTTTTACAGATGAGAAATTTACTCCGGCTTGCTCAAAAATTTCACCTTCAGTCAGAATTCTCGTACTACCGATACCCAAGTCCCCACGTTCCCACTTATCTTCTATAAAAACTCCGGTCGCATCTAATGTTTCTAAGGACAGACAAACTTTATCCTGAAAGCCTATAAACCAGTTCTCTACTCTTTCGAGATCATCGCTTCCTATATATTTAGACATTGCGTCATCTCACTTTTTCACTTCTTTTACTTATCAAATGGAGCGCGACCTGTTAATGTACGCTCCATAGTCAACCAATTCAGTATATCTAAAAAATGACAAACAAACGCACTGCTAGTGTTGAGAGAAAAACAAAAGAGACCGATATCAAAATCAATATAGATATCGACGGGGTTGGGAATGGGAAATTTCAAACAGGAATACCTCTTCTCGAGCACATGCTTGACCAGATTTCGCGACACGGCCTCATTGATTTGGATATCACCGCTATTGGAGATCTAGAAATCGATGGCCATCATACTGTAGAGGATGTGGGCATAACCTTAGGACAAGCGGTTAACAAAGCTCTAAGCGATAAAAAAGCGATCACGAGATATGGCCATGCTTACGTCCCACTAGATGAAGCACTGTCGCGCGTCGTCATAGATCTGTCTGGCCGCCCTGGATTAACCTACGAAGTTAAATTCCCCCGTGCCTTAATTGGTGATTTTGACGTTGACCTGTTCTTCGAGTTTTTTCAAGGGTTTGTTAACCACGCGAATTGCACAGTCCATATTGATAACATTAGGGGTCGAAACGCGCACCACATAATCGAAACAGTATTCAAAGCCTTCGGACGCGCATTGCGGATGGCTGTTCAGTTAGATCCACGTATGGCAGGAAAAATGCCTTCTACCAAGGGCGTACTATAAGTATTGCTTAATTCGTCTATGTCAAAAATTGCCATCATCGATTATGGAAGCAGCAATCTTCGCTCTGTGTTCAAAGCGCTAGAAAAAGTCGCAGTAAGTCAGGAGAAAGTGGAGGTCACGAATGATCCTACAGTCATCGCTGCTGCTGATCGTGTTGTTTTCCCTGGACAAGGCGCTATCGCAAATTGCATGAGCCAGCTACAGAAACTTGATCTCATTGAATCCGTAAAAGAGGCTATCGCCGAAAAACCTTTCCTAGGGATTTGCCTTGGTCTTCAGTCATTAATGCTAACAAGCGAAGAAAATGATAATACCCCATGCCTAGGAATATACGATGGCGTCGTAAAACGTTTCCATCATCAAGAAATCGACCGAAAAAAAACCACGCCGCGAGAAAA
This sequence comes from Pseudomonadota bacterium, assembly GCA_018668255.1. Taxonomy (GTDB): domain Bacteria; phylum Pseudomonadota; class Gammaproteobacteria; genus UBA4457. The sequence continues at coordinate 13,897 of JABISZ010000038.1, read as the reverse complement.
AATTCCACACATGGGGTGGAATGAAGTGCAATGGACTAGACCTCACCCTTTGACAGCAGGCATTCCCACGAGCAGTCGGTTTTACTTCGTGCATAGTTACTTTGTAGAAGTTCAAGACAAAGCATTAGTGGCAAGCAAAACCGAACACATTCTAGACTTCACTTCTGCCATTGCAAAAAACAATGTTTTCGCAACTCAATTCCATCCAGAAAAAAGTGCAGCATTTGGACTAACACTATTAAAGAACTTTGTAACTTGGAACGGGAGCTGCTAACTCTTATTCTGTTCTCTTAGTACCGCTCGATAACCGATGTCTTTGCGAAAAAATTTTCCAGGCCAATCTATATTGCCGGCTCGAGCGTAAGCTTCCGCCTGAGCCGCCTCAACAGTGGAGCCCAAGCCTACCACACACAAGACTCTACCTCCTGAAGTAACACATCCCACTTCGTTGACTTTGGTGCCCGCATGAAAAACTTTTGTATTAGGTGTTTCGTTCTCTAATCCCGAAATGACATCACCTTTCGAATAGTCAAAAGGATAACCGCCTGCCGCCATAACTACACCTAAAGCAGCTCGAGAATCCCATTCTAATTCAACCTTGTCGGCATCACCTTGTAATACTTGCAAGCAAGACTCTACAAGGTCTGAGAGTAACCGGCACATGATTGGTTGTGTTTCGGGATCGCCAAAACGGCAATTAAATTCTAGTACCTTTGGCACTTTGTCAGCACCAATCATAAGACCAGCATATAAGAACCCTTTATAGGGACGACCATCCTGCTGCATTCCTTTTAGTGTAGGCAGGACAACAGTACGAATTATTTCTTGCTCCATCTCATCATCAATAATCGGCGCCGGAGAATACGCCCCCATCCCTCCGGTGTTGGGGCCTTTGTCGCCCTCATCTCGTGCCTTATGATCTTGTGAAGACGCAAAAGGTATAGCCGTAACGCCGTCAGTCATACAAATGAAACTGGCTTCTTCCCCTGTCAGAAATTCCTCTACAACGATTTTCGCACCCGCATCTCCGAAGGCATTTTCCTCCAACATATCATGAGCAGCCTTGAGAGCCTGATCTCTGGTAACAGCTACCACTACTCCTTTACCAGCGGCCAAGCCGTCAGCCTTCACAACAACAGGTATAGGAACGCTATTTATGTAATCTACGGCACTATCTATATCAACAAACACTTCGTAGTCTCCAGATGGGATCCCGTAGCGTTTTAAAAAATCCTTGGTGTAAGATTTAGAGGCTTCTAAAATGGCTGCCTGTTTCGTAGGCCCGAAACAAAGCAGACCTGCAGCTTCAAAGGCATCTACGACCCCAGCCGCCAACGGCGCCTCAGGACCAACGATAGTAAGGTCTATCTTCTCAGCCTGCGCAAAATCCACAAGCAAACTAGTTTCATCTGCTTCAATTGGAACATTCTTAACTAGCTTTTCATAACTAGTCCCAGGATTGCCGGGTGCACAAAAAACCAAATCTGCTAACGGTGATTGCGCGCACTTCCATGCTAGGGCGTGCTCTCTTCCGCCGCCGCCGATAATCAATACTTTCATGTCTTATATTCCAATAGTGTATATTTTTCTAATGACGAAAATGTCTCTCTCTAGTAAAAACCATTGCAATACCATGCTCATCAGCGGCCTTAATAATCTCGTTATCCCGTATTGAACCACCGGGCTGAATGATAGACAAGATGCCATTCTCCGCTGCGGCATCGATCCCATCTCTAAATGGGAAAAAGGCATCGGACGCCATGACTGCACCAACAATATTCAGCCCTTCATCTTTCGCTTTTATCGCAGCGATCCGCGCACTATAAACTCGACTCATCTGTCCCGCGCCAATACCTAGTGTTTGCCTATCCCGCGCATAAATAATCGCATTCGATTTTACGCTAGCAACGACTTTCCAGGCAAAAAGAAGGTCTTTCACTTCCTGTGAAGTAGGCGCTCTTTGAGTAACTAACTTCAATCCCGATTCAGTCATTAGCTGGGCACAATAGTCTCTTTCTTGAACGAGCAACCCACCCATCACCCGCTTGTACTCTATTTGGTTGAATGGTTCTTCAGGCCAAAACCCTGTCTCTAAAACTCGAATATTTTCTTTTGCTTTGAATACGTCACATGCATCAGTCGAAATTTCAGGCGCAATAATGACTTCTACAAATTGTCGCTCAATAATAGTTCTTGCTAGGTCTGCGTCAACCATTCGATTGAAGGCTAAAATACCTCCAAATGCTGATGTCGGATCTGTCGCAAACGCTAAATCATAGGCTAATGACAAACTATCAGCCTCAGCAACACCGCAAGGATTGGCATGTTTGACAATACAGCACGCTGGCTCTGTAAATGTCCTTACTGCATCTAGCGCTGCGTCAGTGTCTGCGATATTGTTGTAAGAAAGCTCCTTACCCTGTAGCTGAGCTGCACCAACAACCGTTCCATTTGTGCGACCTTCTTCGCTGTAGAAAGCTGCTGTCTGATGAGGATTTTCCCCATATCGTAAAACCTGCTTTCGGGTCAAACTAAGTGTTAGCTTTTGCGGAAATTTTTCTTGCGCGGAGGTATTTGAGCCAGACAAATATTCGGCGATTGCACTATCGTACTGAGCTGTATGGTTATAAACCTTAGCAGCCAACTTATAGCGATATTCTTCCGTCACGCTACCACTATTCTCAAGTTGTTGCGCAACCTCAAAATAGTCTTTGGGATCACAGACAACAGTGACTGCTTGGTGGTTTTTTGCAGCGGCGCGCAACATCGTAGGCCCCCCAATATCAATATTCTCAATAGCATCCGCAAGAGAGCAGTCTGCTCGGGCAACTGTCGATTCGAAAGGGTATAAGTTCACCACTACCAGATCAATTGGTTCTATTTGATGATCACGCATAGCATCCTCATCAATCCCTCTTCTGCCTAAAATTCCACCGTGGATTATCGGATGCAATGTTTTTAAACGCCCTTCCATTAATTCCGGGAAACCAGTTCTGTCCGACACATCCGTAACGGCTATTCCAGCATTTCTCAGCGCGGTAGCTGTACCCCCAGTTGACAGAATGCCTATTCCGCATTCAACTAAAATTCGTGCAAAGCCTTCAATCCCCGTTTTGTCAGAAACACTGATCAACGCCCAATTCCGATTAGTCTTACTCATTTGTTTTTCAAACCATATTTTTGGAGGCGCGTTCTCAGCGTTCCTCTGTTGATACCCAATGTCTTTGCCGCCAGAGATAAATTACCTTTTGATTCTCGCAAAACTATTTCAAGCAACGGCTTTTCCACCTCAACCAACACCATTTCATATAGATCAACGGGGGTTTCACCATTTAAGTCTTTGAAATATTGATCTAATGCCTTCGTAATCATCTCTCGAAACGGTATTGGAGAGGTCTCTGTCACGCTGCGACGTCCGCATATACATGATTAAAAATACTGTGCAAAAAATCCTGTTGTTCAGCAACATCCAGAATTGTATGAAAAATCTTCCGCAAACTAGGCGCATTAGGAAAGGCATCTAAGTACCACCCAATATGCTTCCGCGCCATTAGTAAACCCTTTTGCTGCCCATAATGTTCATGGATCCCCTGAAGATGGTCACTCATTACCGCAACCCGCTCCTCAAGAGTGGGTGCCACCCAGGGAAGGTCATTGAGACTTGCTTTTACCGACGCAAACAACCAAGGATTCCCTCTAGCCGCCCTCCCGATCATAAGGCCATCGATACCAAAATTATCGACCAAATTTTTCGCAACGGCTCCTGACGTGATGTCTCCGTTTGCGACCACAGGGATCAAAACAGCTTGTTTTATATTTGCTGCCGTCGCATGCTCAGCCATCCCGTTGAACTTACAAGCACGTGTTCTGCCATGAACCACCAGACCTGTTATACCTTCAGACTCTGCTATACGCGCAATATCAACGGCATTTTTATTTTCTAAACTCCATCCAGTCCGGATTTTCAATGTTACTGGAACTTGAACAGAGTTCACTACTCGTGCAAGGATTGAGCTCACTTTCTTAGTGTCTCTCATCAACGCGGATCCAGCAGCTTTTCCGCAAACTTTCTTGGCCGGACAACCCATATTAATGTCAATTACGTCCGCACCGTTATCTTGCGCAATGCAAGCAGCCTTAGCCATGACCTCAGGATCAGAGCCCACCAGCTGAATCACTCTAGGAGAAGCCTCGCCATCCATATTTAGCCTAGCACGAGTATTAGGCCTATCCCACAGCTCTAATCTAGAAGCCACCATCTCAGAAACAGCGTAATCTGCACCTAGTTTACGGCAGACTTTTCTAAACGGCTTATCTGTAACTCCCGCCATTGGCGCTAAAGCAATAGCATTTTTTAAATGTGACTTAATAATTTTCATTGTTACAACACAGGAACCTAACTTTTTAAACATCAATATCTTTAACGTAATCCACAACAGCTCCCACTGACCAGATCAGTCACGATGATAGCCATAAAACAGTCTGTCTGAAAGCAGGAATAGGACCATTAGTGTATTTTTAATAGCCAAGTAGACAACGTCCAAAGCCATCATTTCCTTACTCCTGCTAAAAGAGCCCAACCATTTTGTTCAGAGCACGATGATAATCGAAAGTTACTTGAGTACACATCCTTTATTACCTCTACCTGCATTCGCAGCAACCCTGACAAAACAATCTCTCCACCGGGTTTAATTAATGCCGCAAAAGAACTTTCTAGCTCTATTAGAGGCTGCATTAAAATATTGGCAATAAGTAAGTCAGCGCCACGAGGGATATCGACAACGTCGCTTACACAAAATACCCTATCTTCTAGTTTGTTGTCGCAAATATTGCTACTAGAAACAGACAGAGCTAAAGGATCAATATCGATCGCAGTCACAGTCTGCGCACCAAAAAGCGCCGCCGCCATGCTTAAAATACCTGACCCACAACCATAGTCGATAACGGTGAAATTCGAGAGAGAGACATGGTTCCCCAGCCAATTTAGGCACAATGCCGTAGTCTCATGAGTACCCGTACCAAAGGCTTGTCCAGGATCAATGGTAAGGAGGTGTCTAACGTCGGAAGGAGCCTTCAACCAGCTTGGACACACACAGAGCCCGCCAGAAAACCTCATAGGAACCCACGAAGACTTCCAACGGTCAAGCCATCCCGAGTCCGTGACCTTTGTTTCAACGATATTAGTAAGGCCTTTCAACTTTCGTAACTCAGTTACCGCCAGCGCAGAGGACTGGGCGGATTCAAAAAGGGCTCTTACGACACTATTTGTCCAAGACTTGATATTAGAAAGTCCTGGCTCGTCAAACATTTCACAATCGCCATCAGACTGCGTAATCGAGACGGCCCCAAGTGCCAACAAAGTTGGTTCTATCAACACATAAACATCAGTCTCTAGTTCGAAACTGATTTCATACACTTTTATTAACCCTTATCAAGAAGTCTTTCTAAGTAGTGGATGTCAGCTCCACCCTTTCGGAAATCCTCATTCGAAAGTAGATCTTGATGGAGAGGTATATTCGTTTTTATCCCCTCAAAAACAAATTCCCTCAGAGCGTTCTGAGTTCTAGCTATTGTTTCAAGTCGATCGTCGCCATGGCAGATTAATTTCCCAATCAGAGAATCATAGTTTGGCGGAACGGCATAGCCAGAATAAATATGTGAGTCAACTCGAACCCCTCTCCCTCCTGCTGCATGGTACGATCGAATATTGCCTGGAGAAGGGAGGAAGGTATAGGGATCTTCTGCATTTATCCTACACTCAATAGCGTGTCCCGCTAATGTGATGTCCTTTTGCTCATATGCCAGAGGCTGACCCGCGGCAATCAAAAGCTGCTGTTTTACTAAATCGATACCCGTAACCATTTCTGTTACAGGGTGTTCTACCTGTATTCGCGTATTCATTTCAATAAAATAAAAATTGCCGTGTTCGTAGAGAAACTCAAAGGTACCCGCTCCTCGATAGTCAATTCGTTTACAGGCCTCGGCGCAAAGAGTTCCTAACTCGTTCCGCATTTCTTTAGATATTCCTGGGGCAGGGGCCTCTTCTATTATTTTCTGGTTCCGACGCTGCATCGAACAATCCCTTTCTCCTAGATGGATAGCATTGCTAAAATTATCCGCAAGAACTTGGATCTCAATATGACGAGGGTGCTCTAAATACTTTTCTAAGTAGACACTATCATTATTAAAAGCAGCACCAGCCTCTGAACGCGTTAGAGCAATAGACTCCAAAAGCGACTTTTCTTCAAACACGGGACGCATGCCTCTGCCGCCGCCGCCGCCGGAGGCCTTAATCATTATTGGATAACCTATCTCCCGTCCCATCGCTAGATTTGCATCCGGATCATCGCCCAGCGCGCACCCTGAGCCAGGGACACAAGGGACACCCGCCTCCTTCATTGCTTGAATGGCCGATAGCTTGTCGCCCATAATCCTCATTGTCTCAGCTTTCGGCCCAATGAAGACAAAGCCACTGCGCTCTACCTGCTCCGCGAAGTCTGCATTTTCAGATAAAAAGCCATAGCCAGGATGGATGGCATCAACATCAGCTAATTCAGCAGCTGCAATGACACCTGGTGCATTTAAATAGCTCAGATTAGGCGCCGCTGGGCCAATACAAACAGACTCGTCTGCCAAACGGACATGCTGCAGATCACGATCCACGTCGGAATGAACAGCCACAGTTTTAATACCTAATTCACTACATGCCCTAAGGATTCTGAGCGCGATCTCTCCACGATTAGCAATTAATACTTTATTAAACATTCGTTAAAATACCGTTTAAGAAATCAAAAATAATGGTTGTCCGTATTCAACAGGAGAACCGTTCTGAGCGATAATAGCGACAACTGTGCCAGCTACCTCAGCCTCTATCGGGTTCATTATCTTCATCGCTTCAATAATACAAAGAGTGTCCCCAATATTAATAGTCTGGCCAACAGTAACGAATGGCGCTGATTCAGGAGAAGCTGCGGCATAAAAAGTACCAACCATGGGCGAGGTGATATGGTTTGAAGAATCAGTTGGTAACGATTGCGGCAATGTCGGAGCATTAACCGCAGGCGCTGCGACGATCGGAGGGGGTGCTAAGACAGCTGTCTGACCATTAGCTGTTTGCCCTCTACTGATCCTAACAGACTCTTCGCCTTCATGAATCTCAATCTCCGCTATTCCCGATTCCTCGAGCAACTCTATTAATTTTTTTACTTTCCTAATATCCACTTGATCCTCGCTATAACTCAACTCAAAATATTTACGTATTTAAAACTATCCACTCGTTCTAACTGAGCTGCTCAACAGCCGCTTGCAGCGCCAGTTCATATCCATGAGCACCGAAGCCCGAAATAACACCAATAGCTATGTCTGAAAGGTAAGACTGGTGGCGAAAAGATTCACGCGAAAAGATATTGGATAAATGCACTTCTATGAATGGGATTTCTGTTCCTAAAAATGCATCTCTTATCGCAACACTTGTGTGCGTATAAGCCCCAGGGTTAATGACAATAAAATCAACGTCATCTAACTTAGCCTTATGCACTCGGTTAACCAACTCACCTTCAATGTTGCTTTGATAAGTTGTTATGGCTAAGCCCAATCTGCTAGCTTTATCCACCATAAGATTATTCAGCTCGCTAAGTGACAGCTGCCCATAGACCTCAGGCTCTCTGCGTCCCAGTAGATTTAAATTCGGCCCATTTAAAAACAGCACGCTATGCAAAAAAAACTCCCTCTAAGACCCCGTCCGGAAAGTGGCACATACTAGCATACTCCACTGGTTTTGAAAAACACGTTTATAGAATATAGGCTACGTTAGCGACTGATTTGCAGATTTTTAATTATTTTAACTAGTTCTTTTTCTGCATCAACCTGCTCCCACTCACCCATATGACTGTAAAGTAATCTCCCCTCTCGGGACAAAACCACTGTAAAAGGAAGCGCGCCTATCTCGTTACCTAAAACTTCCATGAAACGAACGACATCAGCGTCGCCAATCAGCAATGGGTAGTTTACGACTGTTGTCTCTTTAAATTCTCGCACAGACGCCTCAGAGTCCAATGCAACGCCAATAAATTGTAAGCCATCTTTCCTATACTTCTCCTGAAGCCTCGTAAATAGAGGGATCTCTCTCAAGCAGGGAGGGCACCAAGTCGCCCAAAAGTTAATAACTACAACATCATTTACCCATGATGACAGCGGCCTCTTATCTCCCTTCAGATCTTGAAATTTCCACTCTAAAACCTGGCGCTCTTCTCCAGAAGGCATCTGAGTCTCTTCGTGGAGATCTATCCTGGTACGTGTATCTGACGATATAAGATAACCCGCAAGACCAAAAAGAATTGCCAGAAATCCAAGAAAAAGATAGTAATTAATTCTCACTTCTGTTCAACCTGTTTTATGATTTCCAAAAATTCCTTCGCATCTACAAAACCTATCGTCCGCGATTCGCTTACCTCTTTACCCTTTTTAAAGAAGAGCACAGCCGGCGGTCCATATAACATAAATTGAGATAAAAATTTCCTATCCATTTGGTTGTTGTCCGTCACGTCAAATCTCAATAGTTGATTCTCGTTCAACCAACTGCGCACCAGCGGCTGCTCAAATGTTTTCTTTTCTAAGTGCCGACACTCCACACACCAATCGGCATAGACATCCAAAATCACAATCTGATCAGTGTCAACTGAAGCATCAATAGCTGCTTGTAATTGAGTTAGTTCAGAGACAGATAGATACCTCACCTGATTTTGCTCGCTCTCCGCAAAGTCTGATGAAGTTCTGAGACTAGGCGATCCGTTCAAGTAAAAATATAGACCAAACCCACAAATCATTGCGTAACACGACATCACCAGCCATTTAAGTTGTGGGCGGCGAGACATTAAACTAGTTTTATGAATTATCAATCCAAACCATATCAGAAATGCCAACAGCAACAATAACCACAAAGAAAATAGTATGCTGGGGTGGGCAACTCTTTCTAAAAATACTATAGCCACAGATATAAAAATAAAACCAAAAAGCTGATTTATTCGCTCCATCCACCCACCCACTCTTGGCAGTATAAAGCCGGCCGAGGCTCCTATGGCAATAAGCGGCACACCCATCCCAAGCCCCATCACAAAGAGAACAGCCCCACCCGTGATTGGTGACCCTGTTTGGCTAATAAAAGTCATTGCAGCAGCTAACGGCGGCGCCAAACACGGTCCTGCGATTAATGCGGAGATCAATCCCATCATGAAAACTCCAAAGTAAGTCCCTGAAGTCTGTTTCCGACTTGCCGCGTCAAGCCGACGACTGATAAAAGAAGGGACTTGCAGTCTAAACAGCCCAAACATGGAGCATGCCAGAATAACGAACACTAACGAAAAGAGAATCACAACCGGAGGCTTTTGAAAAGATAAATGAAAGCTGTACCCTAAAAATCCTGCAGCCACCCCGATAAGAGAATACATCGATGCCATACCCAAAACGTAAAAAATGGACAAAGGTAAGGCCTTACTGTCTTCACCCGAGTGCGTCCGCCCAACTATAATTCCCGACAAAATAGGAATCATAGGCAAAACACAGGGGGTAAAAGACAACAATAGGCCAAAAACAAAAAAAGCAAACAATACATAAAAAAATGATTTCTGATGCAGCTGCGTCACAATTCTCTGCGTTATTGAAGAGCTCTTCTCCATTTGAGCGACACTATTGCTGCTAGTTTTCAATAAAACCATTCTCTTTGTAGGAGGGTAGCAAATCCCATTTTCAGCGCACCCCTGATAAGAAATTTCCGCCTCAAAAGTATCTCCGAGAGAGGAATTAGAAAAAGTTGGACTAAAAGCTAAGCTTTTGCGATAAATTTCAGATTCTCCGAAAAATTCATCTTCCTTTAATTCGCCTAAAGGGAGCTGAAGGCTTAAAAGTTCTATTTTTTTATTTCGTGGGTTTACACCGATTTTTTGTTTGTAGATGTAGTATCCAGGTGCAATTTCAAAGTGTAGCGATGAGGCCTGGCTGTTAGACTGCTTAACTATCAATCCAAAAGCCTGCTCCGGAGGCAAAAACTTACGCACAGACTTTTTTTCCTCTTGAAACGGCAGTTTTAATTCCGCTGCAAAAGACACATTGACCAAACTAGCTAATACCAACCCCACAATTGTATTTAGTAGGACAGAAAATAAATTCGATTTTTTAGCTCGCATATGCTTCGTATTTCTAAAAGAAAAGGAGATAGTATAGGTGTCTAGTAAATTTAGCAGAAAACTTTTCATGAATCCTTTGCTTTTTATTCTCTTGTTGTTCATTGCTGTTCCATTAAGCGAGCTATTCTTGCTGATCAAAATTGGTCATGTTATCGGAGCTATTCCCACAATAATGCTAGCTCTATTGACTGCCGGACTGGGCGTGATTTTAGTTAGAAGAGAGGGCGTGTCCGTCTTGGCAAAGATCAATGCGTCTTTTCTAAACAGAGAAGCTCCTACAGTTGCCGTTTTAGAAGCCTTTATTCTACTGATTTCGGGGCTGTTTTTATTGACCCCGGGTTTTATCACTGACGTTATTGGCTTTATATTTCTGTCTCCATTCCTCCGGCAAAGGGCATGCATGCATTTCGCCAGCAAATTTGGCCGTCACAATCAGCCGGCGGGTAATTCCTCGACTACTACCCACACAATAGAAGGGAACTACAAAGTTGAAGATGACTAGACTATAGAGCACACAACAGTTTTGCCGCACTGGCCAAAGTGTCATCTTCTTTACAAAAGCAAAATCTTACTACCCGACTACTTTCGCTGTCCGGATCATCAAAGAAGACCGAGATCGGAATTGCCGCAACCCCTACTTCTTGAGTCAAATATTCCGCATACACTTTATCCGGGACGTCCGCAATCCGTGAGTAGTCTGCTAATTGAAAAAAAGTACCTTTGCTGGGCTTGATAATAAAGCGCGACTCCTTCAGTGCAGAACAAAAAATATCTCTTTTCTTCTCGTAGAAACTCGGTAAGCTTTGTAAATGCTCCGGATTGGAGGCCATATAATCAGCTAGCGCGAATTGCACCGGTGTAAATGCTACAAAAGTTACGAATTGATGGACCGCTCTGAGTTCTTTAGTAAGTAATGCTGAAGCCACCACATACCCAGTTTTCCATCCGGTCGCATGGAAGGATTTACCAAAGGAGAATACCGCGAATGAGCGGGCCGCTAATTTAGGACTAGATAAGACACTCTTATGCTTTTTTCCATCAAACACAAAGTGCTCATACACTTCATCAGAAATTACGACTAGATCATATTTAACAGCAATTTCTTCAAGCTGCATCATATCATCATCTGACATAATTGAGCCCGTTGGATTATGTGGGAAGTTAACTATTATGACCTTAGTCTTTGAGCTTATGGCGCTCTCAACCTGCCGCCAATCAATTGAATACTCAGGGGAACAAAGCTTTAAATGTATCGGAACACCGCCGGAGAGCCGCACAGCTGGATCGTAGCAGTCGTAAACCGGATCAAACATAATAACCTCATCGCCCGGTTGAACAATTGCTGTAATAGCGCAATAAATTGCTTCCGTGGCTCCAGGCGTAATCGTTACTTCAGTATCCCAGTTTACATCACGGTCATAATATTCTTTTATCTTGAAAGCACATTGCTGTCGCAAGGCTGCAATCCCTGCAAGAGGGGCATATTGATTATGTCCGTTATTGACATGCCAATTTAACCTTTCTTTAAGCTCTAGAGGAGGATCGTAATCTGGATAGCCCTGAGATAGGTTTATAGCTTTATAATCTTCCGCCATCTGGGACATAATGGTAAAGATGGTAGTACCCACATCAGGCAACTTGCTTATAAAATTCATTTTACAATTATACGCTGTGTTTTTCGCAGGCTAAACATAAAAATAATGTTTGAAAGAATCTATAATTACAGTACTACTAAGTCTCAAATTGTGATGCAATTCAATAAAGAGCGGTTACACTGACCACATTTGAGCAATTTACACCAAAGGCAGAAACTTAGGAGCTTATTAGGATGGACTACAAGGATCGAGACGGTGTCATATGGATGGATGGGCAAATGGTTCCGTGGCGAGATGCAAACGTACATGTGCTTACTCATTCACTTCACTATGGTGTAGGTGCTTTCGAAGGGATCCGAGCTTACGAAACAAGTACTGGGACCGCTATCTTCCGCCTGAAAGAACATATCAAAAGACTTTATGACTCCGCTCATATCCTAGAAATGGCGATACCTTATGAAAAGCAAGTGATCGAAAACGCCTGCATACAGGCTGTTAAACTGAATAAACTTACTTCAGCCTATATCCGGCCATTGGTTTATTATGGATCGGAGTCAGTAGGGCTTGGTGTTCAAGGTTTGTCTGTGCACGTCGCCATCGCGACTTGGTTCTGGGGCGCTTACCTTGGGGAGGAAGCTCTAGAAAAAGGCATTCGGATAAAAACATCTTCGTACACTAGGCATTTAGTAAACAGCGTCATGTGTCGGGCAAAAGCAACCGGCAACTATATAAACTCTGTTCTCGCTCACCAAGAGGCTGCCAGAGACGGGTATGACGAAGCCTTGCTGTTAGATAATGAAGGAATGGTCGCCGAAGGGTCTGGGGAAAATATTTTCATCGTTCGAGATGGTGTAATCTTCACTCCTCAAATCGGTTCTTCTTTGGAGGGGATAACCCGTGCAACAATTTTAAAACTTGCTGATGACGAAGGCTTAAAGGTCGTTGAAAAACGCATTACCCGAGACGAAATCTACATCTCTGAAGAAGCTTTTTTCACTGACACGGCCGCAGAAGTTACCCCCATCTGGCAAATGGATAATAGAACCATAGGCTCTGGTTCTCGAGGACCGATAACCCAAAGACTACAAGATGCTTACCTCAAGCTCGTTACGGGGAAACGCAAAGACATCTCTAATTGGCTGACACCTATTGCTTAACCTGTCATTGTGAAAAACCTTCCCATTGTAATTTGGCAACTCTCTGATAAAAGACGCGGGCACGACCGGCAATCACTTGGCCTATCAAACGCACTATCTAAGCTGGTAGCGGCAGAAACTCATATAGTCGGTCTTGAGAGCTTTAAGCTGCTCAACCTACTGCGCCGCAGATTCTCTCCACCTCAAGAACTTCCACTTCCACATTTGATAATTGGAGCCGGGCACCAATGTCAAAATGCTCTCATCAAAGCAAAAAAAACAGCTGGTGGTCTGTCAATTTGTCTTATGAAACCATCATTACCGAGAGCTTGGTTTGACCTCTGCATAATTCCTGAGCACGACAAGGTCTCTCCTCGCCAAAATACAATAGAAACGAAGGGGGTTCTAAATCCAGTCGGATCAAACATAGCGCCGCCCTTAAATAATGGAGTGGTTTTAATCGGCGGCCCTTCCCGGCATCATAACTGGGACGCTAACGACCTTGTCTCGCAAATACGAAATATAATAAAAGATGATAGTCACACTACTTGGACAATTGCTAATTCGCGCCGAACTCCGGCAGGTACTGCCAATCTGATCATGAACGACCCTATACTTAAAGATAAGTTCTTCCAAATAGACGACCTCCCACTGAACTGGATCGACCAGAAGATAGAGTCTTGCGGTCGGATCTGGGTCACTGCGGATAGCGTGTCCATGATTTTTGAAGCTCTTAGCACAAAAGCCAAAGTAGGCATTATAGACGTGCCCGCTAAACGCTCAGACCGAATCAATACTATTGCCCCTAACTTACAAAAACTGGGCTGGGTCTATCACGGGGATGCAACTCCCGATATTCACCGGCCCAACCTTAACGAAGCAAATCGTTGCGCAATGACAATACTAAAACGCTGGCCTTCTCTCATGACAGCTAATTCAAATTCCTCCCTTCTATGATTAAAAAATTAAACATCATCCAAATCCT
>JABISZ010000037.1 GCA_018668255.1 Pseudomonadota bacterium | reverse complement strand
GATCAAGAGAATAAATGGCGGGTCGCAACAGCGAACACCAAGACTGGACAGGCAGAAGAAACTGTATCGTGTACCCATATAGTTAGTGCGAACGGCCCGCTTTCTAGTCCAAGGATGCCGGAGCTAGGTGGCATGGAATCATTCAAAGGAGAAAGCTTCCACACGGCACAATGGGATGGGACTGCTAGTTTAAAAGGCAAAAAAGTAGCTATCATAGGAACCGGAGCGTCAGCGGCTCAAGTAATCACATCAATCGCCGATGATGTAGAAAGTCTGCACGTTTTTCAAAGAACTCCAACATGGGTGTTACGTAGAGATGATGAAGATACCTCACCAGAGCTAAAGCGACAGTTCGAAGCGGGAGGTTATGGGGAATACCTAAGGGAGCTCGCTGCCAAAAAATTTGAATTTCCCCCAGGCGAGCAGTTCCTTGATTGGGATGCCATACAAGATAAAGAACAGAATGAAGCCGTCTGCTCAGAATTGACACAGCTCATTCAAAGCGATGTGGATGATCCTGAAATCGCGAAACTACTGACTCCAGATTACCCGTTCTGGTGTAAACGGGTTTTGTTTATAGATGACTACTATACTTCTTTTAACAAAAAAAACGTGACACTGGTTCACGATGATGGCGGCGTCGTAAGCGTAGATGAGACGGGACTTACCATCGCACAAGGGAAACACTTTCAATGTGATGTCATCATTTACGCCACTGGGTTTGATAGTAACTTTATACCTTTCCCAATCTATGGTCGTAACGGGATCAGTCTTGCTGAGAAATTCGGAGCTAACAAAACAAATCGGTTCCAAATGATGCGTCCACAATCTCTTTGGGGAATACATGTTGACGAGATGCCGAACTTTTACATGATGATAGGTCCTCAAAGCCTAAACCCTCTAACCAATGTGACTCTCCTTTGTGAAGAGCAAGCTAAATATATTGCAGAGCTACTAAGCAAAATGGATCAGGCTGGCCATAGTAGAGTCGAACCTTTAAAAGATGCAGTCACACACTGGAGTGATTTATGCCTTGCCAGCGCAAATGATAAAGTATGGTTGCGTTGCAATAACTGGTACCTAAAAACCACAAAAACTGATGCGGCTCTAGAGACAGAAAGATCATCGGGGATGTGGATGGAAACTTACGAAGACTATCTAGATCACATGCTTCATGGAAAGGCTGGCACTCAAGATGAATTGCTTGAATTCACATAAGCCTATACGGAGATACTATTAATCAGTAATTTCCTAGCTGCCTCTGATGAAATCAGAAACTGACTTAATTGATAGGAGAGAAAAATGTTGGAAAATGATGTCTATGGGCTGCTCGCACGAGAAGCCATTAGAGACTTGCCAGCCCAATATTGCGATTGCGTATGGAGAGATGATATCGAAGGTCTAGTTTCTCTTTTCGATCAAGAGGGAACGTTTGAGGGTCTTTTTAATGGGATAGAAACTACCATAACAGGTCACGATGAATTACGTGACTTCTACTTGAGTGCGACCGACTTCATGCCACGACCTTATATTCATAATCATGTGGTTGAACTGTTAAAGAGCGACTATGCAAAAGGTCGATGCTATCTTGACTTACGCAGCGCCAGAAATAATATGGACTGGCTGGGTGCTGGATATTATGAGGATGAATACCGGTTATCAAGTGTCGGATGGAAGTTTCAATCTAGACGATTCACGGCATTAAGAATGGAAGAATTACCTGCAGGAATAAGAACTTGAGCGGGATTTTTGAACTTTTCGATGTTGTTACGACATATAAATAGGGATAGCAATATGAGCGAGATTAGGAGTTAGAGGTAAGTTGCAAAAAAATCAAGAAACGTTTGATGTAGTAATTGTTGGAGCTGGTTTCGCTGGTATGTATATGCAGCACAAGATCCAGCAGAGAGGACTTTCAGTTCGTCTTTACGAAGCGGGCAGCGGCGTTGGGGGGACATGGTATTGGAATAGATATCCGGGAGCACGAGTAGACATTGAAAGTGTTGAGTACTCATACTCGTTTGACGATGACCTTCAACAAGACTGGTCTTGGTCAGAAAGGTATGCCTCGCAGCCCGAATTAATGCGGTATGCCAATTATTTTGCAGATCGATTTAGCCTACGGGAAAATATGCGTTGTGACACCAAGGTGACCGCTGCTGTGTACGATGCTGAGAAATTGAACTGGCATATAACGACTAGCCAAGGTGATGAAGTCAGCGCAAAATACTGTGTGCTAGCAACGGGTTTTCTTTCAAGTGGTAGCGTTCCAGACTTTAAGGGCCTAAATGATTACAAAGGGAATACCTACCTTACATCTAAATGGCCAAAAGAAGACATTAACTTTGAAGGTCAAAAGGTCGCAGTCATTGGTACCGGGTCCTCGGCAGTGCAGTCTATTCCGATTATAGCAAAGCAGGCTGATCATCTAACTGTATTCCAAAGAACACCATCATTCTCTATTCCGGCAAGAAATGGTCCTATGGATCGAGAATATGAGAAGCGAGTCAAATCAGATTATCCGGAATGGCGCAGAAGACAGCGTTATGAATCTCGCGCTGGTTTTATCGCTCTCAACTTCCAACCGACTGCACCAAACAGTAAATCAGCTGTTGATGTGAGCGATGAAGAGCGTTTGATCGATTATGAAACAAGATGGGAATCTGGAGGGCTTTGCTACTACAATTCATTTGTCGATTTATTGACTAATGAGAAAGCCAACAACACTCTTGCGGAGTTTGTCCGGAATAAAATTCGTGAGAAAGTCAAAGATCCAGAAACGGCGGAACTGCTTGCGCCCAAAGACTACCCTATTATGGCTAAACGGCTATGCGCTGACACCAACTATTACGAAACCTATAATCGTGAGAATGTAAGCCTAGTCTCGATAAAAGACTCGCCAATAGAAAAGCTCACTAAAAAAGGCGTGGTGGTTGGCGGACATGAGTACGAAGTAGACAGTGTTATTTTTGCGACTGGATTCGATGCTGTTACAGGAGCGATTAAAAATATCGACGTTCGTGGTGTGGCGGGAGAAAGCTTGGATGAACATTGGGAGGGAGCTCCTCGAGCCTATCTAGGCCTCATGAGCAATGGCTTTCCAAATCTATTCTTTTTGGATGGTCCTTGTGCTAACGGTGCGCTGGTAAGCCCTATGCTCCTCTCAGAACATCAGGTCGAATGGGTTGATCGATGTATTAATGAAATCGGTGTTGGCCTAGGCGCTGAAATTGAACCCACATTGGAAGCTGAAGATGCGTGGATGCAACATATGCACGAAGTGGGGAAAGATAGCCTGCTCCATTTAGCTAATAGCTGGTACATGGGGGCAAATATCCCCGGGAAGCCACGAGCGCTTCTTTCTTACCTCGGAGGGCTAGAGAGCTACCGGCAGCAGTGTAGATCGGGAGAAGCCAACGATTATGGAAATTTCGTAAAAACTCGATAAATGCTTGCTAGAAAAGGCTTTGATGTCAAAATATCTGGGTTGACGCACCTCAGATCACCACTAAAGTGCAGCAACAATTTGCAATTGTCGCGGGCATCACGCATGATCACCATACGACTAGCGTTTTGGTCCACTTCTTGCTACCTGCCGGGTACTCCTCGGCTTCCGTTTCAAAGACCGCCCACTACGATGAAGTTGTTCGAAAACACGCCCGATTTTTGGCGTGATGTTTTATTGATATGGAGGCCTTATTATGGCTATAGGAACAGTTAAATTTTTTAATACAGAAAAAGGGTTTGGATTCATCGCACCTGAGAATGGTGATAAAGATGTTTTCGTACATGTAAGTGCAGTTGAACGCGCAGGCATGGGCAAATTAAGCGAAGGACAACGAATCAGCTACGAAGTCGTTGAAGAACGTGGAAAGTTAGCAGCAGGAAATCTATCTGCAGCGTAAAGACCTAGTACACTAGGTTGAGGTATTCCCACACCCAGTTATATATAAAGATTATCTAGCTGGGCGTGGTACTTAACTTCGAAGAATATTAAGTAGTCAAATTTACACCGGACGGAATAAAATCTAGTTTGCCGTCAGGCATACTACTATCGTCTGTAAAAAACGCTGAGACAGCGTAATTCAATTGAAAGGCTGTTATAGCATTAATCTCTAAAATCTCTGCGGCTCATTATTAGTTACCCGAGGCGGAGCAGAGAGTTTCTCTCACCCCCCCTCCATTAACTTCACACGGCGCCTGTCCGTGAAAATTATATCGCGTTCATTTCAATCCAAAATTTTCCGTAAGGCAAATTTTAAGCTTATGTTGTTTTATTATGAATTCACCTGATATCAAGATCAATTTACTCAGTGGTCTCACTGTAGCGTTAGCTATGGTTCCAGAAGCCATCGCATTTGCATTAATAGCTCATGTCTCCCCACTCACAGGATTATATGCCGCTATTATTGTCTGCTTCATTACCTCCTTAT
This sequence comes from Pseudomonadota bacterium, assembly GCA_018668255.1. Taxonomy (GTDB): domain Bacteria; phylum Pseudomonadota; class Gammaproteobacteria; genus UBA4457. The sequence continues at coordinate 2,090 of JABISZ010000037.1, read as the reverse complement.
TTGGGGGTAGACCTGGAATGATCTCCGGTGCCACTGGGGCTTTAGCAGTAGTGATGGTGGCACTTGTTGCACGGCATGGGGTAGAATATTTGTTCGCAACTGTCGTCTTAATGGGTGTTCTTCAAACTATTTTTGCCTTGCTCCGCCTTGGGAAGTACATTCGTATGGTTCCCTATCCGGTGATGCTAGGTTTTGTAAACGGTTTAGCAATCGTCATATTTATTGCGCAATTCAGTCATTTTAAAGAGATAAACTCTGATGGGGTTGAGATATGGCTAAGTGGTGCACCTCTGAACACAATGCTGGTCTTAACAGGTTTGACTGTTGCGATAATCTATTTCTTTCCAAAGATAACGAAGGCGGTCCCTTCCTCCCTGGCTGCAATTTTCATAGTCTCCTCTATAGTTTTCATTTTTGGGCTAAATACAAAAACAGTAGGGGATCTCGGGTCGATTGCTGGAACCATCCCATCTTTTAAAATTCCTGAGATTGCCTATAGTTTGGATGACTTCAAAACAATCTTGCCATATGCTTTTCTTTTAGCCTGTATTGGCTTAATCGAGACCCTCCTAACATTAAACCTAATTGATGACATGACCAATACAAGAGGTCGACCCAATAAAGAATCCTTAGCACAAGGTTGCGCGAACATCATCACCGGATTTTTCGGTGGCATGGGTGGGTGCGCCATGATTGGGCAGAGTATGATTAACATCAACAATGGAGCCTTAAGTCGAATTTCAGGAATCGCAACTGCAGTATTCTTAACTTCATTTATTCTCTTTTTTTCTCAGTGGATTGAATTAATTCCCTTAGCAGCACTAATAGGGGTCATGTTTGTAGTCGCAGAAAAGACATTTGAGTGGGGAAGTTTAAGATTGTTTGGAAAAATTCCTAGGAAAGATATTTTTGTAGGCCTACTCGTTGGCGGAGTTACCATCGTTGCTGACCTTGCCATTGCAGTAATACTGGGCGTTATTGTCTCAGCCCTATTTTTTGCATGGAGCCATGCCAAACGAATTCAGGTCGATTCAAGCGTTGATGATAATGGATGGAAGACTTATGCATTAGAGGGAACTCTGTTTTTCGCGTCCACTAAGAATTTCCATGAATTGTTTTCTATTCACGATGATCCTACGGAAGTAGTGATCGACTTCAAGAAGTCTCTAGTCGCAGATCACTCAGCAATTATGGCGATTGATAGCTTGGCAAGTAAATATAAGTTTGTCGGGAAGAATCTTCACTTGATGCACTTGAGCCCAGATTGTTTGAAAATCCTCGATACGGCAAAGAGCATGGTGGAAATTAATTTACTTGAGGATCGCAAGTATCATATTGCGGAGGTTAAGCTTAGTTGATAGCCAAATGAAGCTGAAAACAGAAAAATTTATATCCACGTGAAATCATTTTTTTGTATATGATTCAAACGAACGCTTTATTGAACATGCAATAACTAAGGTGGGATATATGAAAGTAAAGGCAGCAATACATCGTGCTACGAATCATCCACTCTCCATAGAAGAGGTTGATATCGCCTCTCCTGGGCCCGAAGAAGTCTTAGTGAAAACAATCGCATGCGGAGTCTGCCATAGCGATCTGCATGCTCTCAATGGTGCGATTCCGTCTAATTTACCAGCAATCCTGGGACATGAGCCCGCTGGGATAGTCATAGAAATCGGAGACCGCGTCCGTAATGTGGCTCCGGGTGATCACGTTATTGCTTGCACATCCATGTATTGCGGTAACTGCAGTCAATGTATTCAGGGTAGGCCCTACCTTTGTATCGATAGAGAGGCTTGTCTACGTGGTGAAGATGAACCTCCACGAGTTACGCAAAATGGAAAAATTATTCATCAATTTGCTGATCTTGGGGGCTTTGCCGAGGCTATGCTTGTGCATAATCGGGCGGTTGTAAAAATTGACAAGGACATTCCCTTTGACCGAGCGGCCCTAGTAGGTTGTGCCGTTACAACAGGAGTGGGAGCTGCCCTAAATACTGCGAAAGTGACTCCTGGTTCGTCAGTAGTTGTTTTTGGTGCTGGTGGTGTGGGAATCTCGGTAATACAGGGGGCAAAAATAGCTGGGGCGCG
>JABISZ010000036.1 GCA_018668255.1 Pseudomonadota bacterium | reverse complement strand
GGCAATTTTGATTGAGAAATGTGTGTCACAAGCTGCTCTACACTAGCACTCATCATTTCTAGTAATGGATCTGGCCAGACCCCCAAAATAAGTACTAAAGAGGCTAGGCAAAATAACAGTGATTTTTCGCGTGTATCGACATCGGTTAATGCCGCCACTTTATCATTACCGATCGCTCCGAAGATAACTCGCTTATACATCCACAGGGTATAGGCTGCCCCTAAGATTAATGTTGTTGCTGCCAAGAAGGCATACCAGAAATTGGCCTTAAATGCAGTCAGAATAACTAAAAATTCTCCAACGAAACCTGATGTCCCAGGCAAACCGGCGTTTGCCATCGCAAACAAGAGCAGGAATGCTGCAAACACGGGCATCGTGTTTACCACACCCCCATAGTCACCTATTTCTCTGCTGTGTATTCGATCGTAGAGAATCCCTACACACAGGAACATTGCCCCTGAGATAAAACCGTGAGAAATCATTTGGACCATTCCGCCCTCAATGCCAGCGGAGGCCTGGGACCAGTCTCCCGTGCCAGAGGCAACCTGAAATACCACAAAGAATCCCAGAGTCACGAATCCCATATGGGCTATAGATGAATAAGCGATAAGCTTCTTCATGTCCTGTTGGGCTAACGCAACAAAGCCTATGTATACAATAGCTATCAGCGAAAGTGCAATCATCAAGCCATCTAGGGCTGCAGACGCATCTGGGGCAATAGGAAGGCTAAAACGAAGGAATCCATAGCCGCCTAGCTTCAACATGACCGCAGCCAATATGATTGAACCTCCAGTCGGCGCTTCTACATGGGCATCCGGCAACCACGTGTGAACTGGCCACATTGGTACTTTGACCGCGAATGCCATCAGGAATGCCACAAAAATCCATTTCTGCTCTAATAGTGTTAGTTTTGCGCCATGCAAAACAGACAATTCAAAACTTCCTGTTTGTCGGTACAAGTACAAAAGCGCCACTAACATGAAAACGGAACCCATAAAGGTATAGAGGAAGAATTTAATTGTGGCATACACTCGTCGAGGTCCACCCCAGATCCCTATGATTAAGAACATAGGAATAAGTATCGCTTCCCAGAAAACATAAAATAGCACCACATCAAGGGAAGTAAACACACCTACCATGAGCCCCTCTAAAAGAAGAAAAGACCCCATGTAAAAACCTGGACGATCTTTGATGACCGACCAGCCGGCCAAGATTACAATGACCGTAGTAAATGTAGTCAAAAGAATTAAAGGAAGAGCTATTCCATCAACGCCAAGCATATAGCTAATCCCAAATTGCGGGATCCATGCAGCAGTTTCCATAAACTGCATCTCACCAATGGAATATTCAAAATACTTCCAAAGCGCTAGGGAGACGAGAAGCGTTGTAAGGCTCACAATTAATGCGAAAACCTTAGAAGCGTGATCGCCCAGTCGTTCACCAAAAAAGGTGACCAATAGCCCCCCTATAATGGGCAACCAAATCAATGAACTTAGAAACGGATATTCGGCCAGCATAAATTAATTCTTTTCAATAAAAGTTAAAGTTATAGTTTTCATCGCTCAATCTGCAAAAAAGCCACTGTGAACAAATAGTGCCAAGAGTGTAATAAGACCCAGAATCATCGCAAACGCGTAATGGTATAACAAACCTGACTGCATTCTCCGCAAAACCTCAGCCCCCCATCCCACGACCTTAGCACTGCCATTCACAATGAGTCCGTCAATCAGAGTACTGTCTCCTTTTCGAAACAAAAAACTACCCACTGTCCGCGCGCCACCAGCAAAGAACCAAGCATTAAAACGATCGAACCCATATTTGTCTAACAATATCCTGTGTATGTAAGCCAATGATTGTGCGATACGCTCTGGAATTTCCGGGCTCTTGAGGTAGCAGAACCAAGCGACAATAACACCCGACGTCGCCAACCAGAACGGTGGTTGAGCCAAACCATGGATCACCATAGCAAGTGGACCATGGTAGTGAGCACCCAGTGCGGCTAAGACATCATGCTCGGGATAAACAAAAATACTGCTACCAAAATAATCCCCAAATAACATACTAGAAACAGCCAGCCCTCCTGAAACAACGGATAATAGTGCAAGGCATACTAATGGGCCCGTCACTACCAAAGGTGATTCATGCAAGTGCGAGCGAGTCTTCTCATCGAATCGTTCTTTTCCATAAAACACTAGGAAAATCAATCGAAAAGAATATAGCGCCGTAATAAACACACCGCCTAATACAGCCACATATGCCAATCCAGCTCCTGGGATAGAGGAATAGTGAACTGCCTCAATAATGGCGTCTTTTGAAAAAAATCCAGAAAACCCCGGAAAGCCAATTAGGGCTAAAGAGCCAATCAAGCACGTAATGAAAGTGACCGGCATATACTTTCTCAAACCACCCATCTTTCTCATATCTTGCTCATGATGCATGCCAATAATCACTGACCCAGCTGCTAGGAAAAGGAGCGCCTTAAAAAAAGCATGGGTGAACAAATGAAAAATACCCGCGGCATAAGCTGAAACGCCTAACGCAACAGTCATATAACCCAGTTGTGAAAGAGTAGAATATGCAACAACACGCTTTATATCGTTCTGAACGAGCCCCAAAATTCCCATAAAGAATGCTGTGACAGATCCTATGACCAAGACCACAGATAAGGCAGTTTCAGAAAGCTCAAAGAGAGGTGACATACGAGCGACCATGAAGATACCCGCGGTGACCATAGTCGCAGCATGTATTAATGCCGAAATGGGGGTTGGTCCTTCCATGGAGTCGGGCAGCCATACATGCAGCGGTACTTGAGCCGATTTTCCCATTGCCCCGACAAAAAGTAACAGGCAAATGACAGTCATAAGTGACCACTCATACCCGCTAAGTATTTCAATAGTTTTGTCCTGTAACGCACTTGTTTGCGAAAAAACTTCTACGTAGTCGAGAGTACCAAAATGCATATAAATAGCACCAATACCAAGTAAAAATCCAAAATCTCCAACTCGATTAACCAGAAATGCCTTTAAGTTCGCGTATATCGCCGTATCTTTTGTGTACCAAAAACCAATCAACAAATAAGACACAAACCCGACAGCTTCCCAACCGAAAAACAGCTGTAAGAAGTTATTCGACATCACTAACATCAACATGCTAAAAGTGAAGAATGAGATATAAGAAAAGAAGCGTTGGTAGCCAGGGTCATCATGCATGTAGCCAATCGTATAAATGTGCACCATCCAAGACACGAAAGTCACTACAATCATCATTGTCGCAGTCAATTCATCAACAAGAAAACCAATATGAAAGTTAATACCACCAGATGACAGCCATTGATAGAGATTTGCGTTATAGGTCTCTTCGCTACCGATCACTACTCGCCAAAATACTAGCGCCGACAAGAAAAAAGAGAGGCCTACAGCTCCACTGGTCAACCAGTGAACACCAGATCGACCGATCTGTTTTCCAAAAAGCCCTGCAGATAATGCCGCAAAAAGCGGTGCTCCCACGATAGCCAGACATAAATTCTGCATCAACTTAATGATCCGCAGTGGTGTAAATAGACGAGCGCTCTAATCATTTTCAACCTTTCATTGAATTCAAATCTTCGACATTGATCGACTTCTTGTTTCGAAATAACACAACTAAAATTGCCAAGCCAATAGCTGCTTCCGCAGCAGCTACAGTCAAAATAAAGAAAACGAAAACTTGACCTGACACGTCGTCATTGAATCTCGAAAATGCAATAAAATTAGTATTCACCGCAAGCAACATTAATTCGATGCACATCAATAAAATAATGACATTTTTTCTATTCATTATTATCCCAGCTACGCTGAGGCATAAAAGTATTGCACTAACAATTAAATAATCGGCTAACGCTAACATATACTCTACCTACTCCTGCGGTTCTGATGGAACTTTAACAAGACGAACTCTATCACCACTTTTAACGGCGACCTGATTACTAGGGTTAGCTGATTTGGTTTGACGAGACTTACGAAGAGTCAGAGTGATCGCTGCAACAATAGCAACTAACAAAATCACTGACGCGATTTCAAAAGGCCAAATAAAGTCCGTATACATCGACATCCCTAAAGCCTTGGTGTTGCTGTAGTCGCTAGCATGTGCGGCTACGCCTTGAATTGAATCGACGCCGAAATTAACGTGACCGACTATCGTACTGAGCAGCACTAACATTGCAGCAGCCACTAAAACAGCCACCGGGACATAGCCCGCAAAACCTTCGCGGAGCTCGGCAATATTAATATCAAGCATCATCACCACAAATAGGAACAAAACCATAACGGCGCCAACATAAACTAATACCAAGGCGATAGCTAAAAACTCAGCTTCCAGTAAAAGCCAAAGCCCGGAACTCGAGAAAAATGCGAGGACAAGACATAACGCGGCATGCACCGGATTTTTGACCGTTATAACCATCGCGGCCGCAAAGAGCACAAGCCCCGAAAAGACATAGAAAAGTACTTGTTCAAACATATTTAATTATAAAAGACGCTATGACTTAAGAAGACTGCCTGTAAAATTTAGCTTGCTTTTTAGCTCGCTAAAGCAGGTCTCATAGATTCTATAGTCGTCAGCTCTATCCCTCCTTATTTCAATAACTACTAACGGATTACCGGTACCGCGACTCTGATTCACGATCGGCAGCGATTTGTTCCTCAAATCTCTCAGCATTCGCCAATAATTTTTCTTTGGTCATAAGTAAGTCACCACGCTTTTCGCCGTGGTACTCGAAATGTCGCGTCTCAACAATCGAGTCTACTGGGCAGGATTCCTCACAAAAGCCACAGAAGATACACTTAGTCAGATCAATTTCATATTTAGACGTTCTGCGAGTCCCGTCGTCACGAACCTCAGATTCAATGGTTATTGCCAGCGCAGGGCAGACCGCTTCGCACAACTTACATGCTATACACCGTTCTTCTCCATTCGAGTACCTCCGCAAAGCATGAAGCCCTCTAAACCGGGGAGACTGCGGCGTTTTTTCTTCTGGGTATTGAATCGTGACTTTTTTATCAATGAAACGCCGTCCCGTTAGTGAAAGCCCTTTGAAAAGCTCCCACAAGGTAAAGCTTTTGAGATAGTGTAAAAATACTTCCATTGACTAATAATCCTTCAGCTTAACTCGAAAACCATGGTGGAATTTTCCAAACGACCATCGCTGCCACGACCATAACCCAAACAATTGTGATGGGAAGAAAAATTTTCCAACCTAATCTCATAATCTGGTCATATCTGTAACGCGGAAAAGTGGCGCGAAACCAAAGAAACAAGAAGAGAAAAAATCCTGTTTTCGCAAAAAACCAGTGAATGCCATCAGGCACCCATGAAACCGGAGACAACCAACCTCCCATAAATAATACTGCTGTCAGCGCAGATATCAGAATCATATTAGCGTATTCAGCCAAAAAGAATAAAGCGAAAGCCATCCCAGCATACTCCACATGAAAGCCTGCAACGATCTCAGATTCCCCCTCGCTAACGTCAAATGGAGCTCGGTTCGTTTCAGCAACACCCGAAATAAAGTAGATGAAAAACAAGGGCAGTAACGGTAGCCAAAACCAGTTCAGTATACCTAAAGAACCTCGTTGAGCTTCAATTATGTCTCCCAGGTTAAGGCTTCCAGCGGCAACCAAAACGCCTACTAAGGAAAAGCCCATCGCAATCTCATAAGAGACTATTTGAGCAGCGGACCTCATCGCACCCAAAAAGGCATATTTAGAGTTAGAGGCCCATCCGGCAATTATAATTCCATAAACCCCTAGCGAGGTTAGAGCGAGCACATAAAGCAAGCCAGCATTTATATCTGCTAGTACCATTTCTGAGCCAAATGGGATGACTGCCCAAGCGGCCAATGCTGGCCCAAGCGCCAAGACAGGCGCCAACAGAAAAAGAAACCGGCTGGAACCTGTTGGGATAATGAACTCTTTACACATCAACTTTAGGGCATCAGCAATTGGTTGCAGGAGTCCCTTTAGGCCAACCCTATTAGGACCTATTCTTAATTGCATATAGCCAATAACTTTTCGCTCCACAAGAGTGGTGTAAGCCACAGCAGCCATAAGAGGAAGCATTATCGCAAGTATTTTTATAACGATGATAGTAATAGTCAAAATGCCCTCAGGCATCCAAGATAACAGTCCTTCCAGAAAGGCAATCGGACTCACAGCTCATCACCAGTTTCTCGAGTAACTGTTGCAGTCTCTCCGAAGTTTGCGATGGCCGCTGTGATAGAACTAGCACCATAAATCAAGCCCGCTCCATCGGAGACTCTATCATCAATTTTCACTATGAGCGTAACCGATGACTCGTTGGATCTGACCGTAACTTTTGCACCCTCAGACACTTGAAGAGCAGCAGCCGTTTTGAGGGAGAGTGATATGGTTTCGCTCATCCCAACAGCAATCGTATCTTGAAGCGCTTCCGCATGACGAACAAGTACGTCAGTACGATACATAGGAATCTCAACAATTAGCTCCACTTGGTTTTCCAAATTTTGTTTTGACGCAGGAATTTCAGCCGGAGCTGCCTGAGAGCCAAAGCTTTTAAAGGAACATTCTTGTCTCACATCACTAGTGATATCGTCGACTGTAACTGCATCAAAACCACTTAAGCTCAACTGTTCACCTAACGCGCGTAAAATTTTCCAAGCAGGTCTCGCGGAAAAAGGAGGTTTCACAGCAGGATTGAAGGATTGCCAACTACCAGCACCGTTAACATAAGTTCCTTCATTTTCAGCGTAGATAGCGATAGGTAGGATCACGGTCGCCAAAGTCTCTATATCAGGGGTAATGAATGCCGTCATAGCAACCACCATTTCAGCCTTCTCCAAAGCGCTCTTAAAGGTAGAGGGATCAGCACTGTCTAGCAGCGGATCTACTCCCAGAAGAACAAATTTTTTTCTGGGGCTTAAAAATCCTCGTGAATTGGCATCCATACTTTCGACAAGAGGAGCCCCACCGGGAGCACGATGAGGGACAGCTCCTGCTAGCCAAGCACCAGCGCCATTTCCTCCATCAGCGATAGTTACCTTAGTGGCACCGAGACTTCCAACTAACTGGTCCACCATACTCATTAAAAATCCGCGATTCGGACTAGCCTGTGCGCCTAATCCAACAACTACAACCAAATTCTTAGCATCGTTCAGTACTTTAGTAGCAACTGCCAACAACTCGCTCGGCTCTTCCGCACCACTTACACTCTTAACAAGCTTATCTAAAGCGACCCCCATCATAGAGGGCTTCACAATGATTTGATCAGCCAATCCATAATTAAAGGACCTGGCATGTGTATCAAGAGTTATTATTTTGCTGCCCTTGAGCGCAGCTTTTCTTATACGTAAATTGAGTAAAGGCTGCTCATGACGAGGGTAGGCACCGACCAAAAATACCGCATCTGCATCTTCTAAATCTCTTAAGTTTCCACTCGCAGGGTAAAGAGAGTCAGCAGCTGGACAAGAAAAATCGATCTGTCGCAATCGATGATCTATATTATTAGTTTTTAATCCACGCATAACTTTTTGAAGCAAATAAAATTCTTCTGTAGTTGACGATGGAGATGCTAGCGCCACGGTTTCCGAGGGATCCTTATCAGCTTGCTCCGAAAGAGATTGAGACACCATCGACAAGGCACTATCCCAATCAGCATCTTTCCATTTGCCGTCTATTTTAATACGTGGCACAGATGCTCGTGCTGCGTGATTTAACCCTTGATAACTGTACCTGTCACGATCAGATAACCAGGTTTCATTAATATCATTATTTTCTTTCGGGACTATCCGTTTAACCACCTGCCCCTTCACATGAATATGGACATTAGATCCCAACCCATCATGAGGAGCTATTCCATCAAATTGTTTCAGCTCCCATGTTCTGGCAGAATACCTGTATGGCTTATTTGTCAGAGCTCCAACCGGACATAGGTCGATAACGTTTCCTGATAGTTCAGAACTCATCGATTTCTCTACATACGTTCCGATCTCCATGTGCTCGCCACGCCCGGTAGCACCTAACTCTCTGAGTCCTGAGATTTCTTCGCCAAATCTAACGCAACGAGTGCAATGAATACATCTAGTCATTTCAGTCTGCACTAACGGACCTATATCTTTATCACGAACGACGCGTTTCCCTTCAGTAAACTGAGACACTCCACTACCATAGCCCATCGCGAGGTCTTGAAGTTCACACTCACCGCCTTGATCGCATATAGGGCAATCAAGAGGATGATTAATCAGCAGAAACTCCATGGTTGCATGCTGTGCACTAACAGCTTTTTCGGACCGCGTGAAGACTTTCATCCCGTCCATAACGGGTGTCGCACATGCTGGCATCGGCTTCGGGGCCTTTTCGACTTCAACGAGACACATGCGACAATTGGCAGCTACAGTAAGCTTTTTGTGGTAACAAAACCTCGGTACATAAATACCTGCTGCATCAGTCGCTTCAATAAGCATTGAACCAGGTCGCGCTTCAAGCTCTTGACCGTCGACCTCTATTTTAATTTTTTGGTTATTTGTCATAAATCAACTTCTAAATAAAACTCAGGCCGCTACTATAGAGTCGTTTTTTTCAAGCGGACTGCAACCATGCTTAACGTAGTGCACAAATTCTTCTCTGAATGTTTTCACAAAACTTCTAACGGGCATCGCCGCTGCATCGCCTAAAGCGCAGATAGTGTGCCCGGCAATTTTGCTGGCGACGAGATCAAGCCTATCGATGTCTTCTTCACGTCCTTCGCCCTTAACGATTCTATCAAGCATTCGATAAAGCCAACCGGTCCCTTCTCTGCATGGAGTGCACTGGCCACAAGACTCTGCGTAATAAAATCGTGATATACGACGCAAAACCTTAACCATATCTGTGGTGTCATCCATGATGATTACAGCACCAGATCCTAGCATAGAACCAGCTCCAGCTATGGAGTCATAGTCCATATCAAGACCCATCATTACCTCTCCGGGCAACACAGGAACAGATGATCCTCCTGGAATTACCGCTTTCAGACTTCGCCCTTCAGATAACCCGCCTGCAAGAGCCAACAGCTCTTTAAAAGGCAAGCCCATCGGCACCTCAAAATTACCGGGCCGCGTGACATGCCCACTCACCGAAAAAATCTTCGTCCCTCCATTATTAGGCTTCCCTAAAGCTGCAAACCATTCGGCGCCTTTCCGCATAATAGTCGGCACGGTAGCCAAAGACTCCGTATTGTTAATTATCGTTGGCTTGCCATAAAGACCATATAACGCAGGGAAAGGAGGCTTAAATCGTGGCTGCCCTTTTTTACCTTCTAATGACTCTAGTAACGCGGTCTCTTCTCCACAGATGTACGCTCCAGCACCGAGGTGATCGTAGAGCTCAAAATCGATTCCGGAGCCATTAATATCTTTTCCTAGTAAGCCCAGTCCGTAAGCTTCTTTGAGAGCTTCCTGAAAACGTAAGCCAGGCTCATCCATGAATTCACCTCGCATATAGTTGTACCCGACTGTTGCTCCTACGGCATAAGCGGCTATCGCCATGCCCTCTACCAGAGCGTGCGGGTTAAATCTCAGAATATCTCGATCTTTACAGGTGCCAGGTTCACTCTCATCAGAATTACATACAAGGTATTTTTGCATATCACCTTTGCCAATGAAGCCCCATTTAATCCCTGCTGGGAAGCCAGCTCCACCCCGACCTCTTAAACCGGATGACTTTACTATCTCAACAATTTCTCCTGGCGGCATCTTTTTCTTCAGAATTTCTTCCCAGGCACTATAGCCACCTATTTTTCTGTAGCTCTCTAATGTCCAAGGTTCATCGAACTGGAGTGTCTCGTAGCAAGTTTGATTTAATATAATGTTGCTCATATCAATTCATCCAAGATTTCATCCACCCGTTCAATAGTTAGATTTTCGTGATAGACATGGTTGACTTGCATCATTGGAGCACCACAACAGCCTGCTAGACACTCTTCCTCTTTTTTCAAGAAGACACGGCCGTCTGAAGTAGATTCACCTAGAGAAATCCCTAGCTTTTTCTCAACGTGTTCTACAATCTCGTCACCACCTCGAAGCATGCACGAAATATTAGTACAAACCGCAACATTATTGCGCCCACAGGGCTTCGTCTCAAACATAGAGTAGAAGCTAGCTACTTCGTAGACCCCGATCTTAGGCATATCTAAATATTCAGCAACTAAGTCCATTAAAGGTTCCGTGAGAAATCCATTATTTTCATGCTGCACCTCAGCTAAAGCAGACAAGATAGCCGACTGCTTCTGATCTTCTGGGTATTTCAAAAGACAGCTATCGATAAACTCTCTAGCATGCTCTGATAATTTGATTTGCGCCGACTCTGACATGACAAACACCTAACGGTCAATTTCTCCAAAAACTATATCCATAGTGCCTATTACAGCAACAACGTCTGATAACATATGTCCTTTCACCATCTCGTTCATCGCGGCGAGGTGAGCAAAACCAGAGGCTCTGGCCTTAACTCGATATGGTTTATTCGCTCCATCGGACACTAGATAAATCCCAAACTCGCCCTTCGGGTGCTCTATCGCAGAGTAAACTTCACCTTCTGGCACGCAATATCCCTCGGTAAAAAGCTTAAAGTGATGAATCAGGGATTCCATGTCGCCTTTCATAGAAGAACGATCAGGCGCCACAAGCTTGGGATCATCTACAATGACCGGGCCTGGATTGACTTTCAACCAGTCAACACATTGCTGTATGATTTTCGCTGATTGGCGCATCTCTTCGATGCGAACAAGATAACGGTCGTAGCAGTCGCCGGTCACACCTAATGGAATATCGAATTCTAACTCGTTATATACCTCGTAAGGTTGCTTCTTTCGCAAGTCCCAAGGTATACCTGAACCTCTCAGCATCGGTCCAGTAAAACCCAGTGCCAAAGCTCTCTCTGGACTGACTATGCCAACATCAACTGTGCGTTGTTTCCAAATACGATTATCTGTCAACAGCGTCTCATATTCGTCAACACATGCTGGAAACCTTTTAACAAAATCATCAATAAAATCGAGCAGAGTTCCAGACCTGTTCTCATTAAGCGCATTAATGTCTTTTGCACTTCTCCATTTAGAGGGTTGATATTGAGGCATTTGTTCAGGAAGATCTCGATAGACACCTCCTGGCCGGTAATAAGTAGCATGCATTCGTGTGCCAGAAACCGCCTCATAGCAATCCATCAGATCTTCTCTCTCCCGAAAGCAATACAGAAAAACTGTCATCGCACCGATATCGAGGCCATGAGCACCCAGCCACATGAGATGGTTGAGAATTCGAGTTATTTCATCAAACATCACTCTAATATACTGAGCTCGGACCGGAGGCTCGACCCCTATCAACTTTTCAATTGCCAGCACATAAGCATGCTCGTTGCACATCATCGAAACATAATCTAGGCGATCCATATACCCTATACTCTGGTTATAGGGCTTATTTTCCGCCAATTTCTCAGTACCTCGATGCAATAATCCGATATGGGGATCCGCCCTCTCAATAACCTCGCCGTCCATCTCCAACACTAACCGAAGTACTCCATGCGCCGCAGGGTGCTGTGGACCAAAATTCATCGTCATATTGCGGATATCAGGCATCGGTTTGCTCACTTAACGGTTTGGAAGAGTGCACCCAATCATCTTGTCTGATGACACGGGGCACTAGAGTACGAGACTCTATAGAAACCGGCTCATTAACCACACGACCTTTCTCCGGATCGTAGCGAACCTCGACATATCCTTCTAGCGGAAAATCCTTTCGAAAAGGGTGTCCGATAAAACCATAATCCGTCAGTAATCTGCGAAGATCTGGGTGGTCTTCAAACAAAATCCCAAACAAATCAAATGACTCTCTCTCATACCAGTCAGCAACGGGCCATATTTCACTTACAGTACTTATTCGAGGCAAGTCGCTTTCAAGGAAAACCTTCACTCGTAATCTAACGTTATAGGTCACTGACAATAATTGGTAAACTACTGCAAATCTGCGCTCACTTGCAGAAGTGTCCACCGTCTCACTCTGAACAGCTCGGCTAAAGCCCTGAGAAGAGGCTTTTTGCGTCTGCCAGTCGGCTTGACCATAGGTCAAGTAATCTACCACACTGATATCGATCAACTGAGTAAATAAAAACTGATCAGCCTCTTTCAAGACTCTCATCACCGATACAATCTTGTCCTTCTTTATCTCTAAAGTCAGCTCTCCGTACTTCTCAACAATCTGCACCGTTTCTGTCTCCAGAATTTCATTTATCGCTTCAAGCAAAACCTTGTTTTTCTCTGATGACATAACTGACTCTACCGACTAATCGTATTGGTTCGTTTAATTTTGTTCTGCAGCTGCACGATGCCGAAAAGCAGAGCCTCTGCCGTAGGGGGACAACCAGGCACATAAATATCTACAGGGACTACTCGGTCACACCCTCTCGTAACAGCATACGAGTAATGATAATAACCTCCTCCATTTGCGCATGACCCCATAGATATGACCCATTTGGGCTCGGTCATTTGGTCATAAACCTTACGCAGGGCAGGAGCCATCTTATTCACCAAAGTTCCAGCTACTATCATTACGTCAGATTGCCTTGGACTGGGCCGAAAAACCACTCCAAACCTATCCAGATCATATCTGGCGGCTCCAGCGTGCATCATCTCAACCGCACAACACGCTAAGCCAAAAGTCATCGGCCACATAGAGCCGGTTCTAGCCCAGTTAACTATAGTATCGACAGATGTAGTTACGAAACCACGGTCTTGTACCTCGCTTACTCCCATTCCAGAGCCCCTTTTTTCCATTCGTATAGAAATCCAACCACCAAGATGCCCAAGAAGATCATCATGGCCCAAAAGCCATAAGCTCCTATGTCATCAAGAACAACTGCCCATGGAAAGAAGAAGGCTATCTCAAGATCAAAGATGATAAAGAGTATTGCGACAAGGTAGTATCGTACATCGAATTTCATTCTAGCGTCTTCAAAAGCTTCAAAACCACATTCAAATGGTGAAGATTTCTCACTGTTCGGCTTGCGCACGCCCAAGACTTGTCCTAAACCAATACTGGCGCCCAGAGATACAATTCCTACGCCTAGCCCAACAACTATAAATATTAAAATAGGCAGATATAACTCTAGCATTTTCCAAATTGCCCCTATAGCAAATTTAACTTTTGTTCAGCTACAACTTTTGTAAACGAAAATATTTGGTGCCCTGGGCCGGACTCGAACCGGCACACCTTTCGGCACTGCCCCCTCAAGACAGCGTGTCTACCAATTCCACCACCAGGGCATATTTCGGCATTAACTCTTAGCTTGCAATCCTTAGGAAGGAACCAAGCTTATCTGTTTATTATAAAGAATTTATCAACCGTGTACGATAAAAAAATCGACTAATCAGGGATTACCGGACTACTAGCATCTACGGCACTCTGCTCAGCTGGAACTTGAACCGAGATCTGATCTAGTAGACTACCTTGTCTTGTCGTGCCTCCATATAAATAAGCCAAGAATAAGCTGTTAGACAAAAATAAAGCCGCGAGAATAGCTGTGGTGCGGGTTAGAAACGAACTTGAACCCTGGGAACCAAAAACAGTAGCTGACGCACCTGCTCCAAACCCAGCACCTGCCGTAGCACCTTTACCTTGCTGGAGCAAAATGATTCCAACCAAAAGCAAAGCGAGCACGACTTGAAAGACGAGTAGACTAGTTAGTAATACAGACATGGCGTTTCTCTTTCTTAGTTATTCATGATGTTGAGCAGCAAATATTTATAAACGATCTTGCATCCAGAGACGCTCCTCCTATAAGCCCACCGTCAATATCTGGCATAGCAAATAGTGATGCGGCATTGTCTGGTTTTACGCTTCCCCCGTATAGTATACGTGTTGATTCAGACAACGGCACATCATATTTAGACAGAAATCCTCTGATCAGCGAGTGTACTTTTTGCGCTTGTTCCGGACTCGCCGACTCCCCTGTACCAATCGCCCAAACTGGCTCATAGGCAATCACTACTTTCAGTCTAGCCTTATCGTTGATTTGAGACAAGGCAGCTGCCACTTGTCTCTCGATGACTTTGTCCGTCATGGAGTCTCGACGTTCCAGCAAAGTTTCACCAACGCAAATAATTGGAATAAGACCCACAGCAACTGCTCTATCGACCTTCAAGGCGACTCTTTGATCAGTCTCCCCAAAAAATTGTCTGCGCTCAGAATGTCCAACTATCACGTGAGAGCAACCTATTTCTCTAAGCATTAATGCTGAATTTTCTCCAGTATACGCTCCCTGTTCGTGCTCAGAACAATCCTGTCCCGCCAAAAAAACATCAGCTGAGGAGAGAGCAGAACTCACAGCATCCAAGTGCGGTGTCGGTGGTGCAACGACCACATCAGTTTTTTCAAAAACGACAGCACCTATAGCCGTCGCTAGTTCCAGCGCACTCTTATGCGAACCGTTCATTTTCCAATTACCAGCTACTAGACTTCTTCTCATAAAATGACAAACCAGTAAAAATAAAATGTTTACAATAGATACGTTCCCAGCCCGCTGCAATTATATAGTCTTAAAAGCTAAGTTACGACATATACGTGAGGAATGATCGGATAGACGATCATCGGCTATCAACACGCTCTATCGACCCCATTACCATCGAGCCCGACTAGATCACATAGTTCCGAAGCTAAAGGCTTACTTAGTTCTAAATGTTGCCCTACTCTAAGATCTGTTGGTAGCATTATGTTACCAAAGCGCACTCTCATTAGCCTGCTTACCGACACATTTTGAGACTCCCACAACTTCCGCACCGCTCTATTACGACCACTTTGGACCAGACAATAAAACCACTTGTTAGCTCCACTCCCTTCTCCAGCAACAATATCATTAAAGGCCAAAACTTCACCATCAATTTCGACACCTGTCCTGAGTGATCTCAACATCGTATTGTCGACATTTCCATAGACTCTAACAGCATACTCCCGGTCTATTGTGTAACTTGGATGAGTAAGCCGATGGGCGAGCTCACCACTATTTGTCAACAGCAACAATCCCGTAGTATTTATGTCTAACCGCCCAACATTTATCCATCTTCCGGAACGTACTGCGGGTAATTTATCAAAGATAGTCGCTCTACCTTCTTCGTCTTTACGCGTGCAGACTTCCCCTAGAGGCTTGTTATATAAGAGCACTTGTAATTCAGTTTTCTCTTGTTCAACTCTAACTATCGGACCATCATCAAGCTGCACCCGATCGCCTGGTTTTAACATATCACCAAGAGCAACCATCTGCTCATTCTTATGCATGCGACCAGCGCGAATTAATCTTTCTATTTCACGACGAGAACCCCAGCCTGATCGAGACAACGCCTTCTGAATTCGCTCACCTATTGACGCCGCAGTTGGTCGACTAAAATTTCTTTTCTCAGTCATCGTCGACTCCCAACCTTAGAGACTCGGCAGCGACAACCGCAGTCACTTCATTATCAAATTCGGGCACTCCGTTGAGCGCATTTCCTTTATCTTTATTTTCGACGACTGGCTCATCACTATTAGCACCACCTACAAAACTCTCGTGCGCGGCTTCCAAGTCTGCGACTTCAGGCAGGCTTGGTAATTCATCTAATTTCCTTAAGCCAAAATAATCGAGAAACTCTTTGGTCGTTCCGAATACGGCTGGTCTGCCAGGCACATCACGATGTCCCATGACTTTTATCCATTCTCGCTCAAGCAACGTTCTAACAATGTTTGAGCTTACAGCGACTCCGCGAATATGTTCTACCTCACCCCGAGTCACCGGTTGCCGGTATGCGACTATCGCAAGAGTTTCCAAAAGAGCTTTAGAGTACCTTGGTTTTCGCTCCTCCCATAGTGCACCGACTTGCTGCGAATACTTAGCACGGGCTCTGAATCTATATCCGCTAGCCAATTCTACCAATTCGACCCCTCGAGCTATATAAGATTCTGCTAGCTCCTTCAACCCACGTTTTATATCGTCTTTGGTTATATCTGGACAACTAACGGCCAACAGTTTCAACAATCGTTCAACTGATACTGCTTCTTCTGAAGCCATGAGCATCGCTTCTAGTGTGGGTACAAGATCTTCCATATTCATTATTTTACGCAGCCAATTTGATATATAATTGATTGCCTTCTTCTGAGTCAACAATCTCAATTAATGAGCCTTTCAATAACTCTAAAATAGCGATTAATGTAACAATCGCTCCCGCCCGCCCTTCCTCTACTGTGAAAAATTCATGAAAAGCTTTAAAGGACTCCCCATTTGAAAAGGATAGCACTCGAGACATTCGGTCCCTTACAGACAGTGAATCCCGTCTAATTTCGTGAATCGCCGTCACCTCTATTCTGTGCATAACTTCAGCGAAAGCCTTAACGACCATTTCTAGTTGCACTGTAGGAGGAGGTTTGAGGCTTGGGAGCTTCTCAAAATCTACGACAAGCTCATGCCAATCTCTATCCATTCTAGGTAGTTTCTCGATGCCCTCTGCCACTTTTTTATAACGCTCATACTCCTGAAGCCTTCTGACTAATTCAGCCCGAGGGTCTCCTTCTTCTTCCTCTATTTTCTTATGCGGGAGCAACATCCTAGACTTTATCTCAGCCAGCATCGCGGCCATCAAAAGGTATTCAGCTGCAAGCTCGAGTTTTAATTCCTGCATCATTTCAATATAGGTCATGTACTGCTTCGTAATACCGGCGATAGGTATATCCAAAATATCAAGGTTCTGCTTTTTAATTAAATACAAAAGCAAGTCAAGAGGGCCTTGAAATGTCTCAAGAAAAACTTCTAATGCCTCCGGAGGGATATAAAGATCTTTGGGAGCTTCCATGATGGGTTGACCATCGATAGTTGCAAAAAACTTGTCATGCGTCTCTTCAGACTTAACATCAACACCTAAAGAATCATTCTCCACAAAGTGCCCCATTATCTAGGTAAGAATTTCATGGCGTGTCTGACGTCATCTAAAGTTTCTCGCGCAACATCGCGCGCTGTCTCGCAACCCTCGTCAATAATAGCAAAGACAGCGTCCCGGTCCCCAAGAAACTCCTCACTGCGCTCCCTTATCGGGGCCTGCTCCTTCAAAACTGAATCAATCACAGGTTGTTTGCAGTCCAAACAACCGATCCCTGCAGTAACGCAGCCTTCTTTAGCCCAGCTTTTCACATCTTCTGAGGAATATATTTCATGATATTTCCAAACGGGACACTTCGTGGGATCACCTGGATCAGTTCTTCGCACCCGCGCAGGATCCGTAGGCATTGTACGCAGCTTTCTGGTGACTTCTTCGGGCATTTCCCGAAGGCCAATCGTGTTATTGTAGGATTTCGACATTTTCTCACCATCTAAGCCAGGCATTTTAGAATCTTTAGTCAGTAGCGCCTGAGGTTCGGGTAAAATCACCTTGCCTCCACCTTCTAAATAGCCCATTAGCCTCTGTCTGTCACTCAAGCTAATATTTTGTTGAGAGGACAGTAAGGCTCTACCTTTCAGCAGTGCTTCTTCGTCACCTTCCTCCTGAAAAGCGCGGCGTATCGCTGCATAAAGACTTGCGTTTTTCTTTCCCATCTTACGCGCAGCCTGCTCCGCTTTCTCTTCGAAACCTTCCTCTCTCCCATAAAGGAAATTAAATCTCCTCGCAACTTCTCGAGCCATTTCAATGTGAGCGACCTGATCCTCGCCTACAGGAACATTCCCAGCCTTATAGACTAAAATATCTGCAGCTTGAAGCAGCGGATACCCTAGGAACCCATAAGTTGAAAGATCGTTTTCTTTCAGCTTTTCTTGTTGATCTTTATAGGTAGGGACTCTCTCTAACCAGCTTAATGGCGTGATCATAGACAAAAGTAAATGGAGTTCTGCGTGTTCGGGGACTCGTGACTGAACGAAAATTGTCGCTTCACCAGGGTTGACT
>JABISZ010000035.1 GCA_018668255.1 Pseudomonadota bacterium | reverse complement strand
TAGCTCGCAGGCATAAAATTCCATTTTACGTTGCTTGTCCTCTTTCAACTATAGACCTTTCCATGCCAACGGGTGATGACATTCCAATTGAAGAGCGAGGGGGTGATGAGGTGAAAGGCTTTGGGGGATCGAACTGGGCAGCTGAAGGAGTTAACACCCGCAATCCATCATTTGACATAACTCCTGCCGAATTAGTAACCGCACTCGTTACCGAAAATGGAGTTGTTTTAGAACCAAGTGAGGAAAAGCTGAAAGGTTTGATAACGAGCGAGTTGCCTTGATTCGGGGGAAATTCTCTTACTTAATAACAAGTCTCCACTGCCAGAGATGGTTTAGGAGCTAAATCGTACAAATGGTGCCTAGGGCCGGAATCGAACCGGCACGGCCGTTAAGCCGACGGATTTTAAGTCCGTTGCGTCTACCAATTCCGCCACCCAGGCTTATTGATGTGAGGTGATTGTTCTTTCTTACTAACGTGGTCGAAAGAACCGTTTGGACATTGATGGCTCTATTTTATACCAGATTTATATCTAGAGTAAGTGTTGAATGACCGAAATGGCTGCAGACCATGAGTGAATGATGAGTGGTTGACTGCAATTGGCTATTTTGTTTTTTGCGTTTATTGGGCTAAGGTTGCTTTTTAAGCTAATTATTTTCGTAGGAGTTGTTAAAGCCTATGGTTTCAACAAGTGAATTCAAAAACAAAACTGTGTTCGTCACTGGATCGTCCTCAGGGATTGGACGGGGCGTAGTCAAAGCATTTGCCGCGTTAGGGGCTCGTGTCGCGATTAATTATCCCAACGAGCAAGACAAACCTAATGCGGAACTGGTACTTAAAGAAGTTTTTTCATTAGGAGCGGATGGTATTACTGTCAAGGGTGATGTCAGTTCTGAGAGCGATGTTGAGAATATGTTTGGGGAAGTCTTAGGAGAATTTTCAGATTTAGACATACTCGTCAACAATGCAGGTGTTGCTAAGGCTTCGCTAGTGGAAGATACGTCTTTGGCGGATTGGGAGCATACTATTGGAGTGCATCTTAGAGGGGTTTTCTTATGCACTCGCAAAGTACTTCCTTTGATGTATAAGCGGAATTATGGACGCATCATAAACACAGCATCCCAATTGGCATATAAAGGTGCGCCTGGGTTCAGCCACTATACGGCAGCGAAAGGTGCGATATTGTCTTTCACTAGAAGCTTGGCGTTAGAAATCGGTGACCGCAAGGTTACCGCTAATTGTGTAGCTCCTGGAGCCACCATGACGTCTATGCTAGAGAATGTCCCTAAAGAAACTCTTGAAGCGATCCGGATGCAAATCCCGAATGGAAGGATTGGTGATGTGGACGATATTGTGGGGGCTTACGTGTTCCTTGCTAGTGCAGCGGCCGGACATTTTCAAGGACAATGTCTAAGCCCTAATGGGGGCGATGTTTTCCTGTGAGCGATAGTCTTGATCCGAAGAGAATCGGTATTTACGTGGACGTACAAAACATTTATTACACGACGCGAGATACTTATAACGGCCAGTTCAATTATAGGGAATTTTGGCGACAAGTTGGTGAGAGAGGAACTATAGCTATTGCTAAAGCATACGCGACAGAGCGAAATTCAGATCCGCAGCACCGATTTCAATCCGCTCTACGGCACATAGGGTTTGAAGTGAAACTTCGTCCTTTCATACAGCGAGCAGATGGCTCAGCTAAAGGTGATTGGGATGTAGGTTTGACCATTGATGTCCTAGAGGATAGTGAAAATCTGGATACTGTGATTTTACTCTCGGGTGATGGAGACTTCGATTTATTGCTCTCTAAAGTGAAGTCTAAATATGGTGTTACGGCAGAAGTTTTTGGTGTGCCGCAATTAACGTCGAGTGCGCTTATAAATGAAGCGGATACCTTTCACCCGATTACGGAGCGTTTGATCCTCTAGAAGAAATACAGATTTGGAAGAGTGGTGTTTTTTACCACACGAGTCGATGTTCTTTTTAACATCATAAATGTGCTAAATCTTGCTGATTTAACAAGAAAAAATGTTGCATCTCTCAGGAGAACCCATAAAATGTAGTGTCTACCGCATTACTGTTGCGAAAATGTGAATGTTAGTGTGAACATAGTCGACCTGACGTAGAGATATTGATAGGGAAATACATAGATGGCCGTTGCGCAAAAGCAAAGTTTAGAAGAACCAAAAGTTAGTAATCATATTGCTGCTGAGGCATTAGACTCATCAAAGTCGGCTCTGTTGGGTCGGTGCTTGGAGGATCACTGGTGTTTTGAGTTGGAAGCAGACTCGACCATACCTTCGGAATATATTTTGATGCAGCACTTTCTCGGCCGATCCGATGAGAAGCTAGCTCAAAAAATCAGTAAATATATATGCGCTAGGCAAAACATTAATGGTAGTTGGTCTCTTTACCAAGATGGCCCGGGAGATATGAGTGCGACAGTAAAAGCCTACTTTGCCTTGAAATTGGCAGGGCATTCCGCAGATGAAGTTCATATGGTCAGTTCTCGGAATTGGGTGTTAACCAACGGCGGTGCCGAGAAAGTTAATGTTTTCACACGCATTACACTGGCGCTGTTTAATCAGCTTCCTTGGAGAACTGTGCCGGCGATGCCCGCGGAAATAATGTTTCTGCCAAAATGGTGGTTCTTTAATCTCAATAAAGTGTCTTACTGGTCAAGGTGTGTAATTGTTCCACTTTTAATAATCTTTGCTAAACGCCCTATCGTATCTGTCGATGAAGACATCGGAGTGTCAGAATTGTTTATTTCTGATCCCAAAAACTTACGGACTCTTGATAAGCTAAATTTTCGTCAACCTATCAAAAGTTGTTTTCTTCTCCTTGATAGAATGCTAAAAAAACTAGACGCCTATATACCCAGATCCATAAGACGTCGTGCAGTTAACCGAGCAGAACGATGGACGCGAGAGCACTGTTCTGGCACTGGTGGAATTGGTGCTATTTTCCCGGCTATGGTGAATGCAGTGATTTCGCTTAAACTTCAAGGTGCGAAAGACAGCGACCCTGATCTTGTAAGAACTTTGGCAGCTATTGATGCTCTGATATTAGAAAATGAAGAAGAGGCCTATTGTCAGCCCTGCGTGTCGCCAGTTTGGGACACTTGTTTAGCGTTAAGTGCACTAACAGAAGCTGATGTAGCCTTGGATGAACCTAAGATAATTAATTCTATTAAATGGTTGTTTGATCACCAAATTTTTACCAATGGAGATTGGTGTCAAAAGACACCAGGCTTAAGCTCCGGAGGTTGGGCATTTCAGTATGAGAACGACAAGTACCCGGATGTCGACGACACGAGTATGGTGCTTATGGCATTGCTTAGGGCAGGAGCATACGATGACGCGACCTATCGAAAGAGGATGGATCAAGCAGTTGACTGGATATTGGGTATGCAAAATCCCGATGGAGGTTGGGCTGCCTTTGATGTAGATAATAACGCTGAATATCTTAACAAAATCCCTTTTGCTGATCATGGAGCACTTGTCGACCCTAGTACTGCAGATCTCACCGCTCGATGCATAGAGATGCTAGCAATGCTGGGTCACGACCGAAAATATACGCCGATAGCTAGGGGATTAAACTTTCTCAAAATCAATCAAGAATCTAATGGGTCGTGGTATGGCAGATGGGGTGTCAATTATGTTTACGGTACGTGGAGTGTGCTTGCGGCGATCGGAGCGATAGGCGAAGAAAAAGAGAAACCTTACGTGCAAAAAGCGGCTAGATGGTTGGAAGAAGCGCAAAATGAAGATGGTGGTTGGGGCGAATCTTGTAACAGTTACGACGACCGCAACATGGCAGGTATTGGTGTTAGCACCCCTTCGCAGACTTCATGGGCATTGTTGGGGTTGATGTCGGTAGGTCGTATAGAAACACCTCAGGTGAAAAGAGGCATAAATTACTTATTAGAGAATCAAAATGGCAATTCTGAGTGGGATGAAAAAATTTACACCGGAACAGGATTCCCTAGAGTTTTCTATCTTCGCTACCATGGCTATAGTCATTATTTCCCAGTATGGGCGCTGGCATACTATCAGCGACTCAGTGCCAATAACCCTACACGCCAAGCTGAGGTCATGACGTATCTTTTGCGAGAAGACTCCCTATCTGTGTAAGATAGCGTTGGAGTCGTCGCTTCACACTGTTTAAGTCATTCGTCGACTTAGGCCAAATACGTGTTAGACACGTATGTTCTTTACACCGATGGAGAAAAATAATGTTGGACTATTCGGCGCCGCTGCGCGACATGCAATTTGTGTTGAACGAATTAATCGGATTCGAACAGATTTGCGCCTTAGCAGGCACAGATGATATCAGTTTGGACTTAAGCAACGCAGTTTTAGAAGAAGCCAGTAAATTTGCCAAGGACGTCTTGGCACCCCTCAATAGAATTGGCGATCTGGAGGGTAGTAAGCTGGATGAGGATCAGGTTACGACTCCGACAGGCTGGAAGGATGCTTATACAGCTTTCAAAAATTCCGGATGGTGCAGTCTTGCTATGAGTCCAAACTTCGGAGGGCAAGGGTTTCCTAAAGTCATGGCAACCGCTGTCTATGAAATGTGGGACTCTGCCAACATGTCATTTTCTCTTTGTCCGTTGCTCACGAACGGCGCTATTGAGGCAATTCAATCGCATGGTGACGATAAACTTCAAGCAACCTACCTCGATAAGCTCGTATCAGGAGACTGGGCAGGCACGATGAACCTTACCGAATCCCAAGCGGGTTCGGATTTGAGTGCTGTTCGTACGAAGGCTGTTCCGGAAGGAGATCACTACTTGATCAAAGGCCAAAAAATTTACATAACTTATGGCGAGCATGACCTTACTGAAAACATTATTCATTTAGTTTTGGCTAGGACTCCTGACGCGCCAGAAGGTGTAAAAGGGATCTCCCTTTTTGTTGTGCCGAAATTCCTTGTTAATAGTGATGGCACTTTAGGCGAAAGAAATGATGTTAAGTGTATCTCTCTCGAACACAAACTAGGTATCCATGCTAGTCCGACTGCAGTGATGTCATATGGAGAAGCAGGTGGGGCCATAGGCTACCTTGTGGGGCAAGAGAATAATGGCCTGATGTATATGTTCACTATGATGAATGCGGCTCGGCACGGTGTAGGTCGAGAAGGAATGGCAATTTCAGAAGCCTCGTTTCAACTAGCGCACAGCTATGCAACTGCTCGTGTACAAGGCCAGCCATTAGGAGGCGGCTCTATTATCCGGCATCCTGATGTAAAACGTATGTTGATGACGATGAAGTCGAAAATCGAGGCGATGCGAGCTTTAGCTTACGTTTGTGCCTTTGAGTATGACCTGACAGACCGTCACCAAAATGAAGACCAAAGGAGCCTGTCTAGAAGACGAGGAGACTTGTTGACCCCTATAGTTAAAGGTTGGTGTACCGAGGTGGCTCAAGAGATAACCTCACTTGGAGTGCAGGTTCATGGTGGTATGGGTTTTATAGAGGAGACTGGGGCTGCCCAGTATCAAAGAGATGCAAGGATCACCACTATCTATGAAGGTACTACTGGTATTCAAGCGGGAGACCTAGTCGGCCGCAAGACGCTGCGCGATGGGGGCCGAGGAATGGAAGAGTTGATCTCTGATATGCAAGACACCGTTGCGGGATTGAATGAATCAACGCCGGCGATGAGAAAAATAAAAAAAGCGTTGGCAACATCTGTAGACGATCTCAAAAATGCAGCACATTGGTTGCTGTCCAATGCAAGCGATCCTCAACTCACTGCCGCCGCCGCCTCAAGTTACCTAGAATTAGCGGGTATTACTTGTGGTGGGTGGATGATGGCAAAATCCGCTGCCTTAAGCAATGAAAAATTAAAAGATAGTGCGTGTGATCCATTCTACGCTGCAAAGATGGATAGTGCGGTTTTCTATTGCAGTCAAATTATGCCTTTTACGAGTTCTCTTTTGAATATTATTCAAAACGGGTCGAGAGATATTGTTAACCTTAATTTAGAATCTGCTTAAATTCCTTGAGTAGTCGATGCAGTTTCTTGCTGGGGACGAGATCTGTTATTGTGCAGTATGCAAATACTTAAGGATGAGTGGATATGATCCCACAATGGATTAAAAAGCTTGATGAGATAATTTCAAATTGGTGCGTCGCTCATAGTCATAATATTGCGGATCTTCGCTGGTATGCTCGCCTAAGGGTGCCAAAGCCCATGTTCGGTTATATGGATGGAGCAGCGGATAGTGAGGTCACCTTAGCCCGCAATCAAGCTGACTTCGCACGATATGATTTGCTACCGCGCTATTTAATAAATGTTCAAAATATTGATACATCGACCACAGTCATGGGCGAAAAAATTGACTTCCCTATTGTATGCGCGCCAACGGGTATGTCGCGACTGTTTAACAATGACGGAGAACTTGCTGTTTGTGCAGCTGCGGCTGAGGCAGGCACCGTGTACTCACTTTCGACAATGAGCACCCATTCAATAGAAGAGGTTGCTAGCCATACGACGGGTGTCAAGTGGTTTCAATTATATCCATTCAAAGATAGAGCATTGGTTTCCGAGTTAATCGAACGGGCACGCACTGCCGGCTATAAAGGACTTTGTTTGACTATAGACGTTCCGGTTGCCGGGAATAGAGAAAGAGACCTTCGCACTGGCATGGCGATCCCCCCTAAACTCACGTTATCAAGTTGGTTCTCGTTTTTTCTTCATCCTCTTTGGTCGATCAAATATCTATTGTCAGACGAATTTCAGCTTGCTAATGTTATTCATAAAGCGCCAGTGTCTGGCGATAGCGCAACTACATTAGTTGGATATTTGAACGAACAGTTTGATCCCACTATTAGTTGGGAGGATGCTGCCGAAATGCTGAAATTGTGGGATGGACCCTTCGCCCTTAAAGGGATCTGTTGTGTAGAGGATGCTATCAAGGCAGCTGATCTAGGAGCTACTGCAGTAATATTATCCAATCATGGTGGTCGCCAACTCGACCATAGCATTTCACCGATAACACTTTTGCCTGAAGTTGTTTCAGCCGTAGGAGACCGTGTCGAAATTATCGTAGACGGAGGGATCCGCCGCGGTACAGATGTAATCAAAGCTCTGGCGTTAGGTGCTACAGCATGCATGGTCGGGAGGCCCTATCTATTTGGTTTGGGAGCAGGAGGGAAGAAGGGTGTCGCTAAAGCGCTGTCGATTTTACGAAATGAGTTTTCTCGGGACATGGCGTTATCTGGCTGTAGAAGCGTTGAAGAGATTAATCTAGGATTAATTCGTGAAAATCGATGAGGCAAGAGGCGATTTTAAAAAAGTTAAAAAACTTTTAAGTAATGCTCGCACTATAGCGATTGTCGGGCTTTCAGAGAACTGGGCGCGCCCGAGCAATTTTGCCGCAAAATATATGCAAAATCATGGTTACAAAATTGTGCCAGTAAATCCAGGCTATACCGAAATCTTGGGCGAAAAATGTTATACAAGTTTACGAGAGATTCCGTTTGAGATAGATATTGTTGACTGCTTTAGAAAAGTTGAAGAAATTCCTGCGATCTTGGAGGAGACCTCCGCTATTAAAGCTAAATGCCTTTGGATGCAGCTAGGGATAATAGATCTAGTATCAGCGCAAAAAGCAGTTGACCTAGGTATAGAAGTTATTGTTGATCGGTGTGTCAAAATAGAGCATGCACGGCTGTTCGGGGGTTTGAACTATTGTGGAGTCAATACAAGAGTTGTAAGCTCAAAGCGACACCAATCTCCTTAACGTTAGACGGTAAAAAAAAGGATGGACTCCACTGAATGGATCGTGAATTTGGAATAGAAACATTATGTTTGCATGCCGGACATATTCCGGATGAGGCTACGGGAGCGAGAGCTGTACCCATCTATCAAACATCATCATTTGTGTTTGATGACCCAGATCATGCGGCCTCTCTATTTAACTTACAGACTTTTGGGAATATTTATAGTCGACTCAGTAATCCAACAAATGCCGTTTTTGAAGAACGTATTGCTGCATTGGAAGCGGGCACTGCTGCACTAGCTGTAAGCTCTGGTATGGCTGCTTCAACCGTCGCACTGCTTACCTTGTGTGAGGCGGGTGATCATGTGGTGGCAGTAAAGACACTTTACGGTGGCACTCATTCGCTGTTCGATTTTAATTTTAAGCGGATGGGTATCGATGTGACACTTGTTGACCCCGATGATATAGAAAGTATAGCAGCGGCTATAAAGCCCAACACTAAGGTTGTTTATGGAGAGACCATTGGGAATCCTACGATGAATGTATTAGATATCGCTACGATATCTAATGTTGCACATTCGTTTGGGATACCATTTATGGTCGACAACACTTTCCCAACCCCTTATATCTGTCGGCCATTCGAGTGGGGAGCGGATATTGTTATACATTCGGCAACTAAATTCCTAGGTGGCCATGGAACGACCATTGGCGGCGTTATTGTTGAGTCAGGAAAATTCCCGTGGGACAACGGAAATTTTCCTGGGATGACGGAGCCATCTGATGGGTACCATGGTGTGAGGTTCTATGAGACCTTTGGCGATTTTGGATACACGATGAGAGCACGGTTAGAACAGCTACGCATACTAGGCCCCACCTTGAGTCCTTTTAACAGTTTCCTTCTATTACAAGGGATTGAGACTTTACCTGTCCGTATGGAAAGACATTGCGAAAATGCGCTGGCAGTAGCTAAGTTTCTAGATGAGCACGAGCTTATTAATTGGGTCAAGTACCCTGGATTGCCTGGTGACAAGTATTATCCGTTGAAAGAAAAATATATGCCAAAAGGAGCTAGTGGTGTGTTGGCTTTTGGAGTTAAAGGGGGCGCTGCTGCGGGTGCCAAGTTCATTGAATCGGTGCAGTTTCTAAGCCATCTAGCTAACATTGGAGATGCTAAAACTCTAGTAATACACCCCGCATCGACCACACACCGTCAAATGTCGGATGAACATCAATTGTCTGCGGGCATCTCTCCCGACATGGTTAGGATTTCAGTCGGGCTTGAAACCCTGGACGATATTCTATGGGATATCGACCAAGCATTGTGTCTATCCCAAATTGTGTAGAGCGTATTTTAACGTAATCTTGTCACAGGTCTCTTTCGAGCTAGATGATGAAATCATTTTCTGAAAAAATAATCCCGTCGCCTTACCCTGGAAGTTCCATTGTCAAGGACGAGTGGCTTGATCTCAATGGCCATATGAATATGGCTCATTACGTATCTGCTTTTGACGATGGCAGCTGTCCTTTGTTCGATTATCTTGGGCTGGGCTGGGATTATACGGCTGAGGGTGAAGGAAGCATATTCGTGGGCAGTTCAAGCATAGATTATAAAAATGAGCTATTCCGCGGCGATCCTCTTCGAATGGAGACGGTATTGTTAGATTTTGACGAGAGACGGATTCATGTGTTCCAGAAAATGTATCACGCGGGAAAAGGTTATTTGGCTGCGGAAGCGGAGTTTTTGTTTCTTCATGTATCGCTAAAAACCCGGAATATAACTGATATTCCGTTATTTAGTATGTCGAAACTCGCCGAAGTTCGTCAAGCTCATGAATGTGTGGGTATTCATAAATTTGTAGGACGAACTATCGGCCTCAGGTAATATAATTTGTTCTCTTTAGTGATGTTATATGTAAGAATTAACCAAGTTTTTGGTGCGGTGAGGTTTTCAATTGCGATGAAAGGAGAATTCGAATGAGTAGTCAGCCCAATAGTCTAGCGGATCGAGATTTGCGAAGTGTTTTCCACGGCCAGACACATTTGAGTCAGCTGAACGAGTTCGGTCCAATGATCATGGATCATGCTGAGGGCATATATATTTACGATGGTGCGGGGAAACAATACATTGAAGGCGTTGCTGGCTTATGGTGCACAGCATTAGGCTACGGTAATGAAGAGCTCGCGCAGGTAGCGTATGATCAAATGAAGAAGCTTTCGTATGCCCATACTTTCACTGGGAAAGGGCATGAGCCTAGTATTCTTCTCGCCGAGAAGTTGAAAGAGATGCTTCCAATAAAGAATGCAAAAGTATTTTTTGGTAATTCAGGATCCGATGCAAACGATACTCAAATAAAATTAGCTTGGTATTATAACAATGTCACTGAGCGACCTGAAAAAAAGAAAATCATCAGCAGAGTAAAAGGTTATCACGGGATTACTTTGGCCGCTGGAAGTCTTACGGGGACGCCTCAATCTCACGTTGGATTTGATTTGCCTCTTGCAGGTGGACGTTTTCTGCATACCGAGCTACCTCATTTTTGGCGTTATGGTAAGCAGGGCGAGAGTGAGACAGAGTTTGCAACCCGCATGGCCGAAAGCCTTGAGAGCCTTATTCAAAGAGAAGGCGCTGACACCATCGCAGCTTTTATAGCGGAACCAATACAGGGAGCGGGCGGAGTTATTCTTCCTCCTAAAACTTACTTTGAAAAAGTTCAAAGGATCCTAAAAAAGCACGATATACTTTTCATAGATGACGAGGTTATTTGTGCCTTTGGTCGCACAGGAAACCCTTTTGGTGCTGATACTTATAATTTATCACCCGATTCGATTTCCCTTGCTAAGGCATTAACTTCAGCATATCAACCGCTTAGCGCTGTTGTAGTCAAGGATGAGATGTATGATGCATTTCTAGATGCATCTCCTGAAATGGGAGTTTTTGGTCATGGCTATACTTATAGTGGTCATCCTGTAGCATGTGCAGTCGGTTTGAAAACTCTGGAAATATATGAAAGGGATAAACTATTTGAAAAAGCTGCTGGGCTGGCGCCGCAATTTCAAGAGAGGCTAGGTCGACTAGCTGACCACCCTCTAGTGGGTGAGTCTAGGGGCACTGGATTGATTGGGGCCGTTGAGTTGGTCAGTGATAAAGGGAGTAAAGCAGGGTTTCCAGTCCCAGGTCAAATGGGTGCAAAAATTGCAAAATTGTCGCAAGAGCATGGCCTTATTGTTCGTGCGATAGGAGATGCATTAGCCTTTTGTCCACCGTTAATTATCACTTCGGACCAAATCAATGAAATGTTTGATAAGTTCGAGATGGCCATGGCGGAAGGACTTGAGTGGGCATCTTCCGAGGGAATGTTGAACAATTAAGAGGCGGGATTCGTCGTCTTTTT
The DNA here is from genome assembly GCA_018668255.1 of Pseudomonadota bacterium. GTDB lineage: Bacteria > Pseudomonadota > Gammaproteobacteria > UBA4457. The sequence continues at coordinate 156,893 of JABISZ010000035.1, read as the reverse complement.
TTTCGGTCGGTGGTGTTGATCTAGAATATAGATTTATTAGCGGAAAATTAGATGCTCCCACGATAGTGCTGTTGCATGAGGGACTAGGGTGTGTTGCAACGTGGAAGGATTTTCCTGAAAAGCTGGCACAAAAAACAGAGTTGAGTGTTCTTGTGTACTCCCGTTCAGGTTATGGTCGATCGAGTCCGATAACACTGCCTCGCCCTTTAGACTTTCACTCCAGAGAAGCTTTAGAGGTCCTCCCTTCTGTCCTCGAAAGAATGAATGTTGATGAATATTTTCTATTAGGACATAGCGATGGGGCATCTATAGCTATAATTTATGCTGGGTCCAAACCCAGGCTAAATTTGAAAGGCCTTATATTGTTGTCGCCACATTTGGCAACGGAAGAAAAATGCGTTTACCAGATCCAGAAAGCAGCCTCTTCGTATAACTCAGGGAAATTACGAGCGCAATTAAGAAAGTATCATGGAGACAATACGGACTGTGCTTTTTTAGGATGGAGTGGGGTGTGGTTAAACCCATTGTTTATTGATTGGAATATTGAAGAATATTTACCGGGAATAAATAGGCCTCTGTTGACATTCAGAGGAGCAGATGACCCTTATAATACCCCATGGCACGTGGAGACAATTAGACAGACCGTTAGCGGTTCTGTGGTTCATTATGAGCTGCAGGGATCTGGACACTCGCCTCACGTCGATGCATCCGAAATCGTGATGAACTCTGTTGGAGACTTTGTCAAAGCTTATGAGTAGGACTTCGGTAAATGGGTTATTTTGTCGGCTGAGAAACCTCTATGGTGATTTTTTCAGATAATATCGGAGGACTTAAGGGCACGTGCTTATGATCCCCGAGCACAAGCTGCAAAGTGTGCTTGCCAGGGGATAGAGTCAGTAATGCTTCAGTTTGGCCTTTTCCGTAGTGTTTTATATTGTCGTTAGCTCCTAAAGGACTCTTTAAGTCAGTTAAAGTCGGGTAATCGACAAGTAGGTGGTGGTGTCCCGTGTTGGAAAGTTCTATTCCTGCGGGCGCTATTCCTAGCCCCTTTAATCCAAATTGAACCAAAAATGTTGTTGGAGTTTTATCACCGCTTTGTAGATTTATGAAATAGACTTTCGGAGACGCTGTGTTAGCGACGAGTTCCTGAGAGCCAAATATAAAAAACGCGACAAATATACTGATAAAGCAGCCTGTTTTTATGGCCGTCCCCTTATTGACTAGCATGCGCACTCTCCTCTTTTTGAAAGCGTTTTTATTTAATAAGACGTGATTCTGAGCTTAAGTAATATTAACATTTGGAATAATTTTTTAGGCGACTAATTCCACAGTGTCTCCGACAGTAACGGTGCCCTCTTGGATAACCTCAGCATAGGTTGCAAAACCTGGGGTCGCATAATCAGGGAGCAGTCCATCAGGAAGATTAACTTTTTCACGATACTTGATGAGTGCTTTCATCACCTCTTGATCACTTTGTCCTTTTTTAGGATTAAAACCAACTACCTGACAACGCGGCACACCAGTCCTTATTCTAAGTACTACACTACCTATACGTAGATGTCTTCCAGACCAGTTATCTTCTTCATGTTCCAGCTCATTTGAGATGATAAATCCCGCACGCAGTCGCGCTGGATCGACTGGCGCTCCAACTTCACGTTCGAGTCTTCGTAACGATCCGGTTGTAAAAAAAGTAATGGGGAATACATCAATTGCTCTACCAACAGATAGGCACTTGACTAGTCTTATCGGTCTACCAGCAAATTCTGTCAGTACTTTCGCCCATAGTCCTTTAACTTCAGCTACTTCAATTGACCGGAGTCCTGCATGATTTATGCTGAATGGTTGCTTGCTATGACTTACGTCGCCTTCAGCGATCTGGCCGTCAACAAATTCAAGCCTAAGGACGGAGTTCTCGCTATTTAGCGTAAATCTGAGCGGTATAAATTCACTATGCTGTTGAGAACCAATAAACCGGCCATCGGCTTCGACTAAGGCAAATGCGCGGTCATTACAAATACCATCTTTCACTACTTCCACTTGCTGTGGGCTTAAGAATTGTGTGGCTTTAACGATGACCTGTCCGATTTTCTCTACGAACATGAATATGTTCTCCTACTATGTCGGGACGCGCTGAAAAATAATATCATAAATCTGCAAATATTAGCGGCGTGTTAATCAATACTTACAGAGTTGGGAGAAAATTCCTGAAGTGCTCTATCAACAACCCTATTTACTTGACTGCTCGTCAAGCTTCTAAGGAATGATACAAGATCTTTTTCTTCGGCTTCAGTAAGAGATAAAGGTTTGATGAGAGAGTCAAGGAGAGGATTATTGAAGCCCCCTTGGTTATAAAATCGGACGACGTCACTTAGAGTCTGAAAAGAGCCGTCATGCATATAAGGGGCTGTGAGTTCAATATTACGTAAAGTCGGTGTTCGAAATTTCCACCGATCACTTGGAACTTCTGTTATTTCATATTTACCTAAATCACTTGGGGGAGGCTCAGCAGAGGGTGAGACATAGTTAACGTCATAACTAACATCTATCCCAGGAGCTATCTTGGCTGTGAAAAACGAAGCGTTATTTGTCATCGTCTTTTTATAGCCGACACCTGTATTGTGGGCTAACTCATCGGTGAATAACGCAAAATTAGATTGAACCAAATGGCAACCGGAACATCGCCCTTTGCCAATAAAAATTCCATATCCGTTTTTCTCAGATTCGCTAAGAGCATCATTATCCCCGGCATAGAGATAACGGTCTGCGGGACTATCAGCAGCGATTAAAGTGTGTTGGTAAGCTGCAAAAGCTTGACCAATTGTTCCCATAGTAATCCCTTCGTCGAAGATTTTTCTGAATGCTATTTCATAGCTAGGGTTGGCTTCAATACTCTTTACTACAAAGTCTACCGAAGGATTTCCCATTTCATTATGGGCCAACAATGGACTCCATATCTGCTGCTCGAGCTTGCTTTCTCTAGAGTCATGAAACAAAGAAGATAGGTATGAGACATTAAGTAAAGTTGGTGTATTTCTTTTTACTGTCCGACCCTCTATACCTACAGCGGTGGAGAGCTCATTCGATGTGAATCCTTGCTGTGGAATATGGCACATGCCGCAAGACAGCGTTCCATTATGAGAGAGTTTTCTATCGAAAAAAAGCTGCCTGCCTAATTCTTCTAGTTCTGCAAGCGATTTTTCCGATGAATATGGTTGCTTATTGGGAAGCCCGTTAGTCAGAGAGTCTTTATTCATCAGAGGTGTTTTTTCGACCAACATAGGGACTCTTCCCATTACTGCAGAGAGAGCTATATGATCTTCTTTTAGCAGTGTCTCAATATCATTAGTTATAGTATCAGCATGTAAAAAAGCAGTGCTGTAGATATTTCGGATTCTTTTTTTACTATCTATCAAGAAGACTCTCAGCATATGCGAGTAGATTTGCCCATCCGAGATTTGAACAGTTTGATTGTACTGTTTTAAAAGGTTCTCCAGTCGCTCAGAGTTTGGTGCCGTTAAGAAATCCCATTTCGCGCCATCATTTCGAAACGATTGGGCGTAATTTTCTAGGACTTTAGGTGTGTCATTTTTTATATCAAAGCTATAGCTTATAAATTGAACTGATTCAGTTTGTTTGACTTGCTTTTGGATCTGTCCCATTACAAAAGCGGCTAAAGGACAACCATTAACATCTTCACACTTTGTATATATGAAGCTCAAGATTGTCACTTTGCCATCCATAAGATCATGCAACGTTCCTTCTAACCCTAGGGAACTCAAGTACGGAGCGTCAAAGGCGTCAGATATACTAGGCAGACTATAGCTGCCCACTTGGGGCGCTGGGTATGAGAGTGTCCTATAACCTGGCGCTAGGACAACAGTTTTCGGAACATCAGACACTGTATCGTGTCCATGGCCAGCTAGCGCCATAGCATGGACGACACAGAGGAACATGAGGCCGCTTAAGCGGAGCATAAGATACATATTATTGTGCAAACGTTCTAGCGTGACAGTGCTACTCTCTTGTCATTTTGTTTTGAGTACAAGTTAGCGTAGAGGGCTTTCGCACCAAATCTCATCTGGTGTGGCAGCCCAAGTTTAGCTTCAATAAAATCAATGCCGAAAGTTTGAGTCAGGTCAGCACCATCCCATGTGAAAGCTTTAAAGTACTGAAGATCACCTTTTGACCCGGTTTTCTTATCCCAGTTCCCTAATAAAGAAGACGTGTAATAGAACCGTTTCCCATCCCAGCTCTGAGAAACCATATTCACTTGGTCACCTATTTTTTTATTGAAGATTTGTTTTGGAGCGTGAGGGTTTGAAACGTCGTACAAGCGAGTCTCACCATCATTCCAAGTATTTACCCAGAGAAGTTGGTCATCAGCAGAGATAGAAATATCTACGGGCAAAGGGATTTTGCTAGCATCACCAATGTCCGCAATTTTTTTTGATTTCCATTGATTTTCTTCTTCATAGATCAGCCAAATTTCTGATGTTAACGCTGTAGTTGTGAAGCAATAGTTCCGAGCAGTATCCCATGCACATCTAACTTCCAAAGGAGCGCCGGGAACATCTAATATCGTTTTGGGCTTTCTCGTGTGCAGATCCCAAACGATCACGGTGTTTCCGAATTGCTGCATAGCCTGCGGATCTGACATCATTTTGCCAAGATCCATCATATAGTTGTTCCAGCCTGTGAACGAACTGGTGATGAGCGCATTGCGATGTGGTATCGCTCGAACATCGTATCCGAACCCATCTGCGTATTTGCCAGTTTTAATGGCTCCGTTCAGTGCTCCGTCTTTTGGCATCCAATAAGTTTCAATATAGGTTCCATCATTGGTGTATTCAGCCATCCCTGTTTCACCGCCGTGATCTTTGGTGTTAGACAGACCCGTGACCAGCATACGACCAGGTAAAGCATAAGTGGTGTGCGGTCCCACGATACCACCCGTTGCTTCTGGAAAATCTTCAATAACCTTATGAAGAGTCGGTTGTGCTGGGTTACTGGCTACATCGAAGATAAAAATCTTATTCGTATCTAAGCCTGCTGCCCATAAATAATGTCGGTCATCAGTCAGACCTGAGTGATGTGCTTCATTGCGTCCTCCGACAGATAACGTTGCAATGATTTCACCGTAACTAGCCGAGGAAGGATTAACATCAATAGTCACTAGCTTGTCTTGTTCATCTCCAAGGCCTATGACCCCTAAAGTCCAGACGTATACATAGTCCTCTTGTCCGACAATTTTTGCCATGTAGGGAGACATACAAGTTTCATCGCTATGAAGAGGAGCAGAAGTCAACGAAGCTAAGATAAGAAATAGACTGGCTATCAATCCATTGTGGATGGCTTTTTTTACTGATTTCATTATATATCCCCCAGATATGTTAAAACTGTTTACTGTTTACTGTCTGCTGATCATTGATAGTTTTTATTAAGTTAAGCGAGTCTGACCTCATACCTTATATGTATAGTCCTTTAGCCTCAAGAACCACGTGCGCTTTAATCATATAGAGATCCGCTATTTCTAGATAGCCAGGACGAACGGGTTTGTCACTGATTTGGTTCTTTGACTTTGGGCTGTCGAGAGGAATAAAAGCCATTCAAGCTGATGCCTCTGGCTTGTTGCAAAGGTCAGAGAAGCGAAGCTTCCCTGCACCAGCTAAGGCTTAATCGCTTGGAAAAGGCTTAAGCATTAAAATTAATTTAGGCATTAAAGTGAGTGCTGCCAGTAGAGCCACAATCATGGCTATCGAGGTTAGTATGCCAAAAAGGATTGTCGGAATGAAGTTGGACCAAAGGAGAATTGAAAATCCAATCGTAATGGTAAGTGTTGTATAGAGGGCTGCTCTGGCGATGTTGTCATGGCAATAATGCATAGTTTTGACGGGATCTTTAAGAGTCGGTAGTTCGGTTTTGTAACGATAAAGGTAGTGTATGCAATCGTCGACTGCTATGCCCACCGTTATTGCAGCGATAGTGATTGTCATTATGTCGAGTGGTATGGCCATCCATCCCATGAGACCTAAAATAGCGGTCGCAGCTAAGGCATTAGGTAGTATCCCCACTATAGCAACTTTGACAGACCAGAAGAGTATCAGCAACATGGCCATAATACCGAGCATTACGGCACCAAGAGTCAAAATTTGAGAGTTAAACAAAGTTTGTAGGACGTTGTTATAAAGTACTAGTAAACCTGTGATTTGATACTCTTTGGACGACAAACCCAAGACAGTTTCCAAGTCGCTTTGGATCTCCTTGAGAAGCTCATTTCTCCTTAAGTCAGGCATAGAGTCGAAAATTCTCACCGCGATGCGCGCCTCGTCATCGTATATTGAAATATACGGGTCAATAGATGTCGCTCTGACCGCAGCCGGCATACGTTTGTATAAAATGTTGAGCTCGAATGGAGTAAATTCGTTCCCTCCATTTAGCTCTTCTGCTACACGAAGTCCTGAAGCTAGTGACAAGACTTTCCCAATTTCAGGTCGCTGTTCGAGGTAGTCGTGGACAGCTTTGATACGATCTATCTTGTGGGTGGTAAACCACGAATCAGCTTTATCCCCTTGGTCGGACATATCACCAAATAAAGCCGCGAGATCATCTTCTTCTGAGCCAAAATCCGACTCAGGAATCGTCTCTGGAAATTTCAAAATTATATCAAGAGGAGTAGTGCCTCCTAGTTTTTCATCAATTAATTTTAATCCCTGATAAATTTCTGTATCTTCATGGAAATATGATATGAAACTGTTTTCTACCTCAAGCTTTTTCATCCCAGTTAGGCCAGCGACACCAACGCAGAACGATACAAAGAGTACAGTTTTTCCATGATTTTCAGTAAAACGACTCAGGACTGCTGTCAAAGGATAGGTATTCCCATCTGCTTTCTTTAGAGTAGCTTTTTTGGTGAGAAGTAATAACGATGGGAAGAGGGTAAAGGAGGTGAGAAAAACGACAACGAGGCCTATTGTCATCATCCAACCAAAATCAATTACAGGTCTGATGCCGCTGATGACGAGCGATGCGAAAGCAATAATGGTCGTGATAGCGGTATAAAAGCATGGTCTAGCCATATTTTGTACAGTTAATCGGACCAAGTCGAGTTGTGAAGCATTGGGGTGGTCTCGGTATAGTTCTCGATAGCGAACCACTAAATGGATATTCATAGACATGCTGATAATCAGTATTAAAGCGAGAAAGTTGGATGAAATTATGGTCACTTTCCATCCGAGTAGACCTAATAGTCCAAGCATTAACGTTCCACTGTAAATACAGCTCGCGAAAGGCAGTATAACCCAGCGTACTTCTCGAAATATGACGCTCAGCATAATGATTAAAAATATAAAAACACCTGAGCCAAATATAATCAGATCTCTGCCAATAAAACTGATCAAGTCGTCCGTAATCATGGGAAGACCGCCTAGGTAAAGTCTTGCAGTCCCTTCCTGTTCATAGCGCTGGAGAATGCCTCGAATCTCGCCAATCGCATTATGTGCATTTTCCTCAGCCTCTAGTTTGGACTGCTGGTAATCAGGTTCTATTGTTGAAAGTTCTATCTTTTGCTCTGCGCTCAAACCAGTTTCGCTGTGTTTTTGGTAAAGCAAAGAATCACGGATTTTTCTCAACCTGGGGAGTTGGGGGTGCTCATCCAAAAACAATTGTATAGCAGTCACAGTGCCATCAGCGCTTGCGATAAGATCTTTATAGACTGGTCCTTCAGTCAGTTCTACTCGTGCCTTTTCTATATCTACTGTAGCGAGTCGTAATGTCTGGAAATTAGTGGCAGCCTCTGCAAGTGTGCCAGGCTTGTTGGTCAACAGGGGAACGTCGAGCATTGAAATGACGTCATACACGTTTGTAACGCCGGCAAGCTCGTCTCTAAGTCGTTTAACAAAGTCAATATTTTCCTCGGATAAAATATCTGTAGTCGGAGCGACGGCAATGAACATGAATTCGCGCGTTTTATAACGCATACTCATTTCGCGAAACGATCTTAAGTCTTTATCACTTTCGAGCAGAAGGGCATCCGTACTAGCATCAATCTTAAAATCGCGAAGACCTGCCGAAAAAACGATTAAGATAAGCGACAGGAAAAATAGGGTCACTACGGGTCGTGCGAGTATAGTCTTCTCGTAAATAGAGTTTAATGTTTCGATCATGTTCTAAGCCAACTTGCTGTATAATTAGTCTGTGATATGGATCATGATAACGCTATCTTCGGTTCGCAGCGAACGTATTTTTTCTGGTGCGCAGCAGTCGATAGAAAATGAATTACGGTGATGCAGTCATTTGGCTTTCACTCAGCCTAAATGCAAAGGAAGTGCTCAATGGATGCAAGCTTTGATGGCGAAATACGACTGTTTTTAAGAGAGTTGTCTGTAGCGGCCGCGCAAGAAACGTTACCAGCATTTAGGTCGTCTCTCACAATCGAAAATAAGGCTTCTAGTGGTTGTTTCGATCCGGTGACAGAGGCCGACAGATCTGCTGAAAGGAGAATTCGCTCGGTTATCGAAGAAAGATACCCTACCCATGGAATTGAAGGTGAGGAATATGGGTTGACTGAAGGCTCCTCTGAATGGTCATGGATTATCGACCCGATCGATGGGACACGTTCGTTTATTTCTGGCATGCCGACGTGGGGGACGTTAATAGGGTTGCTTCATAACGGAGCCCCCTGTTACGGGATGATGAGCCAGCCTATGGTAGGTGATTGCTTTGTAGGAGGAGGTGAACTTGCCCAATTGATACGGCCTGAAGGCGTGATATCGCTAAAATGTCGAGAGACAAAGCTTTTGAGTGAGGCCACTCTTTTCTCAACGACTCCGGACATGTTCCAGTTGGGTGTCGAGTTAGAGGCGTTTAATCGCGTATCTTCCCTGGCCAAGCTAACTCGCTTTGGGGCCGATTGTTATGGTTACTGTTTGATGGCATCTGGATTCGCGGATCTGGTCATTGAGTCAGACCTGCAGTTTTATGACATAGCACCCGTTATTCCCATCGTGGAGGCGGCTGGTGGTGTCGTCAGTGATTGGGAAGGTCGCCCGGTTATGTCCGGTGGCCGCGTAGTAGCGGCGTGTAATCGATCGCTGCAGAAAGACGTCTTGGATATTTTGAACAAAGTTAGTTAGCGCTGGTCAAAAGTGATTAGTCTCTTTTCTTCACAAGGTGTTAACCTATATGCCTACCATCGCAGAGACATGCGGTACTTTTCAAATATCTTTTTATGCGGGAGAGAAAGATGCCTAAGTTGACAAATGAAGAGCGAGATGATTTTTTGGCGCTGCCCAAAATTATTATGAATATTGCCACGGTTGATAAAACTGGTGCTCCATTAGTGACTCCTATTTGGTTTGTTCACGAAGAAGGTAGAATTTGGTTTACGCCTAGACAGCACTCAGAGTGGTTGAAAAATATTCGGCATGATAATCGTATAGCACTTAGTGCGGACGAAGCTCCAGTTCCTTATAGAAAAGTCGTAGTGAGAGGGAAAGCAAACATAGATTTTGAGGTGGGTAATGATGATGCTTGGCGTGATAGGTATCGTCGTATCGCGTCGAGGTATATCGACGAATGGAACGAGTATGTTGATGGCACAGATGACCAGCCGCGTGCACTATGTTCGGTAGTACTCAAAGATGCAGACGTTCGGACATGGCGGATGCCTATCGATGACGAACCTTATCAAGGGATCTGGGCAAAGCGTTATTGGACTGAGGATGCCAAGGTGAAAAATGAAGCACCTGAGCTTTTTGGAGACACTAGTGATTGATAGTTGGATTGGCGTAGGGTGAGGAGCGATATTTGAAAGTCGCGGCTATTGACTCCACCTATGCGTGGTTGAGACTGCTCGCTACAGTAGGCCTAGGCACGATTGGTAGCAGTGGCATGTTCGCCGTCGTCGTAGCCATACCTGCGTTCCAAAGTGATTTTGGCATACTGCGAGGTGCGGCATCATTCCCTTATACAATGGTTATGATGGGCTTCGGTTTCGGCGGATTACTGGCTGCACAACTTGCTGAGCGCTACGGATTGATAAGAATGCTGTTATTCAGCTCAATTGCGTTAGGGTTGTCTTACCTACAGGCCGCTTTAAGTACCAATTTGTTATTGTTGAATCTTGCGCATTTTCAAATTGGTGTATTTGGTCTGGCCATAGTGTTTGCTCCGTTACTAGCCGATATCTCCAAGTGGTTCCTGCGTCGCCGAGGTTTGGCTATTGCTATTTGTGCTTGTGGAAATTACTTAGGCGGAACCGTGTGGCCTCCTTTGATGCAAATGATGACCCTTGATTCTGGTTGGCGTTATGCCTATATGGTTGTAGGTTTGTTGAGCACAACATTAATGCTTCCTTTACTATTTGTACTTCGCCGTCGAATTGATAATTCTGGGGCGATAGAGCATTCGGAAGGGAGTATGGGTGGTTCGAGTCGTCTAGGACTCAGCTCTCAGAATCTTATGCTGATATTATGTGTTGCCAGTGTGGCTTGTTGTGTTGCCATGGCTATGCCACAAGTTCATATCGTCGCGCTATGTGGTGATCGAGGGTACGGGCTTACGACAGGTGCAGAAATGCTCTCCATAATGTTAGCCTGCGGCGTCATTTCTCGCTTAGGGTTTGGTTGGTTATCCGATCGCATAGGTGGACTGAAAACTTTGTTCATCGGTTCCTCCTTACAGTGTTTTGCCTTGGCCTGCTATCTAGGGGCAGATACACTTCCTTCAATACGCGCCGTTTCTATAATGTTTGGTTTGTTTCAGGGCGGTATCGTGCCTTGTTATGCACTCATTGTTAGGGAGTTTTTCCCTGAAGCGGAAGCAGGAAGACGATTGAGTATCCTTATTTTGTCGACCGTGATAGGAATGGCTTTTGGTGGTTGGGCAGGTGGTGTGATTTTTGATTACACAGGGTCTTATGAAACTGCATTTATTCATGGTGTTGGTTGGAATGTGTTGAATTTGGGGCTGATAGGTTTTCTACTGATGAGGTTAAATTTCTCTAGGCCTAAGGTAGGCGCCCTCTCGTAACTTCGCCTGTTAGATCTCAAGACTTTAGTCATTTCTACTGAGTAATTACAGGTTGAAGTGCCCGCTGATTTCCTCCCGAGCTGCGGCTAATTCCGATCTTTCAGGTGGGGAATAATATCGATCAGGCAAGCTCCATTTAAAGCCGTCATTTTTATAGCGGGGGAAAATATGGAGGTGAACATGAAAGACGGTTTGCCCTGCAGCAACACCATCGGCAAGAAACAAATTAATCCCTTCGCATTGGAGATTACTTTTTCTTATAGCCGCCGCAACGCTTTGCCCCACCTTGAATATTTCAGCTCCGGTTGTTGTCGGGAGCTCACTCAAAGATGCTGCTCGCTCATTAGGTATTACCAATACGTGACCAGTAGTTATCGGTTGTATGTCCATAAAAGCAGTTACCAGCTCATTCTGAAATAAAATTTCAGCCGGAAGTTCTCCGGTTAAAATCTTATCAAAAACAGTATTTGGATCGAAATTTCCTCTCTGAACCGCATTTTTTTTATCGTCTTCATGCATTGAATTCTTTCCTATTTAGGAGGTAAGCATTTTCTCGAGCCTGATACCCTTTTGCAAGAGCAGAGTGTTGCCCTAAATGAGTAATCTCCCAGTTATCTCGATAGAGTGCAGTAAGTTCCATTCTATCTACTAGATAAGGAGGAGGTGATAACTTTTCTTCATCATACTCTAAAGTAATTAATAGGGATTTACACCCCGATTGTGCGCTCGTGGTGAGCCAATCTGAATAGTTTTGTCGCTGCTTATCAGATAACGCTATAAGGGAAGCTCGATCGTATATTACGTCTATTTTAGGGAGTATTTTTTTCGGGAAATCGAATATGTCTGAGCGGTAAACAGTCAGTCCTTCCCCTCGAAAAATATCGTGGTTGGGGTGTCGTATTTTCTCGTATGTAATTTTATGTTCATCAAAGAATGCAACTATGGCTATTTCACTAATTTCTATTCCAAAGACATTATGTCCTTGGTTTCTTAAATACAAGAGATCTTTCGATTTCCCACATAAAGGAACTAATACATTGCTACGTGGAGCAGAGTTGAGACTGCTCCAGTATTGCTTTAAGAGCGGGTGAATGAAATCTTCATGGAAGCCTATAGCGTTTGAAGCCCATTTATCGAGCCAAAATTTATTATGGTCTGAACAAGCTTTCATTTAACAAGGCTTCTTAGGTGGTTTTGTGGGAAAGCGCTTCTAGGAGCATACTCAGAGCCTCATCTCGAAAGACAATCATGTTTTCCTCTCTATCATTTTTGCCTGTTTCTATATGTCTAGTCACCGTTTTTGGCCCCACAATTGCAAGAACGCAGATTCCTGGAGGGTGCCCATAAGGAGTCCCCGCTGGGCCTGTTGCTCCTAGCTCCGCTAAACCCCAAGTTGACTTCAGTTGCTTTTTTATCTGTTCAGCACATAAGGTAACATACTGGTCTGTTAAAGGAGTTTGTGCGTTAAGTTTTTCTTTATCTATTTGCAAGAGCTTTCTCCTTGCACGCATGGTATAGATAATAGCACCACCGTTGAAGTAGGCCGACGCACCGGGCACAGCCAGAAGACTTGCCGCTATAAGGCCTCCTGTAGAAGACTCAGCTACGCTGATGCTTTGATTAGCTTCAATTAATAAATCAGCAATTTTTTTTGTGGTGGAGGAAGATATGTTCATATCGGATCCGATTTAATTAGGTAATAATGACAGCATAATGAATCACAACGGTACTTATCAAGGTTGGAGTTGCTCAAAGATCGGTGATCACCACGATCTCTCGATTGAGAAATTACTCTCATCGGTTCCAACGGCAGGGCAAGTTCTTGTTTCAGTTAAAGCTTTTTCTCCCGGCTTTCCAGATATGTTGATGACGCAAGGAGCGTATCAACTCAGACCAAAAATGCCTTTCACCCCATGTGCTGAATTTTCGGGTGTCATTACCTCTGCAGGACCTAATGTTTCACGTTTTTTGGCAGGTGATCACGTTATTGGAACTGTAAGGTATGGCGCAGCAGCGACGCAAGTTATCGCTGAGGAAGAAAATGTTTTTAGACTTCCAAAGCCTTTCGATTTCGAGAAAGGCGCCGCTTTTCTCATAGCGTACAAAACGGCTTACATAGGTTTGATAGCTCGTGCAAGCTTGCGAGAACGTGAGACGGTATTAATTCATGGCGCAGCTGGTGGAGTAGGATTAGCTGCGGTTCAGTTAGCAAAAGTCTGCGGTGCTAAGGTTATCGCACTAGCTACGGGTAAAGAAAAATGTTCAGTGCTTAAAAAAGTAGGCGCTGATCATGTTTTAGACTACGCAGACGGGATTTTTAAAGACCGTGTTAACGAGATCACCGCGGGGCGGGGTGCAGATGTGATTTACGATCCGATAGGTGGGGCAGTTTTCGAGGAGTCGCTAAAATGTATCGCCTCCTTAGGACGGATTCTTGTAATTGGCTTTGCGAGCGGTAAAGTCGGAGTTGTTCGAGCGAATCATGCATTGATTAAACAGTATTCAGTTATAGGCGTAAGGGCAGGAGAATTCGGTAGATTGCATCCTGAACAAGGGGCAGCGGCCATGGAGCAGTTACTGTTTATGGCTAAATCAGGTAAATTAATGCCGTATGTAGGCAGTCGCTACGGTTTTGAAGGACTGATTGACGCATTTGATGAAATTCAGAAAAGACAAGTTGTTGGAAGGGCCGTGATTGTTGTTTAAGAAGCCCTATAGCTGAGAAAAACGCATTATAGAAATTTTTTGTCGTGGAGAGAAGTATGAAAAACACTGTCGAATTTTTCTTCGACTGTTCCAGCCCTTGGACTTATTTAGCATTTGAGGGAATTCAAGTAAATCTTGTGGACATAGATATAGTTTGGAGGCCTATTTTAGTTGGTGGCATATTTAATTCAATCAACCCAAGTGTATATGTTTCTCGTGAAAATCCAATTTCTCAGAAAGTCAGCTATCACGCCAAAGATCTTCAAGACTGGGCCAGCAGACGCGCAGTCATAATAGGAAACCCCAAGCCATTTCCAGTCAATAGCGTAAAAGCAATGAGAGGAGCATTTTTTGCCATAGAAGAGGGGTTATTAGTTGAGTACGCCCGCGCGATATTTCGCCGGTATTGGAGTGACCTTGAGGATATCTCCTCTGATTCCGTTTTAAAGTCGGTCACTCAGGAAGTGGGCTTAGACACGACAGAATTTTTCAGAAAAATAAACCTAGATCTATATAAAGAAAAATTACGAAAAAACACCGATGAGCTGATATCGAGACAGGGTTACGGAAGTCCCACGATGTTTCTCAATGGGTCAGAAATGTTTTTCGGAAATGATAGGATTGATATGCTGATGTGGCGTATAAGTGAGAACAAAGATAGGAGAGAAGATGCGCTATGAGTAACGATCTAGTGGTCATAAAAATAGAAAATAGTATTGCGGAAGTTTATTTAAATAGAGTAGAGAAACATAACTCTCTAACGCTTGAAATGTTCTCTGCTATCGCAGATGCGGGGCAATCCCTTCAAGAAAATAGAGATGTTCGGGTGGCTATTTTATATGGGGCGGGTCCTAGCTTTTGTGCTGGCTTAGATTTCTCTTTGATGACAAAAATACTAGAACAAGGATCGTCGGGAGATGCTGTGATTGCAGCGTTAATTGGAAAGTCCGGGCAGAATGAGAACTTAGCGCAAAGGGTCGCTATGATTTGGCAACAAGTCGACTTTCCGGTCATCGCTGCTATTGAGGGGGCTGCATTCGGGGGTGGTTTTCAGATCGCGATGGGTTGTGATTTTAGAATTGCCAGCCCAGATGCAAAATTTTCCATCATGGAGTTACATTATGGATTAGTTCCCGACATGGGAATTACTAAGACTCTACCGGGGATCCTACGTAAAGACCAAGCACTAGAGCTCGCCTTGACTGCGCGTCAGTTTGATGCCAGAGAAGCTCTTCAGTTAGGAGTAGTAACTAAAATAGAAAAAGATTACTTAGGGAAGGCAAGAGAACTTGCAGCTGAAATTTCAGCCCGATCACCTGATGCCGTAAGAGGCTGTAAGAAGCTATTTAATACGGCCTGGAAAAGTTCACAAGACGAAAGTTTAGAGCTGGAGGCACTGATCCAAGGTCGGCTATTAGGCAGTCCAGACCAACGCGAAGCAGTGTTGGCTGCTCTGGAAAAGCGGTCGGCTCGCTTTTAAGAAGCCAGCCCTAGTCGCGCTGTACGAACTCGACTGTGTTTCCATCAGGATCATTGACCATCGCAATAGTGACACCAGGCATTAGTTCCGTTTTTTCTATCTCAAAAGGAATGTGTAATTTTTTACATTTGTCAGTCACTTCATCCATATTGCTGATTTGTAGTGTGAGGTAACGGAATCCAAGAGATGAAGCTAATCCTTTGGTTGTCGCCGGGGGCGCCTCTTTAGGATCAATCAGTTTTATGAAGCTATCCCCAAAGGCCAGGCGATGCATGGTGCCAATCCACAATGGCATTTCTTGGACTTTCTTGAGCCCTAGGACATCACAGTAGAATATCAAACTAGCTTCTATATCTTTTACGACTATCCCTAAATCAATCGCGTTTTTCCCTGCAATAATTGTCATTAATAAACTCCTGCCTGTATTAAATTAAGCCGCCCTACTAGAACCCATCAGCTCCCGTAGCTGAGGTATGACCTCACGAGCCACTAATCGCATAGAGTTCTCCGCGTCCTCATATGCTATTCCTGCATGTCGGAAACCAAACAAGATATCAAAGTCACCCACACCTTTATGCCATGATTCGAGCTTATCTAGCATCTGCTGGGGCGTACCCCATGCCTGTGCATTCATATAGCTTTCAGCCAGACCTTCTAGCCCTATATCTTGAAGCATATCTACTGCTTCTCCATAAGCTTCGTAACCTTTGGCATCCTTAAAGTGTTCACCAGCGAGTTCATAGTGATGCATGACAGTTACTAGGTAACCTGCTATGTGCTTTCTCGCGAGCTCGGCGGCTCTGTCTTTATCTTGATGGCAGACTGATAGTGTGGCCATGAGGGGCGATGGAGCCGGACGACCGTGTAGTTCTAAGAATTTGGCCCTATAGGGTTCGATGTCTTTATTGTGTTCAGAGATATCTTTCTGATTAAAAATCATTATTTGAGCGCCATGAGTGGCGGCTTCCAGAGCGGAGTCTGGTGACATCGCAACTTGTGTGATTCTATTTTTAAAGCTTCTCGTTGGCTTAGGCCTGATGACTGCTTTAGGCTGTTTGAAATGGGGGCCATTTCCCTCGATGTAGCCGTTTTCTAGTGCTGCTAAAATCATAGGGGCCGCTTCATCAAACCGGGACCTCGAGTCGTCCATATCTAAGCCAAATTGAACATACTCTCGTCGCGAGAGACCACGCCCCATACCAAAAATTACACGTCCGTCTGACAGTTCATCTAGTAGTGCTATTTTTTCGGCCACTCGAAGCGGTTCGTTCCAGGGAAGAATTACTGCAGTCGTTCCCAATTTAAGCGTGCTAGTTTTTGCAGCGATATGACTTAGGTAAACTGTATTATCAGGGCAGAATGAATAGTCCTCGAAATGATGCTCTACTGCACAATGCCAGTCATAACCCAAAACTTCTAGTTGTTCAGCAAGGCGTAACTCTTCTTTGTAAACCTGCGAATCTGTAACAGATGCATCGTATCCGAAGCTTTGAAAAAGCGCGAGAGATCCTATATTCATAATATTCCCCGTAAATCATTAATTTTTCTATATATGCAGTGTATCTATATTCTATCTTGAACTCAAAGTAGCTTAATTAAAATTAGGGATGACTTTCCTACTGAACAATTCCAATGACTTTAATACTTGATCTCGAGTATGTAACCCTTGCGGTATTATTAGAAACATCTCATTGATGGGTACTGTCTTACCAGCTTCTTCAATGCGTCTTGTTAGTGTGTCGGGCGAACCGAAAAGTAGTTCAGGAAAAGGCTGGCCAAAGGGTACGGCCCATTTTTTCCAAAACCATTTCATATCATGTGCTAACTCAGCGGCTTTCGCGTCAGTTTCAGCACATATCATTAAGCCACCCCAAGCGGCTTCGCTTCCCGGCTCAGGGGTGTAATTGTATTTTTCTTCTGCCTCTTCTCGGTAAGCCTCCCAAAGAGCTTTAAGGAAGTTGAGGTCCGATGCCATGACGATAGGCTTCCCTCGATATTTGGACCAGAATTTAGCTGTTCGCATAGAAGCAGAAAATCCACCATAAATCTGAGGGTGTGGCGATTGGAATGGCCGAGGGGCTATTCCAATTTCATTGATCCGCATGTCTTCCGTAACGCCTTGTCCTAACTCTGTATAAACAGAATGAGGATGAGGATTAATTAGATCTTTTGGTGGGAATTCCCAGTACTTACCCTTATGGGAAAAAGTATCTTTAGTCAGGGCAGTCACGACCAGATCTACGTATTCACTAAAATATTCTCGGTTAGCTTCATCCTCCGGTCCATTCTTGTTCCAGGGTCCAACTGGTCCAATGTCTGCTCGTATTTTTAGGTTTTCAACCCATCTAGTTTGATAACCTCTTACCAGACCAAAAGAGAAACGACCTTTTAACATGTTATCCATGGTTGAGATCGCTTCTGCGGTCCGAATAGGGTTGTGCGCAGTGGAGACAAAGCCACAAGTGATCACTTTGAGCTTTTTACTGTGCATCCCTATCCACATGCCCATGAGGGTAGGGTCGTTGGACGCTTCACAACCTTCTATCTGCAGATGGTGCTCAGGATGCCCCCAACCGGCATATCCGGCTTCATCAGCAAAAGAGACATATTCAGCGATCTCGTCTAGCATTCTTTGGTATAGCACAGGATCTTTCCCGGCCATTCCTTTCTCAAGTTCAGCCCGTCTTCCTACCGTGCAGTACATGAATGGATTGAAGTTTATCATGATTCACTTGTCTTTTTTAAATGAGGTAATCTGCCATTTCAAGATTTCTGTTGCAAGGACTACCTCACTAAATTGGTGGTCGAGTGCCGACCCACGGCCTTGCTTTCTCCAATGCGCTCGCTATACGGAAAACCGTAGCATCATCAAAGGTACGGCCACATATTTGTAAGCCTGTTGGCATGCCCGTATCCCCAAAACCGCTAGGTAAACTCATGACAGGGCACCAATTTAGATTGTTGAAAGGATATGTGAGTGTCCAACCGAGATAGTTATTTACATGCTTTCCATTTATGACCAAATCATCGCCATCTTCGTTATGAGTATGAGGGAGAGACGATACTGCCGTAGTAGGGCAGATAAGTGCATCATATTTTTCTAATATGGGTGCCAAGCTATCCCATTGTTGTGCGCGACCCGCGTTTGTTTGATAGAGCCGAACAGCACTATGCTCTAATCCTTTTTCAAGAATTTTGACGCAATAGGGAGTCATTTCATATTTCCATCGAGGAAGTAAGTCACCGACTAAGCCCGCGAAAGCAGCTTCCCAGCGAGTGTACCAAGTATCGAGAACGCCCCAATTCCAGCCTACGTCGACTTCTTCTACCTTTGCACCAAGCCGCCTAAGCGCGGTTGCCATATCCTTTGTGTTTTTTTCTACATCCGGCGCTATCTCGTAGTAGCCAAGATTGATTGATAAAGCGATTTTCATTCCTTTTACAGAGGAGTGTTCGGACGGCAATTGATAGTTCTCGTCCAGTGACGCTTGGTCTGCGACATGTTTCCCAGTGGTGACATTTTGCATTAGCGCGGCGTCGTTTACAGTACGCGTTAGTGGGCCATAAACCAGCAGCGATTCCAAGGGATGTTCTCTATCTCCTGGATTTCTCCCATAAGGAGGCTTGTATCCTACACAGCCTGAGAAAGCAGCGGGAATACGACAAGAGCCGCCGCCATCAGTCCCATCTGCCAGCGTTGTCATTCCAGCAGCTATAGCGGCACCCGCTCCTCCAGAGGATCCGCCAGGAGTGCAATTCAGATCCCAGGGGTTTTTGGTGGTCCCCCATAGAGGACTGCGCGTAATACCGGAGTACGCAAATTCGGGGGTAGTTGTTCTAATAAGGAGGCTTGCTCCTGCCTTAAACAGTCTATCGACGGTTGGGGCAGTGTTGTCGGCTTTGTGATGTTCAAAAGCTTTGGAGCCATAAGTCGTTCGATGTCCTTTGATGGAGTGAAAATCCTTAACAGCAATTGGCACGCCTTCCAATGCTCTAAGTCGAGATGACTTTGAATTAAAATATTTCTTATCTGCTTTTTTAGCGGCTTCCGTCGCTTCTTGAAAGTGACTTTCAGTAATAGCATTAAGCGAAGGGTTTACTTCTTCGCATCGAGAAATAAGCGCTTTAGTTAATTCGCTAGGTGAGATTGTTTTTGATCTGAAGTTTTTTATGACATCGGTCGCGCTCATGTAACACAGTTCAAGATCAGCCTTTTTCATATAAACCTCCCCAGTCTAAATTATTGATCAATGCTGTGATTGTTAATGTAGCATCGGAGGAGGAAAAAAACTAACTTTTACTCTTAAGACTCAGCAGCTTTATTTAAAACATTTATAGAACTGCCAAGTATCTGTAGTTAATTGGGGAGCCTGATGTCGTATAGCGAAAGATTCATAAAAGCTTTTACTAAAACCAGAAAAGAATGAGGCGTAAGTTATTTAGAAAAAATGATTATTTGAGATCTTTAGCAAGTCGAATACCGCTATACATCCATCTTTGATGCGGGTAGAAAAAATTTCTATAGGTACACCTAGTGTGACCGAGGGAACTAATCGCTGCCCCTCCGCGCAATACCATTTGGTTGCTCATAAATTTTCCGTTATATTCGCCTATAACGTCCTTTGTCACTGAAAACCCAGGATAGGGGCTATAGCTTGATTGTGTCCATTGCCACCTCGAGTCATATAGATTATTCAATGATATTGACCCGCCGCGAGCAGCGATTTCCCATTCTTCCTCAGTCGGTAGGCGAGCGCTTCGCCAAGAAGCGTAGGCGTCAGCCTCGTAATAACTGATGTGGCATATGGGATCATTTCCTTTAAGACTAGATAATCCTTGTAACGTGAATTCTAACCACTCATCTTGATCATTAGTCCAATATAAGGGAGCCTTAATTTGGTTATCTTTAATGAACGACCAACCATCAGCCAACCATAAACTGGGCTCGGAGTATCCCCCGTCTTCTATAAATTCGCGATACTCACTATTCGTAATAAGATCTGAATGCAACGAGTAGCTATTCAGATGTGCCAGGTGCGTAGGGCCTTCATTATCAAAATGAAATTTATTGTCTGCTGTACCTATTTCGAATATGCCTTTCGGATAATTCTGCCATGTTGAAGATTTGCGAGCCTTCGCTTCTACAGCAGTTTCATCATAAGAGGGGGCTAGTGGGTTATGAGATAGCAGATGCTTGATATCCATCAGGAGCAACTCTTGATGTTGTTCCTCATGGTTGATACCTAATCGTATTAAAGGCGCAACTGGCAAAGATTCATTTTGGAGAAGAACTAGTATTCGTTTATTCACGTTTAAATGATAATCTACGATTTCTTCTAATGATGGCCTTGTCAGCAAACCTCTTTTTTCTCTTGCGAATTGAGTGCTTATGCCGTTGTAATAAGAGTTAAATAGGAAACGAAAATCTTTGTGGTAAGCTTGGAAGTGCGGTTCATAGGTTTCCAAAATAAAAGTTTCAAAAAACCAAGTTGTATGCGCAACATGCCACTTTGCAGGGCTGCAATCAGGCATTGATTGTGCGGCGGCATCTTCAGCCGATAGAGGCGAAAGGAGGCGTAAGCTATTTCCTCTGAGTTTAGTGAATTCCTTTTTTAGCGAGTTAATTTGGCTCATGTATTTCCCTGTACAATCCTATTTTTATTGGTTTTTTTGCCATTTTCATTTAAGAAGAGCCAATTTTAAAAGATACATGCTCATAACCTATCGATAACGCATTTGGGTTATATGAGCGTTCATGAAAGTCGACGTTATTACTGCTATCAATAGTAATAATTGAAGAACATCGAGTTCCATAAATATCTCCACGGATAAAAATAGAAGATAGATGTTTTTCTAAGGCATGATCTATATGTGTTTCAGGCAGAGCTTCATCAGCTGCTTTGGATTGATCTTTCAGGATTTGAAACATTGGTTCAGCGGAGACAAAGAGCTCCTCTTTCATAATTTTTTTGAATTGCTGGCGGAGTTTTTCGGCTTTAGGCCATGGCGTGTCGAGCTCTGCATTACTGAGGGTGTAAACCCCTTTTAGATCTTGCGCAGATTGTTGAGTTCTATTGTTATGCCACGCCATTTCACTCCCGTCATAGGCAATTATATTGAACCCAGAGTAGTCTGCGGAGTCTTCTGCAAGCGTCTCTATATAGGCATTGGCGTTTAAATCGCTGTTAAGAAAGTCAGATACAATTAGCCCACGGGATCTAGGGTTTTCCCCCGGGTCGGTTCCATGGCGTACGTTAGTTACGGTGGCAACCCTCCCCGAACTAGAGACTCCTAGCCAGGTTCCTTTGCCTTTTAAATCTCTTCCTGCATAAATATTGGGATAGTCTTCCCATAGCGCCAGTGGTACTGAATGTCGTTCGTGGAATTCGTCTCGATTAGCTATAAGGACAAGCTTGTATTGTGGCATTGAATTCACAGCAACGAGTAGTAGGCACATGGATTTAAATCGAGCTCATCACGAACGGCTAAAAATTAATCACGGTGTGTACGTTATATCCATTTAAAGCATCTCTTCCTTTAAGGAAGCTGATCTCTATCAGGAATGCTAGACCGACAACGGACGCATTAGCTTGTTCTACAAGATTAATGCCTGCCTGTGCTGTTCCACCTGTAGCTATCACGTCATCTATAATTAAGACTCGCGCTTGCGAGGCTAGAGCGTTCTTGTGCATATGTAGTTGGGAAGTTCCGTATTCTAACTCGTAGTTGACACTGAAAGTTTCGGCTGGAAGTTTTCCTGGCTTTCTTAATGGGACAAACCCTGCTTGCAATTTTTGAGCAACTAATGGTCCAAAAATGAAGCCTCTTGCTTCGATACCGAGAACAGCATCGATAGTCTGCCCCTTATATGGCAGACAGAGGCTCTCTATGGCAGAGTCTAATGCAGCATGATCTTCCAATAAAGGGCTGATATCTTTAAACACTATTCCTGATTTAGGAAAATCAGGTATATCGCGTATAAAATCTTTAAGTCTCTCCATCAACTTTTGTGCTCCATGAATGCTTTCAGGGTAAGGACATGCGTTATTATTCTACATCACTTCGGTGGTTCTTTCTAAACACTCTGGACCTAGGCTAGAGCGCATTTCATTTAGTTCCTGTGCTTGGCTTTATAGTGTTGTGCAATGAAGCCTACTACCAAAATAAAAACACCTAAATAAAGAAAAGCTGATTGTATCTCAGGGGAAACCAAGTCGGACATTGAGCTTACCTGAGATGTATGAGTTCCGAGATTTACTGTGAGGTAAATCATAGGCGACATTCCTAGAAGACTGTAAATGAAGAACTTACAAGTACTAATGTCTGTCAGAGCCATGGCAAGATTTAAAAAATTGAATGGGATAATTGGTAAAAGCCTGAGCACAAGTAAAATAAAAGGTTTTCCCAATTGAGTGCGAAGTTGTTTGTATAATAAGTTTCTAGAAAGATACCTGGTAGCTTTTCCACTGACAAAATAACGGGCGACTAAAAATGACAGCGTCGCGCCGGATGTGCTCGATATAGCTACAATCGCGATTCCTTCTACGAGTCCAAACATGTTGCCTGCCAGCAGGGTTAATACAAAAACTCCAGGTAAAAAGCTGATACAAAATAACATGTAAGAAATTACAAAAAATAGTCTAGCCAGTGCCGGGTGGGACAACACATAAGAATCCAGAATGATCTGTTGGCTTCTAATAAAATCAAAAATGGATCTAGGACTTATGTCTCCCATCAAATTCATATATAGGACTATTAACACTAAAATCAGGAAGACTAACATTTTTCTGGACATTTTATATTGTCTCTTGAGTTACGAAAACAAAATCAACGAATCTAGATTCGTTATCGTTCTCTGTCATGGTTTTGTAATCAAAGTGAGGCAAAGCTGACAGCATTTAGGTTATCATGTTAGGAAAATAAGTGAGAGATAAGTTATATGTTAAATGTGTCATATAAGCCTTTAATAGTTCGGCTCCTGAGTTTGCTTATATTTATCGTTCCAATCTATTGTGAAGCGAAAAGTATTAAGCTACTAAACTCGCTGCTTGAAAGTGCCTATTCTGTGCATATAACCGACGGCTATGTTGATTACACTGATATGAAAGGGAATAGACGATTTACAAAATATCACGAAGTTCTAGCAACTTTTGATGTCGGGACTCTGGAGAGCAAAGAAGATCGAATAGCTTTTTGGCTAAACACTTACAATGCTCTTGCGGTGAAAATGGTTATTCAAGGTGTTACGCCGGTCAACACAATGGGGCGAATTAAATTCTTTCGCACAACCCAGCATCTAGTGGGTGGAAAAAAGTACGATCTTAACGCTATTGAAGCGATGCTCGCTAAGTTTGAAGATCCGCGTATTTATTTTGCTTTGACGGATGCAGCTTATACTGCCCCACAACTCAAAGTCGAAGCATATCGTGGTGCAGACATAAATAGACAGCTGAATGATTCAACATCAGATTTTATAAATGATAATCGAAAGAATCGATTCCTCAAATCTCTAGAAATTGCGAAATTGTCTAAAATATTTGAACGCAAAGCGCGTAATTTTGGAGAATCTGAGACAGATTTGATAGCTTGGATTGCTGAATATGTCCTGGATGAAGAAGTTCAAAAAGGTTTGCGTTTGGGCCGTTATAAAATTGAGTACCTAGATTACGAATACAACATTAACGGTAAACGAGATTATGGTAAACGAGATATTATGAAAAAATTCTGAAGTTAAAGTAATATTTTTTTCTTTATAGTTGCATGATCAATTTTCCCCGTGCCTAGGTACGGAATTTCTTTAATAAGAACGACTCTTTTGGGCACCATTAAATTTGGTTTCCCTGCATCTTTCATAGCTGATGCGATCCCTGTTCGGGACACCTCTTCGTTTGTCGTAACCAGGACGACTTGTTCGCCTTTTTCCTGATCGAAGATGTTTTCTGCGGCATGTTCGCCTTCAGGCCACCTAGCAGCTACTGTTTGCTCAATAGAGGCAAGTGAGACCATTTCGCCTCCAATTTTTGCGAAGCGCTTAGCACGTCCCAATATTGTTATGTAGCCATCCGAGTTAATCTCTATGATATCGCCGGTATCATACCAACCTAGTCCAATTATGCCTGATGGAGGGGTAACAGTTCCCTGATGGTCAAGGTAACCCATCATTATGTTAGGGCCTTTCACAGAAAGGAGTCCGCCCCGGAGAAGACCATCTACGGGCGTGATGCGAGATTCGATTCTGGTAAGCATCTGTCCGACAGTTCCTGCCTGATGGCTGCTAGGATGGTTGATAGCTAGTGCGGGACTAGCCTCTGTTACTCCATAGCCCTCAAAGATAGATATTCCAAATTTGTTAATCCAAGTGTTCCTAGTCGATTCTGTGAGCTTTTCAGCGCCGGACAAAACATACCGTAGCTTGTAGAAATCTAAAGAATGCGCATATTTAGCGTAATTGCTGAGAAAAGTGTTAGTACCAAGTAGACAGGTGATATTTTCGGCGTAGCATATTTCTGGGATTTTTCGATAGTGCAATGGGCTGGGATACTGTAGAGATTCCGTTCCCTTAAATAACGGCAAGAGAAAGCCGCCAAGTAAACCAAATGCATGGAAAATCGGCAGCACGTTGAGAATCTTGTCTGTATGATTGAGATCGACCAGTGATTGCACTTGCGCATAGTTGCTTAAAATATTTTGATGAGATAACGCAACGCCTTTAGGAGTGCCCTCTGAGCCTGATGTGAATAAGATGACGGCGCAGTCGCTCGAGGTTTGGCTCCCGTTGCTTTTTCGGCAGGCAGCGATTGGGGAAAATGATTTCCAATAGCCAGTTATTTTGTCTAAGGTGGTTATCTGTTCTCTGAGATCCTCCAAAAAAATGAAATGGATCCGCGAACTTAGGGCTTTTATAGTGTTGGATAGATTAGCAATTTCTACAAATTTTTTGGAGGTAATAACAGTAGTTATTCCTCCCAGCGTACAAGCCGCACTCAAACCGTCTAGTCCAGCTGTGAAATTAAGAAGTGCGCTTCTTTTGCCAGCATATTGAGTAGCAAAAAAAGTGATTGCTGCTGCTGTCGTATTTGGAAGAAGGATGCCAATTGTATTCTCATGACAACCGGTTACATTAGAGATATGTTTTCCGAGTATAAAACTACGCGCAAATAATGATTGATATGTTAGATTGGCTCCGGACGCATCGGAAAGTACTCGCTTGAATATCCCGTGGCGCTTTGAGGCATGGATTGCAGCTTCAAACAATTTCTTTTTTTCAGAATAAATAGTTTCGAAATTCGCTTCATGCATCATCTTGCTAAGTGAAGCTGTCGCTTGTGCTCGCCTTGGCTTAGGAGCTAGCTCTGTTAGTGCTAGCTTCTGGCTCGGTAAAATAGAAAGCGTCACTTTCGGAAAAAACCGGCGTTTCAGCTTATGTCTTTGGTATGAAAAAAACGAGTATTGTAGCCCTTCTATAGCAACGGGTAATATGGCCGCATTCGCTTTATCCGCAATAAAAGCGGTTCCTGGGTAAATTTTCATTGGGATACCAAGAGTTGAGACTCGCCCTTCAGGGAACACTATTATTTTATCGCCTTTTTCTAGCACAGATACTGCCGTTTTCAATGCGATGGGTTTCCCGTCATCTACCTTCAATAACTTAACAAAGAATAGAAATGGCTTGAAATACCAACATTCAGCTGTGAGACGGTTTACTAGAAAAACTGAGTCTCCAGGCAAGAAGAAATGCAGAAAGATCCCATCTAACAGGGACAAATGATTACTAATGATTAATGTGCCTTCGCGCTTCTCCGTGTAGTTCGCAAGCCCATACACTTCGACACGAAAAGCGTATTTGAGAACTAATTTTACCAACTGTTTGACGAATAAATTCATACTTTTTATTTTAACCAATGCCTGTCTTTCTAACGCAGTTGTAGCCGTTGACCGGGCACAATATTTTTCGTCTGGTTTAGTTTATTCCGCGAGACAATCTGTTGAACCGTCACTCCAAAGCGCTTAGATATAAGCCACAAAGTGTCGTTTTTCTGCACTATATAGTGGCTCACTTTACTAGAGTTAATTTCTCTAGTAGGAAGAATTAACTTTTGACCGATTGCTAAACTATTAGTATCACTTAGACCGTTGATTCCTTGAATCGCTTTTACGGTAGTCTTGTAATACGATGCCAGATCCCACAACGTATCGTTGAGCTTCACTACATGCTCTGTCGTTAGTAAACGTTTTAACAAAGTATCATCGTTTATTCGTTTTGGGACGCGAGGCATTGGGATCAGGAGTCTTTGCCCTATTCGTAAGTGATTTGTTCTTAAAGAATTGAATTGTTTTATTTTTTTAACAGAAACGCCTGTTTGCTCAGAAATTTCTGAAAGAGTCTCTCTGGCAGCGACGCGTCGTATTCTAGGTTGATATCGCACGGAACTATCGATTTGAGAAAGGCTAGCTCTAACACGCTCTGCGGACTCCGGAAAGACTAGGATTTCCGTTGACGGACCCTCGATTGTAAGGCGCTTGAGAAAGGCTGGATTTAACTGGTCAAAATCGGACGAAGTCATGCCAGCCCATGCTATAACTCTATTTAAATCGATGCCACTACCCACGTCGATTCCGGTAAATGGCGTTTCCACTTGGCTTGTATGTAATGTTACGCCGTATAGTTTCGGGTTAGACACTATTTCTATAAGCGCAAGTAATTTTGGCACGTAAGCTTCCGTGAGCGTTGGCAGCCTTAAAGAGTAGAAATCGACGCCTAGCCCTTCGGTAAGATTTCTTTCTATTGCCCGTTCTATTGTCCTCTCTCCCGAGTGGTAGGCGGCGAAAATCAGTTTCCAATCTCCATGAAATCTTTCGCGAAGCTGTTCGAAATAAGTTAGCGCGGCTTGTGTGCTGGCTTTGATGTCACGCCTGCCGTCATACCATTTAGATTGATGAAGTTCGAGTCGGTTACCTGTCGCGGCCATTAGTTGCCACAGACCTGTCGCCCCTGAAGGGGACATCGCATCTGGTCTGTACCCACTTTCAACGACTGGTACTAAAGCCAACTCTATAGGAAGATTCCTCTTTTCTATCTCACTTATTATGTGAGGAAGATATAACGCGGCTCTTTCAGAGGCGAGAGTTATGTTTTTCAAGGGTCCTTTGTAGTGGTTGAGGGGCACTATTTTTGTCTTCTTGTAGTCTGTTGATATTGTTACGTTCCGACCGATATATTCCCAAAGAGTTTCTTCTTTGGTCTGCTGCTCCTGATTTATATTTGGATTAGTCAGTCTAGTCGGCGCTATCATTGGATCGAAAATATCGCTATCAGGGACGTTTCTTTTTGTTTCGATCAAGGGTTCGCTATCTAGAGCCCAGACGGCACAAGGTATGCATAGCATCCATATAAACTTGAGTAAGAGATTAGTGCGCATGTTCGTCCGTTAAATTTACTTGACCACATGCTAGAAAGGTACTGAATGCTCGTCAAGCTTTAGGTACCCAGAAGACCAAGTATTTATTTCATGGTAAATGAAACTCAGTAGGTTAAATCTTGCTTTTAAGAGATTTTGATGTCAACGCTTCGTCTTTATCAAATTCATGTAAAGAAGTTGTTAGCATATGATGCTTCAGGCATCTATAATTTTAATTTATGAGTAAGAGTGAAATTGTCATGTATACCGATGGTGCTTGTCGCGGCAACCCTGGTCCTGGTGGGTGGGGTGCACTCCTTCGTCATGACAAGAATGAGAAAAGACTTAATGGTTATGTGGAACAGACAACCAATAATAGAATGGAACTGACTGCGGCGATAAGAGGGTTACAGGCTCTCAAGGGTCCACAAAATGTACATATTTTTACTGACTCCACCTATGTGAAGCAGGGGATCACGGTGTGGATCTCGAATTGGAAAAAACGTAAATGGAAGACCGCTAGCAGGCAAGACGTGAAGAACGCGGACTTGTGGAAAGAATTAGATTCTCTGTGTGCAAATCATACGGTTCGTTGGTCTTGGGTTCGAGGCCATTCTGGGAATGAAGGCAATGAGATAGCGGACATGCTGGCGACGTCAGCAATAGACGAAGAAAATTAGGCTGCAGATTATTTATGAGGCAAATTATATTAGACACGGAAACAACAGGGCTAAACCCAGCAGATGGACATAGGATAATTGAAATTGGTTGCGTTGAACTAATCAATCGTCGAATCACGGGTCGGTATTATCAACAGTATATTAATCCTCTCAGAGAAATAGACGAGGGAGCATCTGAGGTTCATGGATTGACTCAGGACGATCTTTCTAAAAAGCCTGAATTTTCTCAGATTGCGGAAGAGTTCCTTGCCTTTGTTGACGATTCTCAGTTAATAATCCATAACGCATCTTTCGACATAGGTTTTCTTGATTCTGAATTGGAGCGACTTAAGCCGACACCAGCTCTTATGGGCGCCCGCTGCGAGATTTTTGACTCGCTTGATTATGCGAGGAATCTGCACCCGGGGCAAAGAAACAGCCTCGATGCTTTGTGCAAACGATACCAAGTATCCAATGCACACCGTCAACTCCATGGCGCGTTGCTAGATGCGGAGTTGCTGGCCGAAGTTTACTTGTACATGACTGGAGGCCAGGCTTCTTTAAGCCTTGATTCAGTCTCAGGCTCCGCTAGTCCAGAGCCGACACTAGTTAAAGATGGGGTTTGCCTGAGAGATTTAAGCTTGGTTTCAGGTCAGGTCTCTGAAGAGAATCTCTCATCGCATAACAAGATGTTAGAGACGATGAAGGACTTTGGTGCCACCCTACCTATATGGAAGTAGGAGGATGCCGTTTGCTTCGGTCTCAGAACTCGCTATCCAAACTGACATGAACAGCTGACTTTATTCTTCTGCATCACCTACTAATGCTTCAGCGACGATGTTTTTTAAATCTCCACTCTGGAACATCCCCATGACTATGTCACAGCCACCTAACAGCTCACCATTTACAAAAAGTTGAGGAAATGTCGGCCATTCGGAGTAGGCTGGAAGATTTTGTCGTATTTCCGGCTCGGCATATACGTCAACATGATGAAACTCGGCGTCACACGCTTTAAGAGCATCAACTGTGCGAGCTGAGAACCCGCACTGTGGGAATTGGGGAGAACCTTTCATGAAAAGCACTACCGGATTGGTTTCAACTATATCTTTTATCTGCGCCATGATATCCATATCTTATCCTTTCGGTGTTCCAGTCTTTGCGCACAGTTTAGTTTGTATGGCCGTAAAATAAAACATCTAGGTGTTTTTAAGGTGACATTGCCCCCCAACCAGCTCCTCCAGGCGTCTCAATGCGTAAAACATCATTTTTCTTTAACTCAAGCGCAACTTTCCCTTCGATTATTTCTCCATTGAGCTTATTGATCCCCAAGGAGCCATTCCCACCATAGAAATGTCCAGTGGGAGGTAGGATACGTCTCTCCGTTAGCAGAGTTACCTTAGTCGGTTCGAGAATTTGATATTCTCTTATTAAACCTTCGCCCCCATGATGAAGGCCTTTCCCTCCGGACTCTGTGCGGAGTGCATAACGTTTGATAATGAGGGGGTAATTCTTCTCCATTATTTCAACTGATGTATTTAAGGTATTGGTCATGTGCGACTGCTTCCCATCCAGACCTCTCCCTGCGGCATGTGCGCCAGTGCCTCCGGCTATCGTTTCATAATAGTCCCATGACGCAGATCCCATAGCCACGTTATTCATGGTGCCTTGACTAGACGCAGGAATTTTTTGAGGAATAGCTTGAGAAAGTGCTAGAAGTATTACATCAACTATTCTTTGACTTGTTTCCACATTGCCGGCAGCCACTGCAGAGGGTAACTGCGCGTTTACTAGAGAGCCTTGGGGGGCTGAAATATTTATGACTTTTAAGGAGCCGGCACATGCAGGAGTTTCTTTAGACATCAGTGAGAAAAAAACGTAATAAACAGCCGCTGCGGTTACAGAAATCGGACAATTTAAATTACCTTGAACTGATGACGACGTTTCAAGAAAATTGACGGTTATCTCGTCAGATGACACCCGAACAGAGACGGTTATTTTTATAGGTTCTGATGAAAAGCCATCATTATCTAGCGCTTCTGATGCCTCATAGACTCCATTAGGGATTTTCTTTATGGCGGCTTTCGCGAGCTTGTTAGCATATTGCATCAGCGCCCTCAGTGCGTCCTTGAAGCCAGATAACTCATAGCGACTAGCAAGTTTTTTTAATTCTGCGACGCCTCTACTATTCGCGCTGACCTGCGCCGCGATATCTGCATAGGTGTTTTGTGGGTTTTTTAATCTGCTTTCAAGAAGGTTTCTGGTTTCCTCTACAGCGACACCTCCTTTAGAAAGATAGCATGGCGAGATGAGTAGCCCTTCCTGATGTATCGAGCTGGATAAAGGCATAGAACCTGCGCTATCGCAGCCAATGTCAGCATGGTGGGCTCTAGTAGCGGCAAAGGCTGCCAAGGAGCCGGCTACAAAAATGGGGGTGATTACAGTAACATCTGGCAGATGCGTTCCTCCCATGAATGGGTCATTGACTATTACAACGTCCTTTGGCTCCCAAGCAAATTTTTTAACGAGGCCTTTCATCGCGTAAGCCATACTGCCTAAATGAACAGGGATATGGGCAGCTTGGCCGAATAATTCTCCAGTGCTCGTAAATAAAGCGCAAGAAAAATCTAGTCTATCCGTTATATTTGGAGACAGAGCGCTTCGTCTAAGAGCAGCTCCCATATTTTTACAAATAGCATTAGTTCTGCTAACAAACAAACTCAGTTCTAAAGTTTCCAAACTGTTCTCCGCTAATATGCTGAAAATTCTAGCGTTACATATTATTATAGCGAGGAATGGCCAAAGTAATATGTTTGCGCTACTGGCACAGGATACGCGTGAATTTTTTATTAAAACGATATAGGTCGTTGCTAACGGCTCTTGTATTTAACCAATTACATGCTGCAGGAATGTTTACATGCATACAAGTACAACTTCTTCATTAATGTCTAATTATGGCCGTCCAACTATCACATTTGAACGAGGAGAGGGCTCTAGATTATATAGTATTGATGGCCGCGAATTCATCGATGCATTGTCAGGAATTGCAGTATGTGGCCTCGGTCATGCACATCCTGAAATTCGGGAGACGCTTTGTACGCAGGCGGGCAAACTTGTTCATACATCAAATTTATACGGAATTGGGGTGCAAGAAGAATTAGCTGACAATCTGACTAAATTATCTGGCATGCACAATGCTTTTTTCTGTAATTCAGGCGCAGAAGCAAATGAAGCAGCAATAAAAATTGCGCGTAAATATGGGCATCAAAGGGGTATTAGCGACCCTACTATAGTCTGCATGTATGGTAGTTTCCACGGGCGTACAATGGGTGCCCTTAGCGCGACGGGAAATGCTAAAGTGCATGAAAACTTTAGCCCTTTGTTGGGAGGATTCGAGCACATAGAGTATGGCAACATTAATGAGGCCAAATCCGCTTTAGAAAAAGCTAACTGTGTTGCATTGATGGTAGAACCTATCCAAGGGGAGGGAGGCGTTGTCATCCCTTCACGAGGTTACCTCACGAGATTACGAGAACTTTGTGACGAAAATAATGCACTTTTAATACTGGATGAGGTGCAAAGTGGTATAGGGCGAACGGGGAAATGGTTTGCTTTCCAACATGAGAAACTACTGCCTGATGTGTTGACGGTCGCCAAAGCTCTTGGAAACGGAGTCCCTATAGGGGCATGTTTAGCGAAAGGCGCCGCTAGTGAAGTCTTATCCCCCGGCACCCATGGCTCAACTTTTGGGGGAAATCCGTTAGCTTGTAGCGCAGCGTTGAAAGTTTTGGAAATAATTCAACGGGATTCACTCCTAGACCGCGCAGCAAAGCTGGGGCGTCTCATGGTAACACGACTTAATGATGTGCTTTCTGATGTGGACGGTGTTGTTGAGGTTCGGGGTAAAGGTCTCATGCTTGGAATCACTATCGATCGACCGTGCGCTGAAATAGTGAATATTTGCTTTGAGCGTGGCCTATTAATCAATGTAACAGCTGGGAATGTTGTCAGATTGCTACCACCATTAATTTTATCGGATGAAACTGCTGAAACTATTGCTGCTGGTGTTGCGGAAGCAGTCGTTTTTTTCTTAAGTAAAAACGAAAAGCAAATAGGAAAGTTATGAAAACTCGACATTTTTTGACCATTGCCGATCTTGGCAGAGATGAAGTTGCAACTATGCTTGAAAGAGCGCTAGAACTGAAAACTCTTAAAAGGCAAGGAGTAAGGCCACCAATTTTACGTCATAAGACATTGGCTATGATCTTTGAAAAGTCCTCGACTCGTACGCGAGTTTCGTTCGAGACAGCTATGGCTGATGGTGGTGGTAGTGCTATTTTTCTGTCGTCGTCTGATTCCCAACTAGGCAGAGGAGAGCCGCCGGAGGATACAGCACGAGTCTTATCGGAAATGGTCGACGTGATTATGGTGCGAACATACGAGCAAGACGTTGTAGATTGCTACGCTGAGTATGCTACGGTACCCGTAATCAACGGCCTTACGAATCAATACCATCCATGCCAAGTATTAACCGATATATTAACCTTCTTTGAGGTGAGAGGCGATATTCGAGGAGCTACTGTGGCGTGGATAGGTGATGGAAACAACATGTGTAATTCTTATATAAACGCGGCAGAACTGATGGGCTTTAATCTTAGGGTGGCGAGTCCCATTGGTTATGAACCAACGGTTCCTTTAGGTCGGAATATAACTTTAATCGATGATCCGCGTTCTGCTGCGGACGGTGCCGATCTTGTGGTGACCGACTCCTGGGTCAGCATGGGTCAAGAGAGCGAAAAGATTCAGCGTGAAAAAGCATTCTTGCCCTACCAAGTAGATTCCAAAATCATGGGGCTAGCGGCGTCCGATGCACTCTTTATGCATTGCTTGCCTGCCCATCGTGGGCAAGAGGTGGCTGCTGATATCATAGATCACCCTAACTCCTTAGTTTGGCAAGAGGCAGGAAATAGGCTACACATGCAGAAAGCATTATTGGAATTTTTGATAGCGCAAAACTCCAAAAATTCTGTTTGAGTGTTGAGCTTGTGAATTCTTCAGCAGGTATAGGGATGACTTCGCAACGTGCTCGGAATAGGTTAGTTGAACTTCTGAGAGAGATGGGCATTGGTTCTGAGCAAGTCCTTGAGGTCATAAGAACTATTCCTCGTCATCTATTTGTTGATGAGGCCCTCGGCTCGCGGGCTTACGAGAACACCGCGCTACCTATCGGTTATGGACAGACGATTTCACAGCCTTATACGGTGGCTCTCATGACAGAGTTGTTGCTTGATTCAGGCCCTATGAAAAAGGTCCTCGATATTGGTTCAGGCTGTGGCTATCAGGCAGCAGTCCTTAGCCATTTCTCCGCAAGAGTTTTTTCTGTAGAGCGAATAAAAGGTTTGTTTGTAAAGACTGAGAACAGGTTAAATCAATTAAAATATACCAACATTCGAATGAAGTATGGGAATGGTTTCTCTGGCTGGGCGGCAAATGCAGAGTATGATGCAATTTTAGTTGCGGCTGCGCCTGTTGATGTCCCGGAACAACTTTTGTGCCAATTAGCAATTGGAGGCCGTTTAGTGATCCCGATAGGTATCGCGGGGTCCCAAAAGCTACGTTTGTTTACGCGCAGTGAAAGCGGGGTGTCTGAGCAATTAATTGATGATGTGAGCTTTGTTCCTCTACTTGATGGGGTGCAGTGAAATTCTTGGAGTCTTTTAACGCGAGGCGATGCCGTTCTATCGTTCTGGCAGGAATTGTTTTTATAGTAAGTTGCCAAAAATCTAGTTTGGCGCCGTTGGTATCAAGAGACACGTTACCAGAACCGCTGCAGATTTTTTCAAATGGAAAGATCCTGTCCGATCCTACGCAGCGCTCAATCCGTTATGTCGTCAGAAAAGGAGACACCTTGCATGGCATAGCTTGGAGGCACGCTATACAATATGAAGATTTAGTGGCATGGAACAAGATTGATAGCCCTGACCTGATAGTTATCGGGAGTGTCTTGCGTCTGACTTCTGCGGTCGGCCGAAGTAAATCGAGTGCCGAGGTGAAGGCAAACGCAGGCAGCTATGTAACTACGAATTCTTTGAAAGGGTTGACATGGGGCTGGCCGTGTCAGCACCGAAGATTCGTGCGCTCTCGATTAGGTAGTGGGAGAGGTCTCTCTTTTAAAGGGGTGCTAGGAGAGACTGTAAAAGCTGCCGCTTCGGGAATTGTGGTTTATAGCGGGAGTAGTTTGCGGGGGTACGGCAAATTGCTAATCATCCAGCACTCAAGAAATTTCTTGAGTGCTTATGGGCATAATCAGAAGCTTTTCGTTTCGGAAGGCGATTTTGTAGCTTTGGGCGAGAAAATCGCAACCATGGGGAGCACAGAGAGCAAAGAGGTTAATTTATATTTCGAAATTAGACAGAAGGGAAAGCCCGTCGACGCATTCAATTATTTGCCAGAAAGATAACTTTATTTCCGTTGTACTAAATCATGTAGAGCAGTGCCACCACATAACGACCTTCTGCGAGTAAAATATTAAAACATCTGCATGCGGCTGCGGTATCCATGCATTCGACACCTATCATTTGTTTATTACATTCGGTAATAGTTTTTCCTGAAACAAAAAGTTGAGTGGCTCCCGTGCCGACTATGATTACTTCTGGTCTCTTATCTAGGAGTATCGAGAAATGTTCTATGCCAAGGTCATTTGGTTCTGAAGGAAGCGCAGGGAAATGTATTGCGTCGGGGAAAACTAGACAAGGCTCATTTACTCGACGAGCGCCCAGTTCAATCTGCCCTTTTCCATATGCAGTTACGCTATAAGCGTCAGTGGTATTTTCGAGAATTGGACGCATGTTTTCCCCTATAATTAGCAAGAACTAGAGCTTTTCTCTAGAAGTTGTGAATTTAATTAATCCTTTACGCTGAAAATAGTATCAGTAAAAGTGTATTATTGGGCGGTACAATATTGTTTTACATTTCCTGACAGTGTTCATCTGTTCAGGCCAGCGTGTTATTAACAGCTATGAATTGAAGGGGCGAAAGGCATATGAAAATTATCTTATTAGGAGGACCAGGCGCCGGAAAAGGGACTCAAGGTGATTTTATTTGCGCAAAGTATGGCATACCAAAGATTTCTACCGGTGACATGCTGCGTTCGGCCGTAGCTGCTGATTCGGCATTAGGTAGGACAGCGAAGACCATCATGGATGAAGGTGGCTTGGTATCGGATGACTTAATACTTGACCTGATTAAAGAAAGAACCTCGGAGAGCGATTGTAGGAGGGGATTTTTATTTGATGGATTTCCTAGGACGATACCTCAAGCGCGAGGCCTTGAGAAAGTACAGCTCGCAATAAATAAGGTGATCGAAATTTCAGTAAATGACGAGGAAATAGTTAACCGTTTGTCTGGTAGAAGGTTACACACGGCGTCTGGGAGAACTTATCATGTGAAATTTAACGCCCCCCAGAGTCCTGGCTTAGACGATCTAACTGGCGAGAAACTTATTCAACGAGATGACGATAAGGAGGACACCATTAGGAATCGACTTAGGGTTTACCATGAGCAAACTAAGCCTCTGATCAAATATTATTCGGACATCGCTATAGTGGACTCATCTTTGGATTATATAACAGTCGATGGAGTCGGCTCGGTAGAAGAAATACGCCGAAAAATTTTCCTTAATTTGTAGTCTCTTTGCTCCGTATGATAGAGAACATGAACTTTATAAGTAATATTAGGGACGCTTATTAATCAATCTTTTGTTTGCAGATTTATTTGATGTGCTGTATACAGGGCGTTACGGGATGCAAAAAAAAAACAATAACCTTTTTGGGAGTTAATAGTATGGTCACAGCCAAGAAAAAAGGCGCTGCAAAAAAAGCAGTTGCTAAGAAAAAAGTAGTTGCTAAAAAAGCACCTGCAAAAAAAGTAGTTGCTAAGAAAGTATCTGCAAAAAAAGTAGTTGCTAAGAAGACGCCTGCGAAGAAAAAAGTAGTGGCTAAGAAGAAAGCGCCCGCGAAGAAAAAAGTAGTGGCTAAGAAGAAAGCACCCGCGAAGAAAAAAGCAGTAGCTAAGAAGAAAGCCCCTGCCAAGAAAAAAGCAGTAGCTAAGAAGAAAGCCCCTGCCAAGAAAAAAGCAGTAGCTAAGAAGAAAGCCCCTGCCAAGAAAAAAGCAGTAGCCAAGAAGAAAGCCCCTGCTAGAAGGCGCTAACCCGCTTGCAGAAAAGAATCTTTAGTGGCCTGTTCAATTTGGGTTATTAAACAAAAAAGCTGCGTTTCCTTCGCACTAATAGCGCCTCCCAAACCGAGGCGCTATTTTTTTTAAGTTTTGGCTTCATCTCACTCTAGGTAATTCACCAAGATAATAATCCTGCAGATGCCTATTTAACTCCGGTGATTTGGTTACATTCCTGTAACTGGAAGATATAACTTAATTAATTAAAATGACATTCTAGAAGTTGTTTGCAAACAATTAGAATTAGGTGAAAACGTTTGAAATTGAGATCGCATCATTTGAAAGGACGCATTAATTATCGTTTAATCTTTACTCTTGTGTTCTCGGTTCTGATGATCTTAGGAATTCTCAGTGTTGCCGTGTACTGGACTCTATTGGATCGAAAAATTGTCGATACTTTCCAGACCAGTCGGTGGTCGATCCCAGCTAAAGTTTATGCGCGTCCCATGGAGTTATACAAAGGGGCTGAGATTAATTTACTGAAGTTTGTGAAGGAACTTGACAGTTTGGGCTACGTTGAAAGTCAATCACTCCACGGGACTGGACAATATGTGATTGATGGGACCTCAATAAAATTGTGGCACAGAGGTTTTTCTTTCTGGGATATTCCAGAGCCATCGCAAAAAATAGAACTGAAGTTCTCCTGGAATGAACTTAGTTCGATCAGCTCGATTGAAAGTAACGAAATGATTCCAGTGATGCGGATGGATCCTGTTCTTATCGGAAAAATTCACCCCAGACGTTTTGAAGATAGAGAGCTGCTTAGGTATGATCAGCTTCCTGAAGCTTTTGTTAATGCCTTAATTGCAGTGGAAGATCAGAAGTTCTTTATGCATAACGGAATAGATCTGTCTGCAATCGCTCGCGCAGCCGTCAATAATTTGCAAGCTAAAGGATATAAGCAAGGCGCTAGTACTTTAACTCAGCAGCTAGTGAAAAATTTTTACCTTAGTCCTGACCGAACGTTGAAACGCAAAGTCACAGAAATTATGATGTCCATATCTTTGGAACTTAGACATTCTAAGGAAGAGATCCTAGAAGCGTACATCAATGAAGTTTTTTTAGGTCAAGAAGGAAACCGGGCCATTCATGGCTTTGGATTGGCATCTTTATTCTACTTTACCAAACCGCTTGACGAACTTGATACTCTTGAAATAGCCACTCTTGTTGGTTTGGTCAAGGGGCCGTCAGTCTATAATCCAAGGAGACATCCGGCTGCAGCTTTGAAAAGACGAAACATTGTCTTAGATGTCATGTTTTCCGCGAATTTGCTCGACGAGCAAGAAGTAGTCAAGCTTAAAAACTCGACTTTATCCCTATCCGTAACAGAAAAGACAGCAAAAAGAAAACATTCATCTTTTATGAACTTGCTTCAACAGCAACTGTTAAGAGATTACTCATATCAAGATCTAAATGAATCAGGCTTAAATATCTTCACAACTTTAGATATCCAATTGCAAAGTCATGCGGAGACCGTTATCCCACTATCTTTGGATAAGATCGAAAAAGATCGAAGCAAGAAAGACTTACAAGCCGGCGTAGTTATCGCCGACCCGCGTAGCGGTGAAATACTAGCGCTTGTCGGAGATCGCTACCCTAACCGAAATGGATTTAATCGAGCTGTTGATGCATTGAGACCAATCGGTTCAGTAGTGAAACCTTTTGTTTACAGTTATGCCTTGTCTAAGCCGACTAGATATTCATTAGCAAGCATATTGAGAGATGAAAGTATTCGATGGACCGATGTTCATGATGTGACTTGGACGCCTAAAAATTATGACAGTGAAGAGTATGGAGAAGTGACTTTGCTTGACGCGTTAACTCGATCATTAAATCTGGCGGCAATTTCGTTAGGCTTCGAATTAGGATTGAACGAAGTTAAAAATTATTTGGTAACTCTCGGCGCACCAGATAATTTGAATTCTGTTCCTTCTATACTACTTGGCGCTGTAGAAATGTCTCCTTTATCATTGACGGAAATGTACACACCTCTGGCCAATCAAGGTTTTCGTACACCACTTCAAGCTATCAAAAATGTTACGACAAATGATGGGAAGAAGTTGGCACGTTACG
Organism: Pseudomonadota bacterium; assembly: GCA_018668255.1. Taxonomy (GTDB): domain Bacteria; phylum Pseudomonadota; class Gammaproteobacteria; genus UBA4457. The sequence goes on along the minus strand of JABISZ010000035.1, from coordinate 118,320 downwards.
GATTAAAAATGACTAAAGTGATGGAGGCGGAGACAGCTATCTTGATCAGGCATGGTTTAATGAGGGTTGTCTCTACTGGGACGGCAAAAAGTCTCACTAAGGCACTGCCAGCCTTCCAGCCACTGGCTGGTAAGACGGGTACTTCAAATAAGAACAGAGATAGTTGGTTTGTGGGGTTTGGTCAGAATTTACTGGGAGTCGTGTGGGTCGGGAGAGATGACAACTCATCTACTGGGCTGACTGGGGGCAGCGGAGCTCTCCCATTATGGACTGCGATTATGGTTGGGACGAAAGTACAACCAATTACAGAGCAACTATCTGATAAATTAGTTTGGGCCAATATAGACCTAGTGACTGGAGCATTGATTCCTGATTCTTGTGCTGGCGGTGAGTTGGTGCCGTTACATAGAAAATCGTGGATACGCAGAACCAGTGATTGCATGAGTAAAAGTAACGGTGCCTTTGTCCCTATCCCTAGGGAAGGTTTCTTGGAACGATTCAAAAACTATTTTGATTAATATTATGTATTGTTGTAGCTGTAAGCTAGTATATTCCTATAATGAATTTCTTTAATTTCACGCAAAACACGCTAAAGCCTCTTTTCTTGACGAGTATCATTTTCTTGACTGGCTGTTCTTTAGCAGGGCCCAGTTTGAGGTTACCGTTTCTGGAGAAGGAAGTGGCGCTTGTATCAGAAAAAACTGAAGAAACAGTGGAAGATACTAAACGCACAATACCCAAGTCTGATGAAGAGTGGGAAGCCGCTTTATTCCTAAAAGCGGAGAAGGGCTCGCATGCTCAAACGACCTTTGATGAGGAGACTGTGGCAAGTGAAGAAGATGAAAAGCGCAAAGTAAATCCGGCTATTCAAAGTTTGAGTCGAATTGCCTCGCAAGCTTTTAGTCACGGTAACTGGGACCTCGCCGAGTCAACGCTAGAGCGCGCAATAAAAATTGAGCCGAGCGACGGAGCTCTTTGGCGTCAGTTATCATACACGCATATGCGAGCAGGCAATTACGAGCAAGCATTGGCCCACGCTCAACGGTCTGTTCTTCTATCTAATGATAGCGAACGTCAAATGAGTGCTGGATTGTTGGATAAGATTTTAAAAAGAATTGCGGACAACTAAGAAGAATCAAGCCGTTCATTTTTATGTTCTTAGATCTTGCGTAACTTCGGCAGTTAGATAAAATGTGGTCATAAATAAATAGGATTAACCCATGTCTCTTTTATCTGATCCCACTGTTCAAAAAAAATTCATCGCTGCATTAAATAACAATGCTGATTTTGTGATGCAAACTCAAGTTTTTGATGGTTCTATCCAGCTGGAAATTGGCTCTGATTGCCTTTGGCTTAAGATCTATAAAGGTACCGTAATTGACTATTCCCCGTATCCTTCCGTATTCGGCTATACATTTAAATTTAAGGGATCAGAGGAAGCCTGGAGCTATCTGCTGTCCGGAGAAAGGCTTTGGGCTGATTTGACTTATCCAGGGAAAAGACATTTTTCTGATGACCCCGATTTAAAGAGAGCGGGGGAAATGTCAGTTGAGATTGCCACGGAAGGAAACCTTGTTGAAGCAGGGCGTCTGACAGAAGCGATGTTCGAGTTGGCTTACACGTTGAAAGCGCTTGCTAGGTAACCTTGGAAAGAACAAATCTACGGAGATATAAGTTATGAGTACACCCGAAGCTATTACAGGTCATTACATCGATGTGAAAGGCACGCGCACTTTTTACGACGAAATTGGCGATGGGAAACCATTAGTATGCGTCCACACAGCAGGCGCCAGTTCACTAGAATACCATTTGGCATTGCCCTTATATGCATCCCAAGGGTTTCACGTGTTTGCTTTAGATTTGCCTGGGCACTCTCGAAGTTATCCTGTCAATTGGACGCAGCATCGCAGCATTCATCAGCACGCAGAGTTCGTCCATGAGTTTGTACTGGCTCTTGGACTGGACGATCCAGTAATTACAGGTTGCTCTATTGGGGGCGACATAACCTTTGACTATGCTGTGAACCATTGGCGAGATATGGCCGCAGGCATTCCAATGGAAGGATTGGGGAGGTCGCCAACATTCCCTTGCCCGGATTCGATGGTGCATCCTGCGTGGGCGCCTGGCTGGCAGGATATGATCGAGCGGGCGGCGGTCGAGTCTCTTGGCCGCAACGTATCCGAAGAGAAACAGAACGAGCTTAGGTGGCAGCATAAAAATGCTCAAGTGAGTGCCGTAGGTGATCTAGAAGCTTGGTCGCAACATGATGTTTTGGCTGACCTTGATAAGGTAGAGCGTCCAATGCTTGTGATTCGGGGTGATGATGACTTTTGGGTTCCTAAAGAATTGGTTGAAGAGTCAGTCAATAGATTGCCTAATGGGGAAGCAATCCATCTCCCAAATGTTGGGCACTACCCAATGTTTGAAGATCCCCAACTTGTAGCTAAGATCACAGGTGACTTTTGCCGAAAGCATGGCCTGTTATAAGGACGTTTTAAAAAGTTTTAGAAAGGTCAGTCGTGTTGCTGATTTTGTCGGGGAGTTTTAGCGATTTACAGATAGTCCTTGAACAATTGGCTCAGTATCATTAAAATTCTGCCAGATCAGTTGCGGGGTGGAGCAGTCTGGCAGCTCGTCGGGCTCATAACCCGAAGGTCGTAGGTTCAAATCCTGCCCCCGCTACCACGTTTTTTAAAGGCCCCGGGTGATCGGGGCTTTTTTGTTTCAGAATGGAGTGATGATATTGTCTGATAAGTTGCTCGAGTTGTTACAGCCCATTGTCGCAGGGCTTGACTATGAATTACTAGGCATTGAGAGACTTAGAGGAGGGGAAGGGTTGTTAATACGAGTGTACATAGATCACGATAACGGCATTTCCGCGAAAGATTGCGAACTTGTGAGCAGGCATGTCAGTGATGTGTTAGACGTCGAGGATGCTGTTCGAGGAGGGTATACCCTCGAAATGTCATCGCCTGGGATAAATCGCCCACTATTTACATTGGAGCAACATTCAAGATATGTTGGAGAATCCGTTAAAGTTAGGATGAGAACTTTAGTAGACGGTAGACGGCGAGTAAAAGGCACACTATCTTTAGTGTCTGACAATGCAATTTCAGTCACTGTGGATGGCGAGACTCTGGAAATTCCTTTCGAGGAAATAGAGCGGTCAAATTTAGTGAATTATTAGAAGTAGTGACGATTAAATGGGCTTTCATGTCCTAATCGATGCAGGTTAATTAAATATGAACAAAGAAATTCTTACAGTTGTCGAAGTGGTATCCAACGAGAAGGGAGTGCCCAAAGAGACGATATTTGAGGCACTAGAAGCCGCGCTTGCGATGGCTTCAGCTAAGCGCTTCTCTGAAGACGTTTCTTGTAGGGTTGCTATAGATCGGCAAACGGGTGACCACGAAGCGTTCCGCATTTGGGAGGTTGTTGATCCTGAGAGGCTTGTAGTTCCAAACCCAGACTCTGAGGATTTTCAACATGACCTTTCGCTTGCTGAAAGCTTGCGGGATGGAGAATTATTATTTCCTGATAAACAGATTTGGCTTGGGGATGCTTTGCAAAAAAGCTCTAGCTTGGAAGATGGTTCTTTTTATGAAGAACCACTTGAACCGGCAAAGTTTGGGCGTATAGCAGCTCAAACCGCGAAACAAGTGATCATTCAAAAAGTTCGGGAAGCTGAACGCGTCCAAGTCTTCGAGGCTTACAAGGATAGAGTTGGCGAACTAGTTATGGGCGTAGTGAAGCGGATTGAAAGAGGGAATGTGTTTTTGGACTTGGGAGGGAGTGCTGAGGCTATTATTACTAGAGAAAACTTAATCCCTCGTGAGCTTGTTCGAGCAGGAGACCGTATTAGAGGCTATCTTGCTGAAGTGAAATCAGAAAAACGCGGACCACAATTATTTGTTAGTCGAACAGATAAAAACTTACTAATGGAGTTGTTTAAGCTGGAAGTTCCTGAGATTAGTGAAGGAGTGATAGATCTTTTGGGAGCGGCAAGAGACCCTGGTATGCGCGCAAAGATTGCAGTCCGTAGTAAAGACAAAAGAATTGACCCTGTTGGTGCATGTGTCGGTATGAGAGGTTCTAGAGTTCAAGCGGTATCCAACGAAATTGGAGGAGAAAGAGTAGACATAATCTTATGGGATGAAAACCCTGCGCAGTTTGTGATGAATGCTATGGCCCCAGCTGAAGTAGTGTCGATTCTAGTTGATGAAGACTCTCAGACTATGAACGTTGCTGTAGTGGAGGATCAATTATCTCAGGCTATTGGGCGAAATGGGCAGAACGTGAGGTTGGCTAGCCAGCTTACTGGCTGGGAGCTTAACGTTATGACTGAAACGGAAGCGGAACAGAAAAGCGAGGAAGAAGTTGTCAAACATCAAAAACTATTTATGGATTATTTGGACGTTGATGAAGAAGTAGCTGTTATTTTAGTGCAAGAAGGTTTTACCTCTGTAGAAGAGGTGGCATACGTTCCTGAGCAAGAAATGCACGATATAGAAGAGTTTGACGAATCTTTGGTTGCTGAGCTTAGGCAGCGAGCAAAAGATCTACTTTTGACACGAGCGATAGTGAATGAAGAAGCTATCGGTGACGCGAGACCTGCAGTAGAACTATTGGAAATGGAGGGTATGGATGAAGATTTAGCCTTTCGTTTGGCTGGAGTTGGGATCACTAGTATGGATGACTTAGCTGAGATGGCCGTCGATGAGTTGTTAGAAATAGAACCGATGCCTGAAGATAAGGCGGCAGCCTTGATAATGAAAGCCAGAGAGCCGTGGTTCGCAGGTGAGGAAACTAGTGGAGTTGAGGTGGTTACTGATGCCTGATGTTACAGTCCGTCAATTTGCTGATGTGGTAGGGATTTCAGTTGACAAGCTAGTGCTTCAACTTGAACAAGCAGGACTCGCTTCGAAAGCTGCAGACGATAGTATCTCGGATGACGAAAAAAGTTTGCTACTCACGTATTTGCGAAAAATGCACGGCAAAGATAAAAGCGGCAGTGAACCTAGCAAGATTACGTTGAACAGAAAAACTGTTAGTGAACTCAAGGTTGCGCCCGAGCGAAGCAAGCTGAGAGCCCGAGGAGCAACACCTGGAAGTACTAAAACCGTTAGTGTCGAGGTTCGTAAGAAAAGAACTTATGTGAAAAGAGCTGCTGCGCCAGAAGCAGTAGCAACGTTGAATGAGGGGGATAAGGAGCAAGTAACGGAAGCTCAGTTACTGGAAGACCAAAAGAAAAAAGACGCTGTGGTTATTGCCGAAGCTGAAGCACGATTGCGGGCCGCTGAAGCGGAAGCTAGGCTAGAAAAAGAAAAGAAATTGGCGGAGGAAGAAGAACAGCGTCTTTTAGCGGAAAGATTAGCTGTTGAGAAAACTGTCGCTGAGGTGCAGAAAGCGACCCCTGCACCTGTAGAAAGCCCCATTTCTCCTGATGTAAAAAAAGCTTCCACTAAAGGTAAAAACCGAGATAAAGATAAAAAATTCAATGACGGAGGGAAGCAGGGGAAAAGTGATTCAGGTCGAAAAGAATTGCATGTGGCAAGTGATAAATCAGGACGGAGAAGGAAGAAGAAGCCGACCTCGCGACGTGTAGTTGCACCCACTAACGGGAAGCATGGATTTGAGATGCCAACTGAGGCAGTTGTTAGAGAAATAATTATTCCCGAGACGATCACTGTAGGTGCTTTGGCGCAACAGATGTCGGTTAAAGCTGGTGAAGTGATTCAAGTAATGATGAGTTTGGGTAGCATGGTCACCATTAATCAAGCCTTGGATCAAACCACCGCACAACTAGTGATTGAAGAAATGGGACACGAGGCGAAGCTTTCGACGGAAAGTATAGATGTCGGTCGTGATTTGTTTGACCAAAATGACGATGAGCAGGATCTGGAGAAAAGAGCACCTGTGGTAACCATAATGGGTCACGTTGACCATGGTAAAACCTCTCTTTTAGATTTCATTCGCAGTTCTAAAATTGCATCTGAAGAAGCGGGAGGTATCACTCAGCACATAGGTGCGTATGGAGTTGAGACCAGTCGTGGATCTATTACATTTTTGGATACTCCCGGTCATGCAGCTTTTACTTCTATGAGAGCTCGGGGAGCGAAGGCGACAGATATTATAGTGCTAGTTGTGGCAGGTGATGACGGCGTGAAACCTCAAACAGCAGAGGCTGTTAAGCATGCCAAGGCAGCTGATGTTCCAATAATAGTTGCGGTGAATAAAAGCGATAAGCCCGAGTTTCAGCCGGACAAAGTAAAACAAGAGTTGGCAAACTTAGAAGTTATTCCGGATGATTGGGGTGGAGAAACGCAGTTTGTTCCAATCTCCGCGCTGACTGGTGATGGTGTGGACGATTTGCTTGAAGCTATCTCCTTACAAGCGGAGATTCTAGAATTAGCAGCCTCTAGAAAAGGGGTCGCTCGCGGCTTGGTTATAGAGTCAAGACTTGATAAAGGCAGGGGCACAGTGGCAACGGTCCTCATCCAACGTGGAAAGTTGGAGCGCGGAAATATATTACTTGCTGGTAGCGAGTACGGAAGAGTCAGAGGCATGTATGATGCCAATGGTGAACAACTTGAGTCCGCTGGCCCCAGTGAAGCTATAGAAGTCTTAGGGTTGTCTGGAACACCTAACGCCGGTGACGAAGCAATGGTAGTGATGGATGAGCGCAAAGCTCGCGAGATCGCCTCGTTTCGGGAAGATAGAGATCGAGAACTCAAATTGGCTAGGCAGCAAGCTTCGAAACTAGAAAACATAGAGGCTGAAATGGGTGGTGGCGGAAAGGCATTTGTGCGAGTTGTACTAAAAGCCGATGTTCACGGCTCTACTCAAGCGTTGGTCGATACCTTGAAAGGCTTGAGTCATGAAGAAGTAGAGGTTGATGTCGTAGCAAGTGGCGTAGGTGCGATAAGCGAGTCAGATGTGAATCTGGCGTTGGCGTCTGGTGCGACTATTTTTGGGTTCAACGTGCGTGCTGATAATGCAGCTAAAAGACTGATAGAGGATGAAGGTATAGAGCTTCGTTATTATAGTATTATTTACGAATTAATTGACGATGTTAAAGCTGCGATATCTGGTTTATTGTCTCCCGAAATCAGAGAGACCATACTAGGTGTCGCTAGAGTTCAGGATGTCTTTCGTTCTTCGAAACTAGGCGCTATTGCAGGTTGCCTGGTAGAGGAAGGTACTGTTAAAAAGAGCAGTCCTATAAGAGTTCTGAGAGAAAGCGTTGTTATTTACGAAGGGCAACTTGAATCCTTGCGGCGATTTAAAGAAGACGTTAAGGAAGTTCGTTCTGGTAGCGAATGCGGCATCGGAGTGAAGGATTATAATGATGTTAAAACAGGCGATCAGATTGAAGTCTTTGAGCGAACAGAAGTGGTCAGAACTGTTTAAAATCAAGATAAAACATTGAACGAGAAAGGCTACAGTCGTATAGATCGGGTCAGCGCGGCAATCGTGAAAATCCTGGCTGTCCCTATCAGTGATATGGCGCGAGAATCTGGAGCTGGCATGGCTACAATAAACAGAGTTGTTGTGAGCCCTGATCTCCGAAGAGCTACTATTACTATTAGCTTATATGCCGATGATGATGCCAAAGCCACGTTTAAAGAGCACCTTGAACAACAGGGCTACCTACTTCAAAAACAATTAGCTAGACATTTAAAATCTAAAAGAACTCCCGTGATCGGTTTCGAAATTGATGAGCAAGCTGAAGCTATTGATAGAATCGGCCGTTTATTGTCTGATGATGAAATCATCAATTAAAGTTGTGACAAAACTGAAAAAAAGTTGTTGAGCGTGTGAAATCGCTACAAAGAAAGGTGAATGGAATATTACTTCTAGATAAACCTAAAGGTGATAGTTCCAACCATGCCTTGCAAAAAATCAAACGACTTTTTAACGCAAAAAAAGCCGGACACACAGGTACTCTCGACCCCTTGGCTTCAGGTCTTTTACCTGTGTGTTTTGGTGAGGCTACTAAAGTTGCTCAATATCTTTTAGATTCGGACAAACGATATCTTTCAGAATTTATTTTTGGATCGTCAACCACAACAGGGGATGCTGAAGGAGAAATTTTAGAAAATAAATGCTGGTCTAGCATAGATGAAGCGGATATTGTGAGACGCATGTCCGATATGACAGGGGAGTTCCACCAAATTCCACCCATGTATTCAGCAATCAAGTCTGGTGGGAAGCGACTATACGATTTGGCTAGAAAAGGCCTGACTATCCAGCGCGAAGCGAGACAAATCAATATCCGCAAGTTCGATTTGCTGTCCTACCAGGCGCCTATCTGTAGCATCGATGTAACTTGTTCAAAAGGGACTTATATAAGGGTACTAGCTGAAGATCTGTCTACAGCGCTTGGCACGGTAGGGCATGTCGCGTCTTTGCGACGAACTCAGAGTGGCGTATTCCATGTGAAAAATGCCTATACGATCAATGCTCTGGAGCTCTTGGCTGAAAAAGATGGTGTCGAATTTTTGGATAGTCTACTGTTACCTTTAGATCACGCGCTTACTCATTTAAATAAGATAACTTTGTTACCCGAGATAAGTAAGACGTTCGTGAATGGCTTGATTTCGACTACACCGTCAGGCTTTCCCGAGGGTGAAATACTTCGCGTTTATTCTAAAAGCAAATTTTTAGGCATTGGTGAGGTTGATGCAAACGGTGGAATTGTGCCTAAAAGAGGCTTTAATGTCTAAAATATGGTTAATGTCTGCGTCTTAGTCAAGAAATTTGTTGTCGTAGAATACCATGGCGGTTAGAATTAGCGCCGGTTCTATGGTCTATTCATAAAAAGTGCTTAGGAAAATATTAAATGGCATTGTCTAGCGAGCGCAAAAGCGCAATTATTAGTGATTATCAGAGAGAAGGTAGCGACACAGGTTCACCCGAAGTACAGGTTGCTCTCCTATCAGCTCAAATACAAAGTTTAACGTCCCATTTTAAAACGCATACACACGATAATCATTCACGGCGTGGTTTGATTAAAATGGTGAATAGCCGTCGCAAGATGCTTACTTACTTAAGAAACAAAGATGGTGGTCGATATCTCGAGCTCATCGGTCGTTTAGGTTTGCGGAAATAAAAAAAATTAATCGGGTTGGCATCACGTAATATTTCAGTGTGCCGGCATTAACAAAGTACAATAATTTACACAGGTATTAATCATATGACGGCAAAGGCTGTTTCATTCGAATATGGAAGCGCGACGGTAACGCTTGAAACTGGAAAAATAGCGCGACAAGCGTCAGGATCTATCATGGCATGCATGGGTGACACGGTAGTCCTTGTTACGGCGGTGGGTCGTAAATTAGCTAAGCCAGGGCAGGATTTTTTTCCGCTAACTGTCGACTATCAGGAAAAGACTTATGCAGCCGGGAAAATACCCGGAGGTTTCTTTAAAAGAGAAGGAAGGCCGACTGAGAAAGAGACTCTAACTTGTCGGCTCATAGACAGACCAATCCGGCCTCTCTTCCCCAAAGGATTTACGAATGAAGTCCAAGTGATATGCCAAGTGCTCTCACTAGATCCCGCCGTGGATCCAGATATTCCTGCGCTCTTAGGAGCCTCGGCTGCACTTGCTATATCAGGAATGCCTTTCGATGGCCCAATTGGCGCGGCAAGAGTAGGTTATAAAGATGGCGATTATATTCTTAATCCTAGCTTTGCAGCGCTGGATGATTCGGATCTTGAGTTGGTTGTGGCTGGTACTGCATCCTCAGTCCTAATGGTTGAATCTGAAGCGAAAGGCTTAAGCGAAGAAGTTATGCTTGGGGCTGTCACCTTTGGACACCAAAAAATGCAAGCAGCGATATCTGCTATCAATGAATTAGTGGAGATGGTCAATCCTGAAAAATGGGAATGGTCTACTCCTGAATTGAATTCTGCTCTCATCTCTTCTATTAGCGAGAAATACAAAGCTGCTATCACTGAAGCGTATAGCGTAGTCGATAAGATAGAGAGACGGGATAAGTTAAGTGTGCTCAAAAGCGAAGTTCTGGCCAGCCATTCAGATTCCGAAGATTATGATGGATCTGAGGTTGAAGCTGTTTTCTATAAGCTAGAGCACGACGTGGTTAGACACGGTGTGCTAGACGGAAACCCGAGAATAGATGGTCGAAGGAAAGATGAGATTAGAGATATCTCAATAGAAGTTGATGTGTTACCTAGAGCGCATGGGTCAGCCTTGTTTACTAGAGGAGAAACCCAAGCTATTGTGGTTGCTACGCTAGGGACAGGTCGAGATGCTCAGGTGATAGATGCTATTGAAGGGGAAAGACGAGATCCGTTCATGCTTCATTATAATTTCCCTCCTTTCTCTGTAGGAGAAACTGGACGGGTAGGCACTCCAAAACGAAGAGAAATAGGACATGGTCGTTTAGCTAAAAGAGGTATCCAGGCGATACTTCCTTCGCTCGAAGAATTTCCATATGTCTTACGAATAGTATCTGAGATAACAGAGTCCAATGGTTCTAGCTCTATGGCCTCTGTATGCGGAACAAGCCTCGCTTTAATGAATGCGGGAGTTCCAACGAAAGCGCCTGTAGCTGGGATTGCGATGGGTCTCATCAAAGAAGGTGATCGATTCGTTGTGCTGTCCGATATTTTGGGTGATGAAGATCATCTTGGAGATATGGACTTTAAAGTTACCGGGACTGCAGAAGGCATCACCGCTTTGCAGATGGATATAAAAATAAATGGTATTACTCATGAAATCATGGCGGCCGCCCTGGAACAAGCCAAGGGTGGACGAATTCATATATTAGGTGAAATGAATAAAGTCATCTCGAGTCCTAGGGAAGAGATGTCAGAGCATGCCCCTAGAATCGTAACGTTCAAAATTCCACCGGATAAAATTCGTGATGTAATTGGAAAAGGTGGCGCGACTATCCGGCAAATCACTGAGGAGACTGGCGTCACTATAGACATAGATGATGACGGCACTGTGAAAATAGCGTCAGTAGATAACGCTGCAGGAATGGCTGCAAGGTCTAGAGTAGAGTCTATTACAGCCGATGTTGAAGTTGGAACTGTTTATGAAGGGAAAGTAGCTAAGTTAATGGATTTTGGAGCCTTTGTTAATATCCTGCCGGGGAAAGATGGACTTGTGCACATTTCCCAAATCTCTGAGGAACGGGTTGAGAATGTGAGTGATAAATTGAGCGAAGGTGATCTAGTTAAAGTCAAAGTTCTAGAAGTAGATAAGCAAGGCAGAATACGGCTGAGTATGAAAGCCGTTGATGAGTAGGCTTTAAATTTATTGCCGCCTATAGAAGTCAGAACGTGATCAAAGATTGGCGCTGGCGCACATTATCCGGCGCTTTTCTGTAATTATCTCAGCTATGTTTACATCATGTCTAGACGTTGGCACCGCACTCAGTATCTGGTGCTCATAAGCGAGAGCTATGGTGTCTGCATATGAATTTTCTGTAAGCCAGCGATCATAGTAACCTAGACCCTGGCCGAGGCGTGCACCCTCGATGGTGAAGGCAAGCCCAGGCGCAATAACCATGTCGATTTCCACCGCAACTTCTTTAAAGTTCTTGGGTTCACGTAGTCCATATCGACCTGTGATGAGGCTGTCCCAGGTCATTAATCTAGCTGCTACCATCTCATTATTTCCAATTACTTTCGGAACATAGATTTTTATTTTGTCTTTTAGAAAATGCTTAATCAGCATATGAGTGTCTGCTTCGTTTTCACGAGACACATAAATGAACAGGGAGTTAATATTTTTTTGTCTTAAAACTGAGTAGCAAGAGGTATAAATTTGCCTATTTGCTGCAGCAACCCTTTCCGGTGTTATCTTCAAAAAAGCTTTTCGAACATACTCTCGGGCCTGTTTTTTTGTCGATATTTCTACATTTCTTGGCATTTCCATTAGATAACCTCGATAAACCCTTTATTTTAAGTCATCTACCTCTTAGAATGCGCCAACATAAGTGAAAGACTTTTGGTCATTTTTAGTAATTGAGCGCTTTTTTTAGTGCTCTTCGAAGGATATTTTTTATGGTAAAAATTAGATTATCTCGTGGCGGTTCCAATAAGCGTCCGTATTATCACATTATAGTCGCAGATCAACGGAATAAAAGAGATGGGCGGCATCTGGAGCGGTTGGGATTTTTCAATCCTTTAGGGAAAGAAAGTGAAGAAAGCTTGCGTGTAGACTCAGAACGATATGCTTATTGGCTTTCAGTAGGCGCTCAGCCATCTGAACGTGTTGCGAAATTAATGAAAAAAACAGCCAATCCAGAATGATAGTTTGAAAATCGAAGCTTTCTTAACATGACAACTGGTGTTGTGGTGTTAGGAGAAATTAGTGGCGTTTTTGGTGTGAAAGGCTGGATCAAAATCCGGTCGTATACCCGGCCGGAGGATCAACTATTAGCTTATCGGGAGATACTTGTTGGAAATGCAAATGAGTGGTCGTCTTTTAAGGTAAGCGAGATTTCTGGCTCAAATAAAGCTCTAAGGATATCGCTGGATAGTATTCTTTCTCGTGACGGTGCTGAGCAGCTGGTGGGTAAAAAAATAGCTGTTGAAAGAAAATCTCTAAAAAACGTTCAGAAAGGCGAATACTACTGGTTAGATTTGATTGGGCTAAAGGTGTTCAACACAAGTGGAGAAGATTTAGGGGTAATTGGCACTCTTCATGAAACTGGTGCAAATGATGTATTGGAAGTAAGAGGCGATAAAGTCTCACTGATACCTTATGTGCCGGACGTTTACGTTAAGAGTGTCGACTTGACGAATCAAAAAATGATTGTTGATTGGGATGAGGATGATACTTAATTGAGCAAAAGATTTACTGTCCTCACGTTGTTTCCAGAATTGATTAATGCTTACCGCGATGTCGGCGTGATACGAAAAGCTTGCGAGTCTGACTTAATAGAAATTGAAGCTATAAACCCAAGAGATTATACCCAAAGCACTCACGACAGAGTAGATGATGCGCCCTATGGAGGCGGTCCGGGTATGGTGATGACGGCAGGGCCTGTGCATCGGGCATTGGCGGGATTGAAAACAGACAAAGCGCAGACACGCCATGTGATCTATCTTAGTCCTCAGGGGAAGACGTTCAATCATAGCGACATCAATGGCCTGAATCATTACGACCATTTGATATTCCTATGTGGACGATATGAGGGAGTTGATGAAAGAATTGTTTTGAATAGTGTCGATAGTGAATGGTCGATTGGAGACTATGTCATTACTGGGGGAGAACTTCCTGCTTTAGTTATGATTGATGCTCTAGCGCGTACCTTGCCAAAAGTGTTGGGCAGTGAATTATCTTCTATTGAAGACTCCTTTCATTCTGGATTGCTAGATTATCCTCACTATACTAGGCCTGCTGAATTTGAAGGGCACGCTGTCCCTGAAGTTCTAATGAGTGGAGATCATGGCAAAATTGCCTTATGGCGAAGGCAACAGAGTTTGGGTCGAACCTATTTGAGACGACCAGAATTTCTCGAAACGATGTCCTTGAGTGACGAAGATATAATGTTGTTAGAAATGTTCCTAGAGGATAATTGAAAAGTTATTCAATCTTTAACCCGATGATTGAAAATAATAGTAAAATTTATACGCCGTTTGGTGTAGAATTCGAAAATCAAATTTTAAGGCATGAGTGATGAGTGAGCTAATAGCGAAAATCGAAGCTGAGCAGCTTCAAACTAATATACCTAGCTTTAGTCCTGGCGACACGGTTGTCGTGCAAGTAAAGGTCAAGGAAGGAACTAGAGAGAGACTGCAAGCATTCGAAGGTTTTGTTATTGCCACAAGAAGTCGTGGTTTAAACTCTTCTTTTACCGTTCGAAAAATTTCTCATGGAGAGGGAGTAGAGCGTGTCTTTCAGATGCACAGCCCTATTATCGAAAGCATCGAGGTTAAACGTCAGGCTGATGTAAGACGTGCTAAGCTTTATCACATGCGCGATTTGAGAGGCAGAGCTGCGAGAATAAAGGAAAAAATATTGGTTAAGAGTACTATTTAAGTTCCTTAATCAGGTATTCTGAGATATCGCTAGACTCATAAAGCCATTTTTCTTCACCTAGTGCTTCTCCTGCTATCCGCAGGCACGGAACAGTGGTCTTCCCGCCTAGAGTAGCTAGGGCGCCTAGATGAGCTCTATCGTTCATAACATCACGGAGTTCAATCGTAACATTTAACGCACGAATGGTTTTGCGAACACGAGCGCAGAAAACACAACTTTCAGAGTAATATAATGAAAATTTCGCAGCAGCTTTGTCAGCAGATTTTTGCTCAGAGTCCGTTCTAAGGATTTCTTCGAAACCCGCCTGTTTGTCGTTAAACCAATCGTCAAACATAACCTAGTACTTCCCTATAGATTTTTGTTACTAATAACGTCTAGTATTCCATATTAACTTTTTTAAGTCAGTAGCAGTAAATTGAATTCAGACACGAATCATCTTGAACGATTCCTTGAGCATTTATGGAGTGAGTATGGATTAAGTCCTCTGAGCGTGTCAGCCTATCAGAGTGATCTTAAAATACTGCGTATTTACCTTACTACCCTTAATGCTACTCTTTTGAGTGCGAATTCAGTTCAATTGATGCAATTTATGGGGCAACCAAAGAAATTATCTTCAAAAACTTTATCTCGTCGACTGGCGAGCATAAAAAGATATTACCGCTATCTTTTCAGAGAAACCTTAATTTCCATTGACCCAAGTACCGAACTTGTGGCTCCTCGCATAGGACGATCTTTGCCAAAGTCTGTTAGCGAAGGAGATGTTGAAGCGCTCTTGCTCGCTCCTAATACAGAAGAACGACTAGGTCTGCGTGATAGAACGATGCTAGAAGTCCTTTATGCTAGCGGCTTAAGGGTTAGCGAGTTGGTGGGGCTGGAATCTACTCAAGTTAATTTACGACAAGGGGTCGTTCGAGTTGTGGGGAAAGGAAATAAGGAGCGACTGGTTCCTCTAGGAGAGAATGCTATTTATTGGTTGACGAAGTATTTGAGCGAAGGTCGAATAGCTCTGGTGGGGGAGCATATGACCAGAGCCTTGTTTCCAAGCAGTCGTGGCAAACCAATGACTAGGCAAACATTTTGGTACAGGATTAAAAAATATGCTGTGACGGCTCATATAGACGGACAAATTTCTCCGCATACATTGCGGCACGCATTTGCAACACATTTATTGAACCATGGTGCGGATTTAAGAGTAGTCCAAATGCTGTTGGGCCACAGCAATATTTCTACAACACAGATTTATACTTATGTTGCAGCGGAACGTTTGAAAAAGCTACATAGCTTACACCATCCTCGAGGGTAAAGTTGAGCCAATAGTCTTTAATACAAGAATCATAAAGGAAAAAAAAGTGAGAATAAAAACGTACTGTCTAGTTATAGCGATTGCCGCTGTCGGTCTCGTAGAAGCTGCAGATTCAAATCTGAATGTAAAAGAGGTGCTCGAAAAAATTTTTCCATCAGAGAGTGTAGAGTCAGTTAAGCCGGTCCCAATGGGCGACTTTTTTGAAGTTAAATTAAGTGGAGAGTTTGTCTACGTATCTAAAGATGGGCGCTATTTGTTTCAGGGTGAATTGCTTGATTTAGTCAAAAAAACCAATCTCACTCAGACCGCTAGAGCTCAAACACGGAAGGAAGAGTTCCAGAAGTTAGATGAAAATTTACTTATCTCGTTCGGACGAAAAAATATTAATGATAGAGGTGATATCTATGTTTACACTGACATTGATTGTGGATATTGTCGCAAGTTTCACCTAGAGGTGCCGGCGTTGAATGACGCTGGGGTCACCGTCCATTATCTAGCATATCCTCGAGCAGGGCTTAAGAGCGACTCTTATGATAAGGCAGTGAATGTTTGGTGCGCCGCAAACAAGAAAAAAGCCCTGACTAAAGCAAAGACAGGGGGGGAAATCGTCACACATAAATGCGTTAACCCAGTCGCAGATCACTTTGCTCTCGGGCAAAGTATGAAATTGGCAGGAACTCCGGCGGTATATTCATCGGATGGAACTTACCTAGGAGCTTATGCTCCGGCTGAGCAACTGATAGCTGCAATTTCTAGCTTAGAAAAGGACTAAAGCCTATTCATGAAAGCTCACTCGAAGGAGTTGAATAGAGATTTCTTTACCATTTTTCCCGACGTTTAAAATTTTAACAGGGAGATAACTAAACTTCGAAGCAGCCCATATCTTGGTTTTTTTTCTATTATCGTTCATTTGTCTTAACAGGATCTTAACATCCAAGTTACCTAGTCCCGTCGATAGCTCTCCTATTGAAAGAGATCTAAAATCGAGCGTTTTTATCTTTTTCTTTTTTAATATTTTATAATTAAATCTATCCATTGAGGGATTGTGCATGTCTAGACATAGTTGTAGTTGGTAAGACAAAGAATCATGTAAATCATCGAAATGACCCTCGGATATTCCATCAGACTGTTTTTGCATGATCTTCTGTCGGTCGGTTTGGAAGTTTAGGCTATAGGACTTTGGCGTACTTTTTTGTTTGTTCTCATAGCGAAAGGGAATTACTCGAGTCCCATTAATTTCCCCAACGCTCGATTCAATCTTTTGTTGGCGCGTAAAAAATTTTCCTATCCCATAGGGCTTGGTGGTGGATGTGAAGACGTAAGAGCTATCGGCTTTACGTATGAAGACTTGCTCTATCGTTCCGACTCTGATCTCATGTTTTATGATTTGGTAGGTGGCGTTGTATGAATTGATAAGCGCATAACTTGGTAAACTGGTAAGCAACATGATTGCGGCTGTTAATCTACGTAAATTCAGCATGGGTCTATGATAAGATTATAAGTGGTTTGATGATAGAGTTATTTCTAAGGTGGTTAATTGGTATATGGATATGATTTCGATGAGGGCGGTTGTCGAGAAAATCTGTAACGGGAGAATTCTTGTAATAGGAGACTTGCTTTTAGATCGTTACTTGTCTGGAACAACGTCGCGAATCTCTCCTGAGGCTCCTGTCCCCATCGTTAGAGTTGACAACACGATTGAGCGTATTGGAGGAGCCGGAAACGTAGCTGCTAATGCCTCTACGTTGGGAGCTTCAGTAAGTCTGGTAGGACAAGTCGGCGACGATGCTGACGGGGCGCAAGTAGAAAAAATTTCCCGCGGCCTTGGAATTGAGTGCGGGCTTGTTAAAAGCGCTGGTTATTCGACAATAGTTAAGACACGAGTAGTGAGTCAAGGCCAACAGATGCTGCGGATTGATTTCGAACAATCGCCCGGCAGAGGTGAAAGTAACAAAGTTCATGCTGAGTTTTCTGGCCATTTGCAAAACTGCGACGTGGTGGTGATATCAGACTATGGAAAAGGCAGTGTTGGTGAAGTTGAAAAACTCATTAATGAGGCTAGAGCCTTAGGCCGATTCATCATCGTGGATCCTAAAGGTGTCGAGTTTTCGAAATACCGAGGCGTTAATTTGTTGACTCCGAACTTGAAAGAGTTCGAAGCTGTGGTTGGCGATTGTAGCTCCGATGAGGTACTTATAGCCAAAGCTAAGGGTATGTTGAGCAAGTTGGCTATTGGCGCGATTTTAGTTACGAAAGGCCCTTTAGGCATGGTGCTTGTTGAAGAGAATAGCCACCTAACAGTAGCTGCCGAAGCCAAAGAAGTATTCGATGTCACCGGTGCAGGGGACACTGTCTGTGGGGTGCTAGCTGCTTTTATAAGTGCAGGTTCAAATATTAGAAATGCTGTTGCCTACGCTAACAAGGCTGCCGGTATTGTTGTGGGTCGTTTTGGTGCAGCTACGTTAACATTAGAGGAAATTCGGAAATTCGATATCCTATCAGAAGCAAAAACTGGGATATTGGAGGTAGCTGAATTGAAAAACATTGTAGACGACTCGAAAGCCAAGAGTGACACGATAGTGATGACCAACGGCTGTTTCGATATTTTGCATAGAGGCCATATCGGATATCTTTCAGATGCAAAAAAATTAGGCGATCGACTAATTGTGGCCGTAAATAGTAATTTGTCGGTGTCTCGATTAAAAGGCCCCCATCGGCCTATAAATGATCTTGAAGCCAGAATGGAAGTCCTTGCCGCTCTTAAATCAGTTGATTGGGTGGTGTCTTTTTCTGAAGATACTCCAGAAGCATTAATCGCGGAAATTCTACCTGATGTGCTTGTTAAAGGTGGAGATTATGTTGCCACAGAAATTGCTGGTTCGGAGCACGTGATTGCCGCGGGTGGGAAAGTAGAAGTGTTAGGTTTTCATGAAGGTTTCTCTTCTACTGATATCTTAAATAAGTTAGGTGAAGACGAATGATTTTAGTGACTGGTGGGGCAGGCTTTATCGGTAGTAATCTCGTTGCCGAACTAAATCGAAGGGGCTTGTTTGACATACTAGTGGTCGACAATCTTACAGATGGTCGGAAAGCTTTGAACTTGGCTAAATGTTGTATAGCCGACTATGAGGATAAAGACAGGTTTTTTAGCGAGATTGAAAACTTTATGAGTCCCAAAACGAGTTATCACGGCAAGTTAGACCATATCTCTCAAGTATTTCATCTGGGCGCCTGTTCTCGCACCACGGAGTGGGACGGAAAGTACATGATGGATACTAATTTCCGAGCATCGCGGTTGCTCTTGGAATTCTGCGAAAAAATTCAAATCCCATTGGTTTATGCTTCTAGCGCATCAGTTTACGGTTCTGGCTCCGGCAGCGATGTGAACATCGCTGACAATGAGAACCCCTTAAATGTTTATGGGTATTCAAAACTAGCTTTTGATCAGCACGTGCGACAAAGAAAAATGCGAACAATAGAAAAATCTTCAACCGTAATCGGACTAAGGTATTTCAACGTGTATGGACCCAATGAGAGTCATAAAAATACTATGGCTAGTGTTATTTACCACTTAAACCAGCAGCTTTCTGTTAGCGATAAAATCAAGTTGTTTTCTGGCTCTCACGGCTATGCGGCCGGGGAGCAGTGTCGAGATTTTGTGCATGTTGATGACGCGGTGGACGTAACTATTTGGGCTGGAGAACAGTCGCATTTGGCGTCAGGTATTTACAACTGTGGTACGGGTGTCGCAGAGACTTTTAATACGGTTGCCAATGCGGTTCTTGAATTTTACGGAAGAGGCCAAATCGAGTATATTCCGTTCCCTTCTGAGTTACTGTCCGCTTATCAAGCGAATACAAAAGCGAATATCGCGAGCCTCCGCAATATTGGCTATAGTAAGGATTTTAAGGGAATTAAAAGCGGGGTTAAGGAGTATTTAACCTGGCTAAGTCTTTGAGATTTTTGTACACGGTTGTGACCGGTGCGCTTGCTCCGCTGTTGTTGCTGAGGTGGCTGTGGCGTAATAAATCAAAGCAAGGTTTATGGGAAGGCTGTAAACAAAAATTAGGTTTCCTCCCGTTCTGTCTTAGTAACCCCAGCCCTATCTGGGTTCATGCCGTGTCAGTTGGTGAAGTGAAAGCTGTATCGACCTTAGTAAAAAGAATCCTCAAAGAGTATCCGCTGAGACCTATTCTTGTCACGACTACAACAGTTACAGGTGCAGAAATTGCTTACTTGGAGTTTGGCGCGCGTGTTTCACATTTGTATTTTCCAATTGATTTGCCCTCAGTATTGTCGCGTTTCGTAAGCCGCGTAAACCCGAAAGCATTAATCTTGGTAGAGACAGAACTGTGGCCTAATCTATTAAAGCTCTGCCGTGATAAAAAAATCCCTACTGTAATCCTAAATGGTCGAATGTCTCCAAATTCTTACAGGAATTATCGGAAAGCAAAAGCTATTACTGCACCCGCTTTTGAATCATTGTCGATGGTATTGGCTCAAACAGAAGAATATGCTCAGTGGTATGAAAAACTAGGTGTGAAGCTCAGGAGCATTAGTGTTGTTGGAAATTTGAAGTGCGATCTAGTCATAGAAGAACAGATCACTTCTCAAGCTACAGAATTAAGAGAACGCCTAGGCTTGGCATCAAAAAAAGTTATGTGTTTTGGGAGTTTTCGAGATGGGGAAGAACCATTCATCATAGAAAGCATGCTGCAGCTTAGAAAGGCATTTCCAGAGCTAGTCTTTATTTTGGCGCCGAGACATCCAGATCGAATTCCTGTCATCAGCAAGCTTATTAGGTCATCAGGTTTTTCAGTGAGTTATCAAACTACAGTTAAGCCTGCAGAAAACTTTGACATTCTTTTAGTTGATACACTTGGACATTTGTTGTCTTTTTATGCGGTTTCCGATGTGGCTTTTGTTGGTGGAAGCATACTGTCGTACGGAGGACAGAACGTGTTGGAGCCAATAGCGCTAGGAGTTCCTGTGATCACGGGAACTTCTACCTTTAATTTTAGTGATATTTGTGAAAAACTTCTGGCGAATAATGGTTTGGTAAAAGTTTCCAACCCTTCTGAACTAATAAAATCTGCGGAAATTTTGTTAGCTAACTACGAATTAGCTCTAGAGCAAACCATAAGGGCGACTCAGGTGATGGAGAACCAGCAAGGAGCAACAAAATTGACTTTAGCAGCTCTTAAGCCGTATCTCGTGTGAGACCCACTCAGTTGCTATTTTAGCCAAGCTTCTATTGAAATCAGATCTTCAGGAGATAAAACTCCCACAGCTTTTTTTAATTTTAACGTTTCTAACAGATAGTCATAGCGTGCTCGAGCGTAATCTTTTTTTGACTGCGAGAGAACGCGCTCGGCGGCAACAACATCTACTGCGGTTCGGGTCCCAACGTTGAAGCCACCCGTCGTCGATTTTAGTGCAGCATCCGATGACACCACGGCTTGTTTCAAAGCTTGGACGGCTCCAATCTGAGAGACAATACCTAAATAAGCTTGTCGTGTTTCCCTATTAACTGCTCTGTGTGTAGACTCTAAAATGGCAAGTTTGGCCGCATGCCTATGACGTGCTTCTTTGGCCAAAGACATCGTCATCCCACCTTCAAAGAGAGGGACATTTACTTCAATGCCGACATCACTTTTGTGTATTTTACTTGCTCCGAAACGTCCACCTTGGCGGCCGTATCCATGACCACCGACGAGATCTATCGTAGGTAAGCTGCGTGACGCTTGCTTATAGATCTCTTTTTGGGCTATCTGTGCGTCGAGATTAGCTGCTTTTATTTCTAGACTTTTTTCTAATGCCGCCGCAGTCCACTGTTCTATGGCTGGCGGGTTTGGAAGATTTAAGGGTATTTCTTCTGTTAACACAGGAAGTTTATTAGGATAACTCTTCGTAATTTCTCTGAGCATCTCTCCAGCATTGTCAATCGACTGCTTCGCTTTGATTAGAGTGGCTATTGACCTGTCGTACCCAGCTTTTGCTTCTTCAACATCAGTTCTGGGAATTAGACCTACTGTGAATCTTTTCTGAGCTTGTCGAAGTTGTCCAAGCAAAGATTTGTTTTGGGCTTGTTGGAAAACTAAATTATCTTGGGATGCAAGGACTTCAAAATATGCCTCTGAAAGCCTTAGAATTAATTCTTGGTGGGCGATCACAACTTCGAGTTGAGCCTGTTGCACCCTTTTATCAGCTTGAGAAAGAGCTAGAAATCTATCTTGGTGGTAAATTGGTTGTGTAAAAGAAATACTATAATTTCTTGAATTATACTTAGTAACCCCATTCGCCCCGAATCCAGTCGTTGAGATATCGTCACGCACTCGGTTAGTCCCCGCACTAAACTTTATTGTAGGGAAAAATATTTGCGATTTGGCTTGGGGCACGCCTTCTGCTTTAGCTAAGGCAAGCGATTGGGCTTCCTTATATAAAGGATCTTCTAACTCGGCGAGCGCTAATAGTGACCTTAAATCACTATCAGATGCTTGAATACTAGGTGCCTGTAGCAATGTTAGTAATATAAGAGCATTAATCGCGCGCATTATAGACTTTGCCATAGCTGTACTCTTTTGGTATTTTTGGTTAATCAATGAGATTGGTATGAAACGCCCGGGGGGCGGGGGAAACCTCAACGAATCTGCATTCGGTCTGTAAAATTAAAACTGAAATTCTCTTTTTTTCTCTGCTCCAATAAGTGGAGTTACCGTCGTTTCAAACAAATCTTCTGAAATCCAGGTTTCTTGATCGTAACGAGTTATCAAGGTAGCTTGCATTACGGGTGCAACTCCCAACACAAGGAATAGTCTGCCTCCAATGGCAAGTAATTTTTCGATTTTTGGTCTGCGCTGAGCACAGGAACCTGAAATCATAATTGCATCGTAGGGAGCACTGGCGATGAAACCATCAATACCGTCGCAGGCACGGACAGTGCAGTTGTCGAAACCATCACTCGCAAGCCTCCTTGCGGCGCTTGCGGCTAACTCAGCATTAATCTCAAGCGAGTCAACTTTATAGGCAAGAGAACTGAGTAAGGCTGCCATATAGCCGCTACCTGTCCCGATTTCGAGCACGATATCCCCAGACGCGACTTTCAAAGCCTGTAGCGCACGAGCTTCAATTTTTGGGGACATCATGTGCTGACCAAAACCGATTTCAATTTCAGTATCAGCAAATGCTAGGCTTTGGAGGTTTTGAGGGACGTAGTTTTCTCTGTTTATTCTCGTGCAAACGTCTAAAACAGTCGGGTCTAATACATCCCAAGTTCTGATTTGTTGCTCAACCATGTTGAATCTAGCGCGCTCAATACTCATAAGTAACTTTTGTCTCAATCCGTATGTTTAACAATTCTATAGTAAACTTGGTGTTAGTATAACGCGACCTAGACCAAGTCTGCTACATGGGGATTTAATCTACTAGCGATAAGGCCGAGAAGACCGTGTCAAGGCTTGCCGACTCCTGGCCGGAGTTGGTACTTAAATAGCGTCTCCATGCTTTGGCATTTGGTTGACCTTGATAGAGGTTGATCAAATGATTAATCATTGTTTTAAATTGAAAACCTTCCGACAATCGATGATCCACATAATCTAGGTATTGCAAGACAACATCTTTACGTGTCAGAGTAGGAGTATTAGCATCCTGGTCAAAGATTATGTTTTCAAAGTGAGCAAGGTCAAAAGGATTGTTATAGGCATGTCTGCCAATCATTACTCCGTCAACGCGGCGCAAATGATCTGGGAGATGAGTAACTGAATTTACTCCACCGTTGATGACCACGGTACACATCGGAAAGTCCTTCTTGAGACGATAGACCCAGTCATAATTCAAAGGCGGTATTTCCCTGTTTTCTTTCGGGCTTAAACCCCCTAGAAGAGCCTTTCTCGCATGTATATGGAAAACACGGCAGCCGCTTTCGACCGCTTGTGCTACGAACGAGTGAAAATAGGTATAACTATATAAATCGTCCACGCCCAATCGTGTTTTCACGCTTATCCTAATGTCTGGCGGCAGTGCGCGGGATAAGGCAGCTACACAATCACCAACAAGCTTTGGCCGCTTCATCATTGCGGCGCCAAAGGCCCCTGATTGCACTCTATCGCTAGGACAGCCGCAATTGAGGTTGATCTCCTTAAGTCCCGCCTCCACCGCTAATAGGGCACTTTCTACAATGTTCTCAGGATCTGCACCACCGAGCTGTAGAGCGAGAGGTAGCTCTTTCTTTGAATGGCCTAAGAAGCGTGCGCGGTTCCCATAAATTATTGCATTTGGAGTAATCATTTCTGTATATAGGCGCATTCTCGGAGCAATTATACTGATGAGATAGCGAAAATGCCGATCCGTTTTTTTCATCATTGGAGCTAAGCAGAACTTCCATTCATTAGGGCTCTCAACTAGGGTAGTTTTCGAGTTCATCCGAACGCTGATTCTAAAATTTTTGCGGTAAACGTGGACCTTAAATAGAAGCCTCTAGGCAGGTTTCGGCTCGGGTTGCCGCGACAGTTTACGGAGGGCGCTAGTGCTTGGCTGTTAGCCGCTTTAGGGCGTACTTGAAGGTATTTGCCTTGATGCGCCGATAGTAAACTGAAATTTCCTGTAGACAGTAATTCCATGTGTTCCTCCCAATCTCTTTGCAGAAAGATTGCATCGCGATCGGATGGGGTCCAGAAAAAAGGAGTGCCTACTCGTCTATCAGAGATATCAATATTTTTATCAGCTTCAAAAGGCACCCACAAAACTCGTTTTAGTTTTCGATAAACTAATGATGTGGGCCATGATGAACCCACTAGAGAACTCAATGTAATACTACAAATGTGCGTTGATTCTGCTGGCTTACCGCTCAACTTGATTGGCAGGGTCTTTAGCTCGACTCCTATTTCTGGGAAATCTGGCTCGGGCCGTGCCCTGGCCGTAGCGCCCAAATACATCTCAATAAGTTGCCCGATAGCGCCTTTATGTCGCAGGAGATTTTTTGGCAGCGGTTGCCCTATGGCTGAAGCTATGTCGTTGAGACGGGCCCCTGCCAACGTGGTTGCTCTGGCAGCTAAGTCGTTTTCTGAAAGCGGGGCAGTAGGAAACAATTGATCTTTAATATCCGTTAATTAGGGGTTAATTTTTCTTCTGATCTCAACGTTAGGATCTCATGTCCATCATCCGTTACCAATATTGTGTGCTCCCATTGAGCTGACAGGCTCCTGTCTTTAGTGATAACTGTCCATTTGTCAGGTAGAAGCTTAACTTGATGCTTCCCAAGGTTTAGCATCGGTTCAATGGTGAAGATCATCCCAGCCTGTAACACTAATCCTGTTTTTTCCTTCCCGTAATGCAAAACCTGCGGTTCTTCGTGAAATTCTTTTCCAATTCCGTGGCCGCAATAGTCCCTGACAATACCGTATTTCAGGCCTTCGGCATGTTTTTGAATGGCATAGCCAATATCCCCCAGCTGAGCTCCTGGCTTCACACAGTTGATTCCTATTCTCATACCCTCGTAGGCGGCTAGTGAAAGGCGGTTAGCTTTGATGGAAACTTTTCCCAAGTGGAACATTTTGCTAGTATCACCATGGTAGCCATCTTTAATGACGGTGATATCGATATTAACTATGTCACCCTCTTTCAAGATTTTTTCGCTAGGAATTCCATGGCAGACGACATGATTCACAGAAGTACAAATAGATTTCGGGAAACCTTTGTAATTTAGAGGCGCGGGAATAGCCTTTTGCGTGTCCACTATATATGCATGACAAATAGTATCGAGTTCTAGGGTGGTTATGCCTGGGACTACATGCTCTTCGATCATTTCAAGAACCTCAGCGGCCAGTTTCCCAGCAACACGCATTTTTTGAATCTCTTCGGCTGTCTTTATCATCTGTTATATCCGGATCCTATGTCATTGCACATTGTTGAGGGGTTGCATTCTATGGTATAAAGCCGCAGCCCATTGGGCAAATTATAACTTTAAATTAATTCTCACACGAGCCTAAACTGGTGCTAGGGTGTCCTTCTGCAAGAATACGCAGTGGGATTGGTGACCGGGGAGCGTGGAGGCAAAACCCTAAGGAGAGCAACCATGAGTAAAGTAAGTATGCGTGACATGCTGGAATCTGGGGTCCATTTCGGGCATCAAGCAAGATTTTGGCACCCAAAAATGGCTCCATATATCTTTGGCGCAAAAAATAAAATCCATATTATCAACCTCGATAAAACTGTTCCGATGTTCGAGACGGGTATCAAATTTGTAGAGCGGCTGGCTTCCAAGCCGGGCCATAACATCCTGTTTGTGGGCACGAAGCGCTCGGCTCAGGATCCCATTGAAACCAATGCAAAGCGATGCGGCATGCCGTTTGTTAGTAATCGTTGGTTAGGCGGGATGTTGACTAATTTTAAAACTGTAAAACAATCAGTTAAAAGGCTAAAAGATCTGGAGGCTCAGATAGAGTCGGGCGCTTTAGATGTGTTAACGAAAAAAGAAGGACTGACTATCCGGCGTGAAGCTGCAAAGCTCGGTCAGAGTCTCGGTGGGATTAAAGAAATGAACGGTTTGCCTGACGCTCTGTTTATCGTAGACGTGGGTCATGAAAAAATAGCTGTTGCTGAGGCTAATAAGCTTGGTATTCCAATAATTGGCATAGTAGACACAAACAATTCGCCTGACGGCATTGATTACGTAATTCCTGGAAACGACGATGCTTCGCGAGCCGTTTCACTATATGCCAATGCAGTTGCTGATGCGGTTTTGTCTGGCATGCCTTCCTCTCCAGAGGGAGAAGTTGACGTAAATGATTTTGTTGAGGTTGAAGCCATAGAACCGAGTGCAGAAGCTCCCCCTGTTTCAAAGAGTGAAGCGAGTACCAGTGAAGCGATTGCTGGTGCTAGTGAAGCCAGCGCCATTGAAGCAAGTGCTGATAAAGCGCCAGCGCCATCAGAGTGACCTATTAAGATAGGTGACCTCGAAGCAACACCTTCGATAGAAGGTAGCAAAACAAATAAAGGCTATTAATAATGACGATTAATGCAAGCATGGTTAAAGAGCTCAGGGATAGATCCGGAGCTGGAATGATGGAATGTAAGAGAGCACTTGTAGAGACAGATGGAAATATTGAAAAAGCAATAGAGCATCTAAGAAAGATAGGTGCCGCTAAAGCTGCAAAAAAAGCTGGAAGAATTGCGGCAGAAGGAAAAATCATTGTTGTTTCAGTTAAAGATTTGACTGTTATGGTAGAAATAAATTCTGAAACAGATTTTGTGGCTAAAGACTCTAATTTTCTTGAGTTTTGCGAGCTTGTGGCAAAAACCATTGTGGAACAAGCTCCTGATAGTGCCGAGTATCTGCAGGCTTGTACTTGCAGTGATGGTAAGACAATTGAGGATAAGAGATTAGAATTGATTAGTGTCGTTGGTGAAAATATTGGTGTTAGAAGGTTCGTAATTGAACAGACTGTTGGGTCGGCCGTTCTAGATTCATATCTTCATGGCGATCGTATTGGAGTGTTAGTGACTATGGAGGGCGGAGAGCCCGAGCTGTCAAAGGGAATAGCTATGCATATAGCGGCTAGTAGTCCGGTTTGTATTGATGATGACCAGATTCCTACTTCGGTGATAGACAATGAGACGGCGATCTTTCAAGCTCAAGCCGAAGAGTCAGGAAAACCTCAAAATATAATTGAAAAAATGGTAGAGGGGCGAATTAGAAAATATAAAGCTGAAATAACGCTGATGGGACAATCTTATGTTCGTAGTCCTGACCAGACTGTGGGAGAATTGCTTGCATCTAAATCTGCTCGCGTGAGAAAATTTACGCGTTATGAGTTAGGTGAGGGGATTGAGAAAAAAGAGGAAAATTTTGCCGAAGAAGTTATGGCACAAGCAAAGACTGCGGGAGAAACTTAGGTTAGGCAACCGGATTTGGAGAACTCAATAGATGGGACAATCTAGTGAAGATTTGCAGTATAAAAGAGTCTTGGTGAAGCTTAGTGGAGAAGCCCTACTTGGAAATGAACCGTATGGTATAGATCCAGTGGTTATTGGCCAAGTTAGTGAAGAGATAGGCGCGCTGGTCTCCCAAAAAATTCAAGTGGCCATCGTCATTGGCGGAGGTAATATTTTTAGAGGGGCAGGATTAGCGGCTGGAGGTATAGATCGGGTAACCGCAGACCAAATGGGAATGCTTGCTACAGTAGTTAACGCTTTAGCTATTCAAGATTCACTAGAGCGAACAGGCATGTCGGCTAGAGTTATGTCAGCAATCAAAATAAATGAAGTATGTGAAGACTACATCAGACGTCGTGCAGTGAGACATTTGGAGAAAGAGAGGGTAGTTGTAATGGCTGCCGGGACAGGGAATCCCTTTTTCACCACTGATTCAGCTGCGAGTCTTCGCGCTATAGAAATAAACGCCGACCTTCTCATCAAGGCAACGAAAGTAGATGGGATATACTCAGCAGATCCAAAGCTAGACCCGTCGGCTAAGCGTTATGACGTGCTTCATTATGACCAAGTGTTGGATCAAAAATTGCAAGTTATGGATGCCACTGCAATAGTTCTGTGTAGGGAAAACTCTATGCCGCTTAGGGTCGTAGACATGACGAAACCTGGCTCATTCCTGGCTGCAGCTCTTGGGGAACAAGTTGGAACACTAGTCACTAGTGAAGGGGGAAAAAATGAATAAAATTTTTGAAGATACTAAAAGACGAATGGGCAAAAGCGTGGAATCATTCAAATCAGATATTTCACGAGTGAGGACGGGTAGAGCGCATCCCAGTTTATTAGAACATTTAATGGTGGATTATTATGGAACTAGTACGCCAATTACGCAGACAGCGAGCGTAAGTTTGGAGGACTCTAGAACCCTGCTAATCACGGTCTGGGATGCTGGTGCAGTAAAGCTAATTGAGAAATCTATACTGAATTCGGATTTAGGGCTTAATCCTAACACCGCCGGTACAGTTATTCGTGTCCCGGTCCCTCCGTTGACAGAAGAGCGACGACAGGCATTGGTTAAAATTTTAAAAAATGAAGCGGAGCAAGCAAAAGTAGCCGTGAGAAATATCCGACGTGACAACTTAAGCAAGCTCAAAGACCTTAAGAAGAATAAAGAAATTTCTGAGGATGATGAGCGGTCGGGAGACGTTGAGACACAAAAAATTACCGATGAACATGTGAAGTTGATTGATGGGATTGTAGTCCAGAAAGAGAAAGAAATCGTCGAGATCTAGGAATTTATTAGATTTAAGGAGTCTCAGTGGGCCTAATGAGTTTTCATACCAACTTTTATTCCATTCCGGAGAAGTCATGATGACGATTCTCGACACGCCTAAACATATAGCAATCGTTATGGATGGAAACGGGCGATGGGCCGAGAAGCGCGGGCTAAATCGAGTAAATGGCCACAAAGAAGGCGTTCATGCGACGAGACGGGTGGTTGAGGCCTGCATAAAAAACGGAATTGAAACGCTATCCCTCTTTGCATTTAGTAGTGAAAATTGGCGGAGGCCTCCATCTGAAGTACAATTTCTGATGACGCTTTTGGTAACTTCGATCAATTCTGAAAGAGCATCTTTGTTTGAAAACGGTGTGAGAGTAAGCGTGATAGGTGACCGAGAACCATTCTCTCTCGACCTTAAAAAAGCAATTAGAAATATAGAAAACACGACTCTAGAATGCGATCGCATGCATTTGGTGATAGCTGTTAATTACGGCGGTAAATGGGAAATATCTCGGGCTGCGAAATTAATCGCGGAACAAGTGGTTGATGGTTCCCTACTCCCAGAGGAAATCAATGAGGGACTTTTTGACGAGTTTATGAAGCTACCTGGGGATTCGTTACCGGATTTGTTTATCCGAGCCGGGGGCGAGCATCGCTTGAGTAATTACTATTTGTGGCAAATGGCTTATACAGAGTTGTATTTTGTAGATTGCTTGTGGCCAGATTTTCATGAAAATCACCTAACTGATGCCATCATTAGTTACAGTAACCGGCAGCGACGTTTTGGCGGCTTGTTGGGTGATGATGGTGATCCTGATTGAGAAGAGTTATAAAGAGATACTTCTTGATCAAATGGTGCGACCGACGCGGGTAATAGATGAGATTGTTAAGTAGTCGTTTATTAACTGGGGTTTGTGCTTTCGGAGCATTCGTTTTTTTTGGCCTAATGGCACAAGATCTAGTTGCTTTGATATTTTTTTTAATAGTGTTGTTTCTCGCAGGAATTGAGTGGGGCGGACTTTCCGGTCTGCAATCAATCTACGGGAAGACTCTTTATTCGTCGGCGATCTGTATTCTTTCAGTTGTAATTTTAGACTTGAGTGCGGTTGCTGAGGAAAATCGGCAGCTAGGTGCATACTTGATATTAGTTTTTTGGCTTGCGGCTCTTTTCTGGCTTGCCTTGTACCAGAAAACTGGTAAGGGAGTAATCATCAATAAGATGATATTGGGGGCCGTTGGCGCATTAATCCTTGTGTCTATGTTCGTCTCAGTCATGACGATTAAAAATTCTAATTTATATTTTCTTTTGTCATTAATTCTTGTGGTAAGCTGCGCCGATATATTCGCTTTCGTTGGTGGAAAATTATTCGGCCGTTACAAATTAATAGCTAACGTTAGCCCTGGAAAGACGTGGGAGGGACTAATATTTGGTATTTTTGGGGCTATGTTTATAGGGAATCTACTTTATCTGGTCAACCCAGTTCTTAATTTATATATATGGAATGCTGTTGTCGCCATTACCACTTTGGCGGCAGTGGTAGGAGATTTGTTTGAAAGTATGATAAAGCGTTTTCGTAAGGTTAAAAATAGCGGGACTGTATTACCCGGTCATGGTGGAGTCCTCGATCGGTTGGATAGCGCCTGTGCAGCTGCTCCGGTCTACCTTTGCGCATTACTCCACTTGGAGTACATTGCATGATTAACTTAACAATCCTAGGGTCAACGGGGACAATCGGTGCTAATACGCTGGATGTCGTTACTCGAATGGCAGACAAATTTCACATCTTTGCGCTAACGGCTAACTTCAATGTTGACCTGATGTACTCTCAATGTCTCACTTGGCAGCCAGACTACGCTGTTATGGCCGATGAAGAAGCTGCTGACTCACTGCGCAAACGTCTCAAAAATGAGCGGCCAGATACCTTGGTGCTGGCCGGTCCTGAAGCTCTTGAGTTTGTTTCAGCAGATAGCCGGACTGACTATGTGATGGCTGGGATTGTTGGAGCTGCCGGACTCCTCTCGTCCTTAGCAGCGGCAAAAACTGGAAAGCGTGTGCTTCTCGCCAATAAAGAAGCATTAGTTATGTCTGGACAGCTCTTTATGGATGCAGTGGCGGCTTCAGGTGCCGATTTACTTCCGATAGATAGTGAACATAATGCAATCTTTCAATGTCTTCCAAAAAATGATGCTGGACAGGTTGTTAGACACGGGGTGGAGTCCTTGTTACTCACGGCCTCTGGAGGACCGTTTAGAGGTTATAGCAAAGAGAAGCTAAGTCTAGTAACGCCAGACGAAGCATGTGCTCATCCAAATTGGGATATGGGCAAAAAGATCTCAGTTGACTCTGCCACTATGATGAATAAAGGGTTAGAAGTAATTGAAGCGTGCTGGCTTTTCGGAGTTTCTCCGGAGAATGTGAATGTGGTTGTACATCCTCAGAGCGTAATTCATTCTATGGTCCAGTACATTGACGGCTCGGTAATCGCTCAGATGGGGCAGCCAGACATGAGGACACCAATAGCATATAGCTTAGGTTGGCCTGAACGAGTGCGATCGGGAGTTGGAAATCTCGATTTATTTGCGGTGAGTCAACTCGATTTTCAGAAACCTGATAATGTTAATTTCCCTTGCTTAAATCTTGCGCGAGATGCATTTTTGAGAGGAGGGACTGCTCCGGCAGTGATGAATGCGGCAAATGAAGTGGCGGTGGCTGCATTCTTAGACAATAAAATATCATTTGTTGATATTCCTTCGTTCATTGAAAAAGCACTATCAAATGCCTCAATAGTGGAAGCTGATTCTTTAGAGAAAATTTTGGATGCAGACCAGCTGACCCGTCAGATGCTTGTCGGTTCAATTATGGATGGAGCAACATGAACGAAATTCTGTTTTCAGGGATGTTTTTTCTTCTTGCTCTAGGATTACTAGTTGGTGTCCATGAACTCGGGCACTACGGTGCCGCTCGTTGGGCAGGTGTTAAGGTCCTCAGATTTTCTTTTGGTTTTGGTCCTGTAGTGCTGGAGAAAAAAGTCGGGGAGACTATTTTTTCCATAGCTTTAGTTCCACTTGGTGGCTTTGTTCGCATGCTAGACGAAGCAGAGGGTGTTGTGGAGGATTGTGAGAAAGAGCGAGCCTTCAATCGGAAATCTCTACTGCAAAGGACAATTATCGTGGGAGCAGGGCCATTCATTAATATCGTATTTGCGGTTATAGCTTACTGGGCTATGTTAGTTGTCGGAGCGTCAGGGATAAGTTCTATTGTTGGCTCTGTAGACGCGAACTCAATCGCTTTTAGGGCTGGATTGGAATCAAACGACGTTATAGATTCGATTGATGGCCATAAAGTGAACACTTGGGATGGTGTCCTTAAAAGATCAATTACTGGAATTGTTGACAAAAGAAATGTTCCTTTTACATATACCAATGAAAATGGGTTGAAGCGTTCTTCGTCCTTTGACTTTTCATCGGTAATTTTTGATGACCTGGCGGAAAAAAACCTACTTACTACAATGGGAGTGACGATAAAACATTCTGTACTACCTCCCGTGATTGATAAAGTAATCGTGGGAGGCGCTGCGGAAGTAGCAGGATTGCGTCCAGGCGATGAAATCTTGGATTCGAACGATGTTCCTGTGAAGTCGTGGACGCAGTGGGTCGATATTGTGCGTTCGGGAGCAGATATGGATTTGCGCATTAATATTGGGCGAGGTGAAAGCACCCGAACACTTATCCTTAGGCCGCATGCCGTTGAAGAAGGCGGAGTGATGGTCGGTAAAATCGGTGCACAAGCTAGAATTCCTGAAAATTTTGAGTATGCGCCTATGTCGAAAGAGCATTTCAGTATTTTAGCTGCATTTCCTCAAGCTATTGAACGTACTTGGACAATGTCGACAATGACTCTCAGTTTCATAGGCAAAATGCTTTCAGGAGAGATCTCGCCAAAAAACCTAAGTGGCCCTGTTTCAATCGCACAATATGCCGGCCAATCAGCGGGGATGGGGCTCGCCCGCTTTTTAGAGTTTTTGGCATTGATAAGCATTAGTTTAGGAATTTTAAATCTTTTGCCAATACCGATGCTTGATGGGGGACACTTGCTCTACTACCTGATAGAATTTGTAAGTAGGCGACCTGTATCGGTGCGTGTTCAGGGAATAGGGCAGCAGATTGGTTTTGTTTTACTAATCGCACTGATGGGGACTGCATTTTATAACGATCTCGTGCGGCTTCAATAATTGTTGATGGGTACAAGATAAAAAGTAAGAAAAAATATTATGCGATTTAGAATATCCCGAAACATTTTAGGGCTTCTGTTAACACTCAGTATGGCAAGCGCATTAGCGGTTGAGACATTTGTGGTTGATGATATTCGCGTGGAGGGGCTCGATCGAATATCAGCAGGTGCGATCTTCAATAAATTACCAATTGCTATAGGTGATACCGTTGATGAGCGACGAGCGCGGGATGCTATACGTGCACTCTATAAGACAGGACTGTTCAAAGATGTCAGGTTAGATAGAGACGGAGATGTCTTGGTAGTAACGATTATAGAACGTGAAACGATAGCTGCGCTGGTTTTTGAGGGTAACAGCGCGATTAAGACTGAAGATCTCGAAAAAGGTCTCAAAGAGGCAGGGTTTGCCGAAGGGGAGGTCTTTAATGACGCCAAATTAGATAAAGTTATACAAGAGCTTAAGCGACAGTATTTCGCGAATGGGAAATATGCTGTAAAACTAGATACAGAAGTAATACCTACAGGAGACGAAGCCGTCGCTATTCACTTCAATATTTCTGAGGGCCCATCAGCTAAAATCAAACAAATCAACATAATCGGAAACAAATCATTTGAAACGGAGCAGCTCAAGGAGCTGTTCAAGCTAAATACTACAAATATGCTTAGTTGGTTTAGAAAAGACGATCAGTATTCTAAGTCGAAACTTTCAGGGGATCTCGAGACTTTACGTTCATTGTATTTGGATACTGGGTTCATCAATTTTTCAATAGACTCAACGCAAGTATCCATAACGCCAGATAAATCAGATGTATATATCACTATTAATGTCGATGAAGGAGAAAGATATTTAATAGGTGATGTGAAACTTTCGGGAACCTTGATTGTAGCCCCCGAACAGTTGTTTAGATGGGTATTTACCCGTAAAGGAATGGTTTTTTCTCGCAAGGCGTTGACGGCTACCAGTAAGAATGTGACTGATAGGCTTGGGAATGAAGGCTATGCTTTTGCGAACTGTAACGCAATACCTCAAATTAACGAAGACACGGGTACAGTCGACATTACTTACTTTGTGGATCCCGGTCAGCGCACCTACGTGAGACGTGTGAACTTTTTTGGAAATGTAAAGACACGTGACGAAGTTATGAGAAGGGAGATGAGACAGTTAGAAGGTGGCTGGATCTCGACGAAAAAAATTGAACGGAGTAAGACCCGTCTCAGAAGACTCGGTTATTTTGAGGATGTCGCGGTTGAAACGCCTGCAGTCGAGGGCACTCCTGACCAAGTAGATGTTAACTTTACAGTAGTAGAGAGGCCTTCGGGCAATCTAATGCTGGGCTTTGGATTTTCCCAGTCGGCTGGGTTTATTGTGAATACCAATGTCAATCAGAACAATTTTCTAGGAAGCGGAAAGAGCGTTAATTTCGCCTTTAATAACAGTGATATTCAAAAGACATTCCGACTAGGGTACATGGATCCTTTCTGGACTGAAGATGGAGTTGCTAGAGGATTCGATGTCATGTACAGCAAGAGCGATGCTGGTCGTCGTCGAGTTTCAAGGTATGAAACTGAAAGCATTTCATTGGGAGTGAAGCTTGGGCTACCGATCACGGAACATAATCACATAATGACTGGCCTTTCTTTTGAACAAACGGAAATTAATACGGCTCCTAACTTACTCGATCCAATAATCGCTACTTTCATGAGACAAGAAGGGAATAAGTACAACAGTATAAAATTTAATACGTCTTATTCTTACGATACTCGTAATGATGGTATCTTTCCGGATAGAGGCGTGTTGCAACGTATACAGGCGATTGCCGCTTTACCAGGAGGGGATCTTAAATATTGGAAAATGGAATATGATGGAAGGATATACAGTCCTTTAGGAAAAGGTTTTACCGGCCTTCTTAAGGCGCATGTTGGTTATGGTGAAGCCTATGGAGGGACGAGTCAGCTGCCTTTCTTTGAGAATTTTTACGCTGGGGGTCCTAGAACCGTGCGTGGGTTTGATGAGCACTCCTTGGGGCCTCAGGACTTATATGGCCGCGCGTTGGGGGGACATACCACCGTAGTCTTTAATGCTGAGGTCTTGATTCCAGTGCCGGCATTAGCAGAATTCAAGTCTGTAAGATTTTCTGGATTTCTTGATGCAGGTAATGTCTGGAGTGACAGTGGTTATAGTTTCGTTGAAAACACAGGTGATTTTGTGCGAGGTGCGGATGGGAAGCCATTGGCTATGAGCAACAACTTTTCGTTCTCAGACATGAGGATGTCAACTGGAGTTTCTGCCTCCTGGATGTCTCCATTTGGGATGTTAGCTGTAAGCTATGCATTCCCATTGAGAGACAAGTGGTACGATGAAGTTCAGAAGTTTCAGTTTAATTTTGGTGCACAGTATTAATTATATTAATGGGCTAGAGGTTCCACTTTCGTGGCGAGATATGACACAATTACGTGCATGCAGAGAAAAGTGTTCTCTACCGTCTTTTTTGTTAGCTATCTATTCTTATTTGGAGTGTTCAGGTGAAAAATAAATTTATGTTGTCTTTGATATCCGCATTTGCATTATCCTTAGCAGTACAATCTGTTTATGCAGTGGAACTAAAAATTGGGGTCGTCAAGCCGGATGAAATACTTCAGTCTGCTCCTCAAGCCGATGCGGCCAGGAAAATACTCGAAAAAGAGTTTGCCACCCGAGATAGAGATTTAGTAGCAGCACAGCAAGCTTTAAAAGAACTCCAAGACCGCTTAGCTAAAGATGGCGCTATTATGAGCGAAAGCGAAAGCGAAAGAATTAACAGAGACATTGCTAACAAGACTCGCGAGTTAAAACGTGACATGACAACTTTCCAAGAGGATATTAATTTCCGACGTAATGAAGAAATGGGGAAAGTTCAAAAGCTCATAGGAGAAGCTCTAGTTACGGTGGCTGAAGAAAATGGCTACGACCTTGTTTTAGCGAATGTACCGTATGCTAGTTCGAAAGCAGATATCTCCAACTTAGTAATTGAGCTCTTAAAAAAATAATTTAGTTGTTGCACGTGACTGGCGCCAGCTTGCGTGACAGTCAATGGTTTCAATGGCTATAGGGGAAAAGTTGTCGCGTGACACTGCCAAGGTCGGTGGGCTGTCCGTTAGGCTGGAAACGTGATTGCTTATTAATAGGTGCTTGATGGAAAATTTAGATATAACGTCAATTTTAAAAACGTTGCCTCATCGTTATCCGATGCTACTCATAGATAGAGTTTTGGAGTGCAAGCCTTTTGAGTCAATTAAGGCAATTAAAAACGTCACTATTAACGAGCCCTTTTTTCAGGGTCATTTTCCTGACCATCCGATTATGCCCGGTGTGCTCATATTGGAATCTATGGCTCAAGCTACCGGCATGTTGGCTTTTTACTCCAATAAAGCGATAAGTGAGACGGGGAATGTCTACTATTTAGTGGGTATCGATAAAGCGCGGTTTAAGAAGCCGGTTACGGCTGGAGACCAGTTAATTCTAGAGGCGACGCTGACAAAACAGCTACGGGGAGTATACAAGTTCGACGTTACTGCTAAGGTAGACGGTAATCTTGTTGCCACCGCTAAGCTGATGACCACGGAAAGAGTAGCCGACAGTTGATAAGTAAGCTTGCGTCAGTTGATCCGAGTGCGTCTATTGCACCTGGTGCCGAAATAGGCCCTTGGACATATATTGGACCGGGAGTAATTGTTGGAGAAGGTACGAAAATTCATTCGCATTGTAATATAAAAGGCCCGACCGTTATCGGGTCTAATAATACTATCCACTCGTTCTGTAGCGTGGGTGATGACCCGCAAGACAAGAAATATAACGAAGACGGTCAGGAGTCGCGATTAGAGATCGGCGATGGAAACACTATCCGCGAATACTGCAGTATTAACCGTGGCACCGCACTTGGAGGTGGCGTTACTAAAGTAGGATCAGATAACTGGATAATGGGTTACTGTCATATTGCTCATGACTGTTTCATAGGTAGCCACTGTATTATGGCGAACAATTCTACGCTTGCTGGACACGTAGAAATAAATGATTACGCTATTCTCGGCGGCTTTACTGGTGTTCACCAATTCTGTAGGTTGGGCGAAAGTAGTTTTTCTGCAATTTCCACTATTATTGTAAAGGACATACCTCCGTTTGTTATGGTTTCGGGGAATACCGCGCGTGCACGTGGGATAAACAAAGTTGGTATGAAGAGAAGAGGTTTTGAGCAAGTGGATATCGAATCCGTAAAAAGATGCTATCGGATTATGTATCGTCGCAGTCTGACTACTAGCAGCGCGTTGGTCGAATTAGAGAAAGAGGTAGCAAGTCCAGTAATTGCAAAAATCCACAGGTTCGTGTTGGAGTCGACTCGAGGAATCGTTCGTTGAAACATAACCACGTTTGTCTTAGTTAATCCGTTAGAGCCAGAGACTGAGAGGAATGAACACGCAAATCCTTTCAATTGGAATCGTAGCCGGTGAGGAGTCGGGAGATCGACTAGGAGCTGCGTTGATAGCTGATATTAAGTCCATTTATCCACACGCAACTTTTCGAGGGATGGCGGGTCCGGAAATGTTGAGAAATGGATGCGTAGCGGAAGCAAATATTTCCGAGCTATCTGTCATGGGATTAGTCGAAGTGGTACGTAACTGGCCGCGGTTGTCTAAATTGAGGGATAGACTGGTAACTTCCTTTGTTGATAATCCACCAGACGTTTTTATCGGGATAGATGTCCCTGATTTTAATTTCTACATCGAAAAGAAATTAAAAACTAAAGGTGTCCCTGTAGTTCATTACGTCTGCCCTCAGATATGGGCATGGAGAGAATATCGTACTCGAAAATTAAAGAAATCAATTGATAGATTGTTAGCTGTTTTCCCCTTTGAACGAGCATTTTTTCTTAAGCATGGAATAAACACTAATTTTGTTGGACATCCATTGGCAAAACAGCTGCCGCTCCACCCTCGAAAGCTGGTGTCTAAGCAAGTATTGGGACTAGACGAAAGTAAGTCGGTGTTAGCTATAATGCCAGGAAGTCGGTCGCAAGAGATTGCTAGACATTTACCCGTCTTTATTGATGCAGCTAGAATCGTGGCGAGGGCTAAGGAGTCGGTGCAGGTTGTTATAGGCGTTGTTAATGATGATCACAGAAAACTCGTAGAGGTAGCTTGCCGAGGGCAGGGCTTTGGCGTCTATGTAAGGAACTCCCGTGAATTGTTGACTGCTGCTGACGCTGCGATTGTCGCATCTGGAACTGTGACGCTTGAAGCCTTGCTATGCCGTACCCCCATGGTTGTAGGGTATCGGACGTCACCAGTTAGCTATTATTTTTTAAAAAAAATGATCACCGTCGAGAAAATTGCTTTGCCTAACATCCTTTCGGATAGTGATCTGGTTCCTGAGTATATTCAATCCGAGATGACGACTGAAAACCTTTCTCGAACTGTTTTGTATTACCTTGAAGATAATAAAAATATAGAAGCTTTCTCCCGTTCTGCAGAAATTATTCACCGTTCACTAATTAACAATTCTGAGAATGCTGCAGAGATCGTTTCTCAGCTTATAAAAAATGGTTGCTGAACTCCCATGGCAAGTGGATGATGACACTGCAGGAGTCGATGAAGCAGGTAGAGGACCCCTGGCAGGGCCGGTGGTAGCTGCTAGCGTAGTGTTGGGACCTAATTCAATTAAAGGTATAGGCGATTCAAAGACAATAAGTGAATCGGAGAGGGAACGCTTATATGTAAAGATACGGGCCTCTGCCAAAGCTGTGGGTATTGGTATGGCTTCAGTGAAGGAGGTTGACGCTCTCAACATACATGTGGCAACGCTTTTGGCCATGCAACGAGCTGTAGTTAATATGGGTTTTGACCCATCCCAAATACTTGTAGATGGAAAATTTTGTCCTAAAACGCCTTTTTTGTCGCAAAGCATTATAAAAGGCGACTCCTTGATAGACGCAATTGGCGCAGCCTCCATTATTGCTAAAGTAACGCGCGATCGAATCATGCGAGAATTAGATGCAAAGTATCCACGCTATGGGTTTGCGCAACACAAGGGCTATCCAACTGTTGCTCATAAGTTAGCTATCGAGACTTACGGTCCATCCTCAGAACATCGAATGTCTTTTAAACCGCTGCATAAGTTTGCATGTTTAGAGGACAATTAAAATGTCACCCAAATTTGTCCACCTCCATCTCCATAGCGAATATTCTTTAGTCGATGGGTTAGTAAGGATTCCAGAGCTCATTTCTCATTGCACGCAAAATGGAACGGCTGCGATTGCGCTAACTGATCAATCGAATGTATTTGGTAGTTCCAAGTTTTTTAGATCTGCGATGTCAGCGGGCATTAAACCTATAATAGGTGCTGATCTATGGGTGGTTGATTCTGAGAACACGGGTAAGCCATATAAAATTGTTTTCCTGTGCCAAAATAATTTGGGTTATAAAAACTTAAGTATTTTATTAACGAGAGCATATCGAGAAGGTCAGCATAGGGGGATTCCTATGGTGCATGAAAATTGGCTAACCATCTCTCAGCTTACCGGAATTATTTGTCTTTCGGGAGGTATAAGTGGTGATATTGGTTTAGCTTTTCTCACAGGAAGTAAGGAAACAATGCTGCGATCCGCGGCAAAGTGGCAAGCTCTAATCGGAGAGAGGTACTATTTAGAGGTTTTTCGTACAGGGAGGTTGCAGGAAGAAGCTTACTTGCAAGAAGTGGCGTCAGTTGCTGAGCATCTAGCGATACCTTTGGTTGCTACTAACGATGTCAGATTTAGAAATGCGGACGATTATGAAGTGCATGAGGCACGAGTTTGTATTCAGCAAGGACGAATGCTATCTGACCCTCGTCGTCCAAAGCTCTATAGTGCAGAGCAATACTTGAGAACTGAGGAGGAAATGATCATGTTATTTGAAGACGTGCCTTCCGCAGTATCGAATACCGTAAATATAGCGTTGCAATGTAATTTAGAATTTGATTTCAAGACTTATCACTTGCCTGAATATCCAATCCCTGAAGGCGGAAATGTCGACGACCTGTTGAAGCATAAAACTCACGAGGGATTGAGTAGTCGATTTGATACTAAAGCTGTTAAAGCTGACGCGTCTGATTCGTCGATTGTTACTCAATATTCTCATCGCTTGGACAGAGAGCTTTCCGTCATTGGTGAAATGGGATTTTCTGGCTATTTTCTGATTGTGTCTGATTTTATCGAATGGGCAAAGTTAAATGATATTCCAGTTGGCCCTGGGCGAGGTTCTGGTGCTGGCTCGTTGGCAGCATTTGCTCTGGGTATTACAGAATTGGACCCTATCGAGTATGACTTACTCTTTGAGCGCTTTCTTAACCCTGAGCGTGTATCTATGCCTGATTTCGATATTGACTTTTGCATGGAAAGAAGAGACGAAGTGATTGACTACGTCTCTCAAAAATATGGCCGAGAGAAAGTCTCCCAAATCATCACATACGGGAAAATGGCAGCAAAAGGGGTACTTCGTGATGTCGGTCGTATCTTGGGTTTCCCTTACGGATTTATAGATCAGCTAGCAAAGTTGATTCCTTTTGAATTAGAAATGACCTTAGAAAAGGCGCTTATCGAAGAGCCAGTGTTATCGACCCGATATGCAAGCGAGGACGATGTAAGAAGCGTATTCGACCTGGCGCAAAAGCTAGAGGGGTTGGCAAGAAATGCCGGCAAGCATGCTGGAGGGGTTGTTATAGCACCTACAGACTTAACCGATTTCATGCCGTTATATTGTGAAGAAGGTAGTGAGAGCGTTGTCAGCCAATTTGACATGAACGATATTGAAGCAATTGGCCTGGTTAAGTTTGATTTTCTCGGTCTTAGAACTTTAACCATCATTGATTGGGCCTTAAAGGATATAAATGCAGTTCTGGAGAAAAACAAGCAGGAGAAAATAGTTATTCTGCGCATACCACTTGATGACAAAGAGACCTTTGAGATGGTTCAAAGTGGTGAAACTACTGCTGTTTTTCAGCTAGAGTCTAAAGGAATGCAAGATTTGATAAGGCGATTACAGCCTGATAAATTTGATGATTTAATAGCATTGGTAGCACTCTTTAGGCCTGGGCCATTGCAGTCAGGAATGGTTGATGATTTTATTGAAAGAAAGCACGGCCGTGCCGCTGTGAAATATCTTCATCCAGCCTTAGAGCCAATATTGAATGTCACTAATGGGGTGATTCTTTACCAAGAGCAGGTTATGGAAATAGCCCAAGTCTTGGCAGGCTACACTTTAGGCGCTGCGGACTTGCTACGTAGAGCGATGGGTAAAAAGAAAGTTGAAGAAATGGCTTTCCAAAGAGAAAGCTTTCTAGCAGGCTCTGCTCACAACGAGGTTGATAAAAAAGATTCCACGGCAATTTTTGATTTGATGGAAAAATTTGCAGGATATGGATTTAATAAATCCCATTCAGCCGCTTACGCGCTCCTAGCCTATCAAACAGCATGGCTGAAAACGCACCATGCAGCGGCATTTATGGCGGCAGTTTTGTCTGCTGACATGGATACTACAGATAAAGTGGTGCGCATTATTGAAGAATGTCGAAAAATGGATCTCGAAGTGATTTCTCCCGATGTTAATTGCTGTATTT
Organism: Pseudomonadota bacterium; assembly: GCA_018668255.1. GTDB lineage: Bacteria > Pseudomonadota > Gammaproteobacteria > UBA4457. Next base: position 76,933 of record JABISZ010000035.1, on the reverse strand, counting down.
TTCGATTCACCGTTAAAGATACAAAGACTATTCTTTATGGTTTGGGTGCAATCAAAGGTTTAGGAGAAAGCATTATTTCGAGTATCGTCTTAGAGCGAGCTAATCAAGGCCCTTACAGGGATTTGATGAGTCTCTGTCGACGGAATTATTCCAACCGGATTAACCGTAAGGCATTGGAAGTTCTGATTAAATCGGGGGCGCTTGACGGTTTTGATGTGCCACGACACTTGCTCATGGAGGATATTGACCGGGTTTTGAAAGCTACGGATCAGGCGGCGAGAGATACAAGCTCAGGTCAAAACGACTTGTTTGGAGTCGCTCATCTCTCCACCGAAAAAAATGATGCTAGCCTAAGCGGAATCATAGCTAAAACAGAGTCCCTAGAGTGGTCAAAAGAGACGATTTTGAAATATGAGAAAGAGACTCTTGGACTTTATCTAAGCGGACATCCTATCAACCGGTATAGAGAAGAATTTGATCGCTTTCCAGTTTGTGAGCTAGCTTTACTTTCGTCTGGAAATAAAATGATTGCCGGTCTGATAAATTCAGTGAGATTAATAAAAACTCGGCGCGGTAGAATGGCTATTGTTTTACTTGATGACGGAAGTGCTCGAGTAGAGGTCGTTGTCTATAACGAAATTTACGAAGAAAACATTAATAAACTTTCGGTTGATCGTATTGTCGTTGTTGATGCCTCCTGCGGAGAAGACAAGTATTCTGGAGAGTTTCGAATAGAAGCAGTTGGGATCCGTAGTATTGACGAAACTAGAAATAAATTAGCAACTGGTTTGGTCTTGTCAGTCACTAACGAAATGATCGACAAAGAACTGCTTGAGGAGCTAGGAGATATTTTGACTAATGAGAGTGGTCTGATTCCAGTGTTTTTTGAGTATACAAGTGATGAAGCTAAGACTCGTTTGAACCTTCCAGAAAAATGGAGTGTTTGTCTAAACGATGAACTGCTCGACAAATTGAACTCAACCGTCGGGGTATGTGATGTAAATGTCGAGTATTAGTTCTATCTTTGTGTTTTTACAGCTAAAATGATGCGATGAGTAACACAAGCACCGGATCTTCGCAGGTCAATTTGAATTTTTTAGATTTTGAACAACCTATTGCCGAGCTAGAGGCTAAGATAGATGAGCTGCGGCTAATTGGCCACGACCCTCTTTTAAACATCTCCGAAGAAATTGAAAGGTTAAGCGAACGCTCAGCGGAACTTACAGCCCAAATTTTCTCAAAACTAAGTGCCTCGCAAATTTCGAAACTATCCCGGCATCCGAAGCGACCTTTTACCCTTGATTATGTTGAAAAATTATTTGACGAAGTTCATGAGTTGCATGGAGATAGGACTTTTTCTGACGACGCCGCTATCGTGAGCGGCCTTGGAAAATTTGATGGTTTAGGAGTAGCTTTTATAGGACATCAGAAGGGTCGCGGAACCAAAGAGAATTTAAGAAGAAACTTTGGAATGCCAAAACCAGAGGGATATAGAAAGGCCTTGAGAATTATGGAGCTCGCAGAAAGACATGGTTTGCCTATCTTGACGTTTATCGATACACCAGGAGCTTTCCCTGGTGTTGAAGCCGAAGAACGGAGTCAAAGCGAGGCAATTGCTCGGAATTTGTTGGTGATGTCTGGTTTGAAAACGCCTATTATAGCGAGTGTCATAGGGGAAGGCGGTTCCGGAGGTGCTTTAGCAATAGGCGTAGCAGACCGTGTGTTAATGATGCAGTATTCAACCTATGCTGTCATTTCGCCCGAGGGATGCGCTTCTATTTTGTGGAAAAGTGCTGATAAGGCCCCTGACGCGGCTGCAGCAATGGGTATAACCGCTCCTATTTTGCTGCAATTAGGCTTAATAGACAGAGTTATCGACGAACCTTTAGGGGGTGCGCACCGTGAACCAGATTCTGCGATTGCCAGCCTTCGGTCTGTTATAGCCCAAGAGTTGAAAACTCTCTTGCCAATGCCATCTGATGAGTTGGTGCTATCGCGCCGAGCGCGTATCGCTTCAATTGGTAAATACAAGGAAAAAAACAGCTAGTAACAAGCTGGTTTTAATCAAAATGTAGTGAAGACTCATTTAACGTTTGAAACTTTTCGGGCTAATCTTTCAGCGAAGATCAAAAATTTAGGTAGCTCCCGACTTGTGGTGGCCTATAGCGGTGGTCTCGATAGCTCCGTGCTGCTCGATTTGGTTGTGTCTTTCGTTAGAGAGTATAAAAGTATTTCGGTGTCTTTAATCCACGTTGATCATGGCTTGAGTCCTTCAAGCTTAGAATGGGGCGCTCACTGTAAGGAAATAGCCAGCCTCTATAATCTAGAGTGCTCTGTTGTTCGAGTTGCTACTCTTCGTAAGGTCAACCAGAGTGAAGAGGCATGGGCTAGAACTGCACGCTATGGAATTCTGGAAAGATATGTTGATGCCAATAGCACATTGCTCACGGCTCACCATAAGAACGATCAAGTTGAAACAATTATTCATCATGCAATGTCAGGTGCTGGACCTCATGGTCTGAAAGGCATGAGAGAGGTCCGCAGCTTTGGTCAAGGTTCTTTGGTGCGTCCTTTATTGAATGTTTCGGCAGCGTGTATAAAAGATTATGCTCGAGAAGAAAAATTAAAATGGGTAGAAGACTCTAGTAATTTTTCTGATAAGTACCTGCGAAATAATATTAGAAAAACGGGGCTGCCAGCGTTAGAGAAAATTTATCCTTCGGCTCTCGATGGAATATATCGTGTCGGGCTCAGACAGCGGGAAATTGTTGACGGGTTAAACCAAATTTTTGATCATAAAATTGACGCTTGTGTTATTTCTGAGGGTGTTTATTCCGTAGGAATTTTTAAATTTTTCCCAGATTCTCTTCATGGTTTTCTGGTAAAAAGGTTACTGGAACGGATTGATTTTCCAGTGCCCAGAGAAAGTCATGTACTTGCCATTTTAGGAATCTTGAATTCTACTCGTAAGCGAAGTCCCGTTGTTAAGTGGGGAGGAGTGGAGGTTAGGTTGTATCGTAACCAGATGTATTTAATGCATGAGTTGCCAACATATACGTGCCCTTCTCTTGATTGGACTGGGTTATCCGTGTCTATGCCTTGGGGAAAATTGGAGGTTGAGAAAAGTGCTGGCTACGAAGTTTTGGATCCCAGCAAGTTCTCCCCCGAAAACATTAAAATATGCTTCCGTAAAGGAGGGGAAAAATTTCAGCCTGCCGGGAGCGGCTTCCACCATGATTTAAAGAAACTTTTTCAACAATGGAATGTTCCTCCATGGGAGAGAGCTTTTGTCCCGATCATGAAAAATGGTGACGAGATTGTCGCTGTCTGCGGCTATGGAATAAGCAAAAAATATTTAGCAGAAAAGGGGAAGGTTGGCTTTTCTTTTATTTTGAAATTGTCTATCTATGAACGGGGTATTAAAGTTTCTTAACTTTATTTATGATCGATTTTCATGCCTACCACATCATAAAAATTTAATGTAACACTGCCTTTTTTAAGTACATCACCTACCCCACCAGACTTTTTCTTCTTTACGACTTCTCCGAGTTGCTTAATACCTTTCTGTGTCTTTTTTTGGGCGAGGTCTAGTTTTTCGTGAGTTTTTTGAGAGTAGGCCACCTTATAAGCGCGAGGTTTTTGGAAACCTTCTTCTGTGACTAGTTCGGTAATCCAAATATAAATAGAACCAGCTCTGGCGGGGCCGCTTTTTGATGGTTCCTCTACTACAGAATAATGGTACCTAAAGTGTGCAGGTAAAGGACTATCAGCTGGCCAGCCTAAAAGCTCAGAATATGAAGTGTAAACCACAAAGTATAAGGCGGAAATAGTTACGATTGCCGCTGATTTTTGCCCCCAGCGAAGAGTCGTATACTGTAAAAAAACAAGCAAAAGAATCGCCATTGCAACGTATGACAGAGTGAGGCCAAGAATACTTAAAGTCACTATTCAGCTCCTAAATTTTCTCATAAAAGCAGAATGCTTTTTTCTATTTTATTAATGCGTTCAATATTTCCTTGTTTTGAGATATAGAATCTCACAGCGGTTTTTTCAACACCTTTTTTCTCAAGGGTCATTTTCCCATAATAAGCTACTTCAAGAGTAGGGTTGACGCGGGAAATCTTTACCGACACATCAACTGGCGTGTTGGTAACGGTCTCATAATAGTGAATATTCACGACATACTCACCTGGAACTATCCCTCTTATAGTGACTAGTTCTTGGTTTAAAGGGTTGCTAACTTGTTGCTCATTAAATTTTATGAGGTCATTGATATTTCCTCGGTCATCTCGATCTAAGTGTACTAAGCCGGCCTCTCTGTTTTTAAACCATATAATATTTCCGACTGGGTCTTCTACCCAAATATCAATGTCATTGGGGTCATTATCAGGCCAATTTAACGCTATGATATATTCGGCTTTGGCCTCTATGATTCCCGTCTCAGCTACAGGGTTCATAAACATCACTGCTATAAGAAATAAGTAAGTAAATCCAAGTAGAGCATTGAATAATAAATCAGTGAAGGGATCGGTATTGCCGCGCTTTTTTTTCCATGCGTTATTGAATGCCATTGCTTCTCAGCCTATTCCTTATTGGAGACTAGACTAGCAATATTAAGTAACCGTTCTATTAGATCGTCTGCGCATTTATCCATTAAAAGGTACTGCCCAGAGAGTAGAAGACTGGTTGATAGTCCGAGCAATGTAGTATACAAGGCCGTGCCCATACCACCGCTCATGTCCTTGAGTACTATCTGCATCGCCTGAATGTCGAGCGTGTCAGCCTGACTAACCGAACTAAGCATTAAAATAAAGCCAATAATAGTTCCCAACAAACCAAGCTTGATGAGAAGATCTACCAAAAACCAGGCCGACTCATGGCCTTTTTTAGCCTGAGCGATTAATACTTCAGTTGCGGAGTTGATACTACTTGAATGACTTTGACTGGTGTCATCAATAGACAGTTTTTTTAGGTAATCAGAGCTAATACCTTTTGTGGTGGCGCTAAAATCATAAAGATCTTTACGTACATAAAGATCTAGGCCAAGTAATTTTTCTTCTAAAGAAATAACTGGATTTAACTCTAAGCACAGTTGTTTTAATCGTAGCCCGCAGTGCATAGAACCAAATAAAAATATGCTGGCTATAATTTTTGTAATATGACTTTGATCGTTCTTGAATACGACAGCAAGATAACCGTTATCGAAACCGAGAAAAATAAGGAACTGCATTACCCCTATCGCGATTAACCACATCAAAAAAAATTGATGGCTGTTGCGGTAACTCTCGACCATAAATGACTCCTTGCGCTAGTGACGGTCTGATTATTCTTTTATTACAACATGTACCCCCAAGGTAAGAAAAGGCCTCAGTTCTTCAATCTCATGGTTCTTTAAGGCTATGCAACCTTGAGTCCAGTCTAATTTACTGTGCATTAGAAGCTTTGCGTCAGTCTCATTACCTATTCCATGAAGTCCAATAGCCCCTCCCAGAAGTGTAGTCTGAAGCGGGGTCTCGCCTGAGACATTGGCGGACAGTATTTTTTGTAATTGTTCAAAAGTAATAGAGTTGTTTCGATATGCTGCAAGAGCATCGTTACTATTAGGATAATTTAATCTGATGAAATAATGGAAATCGCTTTTTTCGTTAAAGCCTACCACTATGTAAGAGCCTAAAGGGGTAATGCCGTCTCCTCGGGCTTTCTTATGGCCCAATCCTCCGCGGCCTAAAGCAACTTTAAATTCTTTGAGAACCCTGCCGGCCGCGTTCGACAATGTCAGAGTGCGACGCGTTTTATCGACTTCGACGTGATACTGATCGGCGTTGTATGCTCTTTCTGGAAAGACAGTTAAAAACAATGTCATCGAAGTCAGAATCACGACGACAAAAGACACTTTAATAGATGGGATATATTTCATCAGTATAATAATATAATTGTAGTGAACGATTGATATGCGAGTCTCCTGTCTTTCGTGTCTACTCAATAAGCATTAATGGATGATGGAACAATACTATGACCGTAGACAAATTACACAATTATACAAAGACAGCAGGGCTATTACACTGGTTGATAGTAGCCTTAGTCGCTGCGCTTTTTTGTGTTGGTTGGTTTATGACTGATTTGCCAAGAGGTGCTGAGCGAGGATATTTTTTTGCTTTACATAAATCTTTAGGCCTCAGCCTTTTTTTTCTTATGGTGGTAAGACTTTGGTGGAGATACAGACATGCTCCGCCGCCTTTTCCTGAAACGGTAATGCCATGGCAGCAGTGGTTTGCTAGGAGGGTTCATTTCGGGTTTTATGTGTTACTTTTTATTCAGCCAATGACGGGCTATCTGTCTTCATCTTTTAGCGGATATAGCACAAAGCTATTTGGTCTGATGCTGCCTTCTTGGGCGAGCAAGAATGTCGTCTTTAATGATTTTTTTACAAGCGTTCATCAATTTAGCTCTTGCTTACTGTTGCTGCTGATTTTTTTGCATATCGGAGGGGCTGTCAGTCATGTCGCTCGAGACGGTATGGCGACTTTGCGCCGAATAAGACCGTGGTAGGAATCCCACACAATAAAAAAGGGACCTGAGCCCCTTTTGTATTGTGTGGCAGAGTTAACGATTATTTATATACATCGTTACTTCAAATCCTAAACGTATATCTTGATATGTTGGTGCTTCCCACGCCATGTTACTTCTCCACCTAAAATTAGAATCGTTCGATGAGCCCAAATAGCTTATCGGTAAACGTGGTAGTATTTAAGCACTGAATTGGCATAAGATCAATAACTTATGAGCATAGAGTGCCAAGTAGCTATCAAGCCTGCTGAAACAGTGATATCTGCGGTTACCGTAAGGTATGGAACGAATTTACAAGTCATACAAAAAACTTATCAAAGATCTAAAATTACAGGAGCTGATGTCGATGAATAAACAGAAAAAAACCGAAATAGAAGCGGCTACTTTTCGTTACTTAAGAGATTATCTACGTGAGCATACAGATGTGCAAAATATTGACTTGATGAATCTAGCCGGGTTTTGTCGAAACTGCCTGTCCAAGTGGTACCGATCTGAGGCAGAGAAACGCTCGATAGACATGGATTATGATGCGGCTCGTGAGGAAATTTACGGCATGCCATATGCCGAATGGAAAAAGCTTCACCAATCACCAGCTACAGAAGAGCAAAACAAAAAGTTTGCTGAAGGGGAAAGAAAGTAAGAAATAAATTCTTGCCTGTTCCTTTCAATCTAACTAGTCGTCAAGTGCTATGCCCCAAGGAAATTTCCCTACTTTGATGACGGCTTTAACTTTTTCTGATTTGGTATCGATTACGGTGACTTGATGGTCCAAACCATCGGTTGTGTATAATCTAGATCCATCCCGACTCAGAGCTAGACCCCAGACTCTTTTCCCTACTGGGATACTGTTTTTATGGTCTAGGCTTTCGGCGTCAAGAATGAAAATCTTATTAGCACGACCACCCGCGACGTATAGATTTTTGCCATCTCGGCTGAGAAGTACATCTTTCGGTTTTGCGTTCTGATCGGGAAGTGTCGTTTTCTTTATTAGGTTGCCCGTATCTGCCGCTATCTTTTTTACTTCTCCGCCAATTTCGGCGGTTACATAGATAATTTGACTGTCATTACTGAATACTACTGAGCGTGGTCTAGCACCTACAAGGACATTATTTTGTATCGTATGTTCAGGAACATCAATTATATGGACGAGATTAGTCGACTCGCTTGTCACGGCTACTCTAGTACCATCAGGCGCAACTGCCACCCCTTCAGGTTCAATACCCACGTCTATGGTGGCTAATAGAGCGCCCGTTCTCGGATCGTAGACCGAAGCCATTGCATCTTCTTCATTTGATATGTACAGGTTGCCATTGGAATGTATGGCAAACGCTTCCGGATCGTCACCACTTGCAAATGTCCTAATAACCTCCATTTTGACCGGATCTAGGACTGCGATGGCGTTATCGGCACTGATTGCTACATAGACTTCATTCCCATCCGGAGAGATACCTACTCCTCGAGGTCGTTTTCCAACTTGTACCGTTTTTATAACTTTGTTGGTTAAAATATCGATTACAGAAACGCTGTCGCTTCTCTCATTGGATACGAACGCCCGATTTGTCGCTGCCATAGTGTTTGTCGCAACAATTATGGCAGTTATAGCGAGTATCAACTTCATAGTTTTTCCTCTATAGCTCTGATAAATGTCTCTATATTTTAAATGACTTTTTGGCTTTCTGCTCATTTACAAGAGAACGCTCCACTTTCAGCAGACAGTAGCTGACTTGTGCTTATTTCTGCAACAATTTTGTCATCGTGGATCACCAATAAAGGTTGCTCTAAATAGTTATAACTATTAAAAAACAGATCTCTGCCTTTCTGTCCATCAAAAGCGAGGCTCTTCTTCAGAAAATTTACTATGCTTATTTCTGATTCGGGACCATTTCGGGCTAAGGTATCGGAGAAAAGTTTAACTGAAGCCCAGCCAGACCACGATTCCGAGTTCATACGACGGTCGGTATTTTTTTTATACCGTTTGTTTAGCTGCGCCGCGGCATATTTTTTAAAACTGTGGTGCCATAAGACCGCTTTGGCTTCGATCCTGCCTTCGGCTTTCCAGGCGGCTTCGGCGGCGACTAGGGAGGAAGGATGGGGTCTGATATAAAACAAGTTAGGGGTACATAAACGTGAAAAAGGTTCGGCAATTGAGCTTATATTTAGAAAGGGTATCTGAGGATTTGCTAAAAGTGCCTGTCTGAGTTTTGCTGGAGAGAGCGATGATATGACAGCATACGGTTTGTCAGCCTTTACGTCGTCCAGCTTCGTTTTGTGTATGAGCTTATAGTTTAGCTGTAGAAATTTACCTTGAGCATTAGCTTCTTGCAAGCCCTGTATAGCTCCGTACCACTCGTTCGAGGACATGTCCCCATAGAAATATAAAGGTAAGTCTTTGGAATAGGCGAGAGTGCTCAATAAGCAGAGAATTACGAATGATGAGGTTTTAAGAATAGTAAAATAATGACGCAGTATGCTTTTTTCATTTTTCATTTTTCATTTTTTCGTGCGGGCCGGTCTATGATAGTTAACGCTTTATTGTAGTCCTGCGGAACTTAAATTACACGCTCTTTAAGTTAATAAGAATCATTTATATACCTAAATAGAAATCATTCTTCTATAATAATGATTTCTATTTACAATCAGGTTCTTGCCTGTAGCATTTCATGCAAATTCCAGTTAATCTCGGTTCAATCTCAGCAGACATAAGTTATATAAAACTGATGGAACCTGTTGATAATTTTTAGTGAACGATGCGGTGCAGATTGCATAAGAATATGAACTCTGACGCAGCGCATTTAATGGGGGAAGACTAGATATGTTAAAAGCGCTCCAACTAGAGCCTGAGAAGTGTACTGGCTGTTTACAGTGCGAAATGGCCTGTTCTTATGAAAATGAAGGGGTTTTCAACCCTTCTAAATCTCGTATCAAAGTTTTTAATTTTCATCATGAAGGCAGGTTCGCTCCCTACACCTGCACCCAGTGCTCTGAAGCTTGGTGCCTTCATGCCTGTCCTGTTGAGGCCATAGTTGTGAACGAAGCGACGGGTGCCAAAGAAGTGATCGAAGACGTTTGTGTGGGTTGTAAGGTTTGCACTATAGCCTGTCCTTTTGGGACCGTAAATTACAACGCTGATAGCGGTAAAGTGATGAAGTGCGACTTGTGCGGGGGAGACCCAGCATGTGTCACCGCTTGCCCGACTGAAGCCATAACTTACGTAGATTCAGAACATACGGGCCTTGAGAGAATGCGCTCTCATGCTGCTCAATCTATACCACAAAACTAATCCACGAAACCGGGAGTTAACAACAATGTCTTGGCAACGAAAAATTCTGAGAGTGAACTTAACTAAAGGTACTTGTGAGCCAGAGCCTCTGAATATGGAATGGGCTCATCTTTTTTTAGGGCAAAGAGGATTAGCCACTAAATACCTTGCGGAAGAAATCGACCCTAAAGCGGATGCATTGTCCCCCGAAAATAAGTTGATCATGGCTACTGGTCCCTTGACTGGGACCATGGCTTCAACAGGCGGACGCTATTCTGTTATTACAAAAAGTCCTTTGACCGGAGCGATCGCGTGCTCGAATTCTGGAGGCTTTATCGGGGCAGAAATGAAGCAAGCTGGTTGGGACATGATTATTTTTGAAGGAAAATCTAAAGCTCCAGTTTTTCTTTATTTAGAAAATGAAAAAGCACAACTGATGCCCGCGGATGATTTATGGGGAAAATCAGTGTGGGCGACTGATGAGTTGCTTCACGAGAAGTTCCAAGATCCGTTAGTTAAGATCGCTTGCGTAGGGAGGTCTGCCGAAAACGGTTGTCTGTATGCCTCAATTGTAAACGATCGCCATAGAGCTGCCGGGCGCTCAGGAGTCGGCACAGTTATGGCTTCGAAGCACTTGAAAGCAGTCGTTATAAGAGGAACAGTCGGAGTAGGGAACGTAAGAGATCCTAAGGCATTTTTTAAAGCCACTAGCGAAGGAAAAAAGACACTTGCTGACAATGCGGTAACAGGAGAAGGTTTGCCAGCGATGGGTACTCAAGTATTGATGAACGTCATCAATGAAGTTGGGGCTATGCCTACTAGGAATATGAAGGAAGTTCAATTTGAAGGAGCTCATAAAATTTCTGGTGAGGCTATGGCTGAACCGCGAGAAAGTGATGGTAAACCTAATTTGGTTACCAACGCAGCCTGTTTTGGTTGCACAATAGCCTGCGGTCGGATTTCTACAATTGATCCACAACACTATAGTATTGAGAACAAACCGGAATACATCGGAGCGTCTGGTGGCCTCGAGTACGAATCAGCTTGGGCATTAGGTTCGAATGTAGGAATTGATGATCTAGATGCTCTAACTTACGCTAATTTTCTATGTAATGAAGATGGGTACGATCCTATTTCCTTTGGGGCTACCGTTTCAGCGGCTATGGAATTATTTGAAATGGGAGCGATTACTCTAGAAACGACAGAAGGTCTTGACCTGTCTTTTGGGTCGGCTGAGGCGCTTACGAAAGCGGCAGAGCTAGTCGCTACAGGCGAAGGGTTTGGTAAAGACTTGGCTATGGGCTCGAAAAGGTTGTGTGAGAAGTATGGGCACCCTGAGATTTCAATGACTGTAAAAGGGCAAGAGTTTCCAGCCTATGACCCAAGAGCGATACAGGGAATGGGTCTCGGTTATGCCACGTCAAATCGGGGAGCATGTCACTTGAGAGGCTATACAGTATCATCTGAGGTCATGGGGGTTCCGGTGAAGACTGATCCACTGACGACTGATGGGAAACCAGAACTTGTAAAAGCTTTTCAAGATGCGACGGCGGCGGTCGATAGTACGGGGCTATGCACGTTTACCACGTTTGCCTGGACCTTGGAAGATATTGCCCCGCAAGTTGATGCCGCTTGCGAAGGTGGATGGAGCGCCGCTTCAATGCTGGAAGCCGGTGAAAGAATCTGGAATTTGGAAAGACAGTTTAACCTTGATGCTGGTCTTACAAAAGCAGACGATACGCTCCCAGGGAGGCTTCTTAAAGATGCTGCAAAGACGGGGCCAGCTAAAGGTTCCGTAAATCGGTTGCACGAGATGCTTCCCCAGTATTATGCGCTGCGTGGTTGGTCTGAAGAAGGTGTGCCAACCAATGAAACCATGGGTCGTTTAGGCCTTTAAGTTTATAAAACATTACATGACGGGAGCTAGACGAAAGTGCAATATGTAATCATTGGAGCGGGACCAGCTGGAGTCACTGCTGCTGAGAACCTTCGTAAAATAGACCCTGACGGCGTCATAACTGTGGTAGGTGATGAGCCTGAAATGCCTTACTCTAGAATGGCCATACCGTACTTACTTGTGAATCAAATCGATGAGCATGGTACTTTTTTACGTAAAGACGGTGAACATTACAAAAGAAGCGGAATCGCTATCGTACAAGGTAAGGTTGTGTCAGTTAATCAAATGGGGAAAAACGTAAGCCTGCAGGGCGGGACAAAAATCGATTACGACAAGTTGCTTATTGCCACCGGATCTACTCCTTTAGCGCCGCCCATACCAGGGATCGATTTACCGGGGGTGACGAGCTGTTGGACTTTGGAAGATGCAAGACATATCGCAAGGGTTGCAAAACCAGGGTCGAAAGTGGTGTTGATGGGTGCAGGATTCATAGGGTGTATTATTCTTGAAGCCCTTGCAAAAAGTGGCGCGGACTTAACGGTAGTCGAAATGGAAGACCGGATGGTGCCCAGAATGATGAACGATATCGCTGGCACTATGATAAAAGATTGGTGTCAACATAACGGTGTCAATGTGTACACTTCCACGAAAGTTAATTCTATTTCCCAAGATGATAGTTCGTTGTTAGTCGAATTGAGCACGGGTCATAAATTAATTGCTGATATGGTGGTTTCTGCCACAGGCGTGAAACCCAACACGAGCGCGCTTGACACGACTGACGTGAAGGTCGAAGAAGGCGTTTTAGTAGATAAAGCGATGAGAACCAGTGATGAGAACATTTTTGCCGCAGGGGATGTCGCACAGGCCTATGATTTTTCTACTGGAGAGATGTCTGTTCAAGCGATCCAGCCGACTGCGGTAGAGCACGGAGCGCTTGCTGCAAAAAATATGGCAGGACAAACTCAAGCCACCCATCGAGGCTCGGTAAATATGAATGTGCTCGATACCTTAGGACTCATTTCGAGTTCCTTCGGCTTATGGATGGGTGTGACGGGAGGAGATTCAGCCGAGTTACTCAATAAAGAGCGATTCAAATATATAAATCTACAGTTTCAAGATGACATTTTGGTAGGTGCTACCAGTCTGGGTTTGACCCAACATGTTGGCGTGCTCCGCGGCCTTATTCAAAGTAAGATAAAACTTGGGGTTTGGAAAGAGAGGCTCATGAAAGATCCGACTCGAATCATGGAAGCATATTTAGGAGCAACCCAAGCTATTGGCTTTAATGCGGATGTGATGAAATAGCTAACTGGAGCCGCAAAGTGTGATATGTTTCGCTTTTTCACGATTTATGGTCCGAAAAACTCATGCCTTTGAAGATAACAATTACATTTAAACTATACGCATCACTGGCGCAATATCTTCCGAAAGAAGCTGTAGAAAATAAAATTGATATCATTATTCCTGGCGACCGTTCAATAATCGGCGTGCTCGAGCAACAGAGTGTTCCACTGGAGTCAGCCCATTTAGTGCTAGTAAATGGCTTTTTCATCCCGCCCGAAAAAAGAAAAACCAGCTTTCTAAGTGATAAGGATGTTTTAGCAGTGTGGCCTCCCGTCGCGGGAGGGTAAGGCCACGGACATTTGATGTGCAGAGTAAAACCTAGGTGTCCTTGGCCTAAAGGCAACAGTTGTGTCTGACTGAACGTAAACTTACTGCGTCTACCAGCTACCAAGTTCTTAATGGCTCGTTTAAGGGCGATTATCCCTAAATGCTCACGATGTCTCCTGCTCCAAACGGAGCCCTAAGTGGTTGACGCTTCTTAACTTAATTAATGCTGTCTTTTGGATGCTCTATCAGAGGTTCTGGTCATCTCACTGTTTGTAAAAAGGCGCCAAAATCTCATTATTTTAATTAAATCTAAATAGCAATGATAATTAATATTATTACTAATTATATTTTAATCCCTAGACCTGTGTGCTAATCTGATTGAATAACAAGAAAATTACCCTAGGTGGATTTGTAGAAGATACCTCATTAGGAAAACACATTATCAGTAAAGGTTCCAATTATGCTTGAGAAAACCAAAAGAAAAATGGCTAAAGCTTTTTCGGGTTCAGAACGCAGTAAAGAGCTTAACGTAGAACATTTGGGCATAGATTTTCCGTTTAAATCTAGATACGGCAATTTTATTAATGGGAAATTCCAAGCTCCTAAAGCAGGTCGCTACTTCGATAATCACACTCCCATAACCGGAGAGTTCCTATGTGAAGTTGCTCGTTCTGATTCTAGCGATATCGAATCTGCTCTAGAAGCGGCGCACGCCGCATTCCCGTCATGGGGTAAGAGTTCTGCTACAGATCGCGCCAAAGTTTTGAATAAAATCGCAGATGTGATGGAGGAGAATCTACATTTACTGGCAGCGGCAGAATCATTGGATAATGGAAAGGCAGTAAGAGAGGCCGTTGCAGCTGATATCCCTCTAGCGATTGACCACTTTAGGTACTTTGCTGGTTGTATCAGGGCTGAAGAGGGGAGCGTTTCTGAATTGAATGCAGATACCTATGCATATCATTATAAAGAACCTCTTGGCGTAGTCGGACAAATAATTCCCTGGAATTTTCCTATACTAATGGGTATCTGGAAGATAGCGCCCGCACTAGCGGCGGGCAACTGCGTGGTGCTGAAAGCGGCGGAGCAAACACCAGCATCAATAATGGTGTTAATGGAATTGCTTGCCGATGTCATTCCAGCTGGTGTACTAAATGTCGTAAATGGTTTTGGTTTAGAAGCTGGGAAACCTCTAGCATCCTCGAGTCGCATTTCAAAAGTTGCATTCACAGGCGAAACCACTACGGGTCGTTTGATCATGCAATATGCGGCGAACAACCTGATACCGGTAACATTAGAATTAGGTGGAAAGTCGCCTAATATCTTTTTTGAAAGTGTTATGTCGGAAGATGACGCTTTTCCAGATAAAGCACTCGAAGGTTTTACTATGTTCGCCCTAAATGCGGGAGAGGTCTGTACTTGCCCTAGTCGCGCTTTAATTCAAGAATCAATTTATGAAAGGTTTATGGAAAAAGCTTTACCTCGAGTGGAGGCAATTAAACAAGGTAACCCTTTACAACTGGAAACAATGATTGGCGCTCAAACTTCAAACGAGCAAATGGAAAAAATCATATCTTACTTGAAGCTAGGTAAGGAAGAAGGCGCTGAATTGTTGGCGGGTGGAGGTGCTTCAAAAGTGATGGGTGACGAATTTGGTGGAGGATACTATATTCAACCAACTGTTTTTAAGGGCCACAATAAAATGCGTATATTCCAAGAAGAAATATTCGGTCCGGTAGTTTCAGTCACTACATTTAAGGATGAGGCTGAAGCATTAGAAATCGCAAATGATACTCTTTATGGTCTAGGTGCAGGTGTCTGGACACGTGATGGGACTCAGGCATTTCGTGCGGGCAGGACTATTCAAGCTGGCAGAGTCTGGACTAATTGCTACCATGACTATAGTGCACACTCAGCATTTGGTGGATACAAGCAATCAGGAATTGGTCGTGAAAATCATAAAATGATGTTGGATCACTACAGGCAGACTAAAAACTTGGTGGTATCTTATAGTCCTGATGCATTGGGATTCTTTTAGTCATCCGTTCGACTATTTTGCAAGCGACACTATGCCTCAGACCTCATTGCTGTTGTTGTGAGATAGTGGGGCTGAAGTATTCTGTTGCTCTGGCCGCGCGAGGAACTCGAAGTCGGGAATATTTATAGCTCAATATTGACCATTTCACAGCTAGTCGATGATTGTTATTGGAGCGATACATTGAAGGAGAAAGTAAGCGCCACTAAAATTGCTCAGGAGTTTTTAGAGGAATTGAAGCTCAGATATGGGGCAGATTTACTCTTTCATCAATCTGGAGGATGTTGCGACGGAAGTTCGCCTATGCTCTTTGAAAAGAAAGAATTTGTGATTAGCGACAGCGATATTTCATTAGGTACAATATGTAATGTACCTTTTTATATGAATCGTAATCAGTACAGTCGGTGGGAGCATACAAACTTAGTTGTTGATCTCGTAGATGGAATGGGCGGTATGTTTTCACTAGACAATGGTACCGGTAAAAGATTCTTGATTCGCTCAGAGGTCTGTACTGTAAAAGAATAGACGGCTACAATTTATACTTGTAGTGATATAGGGTGTCGGTAAGCTTGAATGTCAATTTAGCTCTCGTGGAACTTATTTGGCTCCAGCTCTCCTCTGTGGCTATTTACGCTTTCTGTACAAATTATTTTGGTCAAACTAGAGCTGGGCTCTTGATTTTAAAGAGTCGTTTGTCCCCATTAGATTCGACTTATAACGTTGTTACTTAGTGAACAGTGAACAATTAAATAAAGCCACGGTCATTTCTTGTTGTGATATGGGACTTAGCTACTCAGATTTCTTTCGAGTTTATCCAAAGCTATTTCCCGATGCCAATATAGCTCTAAAGTCTGATGGTGCTCATAGTAGCTGGAAAACTGGGGAAAAGGTCGACATCAGTTTATCTAAGGAAAAAACTCGAACATTGGGGTTCCTTAAATTCCCAATCATCGACATACAATTAACGTTTGAGAATATGAATCCAGCCTGTGTCAAATCCTATATGCAGACTTTTCATCAAGGCTTTCAAAAAGGAGGAGGATAGTACGGTGAAGTTGCTAGAAAGACTGTCATGAGTTCAGAAAAAAAGAAGGGCTTATACCCGAAGATTGAGCCTTACGCCGAAGAGCTAGTACCTGTTGGTGACGGACATCAAATATATGTTGAAAGGTGCGGGAATAAAAAAGGTATCCCTGTCGTTTTTCTTCATGGGGGACCAGGAGGAGGGTGTAAGAGCGACCATCGTCAATTTTTCAATCCAAAAAAATATCATATATTTCTACTTGATCAGCGTGGTTCAGGTAGATCTACACCATACGGTTCCGTAGTTGCCAACACTACGAATCATTTAATTAAAGATTTAGAATTGATAAGAAAACTTTATAGCGTAAACAAGTTCGTTTTGTTCGCAGGCTCATGGGGGGTGACGTTGGCACTTGCTTATGCTGAGGCTTTCCCTACTAGTGTTTCTGGCATGATTTTTCGTGGTTCTTTTTTAGCCAGAAGAAAAGATGTAGATTGGTTTTTTGGAAACGGAGCTAATCGATTCTTACCGGCGCAATGGGATAGATTTATATCGTCTCTTAACATGGAAGACATTTCTAATATTTCTGACTTTCTCTACGATGCTATTATGTCTGGGGACCAAGAACGAATGGAAGCGGCGGCCAGAGCTTGGGAAATTTGGTCGGGTTCAGTGGTCATGTTCTCAATAGATGGGATAGGTTCTGGAGAATCGCATAATGTCAATATGAAATCAGCTATCGTCAAGGCAAAAATTGAATTCCATTATGCGAAGCATGGGTATTTCATGAAGGAAAATCAATTGATCGAAGACATTGATAAGCTTCCAAAGGTGTCTTGTAAGATCGTACATGGATCTAGAGATCTGACGTGTTTGCCGGAGTCAGCTTGGTTGCTTCATAAATCAATTCCAAACTCTTCTATCAATTTTTTGAGAAGTGCGGGACACCTATCAAGTGAAAAAGATATGATTTATGGGCTCATCGAGGCCTCTGATGAAATGGCCGCCGAGCTATTTTCTAGGTAAGTGGTGCTAATGGGTAAGTTTAGAGACAGCTATCCTTTTGTTGGAATTAAGCAGCCGCTGCTCATGGGTATATTAAATATCACTCCAGATAGTTTTTCGGATGGAGGTCGTTTCCTTAGGCCGGAAAATGCAATAACTGAAGGGTTATGCATGCTTCGAAGTGGCGCTGCTATATTAGATGTTGGCGGCGAATCGACGCGCCCAGGAGCGAGTAGTGTGACTGTTGCTGAACAGATGGAGAGAGTAATTGTCCCACTTTCAGAAATTAGCAAGCAAATGCCTCGAGATAGATTTATTAGTGTCGATACCCGCAGCGCGGAAGTTGCCGAAAAAGCGATTGAAGCCGGTGCTTGTATTGTAAATGATGTCTCGGCTGGAAACGATCCTGCTATGTTCCCACTCGTTGCCAAAACTGGCGCCTCAATCATCTTGATGCATATGAAAGGGGAACCGAACACGATGCAGTCAAACCCGACTTATGCAGCCCCTGTGGATGAAATAAAGCTGGCTTTGCTCGAGAAAACAAAACAAGCGATTTCTTACGGCGTCCCTCGAGAGAAAATTGCAATTGATCCTGGGATAGGATTTGGGAAAACTCTGGAACACAATGTAATGATTTTAAGCATGTTGCGTACGTTTGTTGAAACTGGTTTTACAGTGGTACTAGGAGCCAGTAGGAAAAACTTCTTAAGTGTTCTCTGCGATGTCCCGAACCCTGATAATCTTGATAGCGCAACATGTGCGACCACTGTTTTAGGAGTGACGGCTGGCGTTCAAATCTTTCGCGTACACAATGTGCCTGCGAATCTTCAAGCGGTTTGTACTAGTTTTGCGATAAATTAAGCTTTTTATCTGCCTGATATTTTTTTGAATTCTTCATGGTTCGAAAAATCAAAGGCTCGTTTTTGTTGGCAGAAGTCTTTTCTATTAATGCCACCTCTGCTTGAAGACCCGCGTGGTGAGGTGATTTATCACACACAGGATCGGCTGCCGCAGCATTCCCTGTCATCATGTAGGCTTGACAGCGGCAACCTCCAAAATCTTTCTCTTTTTCAGGGCACGAGCGACAAGGCTCCTCCATCCATGCGAACCCTCTAAATTTATTGAAGGCATTAGAATCATCCCAAATTGTCTCTATGGAATTATCCCTCACATTTGGAAACTCTATATCAGGTAACGTTGCAGCAGCGTGGCAAGGTAATGCTCGTCCATCGGGTGCTATTGTCAGAAATATAGAGCCCCACCCATTCATGCAGGCTTTAGGACGCTTTTCATAATAGTCCGGCACTACGTAAAGAATTTTCATTTTTCCTTCTAACTCAGTTTGATAACGTTTTGCAATGCTTTCGGCTTTAGTCACTTGCTCTCTAGTCGGAAGAAGATAATCGATATTCAATCTGGACCAGCCGTAGTACTGTGTGCTGGCAAGCTCGACAAAATCCGCTTTTAACTCAACACACATTTTAATGATGTCTTCTAATTGTTCGATATTTTTTTGATGGAGCACAATATTTAAAACCATAGGGTAGCCTTGGTCTTTAACAGCCCGCGCCATCTCTAACTTATGTGCAAAACTACTTGTTCCTCCTAGAAAGTCGTTTAATTCCTTGTCGCTTGCCTGGAAGCTTATCTGAATATGGTCTAGTCCTGAGGTTTTGAACTTGGCTACTCGGTCAGCATCCATCCCCACGCCAGAAGTAATGAGATTACTGTAATAACCTAACCTGTGTGCTTCTGCAATTATTTCTTCAAGATCTTTCCTGACCAGCGGCTCCCCACCTGACAAACCCAGCTGCATAGCTCCTAAAGCTCGTGCTTCCCGTAAGACACGAAACCAATCGTCGGTTGTTAATTCATTACTATATTTACTGATCTCCAGCGGATTGGAGCAATAGGGGCACTGGAGAGGACATTTATAAGTAAGTTCAGCCAGTAACCAAAGCGGTTTTCCGGAGATACTAGAAAGAGATCCAGCCATTTTCTTTTGCCTCCGTTAGAAAATTAAGGACGTCGGGTTCGAGATCAGACCCTGGGAACTCAGTTTCTAGATCTGAAACCAGCTGTTTGACAGTAGTTTTCCCGGTAACGCGTTTTAAGATTTCCCCAGCTGTGCGGCTCAGTTTCACCATTCCCTCGGGATAAAGCAACACATAGCCGCTTTGAGCTTCTTCCCACTGAAAGCGGTACATAGAAGATAAAGAGGGCATCTGGTTAATCATCGTTGTGTTTAGGTTTCTTATTGCATGAAAAATAAGGCGGCATGTCGGCTACATAAGACATCCACATAGCATCGAGCATGGTCCAAAGAACGTCTAATTTAAATTGCAAAATATTCAGGGCAAACTCTTGTTCATGCCGCTCGACAAAGTGAGACACCGTAACACGCAGTCCATGCTCGACATCTCGTCTAGCTTCACCGAGTCGTTTTTTGAAGTAGACATAGCCATCAGCTTTAATCCAAGGATAGTGTTCCGGCCAGCTGTCTAATCGGTTTTGGTGAATTTTAGGCGCAAACATTTCAGTTAGAGACGAGCAGGCAGCTTCTTCCCATGTTGCTGACCGAGCAAAATTCACGTAAGCATCCACAGCAAATTTAACACCTGGAAGGACATGCCTTTCATCTAGAATCTCTTCCTCAGTTAGCCCAACCGATAATCCTAGTTGTAACCATGCATTGATGCCGCCGGTGTCATTTTCGTCGCCATCATGGTCGATGAGTCTCTGTATCCAAAGGCGACGCGCCACTCTGTCGCTGCAGTTAGAAAGTATTGCAGCGTCTTTAATTGGAATTGATTTTTGGTAATAATATCGGTTTGCTACCCAACCTCGTATCCCCGCTTTATTCATTTTGCCTTCCGACATGAGTACATGATACGGGTGGTTTATATGATAAAAATGCTCTTTTTGTCGCAGCTTTCTTTCAAACTCCTGTACAGTCCAGGCATCGTCCGAACTTCGTGCTGGCCTATAAATAGTAGATAATCCCAATCTGTGAAACCTCAGCTTGCTATGCGTATAAGACACAATCTTAGCATACGACTGGTGTGTTTGTTTGTTTGTATATGTTAGATTTATGACCTTAGAATATAACATAGTTATTATTTCGCCAAAAAAATATTTCAAATAATGCTATTAATATTAAATACTTACGAGATTTTTTTAATCTAAACAATATAAGCAGGGACTCGGTTACTGTTTAATTAAAAGGAGACGATATTATGAGCTCTTCTGGGACGAAAACGGATACTGTCTGCACTTATGCCGAAATTCGAAAGCGACTCATGCTTGACTTGCCGCATTGGGAATTGCGGGACAATAGCTTGTGGCGCGAATACAAAACTTCAGGATGGAAGAGCACTTTAATGGTTGTCGGTGTGATTGGACATTTTGCTGAAATCGCCTGGCATCATCCTGATTTAAGCGTTTCGTATGCGAAGGTAGGTGTGCGAATTACCAACCACGATGCCGGCGGAGTTACTGGGAAAGATTTTGCGCTTGCGATCAAAATTGATGAGGCACTTGATTGGAACCCTGCAACAGAATCAGATTCTCCTTTGCAAGGTATTCCTGCCGGTAGTAACTTTGATTACTGGGATTCAGAGAACTGAGAATTTCCCCTGTTCAGACGGGTAGAAATATAAAATTATAAACATAGTGTTTCGTTCCTGCTGCGCCACGATGCATTTTTTCAGCATTAAATTGTGAAAAAGGGGTTAAATTAGTGTGGATAAGAAAATAGGCTTTATAGCCTAGTTTTTCTATACGGCCGACAAGATTTTCTATTGGAATATCGGTATGACGCTCCTCAAGCTCCACTAGCATAGTGGGTTTGTTGAATGCAATTGTCTGAGAGGCACCTTCTATAACGGAGAGCTCGAAGCCTTCCACATCAATTTTCAGGAAGCCAATGTTTTTAAGAGCATAAGAGTCTAGCGTCTTCGACTCGATCTCTATTGCCTGGTGGTGACCAGACACTTTTGTAGAACTAAGGCTGGCTCCCTGATTGGAATAAGTATTTTTCTTTAAGTTATGTGGGATGAGGAGTTTAGCTATTCCGCTTTGGTTGGACAAAGCTACTTGGTAAGCTTTTGTTTTTTTTGTCTTGCCCGAACACAGTATTTTGTACATTTTTGGATTCGGTTCAAAGGCATAGACGGTGTTTGTCAGTTCAGAGAGAGCTCGGCTATAGACTCCTTTGTTCGCCCCAACGTCAACCGCATCTTTTCCTTTATCGACCAAGAAGGGAAGTAGTTTGAGTTCAGGTTCTCCTTTACGTAGGTGCTTTTTAAGTAAATGGTTAAGATACCAGCTACCAGGCAGAATGCCTTTCAGTTTTTCCTGCCATGTTGAAGGTGGAGACCAGTTCTTGATTTTTTCCGACTTCATTAAATCCCCTAGCTTTCCTCTCGAGACCAATGGCCTGATCTCCCACCACGTTTTTCTTTGAGCATCACCTCACTAATAGCCATTCCTTTGTCCGCCGCTTTACACATATCGTAAACAGTCAACAAAGCAACTTGCGTCGCATTTAGCGCTTCTATTTCAACGCCAGTTTGTCCGATTGTTTCAACCAAAGCGGTACAATTTATGGTGGATTTTTCTATGTCTAGTTCCAGATCAATGTCAATCCTAGTTATACTTAATGGATGGCACAACGGAATCAAGTCAGCTGTTTTCTTGGCCGCCATGATTCCAGCGATTCGAGCGACAGCTAAGACATCTCCTTTTTTGTTTGTCCCAGATATAACTAGATTAAGTGTCTCTGGCTTCATGGAAATTCTTCCTGTGGCAATTGCGGTCCTCTTGGTCGGAGTTTTATCCCCCACATCAACCATTTTTGCTTTACCATCTTTATCTAAGTGGGTTAGTTTTGACATGTCGTTAATATGAATCCTTTCGTTTGTTAGGTTAAAATAGCGCTAAATAGAATAAATTTATAGTGTTGTTAGAGGTTACGTATGAGTATTAAAGTGAAATTTTTCGCTAGTTTAACTGATTTGGTTGGTATGAAGGAGATAGATGTTGAGTTTGAGAGCCAGCTGAACGTCATTAATGTATGGCAATCTGTCTGTGGTACTGCACAAATGCCAGTGGGTTGTCTTTATGCAATCAACCATGATTATTGTGAGCCGGATCAACTGCTGAAAGACGGAGACGAAGTTGCTTATTTCCCTCCTCTAACAGGAGGTTAAATATGACGGTTAGGTTGTCTAAAGAGCCATTTTCGCCATACGACCTATTGTTGCAAACCGAAAAAGAGTTGGATGGCAGAAGAAAAAAAATCGGTGCATCCTCGATTTTTATTGGAAGTATGAGAGATTTCAATGATGGTGTCTCTGTCGAGTCAATGTACCTAGAACATCACCCCGAGATGACTGTTAAGGAACTAGAGAAAATTACTGACCGAGCGGAGAAACGATGGTCTCTCGATCACGTTTTAGTTATACATCGTATAGGTGAGGTTTATCCGAGTGACCCTATCGTGTTGGTTGCAGTATGGTCAGCTCATCGAGCTCATTCTTTTGATGCGTGTAGAGATATTATGGAATCCTTGAAATCCAACGTTCCTTTCTGGAAGAGAGAAAAACGTGAAGATGGGGAACGATGGGTTACGAAAAATACATCTGGCAGCAGTGCTGATTTTTAATGCGATTTTTTTTGAGGTGTTTTGATGAGAATACGAGTATTAGGTTCTGCAGCAGGAGGAGGCTACCCCCAATGGAATTGCAATCATCCTAACAGTCGACGTGCGCGGGCTAACGATATCAATGCTACTGCTAGGACACAATCTTCCTTGTGCGTAAGTGCTGATGGCGAGAATTGGGTCTTACTTAACGCGTCTCCAGATTTAAGGCAACAGATAAACGACAATGAAATACTCCATCCGAAAAAGGGATTACGACACAGTCCGATTAAATCGATTGTCTTAACTAATGCTGATGTCGATCATGTTGCCGGTCTGCTAAATTTGCGTGAGTCTCAACCTCTAAATCTATATGGGACAGACAGAGTTTTATCTGTGTTAAAGGACAACACTATTTTTAACGTCTTGAACCCACAATTTGTAGCTAGAAAAACTGTAATGTTAGATGATCGTTGTGAACTCTCTGCTTTCGATGGGAGCGAAATAGGCCTGACTATCACTCCATTTTCCGTTCCTGGCAAAGTTGCGTTGTGGTTGGAAGATAAAACAGCGGGAGATAATTTTGGAACCGTTGATGAAGATACGATAGCTCTCGAAATAGCTGCGCGTGATGGGTCTAAGTTTTTCTACGTCCCGGCCTGTGCACAAATGACTGTATCGCTCTCAGAGCGACTTAAAAATGCAGAGCTGGTGTTTTTTGATGGAACTTTATGGGTGGACGACGAAATGATTAAAGAGCAGGTGGGAGTGAAAACAGGGGGGAGAATGGGACACATGAGCGTTTCTGGAAAAGAAGGGACTTTACAATCTTTTGCCTCATTAAATGTAAAACGTAAAATCTTCATCCACATAAATACAACGAACCCTATTCTGGCTTCTGATTCTATGGAAAGAAAACTTGTTAGTGAAGCCGGTTGGGAAGTTGCTCAAGACGGGATGGATATAAAGCTGTGAAACTGGGACTTGGTTAAATAGCACTGTTAAAAGGAATTACTCTAACCGCTTTATTTACGTGAATATCTGAAGCATCAATAGGCAGATAAATAAAGCAGTTGGCCTCTGACATAGATTTTAATATCCCTGATCCTTGATCCCCTGTTGGTTGCACCGTTAAAGAGCCATCATCTTCTTGCGCCAAAATGCCTCTCTGATATTCAGCTCGTCCTGGCCTCTTTTTCAGTGGTTCTGTGACTGAGGCTTCTAGAATTATATTCCTATTGGTTTTAGCCCCTGAAATCTTTTGTAATGCCGGGGTAACAAATTGGTGGAAACCGACCATGACAGATACGGGGTTGCCAGGTAGGCCGAAAAAGTGAGCCTTTCCTATTTTTCCAAAGGCAAGCGGTCGCCCGGGCTTCATAGCGATTTTCCAAAATTTAACTTGACCCACGTTGGCCAAAGCTTCTTTGATAAAGTCCGCGTCTCCAACTGAGACGCCTCCGGAGGTTATTACCATGTCGGCAGATTTGCTAGCATCAAGTAACGCAGCCTCTATAGCATCATAAGTGTCTTTCACCACACCCATATCTATAATTTCGACTCCTAAATGTTGGAGCATCCCATACAGCGTGTATCGGTTACTGTCGTAAATTTCCCCTGGTTCCAAAGTGGTTCCTAGCGACTTCAGTTCATCACCTGTAGAAAAATAAGCAACTCTGGGTTTTTGAAATACTTGCACCTCGGCTATTCCTAGAGATGCAATCAGTCCTAAATCAGCGGGTGTGACCGTGTGACCGGATTTTAAAATAGTTTCGCCTACGCGAATATCCTCTCCAGCAGCACGAATGTTTTCTCCAAAGTTGGGCATTTCTAGGATCTGGAGGTCATTCCCACCAGCTTTAACGTGCTCTTGGATGACGATTGTGTCAGCGTTTTCAGGGACTACAGCTCCCGTCATTATCCGGACTGCTTCGTTTTTTTCTATAGGCCGAGTGAAAGCTTTACCAGCAAAAGCGGTACCAATTATTTTTATTACGGGATTATTGAGACCTTGCAGCTCTCCCTGACGGAAAGCGTACCCATCCATAGCGGAGTTTTTATGCGGTGGTACGTTGGCAGCGGCTACAACATCAGAGGAAGTCACGCGGCCTAGACTGTCCCGAATAGGCATCATTTCAGTTTGGGTCAAGGAACTCATGCTTTCTAAAATTCGAACTACAGCTTCCTCACATGATAGAGAAGTAGGGTCAGAATCGTCTTTACAGCTTTGTTGGATAATCATAGAAACTAATTATCCTCTTCCTTAGGTCATTCGCAAGTTAAAAATGGGTGTCTTATTTTATCCTACGCGAATATCGAATCACGTCACGGGTCATTATTTCTTTTTTGTTTAAAAACTGATTTAAGTCTATGGGCTTCTAAAGTATGATGTTTAACTACTAATTTGTCGGTCGTGACGGACTTCAATTTTCTCACAACCTCTAAGTCTGAGGGATTATTTATGTTTGGTGTGCCAAAAAAATTACTCTTTTTGGTTCTCTGTGTGTTTGCGCATTTTTCTTGGGCTAACGATGAGCAGAGTTATGATCGTCTCTATGATTGGATAACCAACCCTATCCCTTTTGAACCTATTGAGACTGGAACCCACCTTGGGTTAGAAGATCGATCTTCCCATTTAGAGGCCTTGATACCTCAATCTGCTTGGAAGTATTACATTTTCGATGGGATGGATATGGAGATTGCTGCGACTGGTGTGTACCCAGCTCCACCAGAATGGGGGCAGCACATGAACGACGACTATCACTTAGATGATCGAGGCGTCTTAGTGGGATTCAAAGGGGGAGGATTTCCTTTTCAAGATATAAAAAACGAAGACCCATTTGCCGGCCAAAAAGTGATATGGAATATGCTTTGGAGACCGGGACAAGTTGACTTCGTAATGCCCATGACAACTTGGTTAAGAGGCGAGGGGGGAAGGCTAGACCGCAAATTGGAATTTACTTCTATCGCTTCTACTTACAGCCGGGGAGATCACTGTTTGGTAGAAGGATATGAAGAAGTTAAAACAAAACGGGTCATGGAGTTTAGGTCGCCACGTGACATGGCTGGGGCGAAAGACATGTCAATTTCTTACGTAGATCATGATAGAGAAAACTCTGGCTGGATGTATATGCCCTCACAACGGAAGCCCAGAAAGACGCTTGCCTCGGAGCGCACCAGCGAATTGATGGGGATGGATATGATTCGGGAAGACATGAATGGCTTTGGCGGTAAAGTCTATGAAAACTCGTGGACATATCTTGGAACTAAATCCGTCCTCGCTACTATCAATGTGCCAGACAATCCGGAATTCGGAGGCCCTCACTTATGGGTGCCACATAAAACGCGGTGGGAGGTGCGTAAAGCGCACGTGGTGCTTATGCACCCTACAGTCGATAATCATCCCTATAGCAGCCGCATCGTTTTTATTGATGCCGATACTAACTGGTCTCTTTGGATGTTTGCTTTCGACCGGGAAGATAACCACTTGTTAAGAATGAATCAGCATTACCTTAAATATTCTGAGAGCTACGCATACGAAACCCCACAGCAAGCCCCTTATATAAAGCAAGATTTCTCTGAGAATGTTGGTCATCACGTTTTTCTGCATTTGGGTGAATCTGATATCAATGCTAAGAAGCCTCATGCCACGATGACGCATTGTTACGTTAAAAAACGTGAATTCACAGAAGCGCGAGCAAAACAGTTTTACAGTCTCCGAAATATGATTAGCGGACGAAGGTAGCCTCAATGGAAAAGTATATTAGGCCTTATTTGGCTATAGCCGGCGTTTGTTTATTTTTTTTCACTACTCATCTATCTGCAATTGTCTCCGTTGGAACAGAACTTGAGTTTGAGGGGTTTGTTAAATTTCAAAATATTTTACGAACACCTAAGTTCAAACATGCGGAAGCGATCATGCAACGTAATACTGCGCAATTGGAAGGTAAGTATTACTTTTTGAAGGACAGTCAGGCATTTGGACTTTTCAATACGGGGCCCATAGAAGAGGCGACCTTAACGGTTACGGGGCGAGGTGTTTATGATTCCATCTACGATGTGCGAAGTTCCTATGACAAGGCTTTCAGTAAATCTGATGGGCGTTATGGTCGCACCGAAGCAAGCCTTCGTGAAGCATTCGTGGATGTTGTTCTCCCTCCCGTTACTTTAAGGCTCGGCCGACAACAGGTTGTTTGGGGAGAGACAGATGGTTTTAGAGCTTTAGACGTTATCAATCCGCTTGATTTGAGTTGGCATTGGAGTAGGGAATCCTGGGAAGATATACGAATCCCGCTTTGGATGGCGCGAGGAATTTATGATATTGGAAAATTTGCATGGTTTGATGAATCATTCGTAGAAGGGATCTGGATCCCTACGGACTTTAGAGAAAACAACATATCTACTGACCCTCGAAAACCTTGGGCGTTCACCGGGAATGGGTTGAACAAAACAGCTAATGCTATTTATAAAGATGGCTTGCTACTGGACCTTGATACTGAAATGAGGAATCGTAGGCCAAATAAAAAGCTTACAAATGGACAAGCTGGTGTGAGGTTTAAGGCTATCTGGGGAGACATCGACTTCAGCCTTAATTATTTTTACGGCTTTTCGGCCGATACCGGCATTCAGGTACAGAAAAACTTGTCTCAAACGATAGACAATACTTTTTACACGGTTAAAGATATCGTGAATCCGCGAACGCATGTATTAGGGTTTACTGCGAATTATTCGGATGAGCGATTTACGCAATCGGTCTTGCGCATGGAAACGACATTTACAACAGGCATCCCCGTAAAATTATCGGCTGATGCCCCCATGTCCGCTGATCCTGATAGGGATCAATATGATACAGCCAGGCGCACCGTGGTTATGATTGCGGCGGATAGACCAACATGGATTAGATCTTTGAATAAGACAAGAACTGTATTCCTGTCTTCGCAGATATTTTGGCGGCACTATATCGATTACAACCCATACTACCGAGGCATGTCGACTGTTAAGCAAGCAACGTTTGACGGACGAGTCGTGTCTGGGAAATATATTGCCGAAAATACTGATCGTATCGATCGTGATGAGTTCGTCATGACGTTTTCGGCATCCACTGCATACGGAGCGGCGGGGCTTCTAAAGCCAAGTTTTTTAATGGCATTCGACCCTAGATCAACGGGGGCCTATAACAAATTAAAAGTCGATTACTTCTGGTCAGATAATATATTATTGCGCTTTCAGCAGCACATATATTGGCGGGCGTTCAATAATGATCCCGGCCCGTGGGGCTTGGGTGATATCTGGGGGCAAACTAGCGAGAACAGTCGACATGAAACGGATCTAAGTATCATCTTTCAGTTTTAACATCATTGGCAGTAGTTTGATTTTGCTTGGACCATAGTTCTGCTTCTTCGAGATCGGACGGGCTATTGATATTCATGAACTGACTCTCGTTATCGAACTCGACGGTTACGCAAGTTCTGGAATCGAACCAAGAGCGGATTTTTCTCCCGCCGTTTTCTAAGAATATAGCTAATGAATTCTCTAAATTACTTTTAACCATGGCGAACACCGGTTGGTGTTTGGTTCGAACAACTGCCACTGCAATCTCAACTTTATCATTAGAAAAAGGCTCAGCCAGTTTCTCAACAAGATTTTGCGGGAAAAATGGTGCATCGCATGGAGTGAAAGCCACAAAAGTTGTTGTAGCTGCTTCTAAAGCACCATGAAAGCCGCTTAGGGGTCCATTGCTGTTATCTGTTTTATCTTGTACCACAATGCATCCAAAGCTTTCGTAAACAGGTATGTTCCTGTTGGCGCTTATGATGATAGAACCTACCTGCGGAGACAGACGTTCTATACAGTGTTGAGATAAATATCTTCCATTTAGAGTTATCAATCCTTTGTCTTTTCCCCCTATACGGATCCCCTGTCCTCCAGCCAAAATACAACCAGTAATGTCACTTTTCAGTTCCGGGGTCATAAAGCCAAACAACCGTTGTCTATATGAAGGAATGTGCCGGGTAATGTTTTAATGGTTTCATCGTCATGGGTTGCAAAAATAATAGAAATTTCTTCCTCCTGTAGCGTTTTTATTATTTCGAATGTCCTACCACGCGCTTCCTGGTCCATATGCGCGGTGATTTCATCTAATAGCAAAACAGGAGGCTTCAATATCTGTGCTCTAACTAAAGCTACCTGATGTTGCTCCCCAGCCGAGAGCGTTGATGCCATTCTTTCAGTCAAGTGGCTAAGCTTATTCTTTCTGATGGCCTGATTTATCAAAGGCCTTACTTCATTATTTTTCAATCCTTTTCTTCTCAAGCCATAACTCAAATTCTGGAGGACTGTCCCGCGGAACATGTAGGGAGTTTGGTGTAAATAAATACATTTCCCGATTAAGTACTTAGGTGCTTTAAAGCTGGTAAAACTTTTCTCTCCTAGCATAAACTCACCGGTATCCGCTGTTATTAGTCCAGCCAATATCTTAAGGAGAGTCGTTTTCCCAGAACCGTTTGGGCCAGTTAATAGAACAAGTTCGCCTTTCTGTATCTTCATACTCTTGCAATCAAGTATTAATCTAGTGTCGCGTATAAAGGTTAACTTATTCGCCGTGAGAGACCGTGCCCTATTAGCTAAGCTCATTGGCCATCACCTTGGAACATCGCCAGCAGTACGTTCAGTAGCATAGTGAGTGACAGCAAAACGATGCCTAACGCTACTCCCATTGCAAATTCTCCTTTGCTGGTTTCTAAGGCTATTGCTGTCGGGATATTTCTTGTGTGATCTAAAATATTGCCACCAACCATCATAGAGCAGCCAATTTCTGCAATTATCCTGCTGAATCCAGCAATTACTGCGGCCAGCAAACCAAATCGCAACTCGAGAAAGACGGTGAGCATTGCTGGGATGCGTTTAGCTCCTAAGGTACGAGCAGTTTCATACGCTAGTTTGTCGCCAGCTACGAAAGTAGCATGAGCCATTGCAACTAACAGAGGAAAACAAATAATAACTTGGCCGATAATCATAGCTGGCTGGGTATATAGTAATCTGAGGTCAGCTGCTATACCATTTTTAGACAAAGCAAGATAAACAGTGAGGCCAACAACAACCGCAGGAACCGACATTAAAGTGTTGGTTATAGTCAGAACTAATCGCCTTCCTGGAAAAGATTTGTATGCGAGGAGGAATGCTATTGCAATTGCGGGAGGGGACGCAATGAGAATTGCACGCAAGGAGACTGAAAACGAAACACCGATAGCTGACCAAACTTCTCTATCCCCTGTTAGGAGCATCGAAAAAGCAGAGATTAGAGCTGAGTTAGAGTCGAACAATACCTTTTAGCCTATAAAAATTATGGGAAATGTTAGTCAGCTCGGCGAGGGCGAGGCTGTCACACTGCTCTACTTTTTAGCCGCCGGTGTGACTCATATGACGGAATATTAATGGTTGCACACTTAGGTCGAAGTCATGTCCTTTGGGTTTTATATCCATAGAGTCAACGATTGCGGATTTCAGCTTATTGATATCGCCAGGGTAGGTTCTCAGTACAGCCCTGAGGTCAACCGAATGTTCCTGCCCCAGACACAAGAGCAATCTTCCCTCTGCGGTTAGACGCACTCTATTACAGTCGTCACAGAAGTTATGGCTGTGAGGAGAAATAAAACCAATACGAGCGCCAGTTTCTGCGACGCGGAAATACTTTGACGGACCGGCCGTAGTTTCAGGAGTAGGTATTAATGTGTAATGCTTTTCCAAATCCGCTTTAATATTATCGCTAGAGTAATATGCCTCGGCCCTATCATGTTCTCCTATAACACCCAAAGGCATTTCTTCAATGAAGGATATATCAAGGTCATTGTCTGCGGAGAAATCAACTAATGCTTTAACTTCATCATCGTTTCTATTTTTTAAAATCACGGCATTGATTTTTATTTTTTCGAAATTAGCTGCTTTAGCGGCTTTGATTCCGTCAAGGACCTGTTTGAGTTCACCGGTTCTTGTGAGTTCTTTGAATTTTTTTGGATTTAGGGAATCTAAACTGATATTGATTCTTTTCACGCCAGCATTTTTTAAAGGCAACGCTAATTTGACTAATTGTGAACCGTTTGTAGTTATTACTAACTCTTTTAGACTTTGTATTGTTCCTAAATTTTCGATTAGCGTGATGACGTCTTTTCGTACTAATGGTTCGCCACCAGTAAGCCGTATTTTTGTTACTCCCAACTCTGCAAATGCTGTCCCGACTAACTCTAGTTCCTCTAAAGTCAGGATACGGTCTCGAGGGAGAAACTCCATCTCCTCATCCATGCAATAAACACAACGGAAATCGCATCTGTCAGTCACAGATATCCGCACGTAATCTACTGTTCGCCCGAACTTGTCGACGAGTTTCTCTGGGAATCTCTCTGGCGCTCTACTCATCTTTTCATGAAGCTTTTTTTTGGATGTTCCGTAATCTTACCACAAAGAATTTCCCCTCTGTTATATGTCTTTATTTAAGCATTGCCCAGGCCAGAATACCTATTGCCACAACAACTGATATACCGCTAACTTTGTCCCAGTATGACGGGGTTTTGTCCGGCGAAGAGATAATCATATCGTCTGTTTCCATTGGGGTGTTTGCTAACAAAAGAGTATCTAAATTCTCAAAAAAATTAGCGGATAGCTTTTGCGCTGTCTTCTCCACCAAGGGGCCTCCCAGTTGAGCCAGCTTCCCGCCAATGTCGGCGTGTACAGTGTAGGCTAGACGAGTGGATGACTCTTCTTTACGCAACACTACATTTGCGACCACTTTAGCGTGTCCGGCCGGACCACCTCTTCCTTCTCCAGTAATTTTATAGTTTGAAGGGAACTTTGATTCTGAGATCGTCGCTTCTCCTTTGAAACGAATTTTCAAGGGACCGATTTTTGATACAATAGTAGCCTTGTACTTATCCGCAGATAGCTTTTCAATCAGCTCGCATCCAGGTATCGCTTTTTGTAAAATATCTGGATCATTTAACGCCAGGAAAACCTTTTCTCTTTCAGCTTTAATAAGCACTTCATCATTTAATTCCAACGGTTACTCCTAACACCCAATTACTGAGTGGCATCTTGTATTTTTTGCCAGATAGCATCTGGCCGAAGTGGCAAAGTGGTGATCTCTATTTCAAAGGGTTTTAGAGCATCACAAACCGCATTTGTAAGCGCGCCTGGCACAGAGCTAGGTCTTCCTTCCCCAATACCTCTAGTGCCTAAAGGCGTATGAGGACAAGGCGTGGTGGCATAGTTGAGATCAATGTTGGGAACGTCTGCAGCATTAGCCATTTTGTAATGTTCAAAATCAGCAGTCAATTGTTGGCCTTGTTCGTCGTAAACAAATTCTTCGAACACAGTGTTAGATATGCCCTGAACAATAGCTCCGTGCATTTGGCCGTTAACAATTAATGGATTTATTACGTTTCCTACATCTTCGGCTGTTATCCACTTTAATATTTTGAAATCACCGGTTTCCAAAGACACTTCAACCACGCAACAATCAGCATTAAAGCAAATCATAGGCTTGGCAGCCTCGAAAAAAGTCGTAGCGTCTAATCCGCCGGTTTCTCCCTCTGGCATATTGATCGGAAACATGATGATACGTTCAACAATAGACATGAAAGAGCTACGCTGGGAATCGTCGCCTAAATAGACAACCTCTCCATTTTTGAATTCAAAATGTTCAACTGATGCTTCTAGTTGTAAGTCATGTGCTAAGAATTTAGCAATTTTGGTTTTTAATTCTCTACAGGCTTCAGCCACCGCGCTGATGAAATAAGACCCCATGCGAGCTCCAACTGAACCAGAGCCAAACGGAGTACTACCTGTGTTTCCCGTTGTTATTATGACATCTTCAGGAGAAATGCCGAATTCAGAAGCGACGACTTGTGCAGTCGTTGTTTCATGACCCTGCCCTCCCGGCGCATCGCCACCAAAGACCTGGACTTTGCCTCTGGGATCGAGCCGCACAGTCGCAGCCCCGTATCCGGGTTGATTTTCCATGGGCACAAATAGCTCTGAAGCGACTCCTGACAGTTCTACTCCGCACCCGAATCCTATCCCAATGTATTTTCCTTCTGATAGTGCATTTTTCTGTTGGACTCTGAAGTCAGGAAGATTGGCTTTTTCCATTAGTGTATCCCAGACTTTTAGGAAATCGCCACTGTCAAAGTATTCGTTTGTTATGCTGGTGTAAGGTAGGTCAGCTACTAAATTCTTTCTACGAAACGCACTGGGTTCCATCCCAATCTTATGGGCGACCATATCGATACAACGTTCAATTGCGAAACGAGTCGGGAAATGCCCAAAGGCTCTTGAGGGTGTTAAACAAGCCTTGTTGGTAGTTGCGACTTTGAGACGGATATCAGCCTTTGGCCATTTGTATCCGTTTGGTAGCTCTATCGCGCCCAAGAAAGGCATGACGAAACCCCAGTATACGCCTGTCGTTCCAACGCCATTGTCAGCGAGACCAAAATTACGCAGTGCCAGCATATTGCCTTCTAGATCCGCAGCAATTTCCATGTCATTAATTTGATCTCTTTCTTGCCCTACATTCATCAAGCTTTCATATCGAGATTCAACCCATCTCACTGGCTGTTTTAAGTCGCGTGCCGCGTGAGCAATAATTATGTTTTCTCTGTAGAAGGGTGCTTTGACTCCGAAGCCGCCTCCTTGATCACGAGGCGCGATGACTTGGACTTTTTCTGCAGAGATATCCAGTATGTCGGATAATGCTAATCTATCGATATGAGGCCGTTGTGTCGTAATGTATGCGAGCAAGCCATCGGAATCATCCCAATCACACAAGATCGCCCTGGGCTCCATTGGCGTGACTCCAGTGCGATGGGTTTTAAATCTGTCTTTGACCACTATAGGTGCGTTTTGGAAGATTTTTTCTACTTCAGCGGCATTTTTGGCTTGACTTGCTTCTGTATCTCCACCGGTGAAGGTCATCGAAAATATTTCATTCGTGCCATCTTTTTCATGGATAATCGCCGATTCAGGTTTGAGGGCTTCTTCCGGGTCTAAAACCGGCTCTAGTTCTTCGTAATCAACGAACACTAATTCAGCAGCATCTTCTGCAACATATTTATCGCGTGCGATAACAAGTGCTACTGGCTCTCCGTGGAATGTGACTTTATCAACAGCTAATGGCCAAAAAGTGGGGTAGTGAGCAGGAAGAGCCGGTTGAACAATTGGTTGTGGCATAGATTTTATTAGGTGTTTGATCTGGTCCCCTGTATATATCCGTTCAACACCTGCCAATTCTTCGGCTTCAGATGTGTCGATAGACAATATTTTTGCGTGCGCATATTCGCTACGGACAAAAACGGCATGAAGTGCGCCGGGAATGACGATGTCGCTGACATATTTTCCTTTCCCGGTGAGTAGTCTGCGATCTTCTTTTCGGGGAAGC
Organism: Pseudomonadota bacterium; assembly: GCA_018668255.1. GTDB lineage: Bacteria > Pseudomonadota > Gammaproteobacteria > UBA4457. Next base: position 42,466 of record JABISZ010000035.1, on the reverse strand, counting down.
GGGGTTCCCATCCAGTCGTCATTTTTTCTCTGGGACATGTCTTATGTCTCCTACGTTTTTCTTGATTGGTTTTCTTGCACAACTTTGCGGACAGCATTGATGATATGCACATAGCCAGTGCATCTGCATAAATTGCCAATCAGACCTTCCCTGATTTCTTGCTCACTTGGGTTGGGATATCTTTTCAAGAAATCAGTCATGTTCATCAAAATGCCCGCTGTGCAAAATCCACATTGCAAACCATGTTCAGATTTGAAAGCCTCTTGCAATGGCGTGAGTTCTCCATCCGGTGCCAAGCCTTCCACTGTTGTAACCTTATGTTCATCAGCTTGTGCGGCCAGCAGCATACAGCTTTTAACAGCCTCGCCATCCAAATGTACTGTACATGCGCCACATACTCCTTCATAGGTACATCCGATATGGGTGCCTGTGAGATGGGCACGCTCTCTAATGAAATCTACCAATAGCATCCTCTCTGGCACTTCTTCTTGAAACAGTCTTCCGTTAATATTAATTGCAACTTTAGCCACCATACCGGCCCCCCATTTATGCTAAGCTGAAAGCTCGTTTTTTTGCTGTCTCTATAACTTCCAAGCCGATTGTTTTTATAAGCTGATAGCGATAATCCTCAGTGGCTATGGAATCCGTATACGTCGATATTTCACTGCAAGCAATCATCATGGCCTCAGTAATTTGTTCTGTATTCGCGCTGGTGCTTACGAGCGACGCTTCTGCTCCCAGGCAACGTTGAGCTCCGGATAGACCTGTTAAAGTTATCCGTGCGTAGTCGCAACAGTCCATATTACTGAAGTGCAAGCATGCCGCTATCCCTATAACCGGCAATGCATCGGTCACTAGCCCCCATTTTTTATATGCACTCCCAGACTTAGAGTCTGTCAATTTGAAATCAACAGACAGTAATATCTCAAATTCTTTTCGAGCAGTCTCTAAAGGGCCTAGAAAGAAATCATCGGCAGCGACTTGTCTAGTTGAACCATCAGGGGATATTAGGTTCATTGCGCCGTCTAAAGCTAAGACAGCAGCCGGAGTGCATGCGGCGCTATAGTTCCAGCACAAGCTTCCTCCGAGAGTTCCTCTGTTACGAACTTGTCTATCACCAACGCGACTTGCCGCATCCTTCAAAGCGATCAGTTCTAGTGGGATTGAATCGGAAGATACAATATCAACGTACCTGGTCATCGCTCCAACTGTAAGAAGGCCTTTTTCAGCCTTAACGAATTTTAATTCAGAGAGCGCTTGTAGATCGATGACGTGAGCAGGCCTGAGTATGCGAGATTTTACAGCTTGCATGGCGCTTTGCCCTCCTGCAAGGACTAAAATATCTTCTTCATTAGAATTTAGAAGACTGTACAGCTCTTCTAATGTTGAGGGTCTAGAATATTGTTCTATAGGTGCTGGATACATGGCTTTACTCTATAGGCCGCTGCTATCAATTAGAAACGCGTCTATTCACAATAATGGGGGGTAAGCATATATGTCTCTACCCACCCCGCGGTTTAAGGGTCTGGTTTTCGATCCGCAGATGTCTTTGAAAAGTATTACACACAATCTTCTCAACCGCCAAGGCGTTTGATTTTAATACGCTGCTTTCTGTCTTGCTTACTTGGCTTCTCGGCATAGTATGTAGACAAAGCACTCAGTTTTAATTTTTCTTTGATATCATTATTGAGTGCAATGCTGTTTGGGTCTTCTATATAGAGCTGGACTGCTAAAGGGGCGGACACTCGTCTTGCGGACAAATCTTTAATCGTTACTGTTTGGACGATTTGTTCTCGGCGAATAGTAAGGCAAGTGCCAAGAGTTATCATTCTAGACGGCTTTACTTTGCTGCCTTGGATTAGTACTCGGCCCAATTGTATGGCTCTGTTAGCCACTTGACGTGTTTTATAAAATCGTGCACACCAGAGCCAGACATCAAGCCGCATTTTTATAGTTTCAGCGTTTACAATTGGGTGCATGTTGTATGTTTAGGGCTAAAGAGAGCATATTAACCTAATTATATGTTTTAGTTACGGAGAAGTAGGATGTCGAATTCTGAATTTATTCCTTTATCGATAGCTGTTCTGACGGTATCGGATACGCGTGTGTTAAAAGATGACAGATCTGGAGACTTATTAGCAAGAAAAATTGCTGAAGCAGGACATAATTTAGTTGAAAGAGTGATGTGCAAAGACAGCATATATTCTATTCGCGCTATTGTGTCAGGGTGGATAGACACTGCGGAGCTAGATGTTGTTCTCATAACAGGAGGCACTGGCGTAACAGGCAGAGATGGGACACCAGAGGCTGTTTCAGTACTTTTTGATAAAACTTTAGAAGGTTTTGGTGAGACTTTTCGCGCTCTCTCCTATGCGGACATCAAAACTTCGACAATGCAGTCTAGAGCAGTAGCTGGTGTTGCTAACAGGACCTATGTTTTTTCTTTGCCTGGCTCAACCGGCGCATGCAAACTTGCGTGGGAGTCCTTAATATCCTTTCAGCTGGACAGTCGGACAAAGCCATGCAATCTTGTAGAACTTATGCCCCGACTACTAGAGCGCTAGTTTTGTTGTTGAGGTCCTGCGCTCGTAGCTCTTTTTCCTTTTTGCTTTTACTCGTAATAGTTTTTCCTAGCAGTGTAGCTGCTAACATGAAAAGTGATTTGGTGGGCGAACTGATGCTTTCTTTTGTGGAAGAAGGCGACACGCTATCTGATATAGCTCGTGCTTATAATCAAGGGTATACAGCAATGCGTCTTGCTAACCCAGTAATCGATCCGTGGCTGCCTGAAGTAGGAGCAGAGGTGATAATACCTAGCCTTTACATTCTGCCGAGGGTAAAGGCGGCTGGAATAGTTATAAATGTTCCGGAGATGCGTATGTATGTGTTTGGAACTTCAATACGAGATAACTCTTCTGAGATGTCCACATATCCGGTAAGTGTGGGGCGACAAGAATGGGGTACGCCTCATGGGGCTATGACAGTAACTATGAAGCTAGAAGACCCAGCTTGGTACCCACCGGATTCGATATTAGCTGAACACGCGGCGAATGGGGATCCTTTACCTAAAGTCGTTGTGGCAGGACCCAAAAATCCTTTGGGTAAATTTGCAATGCTTCTCAGTGAAAAAGGCTATTTGATCCACGGAACTAATAAGCCCTATGGAATTGGCATGAGAGTGACTCATGGATGCATACGAATGTATCCAAAGCACATAAAAAAGCTATTTGCCAATACAAAAAACGGAACGAAAGTTTTAATAGTCAATCAACCTATAAAAGTAGGGGTAGATGCGGGAATCATTTATCTCGAGGTTCATCCTTCACTGAAGGAGAATCCTGATGATCTAGCTTCTAGATATGCAGAAACCATGCGCTTGCTTGATCTGCAGTTCGGCAGTGACAAGTTTAAGCTCAGATATCTTGACGTCCAAAACACTTTGAGGCTGGAAAATGGCATTCCAATCTCAATAGGCGTCACTGGAGGCCATGTATATTAGGCAAAGGAGTTTATTTTTGCATAGTTTGTTTGAACATGCGCTCAATACGGGCAGTGTTTGCTTCGGCAGTTGCCTGCGCTTTCTGAGCCAGTCGTAATGCAGTAGTTGCTTCGCTGGAAGCTTTTCTAGCTTCCGCAATAGCAGTAGTCGCCTTAGCTTCGGATGTGCTAGGTTGTGAGGCGCACCCAAATAAGGCTACGACACAAAAACTCAAAGCAATTAGAGGTTTTAGAGAGAGAAAGGATTCTGACATTATACTGTGCTCCGCTTGCTGACACTTTAGGATATACAAAAATTAATTCTATATTGAGGATAATGATGTATTTGAGGCACACACGCAAGGTAAGATTTTCCCATTGTTTGCGAATGGATATTCCAAGGGATTTTAGAGTCAAAAGATATGCTATCTGTATTATATAAATACTCTGAAAATGAGGCGGTAGTTGAGAAATATGTCTAGTCTAAATGAATTATGCAAATTAGTAAGGCAGTTAAGAGAAGCTGAAACCGGTTCCGTCTGGCACACGCAACAGACACATCAGTCTTTAGCTAAGTATACGATAGAGGAGGCCTATGAATTAGCTGATGCTATCGAAAGCGGCTGTCTGGATCATGTTCCGGAAGAAATTGGTGACTTGCTTTTTCATGTTCTTCTTCATTGTGATATCGGAGATAAGCAACGACAGTTTGATATCAACTTAGTAATCTTTAAATTAAAAGAAAAAATAAAAAACAGGCACCCGAAAGTGTTTGACTTGAATTCCCCCCTAAATGAGACAAAAGAAAATTGGCAAGAATTGAAAAATAACGAGCGCAAGGGCAGAGGTTTTTTGAGTAAGTTTGATGACATTCCGATCAGTTATCCAGCTCTTCTAAGAGCAGACAAAATACAAAATCGCGCTTCAAGTTTTGGTTTTGATTGGCCTGATGTAAACCCAGTATTGAGGAAAGTAGAGGAAGAGTTTGGGGAGCTCATAGAAGTTATTGATCAAAATCACGGCGAAAGACGTGCAGAGGAGGAGTTTGGTGACGTACTGTTTACAATGGTAAACCTTGGCAGACATTTAGGTATAGATTCGGAATCTGCGCTGAGAAAAGCAGTGGGAAAGTTTGAGAGGCGGATTCGTGCCGTAGAAAATAAATTATCCGAGAGAGGGGTAGCTATTGATCAGGCTTCAGCGGAAGAACTGGAGTCAGTTTGGGAGTTGGTAAAACTTTCAGAGCCTACGACGCGTTAACGATCTCTATTTCTTCCTATAAATTATAAAATCTGCGATCTGGGCAAGTATAGAAGTGTCTTCTGGTAAAAAATCTAGCGCGTTAATCGCTTCGTTTCGCAAATTTAGTGCTGTTTCTTTAGCTTTGGGTATGCCCAAAATATTGGGGTATGTTGGCTTGCTTAACCCCGCATCCGAACCCTGAGGTTTGCCCATTTCTTCCGTCGTCCCTTCAACATCCAAAATGTCGTCTTGCACTTGAAAAGCCAAACCTATGCACATGGCATATCGCTTCAAATGTTCGAGAACGATGGAGTCTTTTTGGCCTGATGCAAGATAACCAAGGATTACGCTAGCACTGATCAAGTCTCCCGTTTTGTGTCGATGTATATTCTCTAATTCTTCTATGGTAAGTACTCTGCCGACCGCGGCGAGATCAAGTGCCTGTCCGGCAACCATACCATCTGAACCACTGGCACTCATGAGGACCCGCAACATGTCGAGGAGCGATTTGTCACTAAGTGAAATATCTTGGTTTTTTAACAACACTTCAACTGCCAACGCTTGCAATGCATCGCCGGCTAAAATAGCCGTGGCCTCGTCATATTGTTTATGACAGGTTGGTCTTCCTCGGCGCAGGTCATCGTCATCCATCGCAGGAAGATCGTCGTGGATCAAAGAATAGGCATGTATTAACTCTACTGCGGCAGCCGGTACATCTAATACTGAAAGAGGTGCGCCGAAAACTTGGCCGGTTAAATAAGTTAACACGGGACGTAAACGTTTTCCGGGAGCGAGAACAGAATAACGCATTGCATTACTGAGGAAGTGCGGCTCCTGATTCTCGAGGGGTAAAAATTTTTCCAAAGTAGTATTTATTCTGGACTGTAACGGTTTAAGTATGTTGTCTATAGTCATGGGTTTAATTTTGATCAGGTGGCGTGACAAAGGGAGTTAAATCATCATCATCGTTTGATGATAACTGCAAAACTTTCTGTTCGGCCTCTTGAAGCGCTTCCTGACATTTCTTTGTTAGGCTGACACCATGTTCGAATTGTTTAATTGATTCCTCAAGATTAAATTCTCCATGCTCCATATTTTCTACTATAGCCTCAAGCTCTTTCATAGCATTTTCAAAGTTGAATAGGGGAGTAGTTTTTTTTGTCATAAATTTTCCGCAAACCGTCTAGGCGGTTAATAATTTTGAGCTATTATCCACTAAACTGACCTGAATCGAAATTCTTCTGGAACTATTGACTTTTCTCTCCTTTAGCATTTAGACTGAGTCTAGTTTTAGACCTAGTCTAAAAACTTGTAAACTAATCTTAGGGAGCTATCCATTATGTCTTTAAAAGGCAGTAAAACTGAAGAGAATTTAAAAGCGGCGTTTGCTGGAGAATCACAGGCAAACCGACGTTACCTATATTTTGCCCAGAAAGCCGATATCGAAGGATACAACGATGTGTCTGCGGTGTTTCGTTCTACGGCAGAAGGTGAAACTGGCCATGCTCATGGTCATCTAGAGTATCTCGAATCAGTTGGAGATCCTGCTACAGGTGAACCGATAGGTACTACAGATCTCAACCTTAAAGCAGCAATCGCTGGCGAGACTCATGAGTATTCAGATATGTACCCAGGAATGGCAAAAGCTGCTCGTGAAGAGGGTTTTGATGAGATCGCTGAGTGGTTTGAAACTTTGGCAAAAGCTGAAAGATCGCATGCTAATCGTTTTCAAAAGGCTCTAGACAGTATGGCTTAAGTAGAAATTGATGCTAGGGGCTGGTTACAACCAGCCTCATTTCTTTTGTTTATGTGAGACCTCACAATATGGCTGATATTGAACGTCGGGAGGGTAGTCTTGAGGCCCCAACTCGGCATGAGCTAGACTGGAAATCAGACGAATTTAATGATCCTGATGCCCTCACTGGTGAATTGGAAAGAGTCTTTGACGTATGTCACACATGTCGTCGTTGCGTGAGCTTGTGTAACTCATTTCCCCGTTTGTTTGATTTGATTGACGAGTCTCCAAGTATGGAGCTGGATACAGTAGATAAAGTAGATTTTGAGAAGGTCGTTGATGACTGCTATTTGTGTGACTTGTGTTATATGACGAAATGTCCATACGTTCCTCCACACGAATGGAATATTGACTTTCCTCACCTCATGCTTAGGGGGAAAGTACAAAAATTCGAAAGAAAAGGCGCCAGCATTAGGGATCGGGTACTTACTAGTACGGATGCGGTCGGTAAACTGGCAGCCATCCCAGTGGTTGCCCAAGCAGTTAATCTGGCAAACAAAACTAAACCCATCCGCAAAGGGATGGAGTCTTTGTTAGGAATACACGCAGAAGCGCCGTTGCCAAAATTCAATTCCAATACTGCTAGAAAAAGAATTAATAAAAATAAACAAGACACTGTTTTTAAAGAGAAAATAGGATTATTTGTAACCTGTTATGGTGATAAAAACTCACCTCAAATTGTTGAAGATATGATTGCAGTCTTTGAGCACAATGGAGTAGGCGTTGAGATTCTTACCAACGAAAAATGTTGCGGTATGCCTAAGTTTGAATTGGGCGATCTTAAAGCACTCGAAAAGTTAAAAAAATTCAATATCCCTAATCTTATGAAATTAGTTAACAAAGGGTTAAGGATTACTGCCCCCATACCAAGCTGTGTACTTATGTACAGGCAAGAGCTGCCTTTATTATTCCCAAGCGATGAAACGGTGCGAGATGTGCAGCGGGCATTTGTGGATCCGTTTGAGTTTCTTATGAGTAGGCATAAGTTAGGTTTATTGAACACAAGCTTTAAAAACCCTATCGGTAAAGTCGCCTATCATGTGCCGTGCCATCAAAGAGTTCAGAACATTGGTTTGAAGACTAAACAGTTACTTGAGCTAGTTCCAGATAGCTCAGTACTAGTGATTGAAAGATGTTCCGGACATGATGGTACCTATGCTGTGAAGAAAGAACATTACCATACCGCTCAGAAGATCTGCCGACCTGTTGTTAAAAGAATACAGGCAGGAGAAGTGGACCACTATTTAAGTGACTGCCCTATGGCCGGGGAATTGATACAGCACGGGTTAGGAGACGCGACCCATGCGGGCTCGGCTTTTACATTATTACGTAATGCATATGAGATATAATTTATGTCTAAAAAACTGAGAAAAGAAGATCTTTTTACCCTAGAAGAATACTCCGAAAAAAGAAAGGTATTGCGAGAAAATTTCATAGAACACAAAGCATTACGCACTATATTTCTAGGTGAACACTTGGGGCTGTACTTTGAAGACAGTCAAACAGTTCAGTACCAAATACAAGAAATGCTCCGGATAGAAAAGGTTTTTGACTCGGTAGGGATCGCTGATGAACTAGATACTTATAATCCGTTGATTCCAGATGGAATGAACCTTAAAGCAACTATGATGCTTCAATACACGGATGAAGTGGAGAGACGTGCAGCTCTAATTACACTTAAAGGCATAGAAGAAAAAGTATTTTTTCGTGTAGACGGTGGAGAACAAATCAAATGCTTCGCTGATGAGGACCTAGAACGGAGCAACGATAACAAGACATCGGCGGTCCACTTCTTGAGGTTTGAGTTTAATCCAGGCCAGATCGATAGGTTGAGAGGCGGTGGACGGCTTTCATTAGGTGTCTGCCATGAAGATTACGAATTTTCTATCGACAACCTCCCTGATATGAAACAGAAATCCCTGCTCTTAGATTTTGATTAACGTAAAACTCTATGCCAATGATCCAAGCTTTTACTCGCAGTTGTCTCTATAATTTGTGATTGGGTTTAAATAATTTATATAGGACTGATTCATTGACGGAGAACTATGACGCTTCTGCTATAGAGGTACTTGCCGGTCTAGATCCGGTGCGCAAACGGCCTGGGATGTATACAGATACTGCACGGCCTAACCATTTAATCCAAGAAGTTATAGACAACAGCGTCGATGAAGCTTTAGCCGGGTACTGCTCGCAAATTAATGTAACGCTTCACGCTGACGGATCTATTTCTGTGGCTGATAATGGCAGAGGGATGCCGGTAGACATTCACCCTGAAGAGCAGGTGACAGGCGTTGAGGTAATTATGACCCGTCTCCACGCTGGCGGCAAATTTTCAGATAAAAATTACCAGTTTTCAGGGGGGTTGCATGGGGTAGGGGTTTCCGTGGTAAACGCCTTGTCAGAGTATCTTGATGTTACTGTTAATCGAAAGAATGCCCAATATCAAATGTCTTTTCGCGGAGGGGACAAAGTATCTGAATTGACTAATGTAGGGAAAGTTAAGCGAAATCTGACGGGGACTACCATCACATTTCTCCCTGACGAAACCTATTTCGATACAGTAAAAATTTCCACAGCTAAACTTAAGCACGTTTTGAAAGCTAAAGCAGTTCTTTGTGCCGGACTAAAGCTTGAATACCTGGACGAGCTCACTAATGAGAAAGAGGAATGGTATTTTTCGGATGGCTTGAAAAATTACATTCGGGAGTCAATGGGCGATTCAGATTTAATCCCAGTTGAACCGTTTCTGGGAGAGCAAGAAAGTGATGAGATACAAGTCACATGGGCTCTTCATTGGGTCGCCGATGATAGCAACCCAATAACGGAGAGTTATGTCAATCTAGTGCCGACCGCCCAAGGCGGAACGCATGTATCTGGGTTGAGGCAGGGATTGTTGGAGGCTATGAGAGAGTTCTGTGACAACCGGAATTTACTGCCCAGAGGTGTGAAAATCAACGGAGACGATGTATTCGAAAGATGCTCTTACATTGTGTCTGTAAAGCTTCAAGAACCTCAGTTCTCGGGACAAACGAAAGAACGGTTATCGTCGCGACATTGTTCCAATTATATCACCGTTGCGGTTCGAGACTCTTTTAGCTTGTGGCTGCACCAACATGTGGAGCTTGGAGAACGGATCGCGGAGATTTGTGTCTCTAGAGCTCAAGATAGGCTAAAAGCATCGAAGGTTGTCAGAAAAAAAATAGCTGGAGCTGGTCCTGCTTTACCTGGGAAGCTATCTGATTGCTCTTCTCAAAACATTGATGTTACAGAACTTTTTTTGGTGGAAGGAGATTCTGCCGGTGGATCTGCAAAGCAAGCTAGAGATAGAACTGTTCAAGCTATCTTACCTTTAAGAGGTAAAATTTTAAATACTTGGGAAGTTGATTCGGAGCAAGTTCTTGCATCAACAGAAGTTCACGATATCTCGGTAGCGATCGGAATGGAGCCCGGCAATCAGGATTTATCTAAGTTACGTTATGGGAAAATATGTATATTAGCGGATGCGGATTCCGATGGTTTACACATTGCGACACTTCTTTGTGCACTTTTCGTCAAACATTTTAGGGAGCTAGTGGCTCATGGACATGTTTATGTAGCGATGCCTCCGCTCTATAGAATTGATGTCGGTAAGGTAGTGTTTTACGCGCTTGATGATGCAGAAAAGGATGACGTGTTAAACCGTATTTCGTCAGAAAAAATCAAAGGCAAGGTAAACGTCCAACGGTTTAAAGGATTGGGGGAAATGAACCCTTTGCAGCTGCGTGAAACAACAATGGTGCCAGGCAGTCGACGCTTAGTGCAACTGACTATCGATGATGAAGGAGCAACGGAAAAGTTTATGGATATGCTCTTAGCCAAGCGAAGATCAAGTGAGCGTCGTGATTGGTTAGAGAATAAAGGTAATTTAGCTACGGTGCATAGAGGAGATACTGTCCTATGAACTCAAATGACATCTTCGACACTGAGCAGATAGCCTTAAGCACGTTTACTGAGCAGGCTTACTTGGACTATTCGATGTATGTGATATTAGACCGAGCGTTGCCTCACATCGGAGATGGCCTTAAGCCAGTGCAAAGACGTATCGTCTACTCTATGTCAGAGCTAGGTTTGAATGCGACAGCAAAATTCAAAAAATCGGCCAGAACGGTAGGGGACGTTTTAGGTAAATTTCATCCACACGGCGATACGGCATGTTATGACGCAATGGTTTTGATGGCTCAGCCTTTCAGTTACCGTTATCCATTGATAGATGGCCAGGGCAACTGGGGGTCTATTGACGATCCTAAATCATTCGCGGCTATGAGATACACTGAATCCAGATTAACTCCCTATGCGGACACACTGTTATCTGAGCTCCCTTTTGAAACGGTGAATTGGACGCTAAACTTTGATGGCACTTTGGAAGAACCCGTTGTCCTTCCGGCTAGGCTCCCAAACATTCTACTTAATGGGACTACCGGCATTGCTGTTGGTATGGCGACTGATATCCCCCCTCATAACTTACGTGAAATAGCATCAGCTTGTATTTATTTGCTCGAAAATTCAAGGGCAACTGTGGATGACTTATGTGAATTTGTGCCAGCACCTGATTTTCCTGGGGCTAGTGAAATTGTGTCATCCCCTGCCGACATGAAGCAAATGTACAAGGATGGTTTGGGTAGCGTCAAACTTCGAGCCCGCTATATGATTGAAGACGGTAATATTATTGTGTATGCGTTGCCATATCAAAGTGCGAGCTCCAAAATTCTTGAACAAATTGCTTCTCAAATGAACGCTAAAAAGCTTCCTATGATTGACGATCTGAGAGATGAGTCAGATCACGAAAACCCTGTGAGGATTGTTCTCATTCCGCGTTCGAGCAGAGTAGATTGCGATGCATTGATGTCTCACCTTTTTGCCAAAACGGACCTGGAAAAAAGCTACCGAGTAAATCTTAATATAATTGGTTTAAATGGATTGCCGGCAGTAAAGAATTTGAAAACGCTGTTGGTTGAATGGCTTCAATTCAGAGCATCAACGGTAACGAGACGTCTAGAGCATCGTTTGTCGAAAGTAAAAGCAAGGCTTCATATTCTTGACGGATATTTGATCGCGTTCCTCAATATTGACGAGATTATCAGGATAATTCGAAATGAAGAGGATCCTAAGGCTGCGCTGGTGGAAAGGTTCTCGCTGTCTGAAGCTCAAGCCAATGCTATTTTAGATTTACGACTAAGATTTATTGCGCGGTTAGAAGAAGTACGGATTGTTGAAGAGCAAAAAACTTTAAATGAGGAATGTGTTGCTCTGGAGAAAACTCTAGGTTCCCAAGCACGGCTTAAAACACTAATAAAGAAAGAAATAGCCGCCGATGCAGAGGCTCACGGAGATACTAGGTTATGTCCCATCGTGGAGAGAGGATCGGCCCAAGCATTTTCGGAAACCGAACTTGTAACGACAGAGCCTATAACAGTGGTTTTGTCTACAAAAGGCTGGGTACGTGCTGCTAAAGGCCATGAAGTTAATCCAGAAGATATGGCTTTCAAACCGGGAGATGAGTACCAAGATTTTGCTCAAGGGAAAAGTAACCAAAGTGCAGTATTTTTTGACACAACGGGTAGGGCTTACACCACGAATACTCACACGTTGCCTTCGGCTCGAGGATTGGGTGAGCCTCTTTCTAGCCGATTGTCGCCACCCGATGGCGCGCATTTCTTAAGTGTTACGATATTAGAAAGTATTTGCTTCCTTATGATGAGCAGTTCCCAAGGGTACGGGTTTGTCGTGGACGCGAATAAAGTTGCTACAAAAAATCGAGCGGGGAAAGCTGTAATGACAGTGGCTGAGCAGGGCTCTCTCCTCAAGCCGGTGCTCATCGACAACATTGATGAGCAGTGGGTCGCTTGCGTAACAAATATTGGAAACCTTCTTATTTTTCCTGTCGCAGAGCTTCCTATTCTAGGCAAAGGGAAAGGTCAAAAGCTTATAAAAATCCCAGGGAAAAAGTTTCAGACAAACGAAGAATATCTGGTGGGTATAGCTATTCTTTCCGCTCAGGATTCCTTGTCAGTAAACTACAGTAATGGGAAAACTCGAATCTTAAAACCAACAGAACAAGAGCCTTATGTTGGAGATAGGGCATTAAGAGGAAAGAAGCTGGAGAAAAAGCGAGGTTATAACACTATCGCTAGTTTAAGTACTCTTCGAGGTAAACCCTGACATTACGATTATAACCCTAACTCTGAAATAGGAGTTTTGGAATCAGCCCCAGCTACTTCTTTAACAAATTTGGGCACTAGATAACCACTCAATATTTGACGAAGCTTTTGTTCTATCATTAAAGCTTCTTTTAAGGAGACGTCGAAATGTTCTGCTCCAGAAACTTTGTCTAAAAGATGGACATAGTAAGGAAGAACGCCTCCTTCGAATAAACGCTCTGAGAGTTTAGCTAAAATCTGAGGGCTATCGTTGATACCTTTGAGTAAGACCGATTGATTGAGAAGTGTAATGCCCGCTCTTTTGCAATTGGATAATTTCTTTAAAACTTCATCGTCCAGTTCGTTTGGATGATTTGCATGTATTACCACGCATAGTAGGTAGGGTAAGTCGGAAAGGGTGCTTACGAATTTCTGAGTCAGACGTTCCGGGAATACGACTGGCAAGCGGGTGTGTATTCGTAGGCGTTTAACGTGCTTTATCTCAGCAAGCTGAGAAAAAACTGAGCTTAGTTGGACATCATTTAAAAACAGGGGGTCTCCACCGCTCAGTATGACTTCAGATATAGATGAATCGTCGGCAATTTCACCAAGTGCAGCAGCTATTGCCACTTGTCCTACATTTCCGCTGTAGGGATAATTTTTACGAAAACAGTAACGGCAGTTAATTGCACACGCTCCGGTCATAACAATTAGTCCGCGGGCATTGTATTTTTTTAATACTTTTGTTTGCTGTGAAAGTAAAAGAAGCTCTCCGACAGGATCAGAGGTATAGGCTGAACTTGAATAGTTCTCGATAACAGATGGCAAAACTTGTAGGAGTAATGGATCTGTTGGATCACCTTTTTTTATCCTTGAAGCATACTGTTTGGTGACTCTAAACTGAAAATTAGCTCCTCTCAAAATACTCCCTGACAATTGGTCTGCTTTTATTTCAATCTGATGAAGGAATTCGTCTAAAGAAAGAAACGAGTTCTTTAGTTCTGACTGCCAAGAATGTTGCCCCCTTATTGCATCTTTTTGAGTTATCATATTGTCATTATTACCTGCTGAGCGACATAAATCACATGACCACATTCAGTACTAGCCAGTTTAAGCTGGGTTTGAAGATATTAATAGATGGCGACCCCTACACTATCGTGCTTAACGATATCGTCAAGCCTGGGAAAGGGCAGGCCTTTAACCGAATTAAAGTAAGAAATTTAAAAAACGGAAGAGTCATAGAAAAAACATTGAAGTCCGGAGAAAGTATTGAAGCGGCTGATGTAATGGAGATAGAGTTACAGTATCTGTATAATGATAGTATCGATTGGTTTTTCATGGACACTACGTCATTCGAACAGTTGTCAGCACCAATGGCGTCGGTAGGAGACGCGAGTAAGTGGTTGAAAGGGCAGGAAATGTGTAATGTCACTATCTGGAACGACGTACCTATCGCTGTTGTGGCCCCGAACTTTGCCATACTGGAAGTCTCAGAAACTGATCCGGGCCTTAGGGGTGATACAGCATCTGGAGGCACTAAACCGGCCTTATTAGAAACTGGTACATCTGTTAAAGTGCCTCTTTTTATTGAAACTGGCGATCTTTTAAAAATTGATACACGTACTGGTGAGTACGTGTCTCGATCAAAAGAAACATAAATTCAATCGAGGCGAACTTTTCGTCAGATTCGTTGTATAAGCAGTCAAAACAGAGTAAAAATAGTTACCTTCGTCAGCGTGCAAAACTGTTGTCCTCAATTAGACAGTACTTTAATTTTCATAATGTGCTGGAAGTTCAGACGCCGGTTCTTAATGAGTACCCAACCAGTGAGCCAAGTATTGAGAATTTCGTTATTGAAAACGCTGAAAAATGTCGCTATCTCAGAACGTCGCCGGAGTCCTCACTAAAGAAACTAGTAGCGTCAAGAATTGGAGATATTTTTGAAGTTGGGCCTGTTTTCAGAAAAGGAGAAGAGAGCCCGATCCATCTAAATGAGTTCACTATGTTAGAGTGGTACAGACTAGGCTATGATCACAAAAAGTTGATAAGAGACGTCGAATTGTTGGTCGATTATTGCGGTGGGCGATTTGAGTTTAGGCAAATTACGTTTATGGAGTTGTTCGTAGAGCATGTTGGATTAAACCCCCATTCGACCAGCAATGCTGAACTTTCTCGAGCTATTGTTCGGTTTGGTTTAAAATTGAACGACACTGAGAAAGAAGATAGGGACTACTTGTTGACCTGTCTGTATGTCCTGGGTGTAGAGCCTAACATTAAAGCCTATGGGGCTTTCTTCTTGACTGATTTCCCTAAAGAACTTCGAGCTTACGCTCGATTATCTGACGATAAATATTGTTCCGCCCAGCGGTTCGAGTTGATCATTAATGGAGTTGAAGTAGCCAATGGCTATCATGAAGTCATCGATCCCATTGAGCAACAGCACTGCTTCGAAATTGATAACGAAACCCGCTTACGAAGGGGGTTAACTGCTACAAAGATAGACAAGGGCTGGATAGCTGCTCTCAAGAAGGGAATGCCCGCTTGTGCCGGAGTAGCGGTAGGACTGGAACGACTGCAGATGGTATTGGATGAAAAAATTAACATCTAATCTAGCAAATACAACAATTTATGGGAATATTGTTAGAAACAACATTAGATTGAGAGAGTGCAATGCCGAATGAAAATGAGCTTTCTGCTTTTGACTTGCTGTCTAATGCGGGTCCGATCGCCGGAGTATTGACAGGATTTCAAGCTCGAATAGAGCAGCAGATAATGGCGGACGAGGTGGCAACGGCTATAGAGAATAAACAAACCCTTGTTTGTGAGGCAGGTACAGGAACCGGTAAGACGCTGGGCTATCTGATACCGGTTTTTCTTTCGGAAACAAAGACAATCGTCTCGACGGCAACAAAAACACTACAAGATCAGCTTTTCCGACAGGATATCCCCTTAGTGAAGACGGCGTTGTCATCAGGGAAAACAGTGGCTCTGCTGAAGGGTAGGCAAAACTATTTGTGTACCCATCGGTTTGAGATAAATGGGAACGATCCTCGGGTTTCACAACACCTCAATCCATGGAAGAACAAAATAAAAAGCTGGTCCAAGTTGACTAAAACAGGAGATTTAGAAGAGATCCGAAACTTTCCTGATAATTCTTTCATTAGGCAAGCCATAACATCCACTGCGGAGAATTGTTTGGGAGCGGATTGCCCTAGTTATAAGAATTGCCATGTAGTGAACGCGAGAAAAGAAGCGGCATCTTCGGATATCGTGGTGGTTAATCATCACTTACTGTTTGCTGATATGGTGCTGCGGGAAACAGGGTTTGCTGAGCTGCTGCCTGACGCAGGAACAATTGTGCTGGATGAAGCTCATAGGGTCCCGGACATAGCCTCATTGTTTTTCAGTCGTTCAATATCTGGTCGACAAATTGCTGTTTTTTGCCAAGATTCTATAGATGCGATAGATCAAGAAGCTCCCGATATGGTTGAATTGAAAAGTATCGTTGGCCAACTCCTGGCCGTGGTGGAAGGATTGAGACCACGCTTCGGGTCGATTGCCTCACGGGCAGATTGGCTACCGTTGAGAGTGCAATCTTCCGTGAATGAATCGGTAAACGAGATAGAAGATTTTTTGAAATCGGTTAATGACTATTTTTTGGTGGCTGAAGGGCGAGGCGTGGAGATGGATAATTGCCTGAAAAGGTCAGCGGAGCTAGTGGGGAAATGGGGACTTTTTAAGAATGAACCCATTAGCGGACATATACATTGGGTTGAGGCGACTAATCGGAATTTTACACTTTATGATACTCCAGTATCTGTGGGTCCAGAATTTTCTAAGTATATGGAAAAAATTCAGATTGCTTGGATAATGACATCAGCTACCCTCGCTGTAGATGCTACTTTTGATTATTTTAAGGCAAGTTTAGGTATAGAAAAAGCCACGGAGTGTTTGTTGGCGAGTCCATTCGACTATAAAACGCAAGCAGTGTTGTATACGCCAGAGTTTAATGTGCCACCTAGTCATGAGAGCTACGAAGAGCGCTTAATTGATGAAGCTTTATTAGTTCTGGCTTTCACTAAAGGGCATGCCTTTCTGTTATTCACTAGTTTCCGGTCATTAAACAAGGCCGCAGCGCTTATACGTGAAAAATCAACCTACCCGTTATTTGTGCAGGGAGAGTCCCCAAGGGGAGAGCTTCTCGAACAATTTAAACGGACGAAAAATGCAGTGTTGTTAGGTACGTCAACATTTTGGGAGGGAGTAGACGTACGTGGTGCGCAGTTAAGGTGTGTAATTATAGATAAGTTACCGTTTGCCGTTCCAAGTGATCCACTGGTTAAAGCTAAAATAGCAGCTTCAATAGAAAGAGGCCAAAATGCGTTCACGGACTTGCAAGTCCCACATGCCATAACAGTATTGAAGCAGGGTGCAGGACGCTTAATAAGAGATGTGGGAGATAGAGGCGTTCTAATGATAGGGGACAATAGGTTAACCGGTAGTTCTTACGGAGAAGTATTTATACGGTCCCTTCCTCCTATGGCGCATACCAGTGATATAGATGATGTGGAGATCTTCTTCACCTAACAATACACTGTAATGTGAGAATCTTAAAAATCAATTATTATTTGCTGAATTAGGAATCAAGGACTTTGTGTTAGAAATGGATGACAGATTACTCGAGAAGAAAATTACTATTATGCTTGGCATGCAATACGATATGAATTCTAGAGTGGACAAAGATTGGCTAGAGCATGACCGAGAGTGGTACCGAGCTCTATGGATCGAATGTGGAGAGTTGATGGATCATTATGGACAATGGAAATGGTGGAAACATACAACGACTGATCTCCCTCAAGTAATCCTGGAGATTGTTGATATATGGCATTTCGGCTTGAGTATGGAGTTGTGTCGAGGTGAATCGATACAGTCATTGTCTTCTGAGATAGCAAAAAAATGGCGCAACAGAACTGAGAAAAATACTTTCCTGGAAGAAGTTGAGTCTGTCGCTTTATATGCATTAAGAGATAAAAATTTTGCCATAGCTTCTATACGTAATTTACTTGAAGACTGCAGTGCAGATTTCAATATTTTGTATCAGACTTACGTGGCAAAAAATGTGCTTAATGTCTTTCGCCAAGACCACGGCTACAAAGATGGGAGCTATGTAAAGATGTGGAACGGAAAAGAAGACAATGAAATTTTGGCAATAGTGCTGGAGGATACCGACAGCGATGCATTGGATTTTAAAGAGATTTTGTATCGGGAGCTAGAAAATCTTTATCCAGGCAAATGAAACAGTTTGATACAGCTACAGCTGTGTTTCAAGGAAGCGCTCTGCATCTAAAGCCGCCATACACCCTGTCCCCGCGGAGGTAATCGCTTGTCTATAAATTGGGTCTGAGACATCTCCAGCAGCAAAAATCCCTGGAATACTTGTCTGCGTAGCAAATGCAGAGCTTGCGCCATCGACTTTTATGTAGCCATTTTCCATTTCTAAATGACCTTCAAACATAGCAGTATTAGGCGTGTGTCCAATGGCTATGAACAATCCGTGGACTGAGATGTCATTCTTTTTTTCTGACTGAGTGTGTTTGATTCGTATCCCAGTCACACCAGATTGGTCTCCAAGCACCTCCTCTAGAACGCTATCCCAAATAACGCGCACATTACCATTTTCTGCTTTGCTCATGAGCTTATTAGACAATATTTTTTCTGAACGAAATTCTTTTCTTCGATGCACAACAGTGACTTCACTTGCGATATTCGAAAGATATAAGGCTTCTTCTACAGCTGTGTTTCCTCCACCGATGACCGCGACTGGTTTCCCTTTGTAAAAAAAGCCATCACAGGTGGCGCATGCTGAGACACCTTTGCCTTTAAATTCTTCTTCTGACTTTAAACCTAGATATTTTGCAGAGGCTCCAGTAGATATGACTAGTGTGTCACAGCTAAAGGTTCCACGATCGGTGAATAATCTATATGGGCGCGCAGAAAAATCAACTTCATTTACTACATCGTACACAATCTCGGTTCCAAATTTTTCCGCATGTTTTTTCATGCGCTCCATCAACTCGGGACCCTGAACTCCTAGTTCATCCCCTGGCCAGTTATCAACATCTGTAGTCGTCGTCATTTGTCCGCCGACTTCCATCCCGGTGATAAGTAAAGGGGAAAGGGCAGCCCTAGCAGCATAAACGGCAGCGGTATAGCCTGCTGGGCCAGAGCCAATTATTATAATTTTACGGTGTGTGTTTTCCATGACCAGAATGCTAGCATGTTTTCGGAGAGAACCAACCTATTGTGTGGAAAAGACTTTGCTGGTTGTCCATAAATGTAAATTCAGAGGAGCATTAGGCTAGATGATTAGATTACCAAAGAGCATGGTTTGTGTAGAAGTTAAACGTCCTGGTGGCCCTGAGGTCTTGGTTGAAAGTGAGACGAAGTTGCCACTATGTAAAGCAAATGAAATTCTGATTAAAGTACATGCTGCTGGAATCAATCGACCTGATTGTCTCCAACGTGCCGGATTGTATCCTGTGCCTCCAGATGCTAGCCCGTTACCTGGCTTGGAAGTGGCAGGAGAGATCGTGGAAATAGGAGATGGAACATCTGAGTGGAAATTAGGAGAGAGAGTAGTTGCTTTGACTCATGGTGGAGGTTACGCCGAATACTGCACTGCCCATGCAGATCATTGCTTGCCTTGGCCTAGGAATTTATCTGCTGAAGAAGCAGCAACTCTTCCTGAAACTTGCTTTACCGTACACCATAATCTGCTTGACAGAGGACGCTTGTTAAATAAGCAAACTGTTTTAATTCATGGAGGGAGTAGTGGTATTGGAACTACCGCAATTCAAGTCGCAAAGATTTTTGGAGCAAAAATCATAGCGACTGCCGGAAGTGTTGAGAAATGTGATTATTGCTTATCTTTAGGGGCGGATCATATCATCAATTATAAAGTTGATGACTTTGAGGTGGTGGTAAAAGATCTTGTTGGACCTAATGGAATTGACGTTGTACTAGATATGGTGGCGGGAGACTATGTGAAAAAAAATATTAGACTTTTGGCGATGGATGGTCGCTACGTGATGATAGCGTTTTTAGGAGGCGCGCAAGCAGAAGTTAACTTTGGACATGTTTTAGGAAAAAGGATTTCTATCTTGGGCAGCACTTTGCGGCCACAGAGCGTATCTAATAAAGCGGCCATAGCAAAAAATGTGCTAGATGATATTTGGCCGCATGTGACATCAGGAAAAATCAAGAGTCATGTATTTAAGACATACCCGCTCTCGGGCGCAAGAGATGCTCATATCCTCATGGAGAGCAGCAAGCACATGGGGAAAATAGCATTAAAAGTTCTTAGGGAATAAGAATTAGGGTATAATATTGCGCAATTCATAATGATTTTTTCTATTAAAAATAGAACAACTGTTAAAGTGGAGGGCTAAAGTGAGATCTAGTTATTTATTTACCAGCGAGTCAGTGTCTGAGGGACATCCGGATAAAATATGTGATCGTATATCTGATGCGATTGTTGACGCCTATCTTCAAGCTGATCCGGTTTCCAGAGTTGCGGTGGAAACGTTAACTACGACAAACCGAATAGTTGTTGCAGGCGAAACTAGAGGGCCACAAAGCATAGACGTGGCCCATATAGAAAGCCTTGCTAGGAATGCAGTGAAGAATATAGGGTACGAGCAATCTGGGTTCCATTGGGAACACGCGGAAGTGAGTTGTTATGTGCATAATCAATCCGTTGATATAGCGCAAGGTGTGGATAGTTCTTCAAATAAAGACGAAGGAGCAGGCGATCAAGGGATTATGTTTGGTTATGCCTGTCGCGAAACTGACGTGCTTATGCCAGCGCCAATACATTATTCGCATCGAATTCTTGAAGCGTTAGCCACTGCTCGACATTCTCGAGAAATAATTGGCTTGGGTCCCGATTCTAAAAGCCAAGTCACCTTGAAATATGAGAATGGGCAACCAGTCGGCGCGGCCTCAATTGTGGTTTCAACTCAGCATGATGAAGGCTTAGACCAACAGGAAGTGAGAGATATCGTTCGGCCTTACGTGATTAATTCGATCCCAGAAGGCTGGATGTGCCCTGAGGACGAATTCTATGTGAATCCCACAGGTCGGTTTGTTATCGGTGGCCCCGACGGTGATGCAGGTCTAACTGGGCGGAAAATTATTGTTGATACTTATGGAGGAGCAGCTCCGCATGGTGGAGGGGCCTTTTCGGGGAAAGACCCTACTAAAGTTGATCGGTCTGCAGCCTATGCGGCGCGTTACCTTGCTAAAAATGTGGTTGCGGCCGGGTACGCTGATAAGTGTACGATTCAGTTAGCTTATGCTATCGGCGTGGCAAAACCACTATCAGTGTATGTCGACATGCATGGGACTGGCTCTATCTCTGAATCAATTTTGGAAAAGGCGCTAGTGAACGTTATGAATCTTAGCCCTAGAGGCATACGGGAACATTTAAATTTAAGCAGGCCTATTTATGAGCGTACAGCGGCTTACGGCCATTTTGGTCGAATCCCTGAAGACGACGGGGGGTTTTCCTGGGAGAGGACTGACTTGGTTGATTCTCTGAAAGCTGAACTTTCTTAGTAACCGAAACGTATATATTTCTGCATAGCTAGTTTGATACTACAGTAAAACATTAAAGGAATGAAAAGTGTTACAAAAAACTAAAAAAAATACATCGCGCTCAGTTGCCAAGAAAAACTCGGAATGTGTTGTCGCAGATATGAAATTGGCTGACTTTGGCCGAAAAGAAATTGAGCTGGCTGAGCAAGAAATGCCGGGACTCATGTCTATGAGGAAAGAGTTCGGTAAGAGTAAGCCTCTAAAAGGGGCTAGAATTACGGGCTCTTTGCATATGACAATTCAGACTGCAGTATTGATAGAGACACTCCAAGAATTAGGTGCCCAAGTTCGCTGGGCTAGTTGCAATATTTTTTCCACGCAGGACCATGCCGCAGCCGCAATTGCTAAGACAGGTACTCCAGTGTTTGCGGTGAAGGGCGAATCGATTAAGGATTACTGGAAGTACACGGACGCTATACTTGATTGGGGCAATGGAAAGGGCCCAAACATGATCCTAGATGACGGTGGAGATGCGACACTTTTCGTTTTACTTGGTTATCAAGCAGAGGAAGATCCGTCTATTCTTAACAAGACTCCTGACAACCCTGAAGAGGCTATGCTTTACACTCAACTTAAAGCCTCCATAAAGAAAGATCCTCAGCGGTTCCATAGAATCGCACCACATATAAAAGGTGTGACTGAAGAGACGACGACAGGTGTCCATCGGTTATACCAACTTATGGAATCTGGGGCACTTCTATTCCCTGCAATGAACGTTAATGATTCGGTTACGAAGTCTAAGTTCGATAACCTTTACGGATGTCGGCACTCACTTGTCGATGCAATATTCAGGGCAACTGATGTAATGATATCGGGGAAAGTTGCAGTAGTAGCGGGCTATGGCGATGTAGGGAAAGGCAGTTGCCAGTCACTTAAAGGGCAAGGCGCTAGAGTAATCGTTACAGAAATCGACCCGATTTGTGCTTTGCAAGCTGCAATGGAAGGCTATGAAGTTATGAGCATGGACAAAGCATGTCTAGAAGGAGATATCTTTGTAACTACAACTGGTAATGCGGATGTTATCACCGAACGGCATATGAGGAAAATGAAAGACTTAGCTATTGTCTGTAACATTGGCCATTTCGATAGCGAAGTACAAGTTGAGAAAATGAAAAAATACACTTGGACAGAGATTAAACCTCAGGTGCACAAGATAACGATTAAGCCAGGGAAAAGTATTATTCTGCTTGCAGAAGGTCGGCTCGTAAACTTAGGGTGCGCTACAGGGCACCCAAGCTTTGTAATGTCTGCGAGCTTCACTAATCAAACGATTGCCCAAATTGAAATGTATAACCACCCAGAGGACTATCCTCTAGGTGTTTATGTGTTGCCTAAGCACTTAGACGAAAAAGTTGCACGTTTGCATCTTGAAAAGCTTGGGGTGGAATTAGATGTTCTATCAAAGAAACAGGCTAAGTATATTGGTGTTCCGGTTACCGGCCCTTATAAACCTAACCACTATCGCTACTAGTCCAAGTTAAACGGAGATGTTTCTATAGAAAAGACATGGCTTAGATGCGCTCGCTTTTGTGACTGTAAAAAAGTGTAGCGAATATTTGGTCCATGTCTTTGAGCATTTGACTCTTCTAGGACATATAATAGCGCCTTAAATGATGAACAAGGGGCGGAAATTTCTGTGTCTCTAAAACTTTATAATTCGATGAGCGGCGCTAAAGAGCTGTTTGTTCCGATTTCCGCAGAACAAGTGACTATGTACGCATGCGGCCCGACGGTTTATAACTCGCCTCATATTGGAAATGCCAGAGCTGCTGTAGTATTTGATTTACTCTACAGGGTTTTGAATAGGCATTACCAAAAAGTTGTTTATGTCAGAAATATTACTGATCTGGACGATAAAATTTATGAGGCTGCAAGTAAGTTGAAAGTGCCGATCACGGAGATAACTTCAAAGTATACCAAGCAGTATCACCAAGATGTTTGGGCTCTAAAAACTCTGAGCCCCACTTTAGAACCTAAAGCGACAGAACATATAAACGCGATGATCGTCATGATAGAAGAGTTGCTTCTCAAGGGGCATGCTTACGAATCTGAAAACCATGTACTGTTCAATGTTTCGTCATTTTCGCAATATGGGTCTTTATCGGGAAGAAAGCTGGACGATTTGAAAGTGGGCTCCCGTGTCAGTGTTGCCGGCTATAAAAAAAATCCCTTTGATTTTATTTTGTGGAAGCCCTCAACAACGGATCAACCCGGCTGGGAAAGTCGCTGGGGCAGAGGAAGGCCTGGGTGGCATTTAGAGTGTTCCGCGATGATAAGAGAGCATCTCGGTTCAAATATTGACATCCATGGAGGTGGCAACGATTTGAAGTTTCCGCATCATGACAACGAAATTGCTCAGTCATGCTGTGCTAACGGGGCAACATCTCTAGCTAATTATTGGGTTCATAATGGATTTGTTGAAATTGATAAAGAAAAAATGTCTAAATCAATTGGAAACGTACTGCTTGTGAGAGACTTACTGAAAGATAACCCCGGAGAGGCTATAAGACTCGCATTGCTTAAGACGCGATATAGGGAACCTATAAATTGGAATGAGCAGTTGTTGCAAAATGCCCGTGAACAATTAGATCGAATATATGGAGCATTAGATCGCCTTGGCAATGAAGAAGTTTCGGAAGACCTTCAGCTTGATAATATGGAGTCTTTTTGGAATGCTATTGATGATGACTTAAACACTCCTTTGGCATTGTCAGAACTCATGCATATTGTAGCTGCTGCAAATAAAGCTGAAGGGGCTCATGATAAAATGCGTCTAAAAGCATCACTTTTAGCCGCAGGTCAACAATTAGGAATACTTCAAGAGAACCCGCAAGACTGGTTTAAAAAAGGGCGAAGTCGAGTAACAAGAGATGTGGCGCGCATTGAAGAGCTTATTCTTGAAAGGAATATAGCTCGAAAAAACAAAAAATGGGTTCAAGCTGACGCAGCAAGAGATGCGCTGATAGATCTGGGTGTGCAAATCTTAGATACCGAAAAAGGAACCGAATGGAGAATGAAATAAATAAGCAATCGAGTGGGACGCTTAGTGTGTCGGATGAGATAATGCTTGCCCAAAAAGATATAATCGAAACCTTCAGCATGTTTGATGACTGGACCGATCGGTATCAATGTATCATTGACTTAGGTAGGGAAGCGCCTCCGTTTCCTGAGGAATGGAAAACTGACGAGCACAAGCTAGATGGTTGCCAGTCTCAGGTATGGGTGGTTACGGAGAAAACTGGAGAAAGACTTAATTATTACGCTACTAGCGATAGCACTATAGTTGCAGGACTCATCGCAATGATGTTGATGGTTTATTCAGGACGTAAGCCTGCTGATATTTTGTCAACTCCACCGAAATTCATTGAGGAACTAGACCTGTCAGGACATTTGTCACCAACCAGAAGTAATGGTCTTCATGCGATGATCCAGAGAATAAGGCATTTCGCTGTGGATGCAATGGTTAAGCAAAACATGGGGCAGGACAAGTAGAAACAAAATGACTAAGAAATTCCTCGAAACAAAAACTCTAAATCTTCCTGATATCGAGAACGAAATCCTGGAGTTCTGGGACGACGCTGAGATACTTAAGAAAAGTGAGGACACGCGTAAGAATGCTCCGATATTCACTTTCTTCGAAGGCCCTCCTACCGCTAATGGTCGTCCTGGGATACATCATGTAGTAGGCCGCACTATCAAGGACTCTTTTTGTCGATATAAGTCCTTGAAAGGCTACCAAGTCCTTCGGAAGGGAGGATGGGACACCCATGGACTTCCTGTAGAGATAGAAGTAGAAAAACAATTAGGCTTGAACGGGAGAGAAGAAGTTGAAGCGTTTGGCATTGAGGAGTTTAACACGGCTTGTAAAGCGAGTGTCGTGCGCTACAAAAAAGAATGGGACGAGTTAACTCGGAGAATAGGTTACTGGGTTGATTTAGATGATCCATATGTCACGTATCATAATAATTACATAGAGACAGTGTGGTGGTTAATCAAGAAAATTTACGATAATGGCTTTTTATACAAAGGCCACAAAGTACAATGGTACAGCCCAGGAACGGGGACAGTATTATCTTCTCATGAAGTTTCTCTTGGATACAAAGAAGTAACTGATCCCAGTGTATTTGTTCGCTTCCCATGTGTTGATTTTGACGACACTTATCTACTGGCTTGGACGACCACACCTTGGACACTTATGGCAAATCTTTCTCTTGCTATCAACCCTCGGGTGAAGTACGTAACAATCGATATGGGCGAAGAAAAACTCATTCTTGCCGAAGATTGTTTGAAGATTTTGACTGACGAAAATTACTCAATTATTAGAGAGCAGGAAGGAAAAGAATTAGTGGGTATGGCATACACCCCGCTCTTCACTATCCCTACCGTTGAGTACACCGATGACTGTTGGAAAGTATGTTCGGCTGACTTTGTGACAGTGGAAGACGGAACTGGGATCGTTCATATGGCTCCAGCATTCGGTGCGGATGATTCAGTAGTCGGGGCGAAACTCGGGCTACCTTTAGTAAACCCGGTTCTGCCGAACGGACACTTTACTGATGAAACGCCTTTAGTAGGTGGGCTATGGTTCAAAGATGCTGATAAAATAATAATCAGAGATCTTAAAGAGAAAGGGTTTTTGTATAAGCGACTTAATTATACTCACAATTACCCGCACGATTGGCGAAAAGGTACTCCTTTGATGAGTTATCCGGTGGATAGTTGGTTCATCAAAACTACTACTGTAAAAGATGATCTTGTCGCAAGAAATAAGACTATTAATTGGTACCCCCCATCTATTCAGGATGGTAGATTTGGGAATTGGTTAGAAAATAATGTCGATTGGGCGTTAAGTCGAAAACGATACTGGGGAACTCCTCTCCCTATTTGGGTCTCGGATAAAGAGGGGTCTGAATACTTTGAAGTGATAGGTTCAATAGCGGAATTAAGAGAAAAATCTGATTTGAATACTGCGCCTGATGAGCTTGACCTTCATCGTCCTTTCGTTGATGAGATCACCTGGGCGGCGCCTGATGGCGGGACTATGCGACGAGTAACTGACGTGCTTGATGTCTGGTTCGATTCTGGAGCGATGCCCTATGCTCAGTGGCATTATCCGTTTGAAAATGAAGAACTGTTCGAAAAGCATTTTCCTGCGGATTTTATTTGCGAAGGGGTGGATCAGACAAGAGGATGGTTCTATACGTTACATGCAATCGCAACTTTGGTTCAAAAGAATGTTGCATTTAAAAATGTGATAGTGAACGGTCTTGTTTTAGATGAGAAAGGCGAAAAAATGTCCAAATCGAAAGGGAATACTGTAAACCCTTTCGATATAGTTAATAAGTACGGAGCTGACGTTGTGCGTTGGTATATG
This sequence comes from Pseudomonadota bacterium, assembly GCA_018668255.1. Taxonomy (GTDB): domain Bacteria; phylum Pseudomonadota; class Gammaproteobacteria; genus UBA4457. The sequence goes on along the minus strand of JABISZ010000035.1, from coordinate 15,747 downwards.
ATGAGCAACTCTAGCCCGTGGGACAGTATGAAATTTTCTGAGTCTGCGCTTTCCGAAGTTAGAGGAAAATTTTTCGGGACTATAGAAAATGTCTATCGTTTTATGTCCAGCTACGCAAACATTGACGGTTTTTCATACCAATTAGCAGTTATTCCGGTGTGCGAAAGGAGTGAGCTTGACCAATGGATTCTAAGTCGTTTGGATTCGACAATCGGTACCGTTGATCATGCGCTCGATAATTATGATGTTACCAGAGCGGCACGTGAGCTTGAGAAGTTTGTAGAAGAGCTGTCCAACTGGTACATACGTCGGTCGCGTCCTCGATTTTGGTCCGCGAAGCAGGTGGCTCAAGGGGGAGGGGACAGCGATGCTGTCCATCAAAAAGAATGTGCTTATCAAACGACATACGATTGCCTTCTTGGGCTGGCCAAATTAATTAGCCCTATCGCACCTTTCTTTGGCGATTGGTTATATAAAAACCTAAATGACCTGACGTCTCAAGAAGTCCACGAATCAGTGCACTGTGCCTCGTTTCCTGCAACTACAGAAGGGCAGAAATTGCCCGACCTTGAGCATAAAATGAGTCTTGCGAGACAAATCGTCCAGCTTGTTCTTTTGCTGAGAAATCGAAGTAATATCAATGTCAGACAACCGCTTTCTAGGCTACTTGTAGTGACTGCCCCAGACATTGACGAGTCCAGTGTTCAAGCCATGGAATCAATTATTCTTGAAGAGGTCAATATAAAAAGTATTGAGTTCATTAGTAGCTCTTCTGGAATTGTCACACGCAGAGCAAAAGCAAATTACAAGTCGTTGGGTCCAAAATTCGGAAGTAAAATGAAGACGCTGGCATCTTCCATAACTGAGCTATCTCCAGCTGAGATTAGTACTTTGGTAGAGGGTGGGACATTAAATGTAATGGTTAATAAAGAAGCCATACGGATCGATATTAGTGATGTGGAAATAATAAGCGAAGAGGTCGGTGATTGGAGCGTGGAGCAGGACGGCAGTCTTACAATAGCGATTGATACCGAGCTAACCGAGGAACTCAGGTTGCAAGGTTGTGCTAGAGAACTGGTGAACCGCATCCAATCAATGCGCAAATCTGCAGATCTTAATCTTACAGATAGAGTTATGGTAATCGTTAATACTGCTGGCGAAACCTATAGAGCTATAGAAGAACATACGGGCTTCATTAAAAGAGAGACTCTTGCAGATGAAATCAATACGTCTCTTCAAAGCAAGACAAGTACTTGGAATGACACGTTTACAATCAACGGCGATGCTGTGACTATTGGGGTAAGTACTGTAAAATAGAAAATTGCATTAGAAAGGCTAGGTGTTTTGAAAGTGAGCGTTAAACTTACTACATTGGTTTTTACCGTAGCTCTTTGGGCACTAGCCTCTATGCAGCCATCACTTGCTAAAAATAGTATATCGCCTAGCGACACAATAAAAACGACAACACAGCTAGCACTTTCTATTTTACAGAACATTTCGCTTAATCAACAACAGCAGTGGTCTGAAATTGGCCAATTAATCGACCGTTCCTTCGATTTCAGAAGTATGTCTCAAAGCGCTTTGTCAGAGGATTGGAAAGTTGCTAATGGGGAAGAGCGTAAGTTGTTTGTGGATTATTTAGCCCAATATCTTGAAGATACTTACAGACGAAAATTTCGACGCTATAAACAGCAATCGAGCATCATAACGAGTGAGCAAATTCGAAAAGACCGGGCTATTGTCGAGACGCGAATACTGGGTGACGGACGACCTATATTAGTGACTTATAGACTTAAAAATAATGATAGGAAGTGGTACGTATATGATGTGCTCATTCGCGGTGAAAGTGTGGTCACAGAATCTCGAGAGTTGTTTGATGCTATTGTCAAAGCGGAAGGCTTGGAAGGTTTGAAAAGTGATTTAGAAAATAGAGTGAAGATCTATAAATCCAAATACGGAGACCTGCCTTAGCTCAAAATTGTGTGGCTTGTTCATATGAGTCTTGACAAAGTATCTGGTTTCTCGAAGATAAGTTTTCTGAGACTTTAATTATCATATAAAAATAAAAGGGTAGTTATGGAGCCGCGGTCTGTAATGCAACGTGAAGCGAAAACTATTGAGGATGCGATTTCCTTCAAACTTGCCGGAGAACGTGTTGTTCTTGCTACAGTGTTAAAAACGTGGGGTTCTTCACCTCGGCCCATTGGCGCTGTGATGGCAATATCTGAATCAAGGAAATTCGTAGGGTCAGTGTCCGGAGGATGCATCGAGGACGAATTAATAGGCCTCATTCAAAATGAATTTCCAACAGAAGCCGTGCTTATCGAGTATTCCTCCGAAACTACACGCACACTGCCTTGTGGAGGGACGCTCTTGTTGCTTTTGGAACCTCTAGACTCTATTGACGCCCTTGATGAAATGGTGAAACAACTGAAAAATGGCATTAGCATTGTTCGTAGTGTCACGCTTCCTACGCTAGAAATTTCCTGGCGGGCGGCTACAGATGACGATAAAACTGGCTTTTCTTCAGCGGCCTATGACATTCTTTACGAAAGGAACTGGCAAATTTTAATTGTCGGTATGGGCGAATTATCACAATGGGTTTATCAAGTTGCTAACTTAATGGATTATGAAGTCAAAGTCTGCGAGCCTAGAGAGGACTATAGAGAATCATGGCCTTTTGGTGAAAGTAAGATCTGTACTGACTATCCTGATGATTTTGTTCGATTAGCCAAGCCAGATCGTCAGACTTGTGTTTTGGCTTTAACACACGATCCTAAAATAGATGACATGGCTATTATGGAAGCGTTAATAACTGACGCCTTTTATGTAGGAGCGCTTGGCTCAAAAAGAACAACCTATAATAGAGCTGACCGCTTGAAAACTCACTTTGGAATGAAGGATAAGGACATACGACGCCTGCATGCGCCCATTGGTCTCGACCTCAATACCCGGAAGCCGCAGGAAATAGCACTCTCCATCATCACAGAGATAACCGCCGTTAGAAATCGAGTTGAGATTAAATCCAGTCGACTTGAGTGAATTAAGAATGAAAACCAACCTAGTCACGGCAATTTTACTCGCGGGAGGGAAGTCTAGAAGATTCGGTGGTAACAAATTAGTCGCAGTACTTCCTGATTCAGACACTCCCATCTGCGTGCGGGTAGCAACGGTGATTGCCCCTTTTGTCAGTAAAATGTTAATCATGGTTGAAGAACCAAAGAATGATACGAGTGCAGTTCTTAATTCCTACGGTTTTTCTGTGACTCATTCCGAAAATGCTATAAAAGGTATGGCCCATACTTTGAGCGATGGGGTCCAGGCTGCTCCACTGGGGACTGACTTCCTTATAGTCCTCTCAGACATGCCGTTCGTCACAGAAACTATAGTTAATAAAATTCTTTGCCTGATGGCTTCGACCAACAAGATTACTGTGCCTCTGTTTTGCGGGGAAATGGGACATCCAGTGGGATTTCCAGCGATCTACAGAGAAGAACTAACTAACTTAAAGGGAGATACTGGGGCTAAGGAAATTATCCAGCGTCATTCATCTAATGTGGCTTTTATCGAAATAAATAACGATGGTGTCGTTAAGGATATCGACACGCGTGCAGACCTTGAACCTAGGTAGTCCTAAATGAGTAACGAACATTTAATTCTTGGTGACCTGAGTGCAGATTATTTTTTAGCCAATTATTGGCAAAAAAAACCGCTGGTCATCCGCAATGCCATTCCTGATTTCGTGTCACCGGTCGATGGCAATGACCTTGCCGCTATGTCATTAGAGCCTGAAGTTGAATCGCGCCTTATCATTGGGGATGACTATCAATTGGAGCATGGGCCTTTCGATGAGACACGCTTTCAAGAGCTACCAGAAGATAACTGGACGCTACTAGTTCAAGCTGTAGATCTATGGGTTCCAGAAGTAGCAAAATTACGTGACTATTTTAACTTTTTACCTTCTTGGCGAATTGACGACATTATGATTAGCTATGCTGAGGATGGTGGGAATGTCGGACCCCATAAGGACAATTACGATGTCTTTTTGCTACAAGGGCCAGGGAGCCGTCGCTGGCAGATATGCGAGTCAGATATTGGTGAAGCTACCTTGAAAAGTGCCACGTCGCTCAAGATTTTGGACCAGTTTTTTGCCACAGATGAGTGGGTTTTGAATCCGGGCGACATGTTATATTTGCCGCCTAAGACGGCCCATCATGGGGTTGCGATAGGGGAATGTACTACTTTTTCAATTGGATTTAGGGCCCCCACCTCAATCGAAATGCTTGATGACTTAGCCACAGAATTATTGAGTCGCGATCTACTGCCGGAACATTTGAGTGACCCTCCTCTTACCTCAAGGGGATTTGCGCAGCCGATTTCCAAAGAATATATCCACCAAATTAAAGTTATGTTGTTAAATCTCTTAGAGGACGACCAAATGCTAGGTGAGTGGTTTGCTCGATTCATGACACGACCAAAATATCCTGCTTTGGTAGAAATGACCGAAGAAAGAAGAGAAGCAATTCTGCAGAATGAGTCCGGGCAGGGCAGCCCCCCGAGCTATACGCACTTTGTAAATGGTCATAAAGTTGATAAGTGAAGATTAAGTTTAGGGGAAGACGCTCTAAATATGCCTAAGGTCACGATCAAAACAGTAGAGTGGGGCACCAATGAAAGCTTAATAAAAGCTATACGGATTCCTGTGTTTGTTGAAGAACAGAATGTTCCTTACGATCTCGATTTTGATGAGTTTGATCCAGTAGCAAGCCATTGGATAGCTTATAGCAAGAATATATATCCAGTCGCAACAGTCCGACTGTTAGCTGATGGTCACGTCGGCCGCATGGCGGTTCTCAAAGAACATCGGCGGCAGGGTATTGGCCGGATGTTAATTTTGGCTGTTTTAGATTTTGCGCATGAAACCAAAATGAGCAAAATATTCCTACACGCGCAACTCCCTGCACGAGCGTTTTATGAACGTGTCGGCTTTGTCGCCTATGGAAATGTATTCGTGGACGCGAACATAGATCATATAGCTATGGAACTTTCGATATAATCCTTAATTTAAAGTTCAATAAAAAGAGACACTACTTTCCTCAACACTCGTCTACGATCCACCGTTGTATAGCAGATCAAAAATGGCAAACACTATCCATCGGCTACCAATGTTGTGCGATGCTCCCGATCAGTAGAGTAGCGGATGAGGTGTGTCAGTCACGCAAAGGTCTTGTCTTTGGATCTATAATCGTATATCTCCGTCTAGAAATGTTTGTCTCTGAATAATGAATATTATTTTTAATATTCACCGGTATTCGTTGTACAATTAACGTTATGACCATAATACAACGACCGTTTACTAAACCCTTCTATTTAGCAACCATCGCTGTGATCGGCTTTTTCTACATTGCTGAAGTACTAGGGGCCGAAAATACCGAGATATCAGGATATCTGTCTTTAGAATTAAGAGCTTTCCCGAATAAAGGACTTCATGACAATCAGAAAAGCGAGAGCGTGTCGTTAGCTTTTCAACCTGAATTTTACAAAACGTGGGGTGAGGAGGCGCATAGCGTTTTGTTGGTTCCGTTTGCTCGGCTTGACCAACACGACTCAAGGCGCACCCATGTAGATCTGCGGGAGTTCATTTACAATTATAACAGCGCATCCTGGGAACTTAGGGCGGGAATAGGAAAAGTATTCTGGGGTGTCGCCGAGTCGAACCACCTAATAGACATCATTAATCAAAGCGATGCGGTCGAAAACACAGACCTGGAAGATAAACTGGGCCAGCCAATGGTCAATTTAACACTAGTACGGGACTGGGGCACTGCCGACTTTTTTGTCTTGCCGGGTTTTAGAGAGAGAGCCTTTCCGGATAAAGATGCACGATTTCGTTCGAGTATAAAAATTGATCAAAGCTCCGCCATGTACCAATCTGCCGCGGAGGAGAAGCATATTGATTACGCGGTACGTTTTTCCGGTTACTTAGGCCCACTCGACTTGGGTCTGAGTCATTTCTGGGGAACGAGTAGAATGCCTCGATTTTTGGCGCGAAAGTCAGTACAGGGAGAATTAAGTTTGGTACCTTATTACGATCTAATTCATCAAACTAGCATAGATTTGCAAGCCACTCTTCAAAATTGGTTGCTGAAGTTAGAGCTTATGAGGCGGCAGGGACAGGATAAGACGTACTTTGCCTCTGTAAGTGGTTTTGAATACACGGTTGTAGGAATTGCGGGCACTGCGATAGATATAGGTCTATTAAGTGAATACCATTGGGATGAAAGAGGCTTTAAGTCTTCAGGTGCTTTTAATAACGATATTTTCACTGGAATGAGAGTTGCCATGAACGATGCCGCGGACACCCAATTACTAGGCGGAATTGGGGCAGATATGAATAATGGTGGATATTTTACAAATTTAGAAGCCAGCCGTCGGTTTGGGAATCATTGGAAAATGGAGTTAGAGGCACGTTTTACCTACGACACGGCAGATCATGATGCTTTTTACCCAGTTAGAGAAGATGACTCGATACAATTGGAAATAATCAGATTCTTTTAAGCAAGTTCTCAGGACATTAGGCAATGCAGTAACTTATTGTATTTACTGGCATTAGATAATAAAATTAGATACCGCGGCGGGTCCTTAAGATTTGCACTTGCCAGACTCGATAGACTAGGTACCGTTCGCTGACAGTCAATTGCGGCCTGCCGAGAGGTGTGAGTTTGAGAATGTCAGTACGTATCGAGGAACGTCCTTATGTTTATCAAGAAGTTTCAAATAGCCGGAGGGAGCAGAGTTGGATCTAGATAATTTAACTAAAGAAGTTCAAGGTCGTTATCACCGTTTGGTTGATCAAGGGGCTGATCCGAACGAATGGGCCTACGCTTGGAGATCCGAATATAACCGAGGTGGATTTAAAGCAGTTGATCTTCTTATGGAAGAAGTCGTCGCTCCGGGAAAATGTATCGGGTGTGCAGCCTGTGTCACGATATGTCCAGTGGACGTTTTCGACTACAAAGACGAAATCCCTCTCGACACTAGACATAACGCATGTGTGTTTTGCGAATTATGCGTCGATGTTTGTCCAGTACTTAGACCGACTGATCGAGACATGAAAGATCAGATCCAACTAAAAGAGCCCGTAAAAGATGAAGGGTTCGGCCCCTATAATTATGGAGTCTATGCACGAGCTACTGATAAGGCGACTGTTGATCAAGGCCAAGATGGTGGCGTTTGTACGGCTCTTCTTTTACATGGGATGAAAAATGGCACGATTAAGGCTGCCGTTGCAGGAGAGGAGCATGCGGACAATCCTCAAATGGGCAGCTCCATGCTACAGACAAGTCCTGAAGAAGTAATAAAAGGGGCTCGCTCCCGCTACACTTACCAACCGAACACATTAGCACTTGTAGAGGCCATGAAAAAAGATCTCTCTCCTCTTGCCGTTGTGGGGGTTCCTTGCCAAGTAAATGGTGTGCGGCAACAGCAGTTTTCTAGTATTCGTCTTGACGTCGCCGAGTGGTACCAAGATAACATTTCTTTGGTCGTAGGGCTGTTATGCTCAGAGGCTTTCACTGAAGAAGGTATTGACTGGTTAGCTCAAGATTTAGACGTTCCTAAAAAAGATATTATGAACATTAATATCAAGGGTCGAGTTGAAATAAAATTGAGAGATGGTCGAGAGGAAGTGAAATCGCTTAAGGCTTTCGGAAAGTACGCTCGACCAGCTTGCCTTTACTGTATGGATTATTCTGCTGACAATGCGGATATAGCACTAGGTGGCATCGGCATGGATAAATGGACTTTTACTATCATAAGAACTGAGGCAGGGCACAAAGCTTTTCAAGCTCTAGTTAAAGACGGTTGGGTAGAGACGAAGGAGTTTGAAGAAGCTCCTTTAGGTAAAGACCTAGTCATTAGACTGTCTGAATATAAGCGCAATCGTCCATTGCCCGCCTTGATGCCATCATTAGGAGAGCGCGCTGAAATTGGAAATCTCGATCCTAAAAATTACTACCGTGGTTGGGAAGATGGAGCTTCTGCAAAAAACTGGCGCCCATTGCCGCCGCCGCCCCGCAAAAAGAAGAAGATCCTCCAAACAAATGATGGAGAAGGGAAATGAACAATAGTTCGAAGCCTCGGTTAGAAGACCTCAATGTAATTGTAGCTGGACAGGGTGGAGATGGATCGCTGACAGTGGTTAATATTCTTGCGGACGTACTTCGCACGTCAGGTTTGAGAGTTTACACTGAAAGAGACGTCCTCTCACGAATCAAAGGTGGAATCACTGCTGCTACTTTGCGTGCCTACAACGGGGAGCGACTGTGTATTAGTAGTCATATCGATTTAATGGTGGCCTTTGATCAGGCGGCGATACCAAAATATGCCTTCCGATTAAATGCGAAAAGTATTGTTATTTACGATAGCTCAAATGGAGATTTGACGGCTGAATCTAAATTACCCGAAGGGGTGCGGCTGATTGGTGTCCCACTGAGTAGATATGCTGTTAAAAATTTTAGAAGAGATATTTATAAAAATAGTATTTCGTTTGCGGTGATAGGGAGATTGATAGGCCTTGATGACGGTCAAATGAAGATCGCTTTTGAGAAACGTTTTGGAAGAAGGGGTGCACAAGCGCTCAAGTATAATTTGGATGCGTTGAACGTTGGGTGCACACTTGCTGACGACGCAGGCTTGACGATAGGTGAAGGATTGTTCGAAATAGTTGCAACAGACTCGAAGGCCCATATGTTAATCACTGGAAATGAGGCCGTTGCTTTTGGGTTTGCAGTCGCTGGCGGAAGATTTTTTGCTGGTTACCCTATTACTCCCTCAACTGATGTGATGGAATGGTTAGTCAAATGGCTTCCTAAGTTTGGGGGTGTCGTAAAGCAGGCTGAAGACGAGCTGTCTGCGATAAACATGTCTATCGGTGCCGCAATTACCGGCACTAGGACCATGACTGCGACCTGTGGACCGGGCATAGCTTTAATGCAAGAAGGCATTGGTCAACTGGGTATGGCAGAAATACCGATGGTTATTGTTGATGCTCAACGAAGCGGGCCAAGTACCGGGATGCCAACTAAGCCCGAGCAAAGCGATATTAATTTACTTTGTTACGGTGGTGCTGGGGATTTTCCAAGAGTCGTGTTGGCTCCAGGGAATCCTGAAGAATGCTTTCACTTAACTGTGACGGCATGCAACATAGCTGAAAAATATCAAGTTCCAGTCTTTATGTGCTTGGATCAAGGCTTGTCTCAAAACACTGCAACGGTTGATCCGATAGATCTCACATCCGTAGTTATAGACCGAGGCGGACGGTTAGATGCAGAGCAAGTTTCTAAGCTAGAAGTATACAAACGCTATTTGCATACAGATAGTGGTGCCTCCGACTTTGCACCGCCAGGCACACCTGGTGGTATGGGGTTGGTTACTGGAAACGAGCATGATGAGTTTGGCCTAGTATCAACAGACCCCCTAAATAGGAACAAGATGGTTGCCAAGCGACAGCATAAGATGGTGTCTATGAAACCTGAGCTACCCTTAGCTATAAACCATGGAGTGGAGACTGCTGATATTGGGTTTATTGGTGTTGGGATGTGTTATGGCGTGATTCTTGAAGCAATAGATCTACTGGGCGAGAAGGGTATTTTTGCGCAATATCACCAAGTAAGAACGTTATGGCCGATGTTAGATGATACGCCAGCGTTCACAAAGCGCTGCCCTAATATCTTCATTGTTGAATATAATGCTACCGCTCAACTAGCTAAGTTAATCATTGCGCATGGCGGTGAAGAAGAAAACATCAATAATATACTTCGTTATGATGGTATTCCAATGCAAGCGCAGGACTTAGTGAATAGCGTTATTAGTAAGCTGAATCTCAAAGAGGATGAAGTCGCATGACAAAAACATTTACTCCCTCACGACCTATCTGGTGTGCAGGCTGCGGAGATTTCGGTGTCCTGCAGGCACTGGTCAGCGCATTAGAAGAACTAAAAATTCCTCCCCATGAAAGAATGGTTGTCGCTGGGATTGGCTGTTCAGGATCTTTACAGAACAATCTTTCTTGTTACGGCTACCATACTTTGCATGGACGAGTCTTGCCGACTGTAACGGGTTCGAAGTTGGCTAATCCTGAACTGACTGTCGTTGGCGTTGGTGGTGACGGGGATGGTTACGCTATCGGAGGTGGGCACTTAGTGCATGCTTTCAAACGTAATCCCGGAGTGACCTATATAGTCATGAACAACGGCACTTATGGTTTGACCAAAGGACAAGCCTCTCCAACAGCACCCACTGGCTACCAAGATAATCTGGAGGAAGATCTTGACCCGATTATGTTGGGATTAAGTATTCCCGGTTCCACTTTTCTTGCCAGAGCTTATAGCGGACAGCCTGCTCAACTACTTGAACTAACTTTAGCCGCGCTTAAGCACACCGCTGAAGGTAGAGGTATGTCATACCTAGAAGTGTTGTCTCCCTGCGTAACGTACAACGATACCTACAGAGATTGGAGGACTAGTGTCTACGACGTGGATGCAGAGGAAGGGTATGACCCTACAAACCGGGCTGCCGCATTCACACGAATGCAAGAGTTACGTGAAGACAAGAGATTACCTTTAGGTCTTATATTTAAAGGGGAAAGGCATGCGCTGGAATCAGTGGCCTTGAACAAAGACTTTCCTCCACCAGCCTTGCAAGACATAGGACGTCCTGACCTCTCTGGGATTTGTAACGATGCGCTGCAGTCGTTTATAAGATAGAACATTAGAGGGAGAGCCTAGCACGGATAATACAACTAGTGTAATCTTCCCCCTGTGCCTGAAAGCTTTAGTGCACCTGTGAAAATTTTTTTGAGAAAATATCTTTAAGATTTTTTAATAGAACTGTGGGTAGTTAGAGTGATCCTTACCTACCACAGAAATCGGTTTGGGGAGATCGACGTGAAAAATAATATTGTACTTCGGGCATTCAGCTTCGATTTTCCCGACGATCTAAATCCTAAGTGGAACTCAAATAATCCTGTCTTCGCCCATTTTTTCAACGGCGTATCTCTGACTATGCCTTATCTGGAGCCATATTTGTGCCGAACGAATGACGAAGCTCGGAAACAGATACGAGACCCCGAGCTTTTACACGATATTAAGCAATTCAATGGCCAAGAGTATCGACACCACGAATGTCATAAGCGTTTAAATGTTTTACTCAATAAAAATGGTTACCCCGAATTCAAAGAAATTGAAGAGAAAATTCGCTTTGCCTATCAAGAACTATCCGGAAGATCTTTGCCGGTGAAACTCGCTTACAGTGCTGGATTTGAAACTATGACGCAGGGCTTCACGAAGTGGCTTCTGGGAAAGAGAACTAAATTATTTAAAAATGCTTGCCCCTATATCTCTTCTTTTTGGTTAATGCACATGATAGAGGAGGCAGAGCATAAAACCGTAGCGTTTGACGTCTATATGGCGTGCTCAGGGTCATATTTGACTAGAGCTTTAGGAGTGTTCCACGGTAGCTTCCATGTTTTAGGATACTCTTTTGCAGGAATGCTCGCCGCCATGAAAAAAGACAAATTACTTTGGACTTTGAAAGGGCAGATCGGTATTGCCAGTTTAATAGGGTTGATTATTTGGAATATAGGTCCTTATTTTCTGAATGCTCTTCTACCGTGGCATGACCCGCGGAACTCGAAAGAGCCTGAGTGGTTTAGCCAGTGGATCAAAGCCTATCCAGCTAGCGACCCCCTCAAGCAGCCCTTAGTAGACACTTCAGATCCGGTTATGCCGATCCCTTTCTAGGCAATAAATACGTTAAAAACGGAGTTAGATGCTCTCAAGGGCATCTGCTAATCTCTTACTGATGGAGCTTTATTAATATGAAAGAATTACAACGGATTATGATGATTAATGGCATGCTTGTGGTCCTTATAGCTATGTTTGCCGGTTTCATGTTGCTCTTTCACCTTGTGGGAGGGCTAGAAGTCTGGCCTGGACAGATTATAGAGTTACCGAGTTACGGCACAACTGAAGGTTGGGTCAGGGCGCATACTGGTGGGATCCTTAATGGACTGCTAGTGATGGTTGTGGCTCTATCATTACCCATGTTGGAATTATCAGAGCTGAAAAATAAGTTTATGGTTTACGGCTTCAGTTATGCGGCGTGGTCATTCACACTCTTTTATTGGATAGGCAACGCCGTTGCCAACCGCGCACTGACACTGGGAGACAATCCACTCGGAGAAAGCAGCTTTCTAAGTGTATTGGGATTTTTGCCAGGACTCCCGAGCGTCTTAGTAGTGGTAGTCTTATTAGCGATCGGTATAAATTCTTTATTAGGACGACCAAAAAATGACTGAGACTAGCAAACAATTAGCAGGTAAAACTGTCTTAATCACAGGCGGGAGTAGGGGACTGGGTCGCGCTATGGCGCTAGCATTTGCGAAAGAAGGTGCCAATATAGCCATTGTCAGTAGAAAGCTTGAGTCTTGCGAATCTGTAGCTACCGAAATCAGAGACATTGGAACAAAGGCTTTCCCCTTTGCGTGCCATGTGGGAAATTGGAATCAACTTGAACCGATGGTTAACCAAGTTGAAAGTGCATTAGGAAAAATAGACATCCTTGTAAACAACGCGGGGATGTCTCCTTTATACCCATCGTTGGAACAAGTGTCCGAAGAGTTATTCGACAAAGTTATTGCAATTAATTTAAAAGCACCCTTCAGACTTATGGCCTTGGTGGGCTCCAGAATGAAATCATCTGGTGGAGGCTCTATTATTAATATTTCTTCTACGGCCTCTGAAGCACCTTCACCTAGTTCGCAACCATATGGAGCTGCTAAAGCTGGGTTAAATGCTTTGACAGGAGCCTATGCCCATGCATACGGTGATGCTGTCCGAGTCAACTGTATTATTGCAGGTCCGTTTCTAACAGATATTTCCAAGGCTTGGGATATGCCTTCTTTTGAGCAACGTGCAGAACGAGCGGCAATTAGACGTGGTGGACAGCCAGAAGAGATAATTGGTGCAGCCCTGTACTTTGCAAGTAAGGCATCTAGTTACACGACTGGCGCTACTTTAAGAGTGGATGGAGGCTGGGATGGCGATGGTGAGTAAGCCCTCTACAAAACGATAACTTCTGACAATTTCAAACTATGCGATGTATAACCTTGCTATCTGGTTCTCAGTGTTGAAGTGTTCGGCTCCTAAATTTAACATAATATACATTATGCGAAGTAAATGATGAGGTAGGTATCGCACCTTGTTACCATTTCTCTGCCTACTAAGTGGCCTCTGCCCAAATTTGCATGCGGTCTTACTAGCATTTACTATGAATCCTCAGCTCTGTTTTTAGGGAAACGGTAAGAAATGTGGAAATATCTAAGATTTGGTTATATACATTGGATATGGAGTTCTTTTTTAGTAACAGGACTTCTTGCTGGTGGACCTTGGACATGGACCGGAGTCGCATTCTTGTTTATCTTCGGAGTCGGAGGAGAAATAGTCACAAAGAATTGGCGGGACGAAACTAATCCGGAATATCGGTTTCCAATTATCCACGATCTAATAATTTACTCCGTCGTAGCATGCCATTTTTTCGTATTGTTTGTCGCTTTATGGGCTGTGAGCTCTGTTGATTTGTTAGGGTATGGAGCATTCGTCAACAGTTACCTTAGTGCTATCGGCCTAGAACATAATGTGTTGGTTGCTAAGGATGCAAACGGGCTAATATCGCTAATTGGTATTGGAATTTCGTTGGGCGCTTTATTGGGCGTGAGTGGAACCGGATCGTGCCATGAACTTACTCACAGAGTAAATAGCCCCTTTGATTTGTGGCTTGGGCGATGGGATTTTGCTCTTTCGTTTGGCACCAATTTCGCGACTGAGCACGTATATGGGCACCACAAAAACCTAGGTCTCGTTGGGCGGGATCCGGTATCTCCAAAGCGTGGCACAGGGTTCTATACATTTCTAACTGACGGACAGCTGGAACAATGGCGAAATGGTTTTGGTATAGAAAAAACACGATTGGAAGCGGCTGGGAAAAATTCTTTATCTATCCATAACAGGGTGATTCACGCCTGGCTAAGGGGTGGCTTAGTAATCTCTCTCGTATTTCTAGCTAGCGGATGGATAGGATTTGGTATTTGGTTTATATCTGCTCTAGTATCTAAATACATTCTAGAGGGTCTGAACTTCTTTTCCCATTATGGGCTAATCAGACTGGACGGAGAGCCTATAACGTCTCGTAACACCTTCTCCAGCTGTAATCCTGTCGGCAACTATTTCACTTTCAATCTTGGTCGGCATGGTACGCACCATGAAAGTGCTCATTTACCTCATTACAAATTCCAATGGAAACCAATGCCTGAGAGCCCATACGGCTATATCACTATGACATTGATTTCTTGGATCCCATTTTGGTTTTGGAAAGAAATGATTCCTATGCTGCGCGACTGGGACGAGAAATGGGCGACCCAAGCTGAATTTGAAATAATCAGCGAGCACAATCGAGAGTCAGGAATAGAGCAATTAATGACCTAGTATAAGCTTAGGTTATTTACTTCCGTGTAGTCAAAATCGAGTGTAGCGCCCTACTCCGGTTAACTAGCCAGCACTCTTCTATACACGTCATCGATGGCATTTTTGTCTCTATCGTTCATACAAAACATTGCAAAATGCGCCCATAAAGATTCAATTTCTTCATATTGAGCGTTAGGGATTTTATTTACCTCAGCTGCAATATCCGTTGGTGGGAAAAACATGTCGTTGGAAAATGCGACGGCTGTTACTTTAGCTTTAATGCTAGATAGTGCGACGTCTAAATCATTTTCGGTGTTGAGGCTCACATCTCCATGACGCCACTTCCAACCCATCCAAATAAGATTATTAGGGTCCATTGGTGCGAAGTAAGCGCCCCAAAAACCGGTTAAAAACCCCTCAAGAGAGTCAAAACCAATCTCTCGCCAAATCTCTTGTTTGTAGAAATCAGAACATAGACCCATTACCGACCAAGTTTCGGCATGTCGCTGCAGGCCGACATGGACGTCGGAGGATTTACTGTAAAGCCCTCCTGCCCATGCGGGGTCGGACTTTATGGCATTCTCGTGTGACCGAACGAAGATGTAATTGTGTGGTGTGGTTTTAGCTGTACCGGCGATAGGCACTGCTCGTTTCACCATATCGGGATAACGAACTGCCCATTCATAAGTTTGCTCAGCACCCATTGACCAGCCGGTGACCAACTGGAGTTGAGAGATCCCGAATTTTTCGGTTACTAATCGATGCTGCGCTATCACGTCGTCACCGATCATGATATTAGGAAAATTACCGCCACTTTGCGGAGTTGCCGCATTACTAGGCGAGGTGGAGAATCCGTTGGCAAATTGTCCAGGAAAGATAATGAAATACTTGGAGGGATCTAGAGGACGATCTGATCCTACAAACGACTCCATTGAAGCTGACGTGCCCGACCACATGTGAGGGAAAAGAACGGCGTTGTCTTTAGCTTCGTTTAAAACCCCAGCAGTTTTGTATGCTATTCGCGCTCCTAACAACACCTCATCTGATACCAGAGAAAAATCTCCTAGCTCAAAGTATTCATGGAGTCCGTGTTTTTCTTCGCTATAGTATTCATTTTTTTCGGTCATTTTTTTTCTCTTCCTGAGCGTGTTTTAGTGTCTGCTTCACAATCAATTATAATAGGCTAACCGATCTTCTGTATTTCAACTTGTGCGTCAAATGCATT
>JABISZ010000034.1 GCA_018668255.1 Pseudomonadota bacterium | reverse complement strand
CAGTGAATTTGTTTGAGAAAATTTTCCCACGATTTGGAATCGAAACTGTCTTCGTTGATATGACTGATTTTGCTAGTTGGACTCGGGCAATGAGTCCGAATACAAAAATGCTTTTTGTGGAGACTCCGTCTAATCCCCTTACCGAAATTGCTGATATCGAGGCACTAAAAATCATCGCAGCCGACCATAGCGCCTTACTCGTAGTGGATAATTGTTTTTGTACTCCAGCTTTGCAGCGACCTATTGAACATGGTGCAGATATCGTAATTCATTCCGCTACTAAATTTCTTGACGGACAAGGAAGATGCGTTGGTGGGGCAATTGTTGGTCCTAAGGTTCTCTTGGAAGAGAAAATCACGCCATTTCTTAGAAGCGCCGGGACGTGCTTGAGTCCTTTTAATGCATGGATTTTTTTAAAAGGGCTGGAAACTCTTCACATTAGGATGGAAAAACATAGCGCTAACGCTACCATTGTTGCCGAATGGTTAAACAAAAACCCACTAGTCAAAAAGACATACTACCCTGGGTTAGAAGTTCATCCGCAGAGAAACTTATGTCTAAGTCAACAAAGTGCTCCTGGAGGAATTGTCAGCTTTGAACTAGAGGGTAGACGAGAAGCTTGGCATATAGTCGATAGTCTTAATCTTTTTTCAATCACGGCTAACTTGGGTGACTCGAAAAGCATAATTACGCATCCAGCTACTACTACGCATGGGAGAATATCTCCTGAAAAAAGGAAATCCATGGGTGTTTCTGAGGGAATGTTGAGACTTTCTTTGGGGCTAGAAGACTCTAATGACTTGATAAGAGATTTAGACATGGCTTTTCAGAATCTCTAGTCGTACGAGGTATTTAGTCTTCTAGTTTGGCTGTCACAGAATTCGTGTCTACTAGTATGAGTTGGATCAATTCATGTGAAGGTCTATTCAGGGTTTAAGAGCCCTATTAGGCCACTGATTATTTTTATTATTTTATTGGAGACTGTCTTGTGTCTGGAAAAAACTTTTTATTCGTCCCTGGGCCTACTAACATTCCTGATCGCGTTAGACGTGCGATGGATATCCCTTTAGAGGATCATCGCGCCGGTGATTTCCCCAGGTTTGCAAAGCCTCTGTTTGAGGATCTGAAACAGATTTTTCAGACTAAAAATGGCCAAGTTTTTGTTTTCCCATCGTCGGGAACCGGAGGATGGGAAGCGGCAATCACGAACACTCTTTCTCCTGGAGACAAGGTTTTACAAGCACGGTTTGGTCAGTTTTCGCATCTTTGGGCTGAGTCTTGCAAACGCTTAGGTATGGATGTCCAGTTAGTTGAAGTCCCTTGGGGAGAGGCAACTCCAATAGATACGTATCGTGAGATTCTTGAAAAAGATTCGAATCATGAAATTAAGATGGTCTTAGTCACACATAATGAAACTGCTACAGGAGTGACTAGTGATTTACACGGAGTCAGACGGATGTTGGATAGCATTTCTCATCCGGCCTTGCTTGCGGTTGATGGCATTAGCTCGATAGGTAGTATCGAATTTTTGATGGATGAATGGGGGATTGATTTAGCTGTTAGCGGCTCCCAAAAAGGGATGATGTTACCCACAGGTTTGAGCCTCGTTTGTGCAAGCCAAAAAGCCCTAGCTTTAGGGGCATCTGCAAAGTGTCATAGATACTATTTTGATTTCACGTTACAAGATTCTGCTAATAGTGATGGTTGGTTCCCTTATACCCCAGCAATGACGTTACTAAGAGGCTTACGAGAGTCTGTTAACATGCTTTTAGAGGAAGGAATGCCTCAGGTTTATGCTAGGCACGCAAGATATGCCGGCGCAGTAAGGGCTGCCGCTCAAGCATGGAAACTAGATTTGTGCGCCAAAGATGCTAGTACGTACTCGGACACTGTATCTGCTATTTGTGTCCCTTCCGATATTGATAGTGGTCAGATAGTTAAAAATGCTTATCAAAATTATAACTTGTCGTTGGGTGGAGGTTTGACTGAGGTTGCCGGCAAAGTTTTCCGTATTGGACATCTAGGTGATCTCAATGAACTCATGATACTAAGCGCATTAGCTGGGACGGAGATGGCACTTTGTGACTCTGGGGTTGACATAGAATTGGGCTGCGGTGTTGGAGCTGCTGCGGCAGTATTGAGAGTCGGTCAAAGTTCTAGTTAGGTAAATATATCTTGTGATAGGAGCAAGTTGCTGTATGGTATGATTGCTGCGAAATATTTTTATTAGCGAACCTATTTGGAGGTTGATGTGGCAATACAAGTTGGTGAAAAAATGCCTGATGGCGTATTTAAAGTAATGACGGCGGAAGGACCTGCGGATATGAGTACAGCAGATCTTTTTGATGGGAAGAAAACAGTAGTTTTCTCTGTGCCTGGGGCGTTTACCCCTGCTTGCTCAGCGAAACATCTCCCAGGATTTGTAGAAAATTCTGACGCTCTGAAAGCAAAAGGTATTGATAATATTGCATGCATTTCAGTGAATGACGTTTTTGTCATGGGGGCATGGAGTAAGGATCAAGGGGCGGATGGTAAAGTCACTCTTCTGGCAGATGGAAATGCAGACTATGTCAAAGCTTTAGGCTTGCAGTTAGATGCTAGTGGTTTTGGTATGGGTACAAGAGGTGAGAGATTCGCGATTGTTGTTGATAATGGCGTTGTATCTCAGTTACATCGCGAGGCCGCAGCTTCAGATGTTAAGGCTAGTTCTGCTGAAAACATTCTGAATAATTTGTAGCATTTACGATAACCGCTTTTACTGGTGCTCAGTACAAACGGAGCACCAGTAAAATTAATGTAAGCGGTGCCGTCTTAAAACAATCCTTCGATGTTGCCATTGTCGTCTACAGTGATTCTTTCCGCAGCGGGAGATTTAGGTAAACCTGGCATCGTCATCATATTGCCCGCTATTGCAACGATGAACCCGGCCCCTGCCGAGACTTGTACATTAGTTATTTCCAATGTGTGCCCAGTAGGTGCGCCCAGTAGCTTTGGGTCGCTAGAAAAAGACATTTGAGTTTTTGCTATGCACACGGGGAATAGTGGATATTCAGCACTAATTTTTTCTATTTTTTGTCGAATTTTTGGAGCCGCCGTAACGTTTCCAGCACAATATATCTTACTTGCGATGGCTTCAATTTTTCCCCATAAAGGAGTTTCATTGTCGTATACGTAACGATGTTCATGTCGCTCTTTCCCCATTAACTCAGTCAATGCTCCTGCAAGTTCTTGAGCTCCTTCTCCTCCTAGCTCCCAATGACGAGAAACTACTGCCTTAACACCAATATTAGAAGTTAGGCTTACAAGTTTAGAGATTTCAGCTTCTGTGTCTTGAGTAAAGTGATTAATGCTAACAATACAAGGCAGGCCTAAATGTTTGGTGATATTTTCCACGTGACGTTTCAAATTAGAAAATCCTATCTCAAGAGCATCGAGGTTTTCATCGGTTAGTTCGTCTAAAGCCACTCCTCCGTGGTATTTCAGGGCTCGTACCGTTGCGACTAATACTACCGCTTCCGGTTTAAGCCCAGATAGACGGCATTTAATATCTACGAATTTTTCGGCGCCTAAATCAGCTCCAAACCCAGCTTCTGTAATGACATAGTCGCTTAGTTTAAGTGCGGTTTTGGTTGCTGTAACTGAGTTGCAGCCATGGGCTATATTTGCAAATGGACCTCCGTGCACAAATGCAATATTGTTTTCCAGTGTCTGCACTATGTTTGGGCTTATAGCATCCTTAAGCAGCGCAGTCATGGCTCCTTCAGCCTTGAGATCAGACGCGGTTATTGTGGCGTCTCCCTTCAAGGAATAACCAACAATGATTTTTCCTAGCCTCGACTTTAAGTCTTTTAGAGACGTCGCAAGGCAAAAAATAGCCATCACTTCAGACGCTACCGTAATATCAAAGCCACTTTCTCTTGGAAAGCCATTTATAGGGCCTCCCAGACCAGAGACGATGCTTCTTAGCGCTCGATCATTCATATCAACAACACGC
This sequence comes from Pseudomonadota bacterium, assembly GCA_018668255.1. GTDB lineage: Bacteria > Pseudomonadota > Gammaproteobacteria > UBA4457. The sequence goes on along the minus strand of JABISZ010000034.1, from coordinate 687 downwards.
TTTATAGCTATCGATCTTGGATCTATAGATAGGGCGTTTCCATGGGTGATATGGTTATCAATTAAAGCCGATAGCAAGTTGTGCGCTGAAGTTATAGCGTGGAAGTCACCTGTAAAATGAAGGTTAATGTCTTCCATTGGGACAACTTGCGCATATCCTCCTCCTGCAGCACCCCCTTTCATTCCAAAGCAAGGTCCCAAAGAAGGTTCACGTAAGCAGCTTATAGCTTTGTGTCCTAGAGAATTCATAGCATCCCCAAGACCCACCGTAGTAGTTGTTTTCCCTTCTCCAGCAGGGGTGGGGCTTATTGCCGTCACAAGAATCAGTTTCCCTTCTTTGTTATTCCTTAAAGCCTGAACTCCCTCTAGTGATATTTTTGCCTTATAGTGGCCGTAAGGAATTAAATGGCCGGGACCAATGCCGAGTTTCTCTTTTGCAAGAGCAAGTATAGGCTTTTTTTTCGCTGCTTGAGCGATAGATATATCAGACATTTCCGTTCCTTCTGTAAGTTGATTCTTGGCCATTTCGAAGGTCATATATTGTTCCCTAGAACGCCAATAATGATAGTTTGAAAGCCATATAGGAAGTCATGACAAATATTAGATTAAAAAGGGAAGGATTTAATTCCTAATTAGATACTTAAATACAGTCGTAGCAACATTTTTTTCGATATTCGACAGTTCAGTG
>JABISZ010000033.1 GCA_018668255.1 Pseudomonadota bacterium | reverse complement strand
TATGGCCCGAGTCGTCCTACCAAAAGGCTCTGTTTCTAATTGTCCATAACGGCCGCTCACGAGTCCTTCGAAATCCAAAACGCCTCCTTCAATTTCCTGTAACAACTTGGAAATTTTTGTACCTCTCAAAGTAATGCCTGGCACAGTGGGCGGTGCATATCCACCAAAAATCGGTTGTGGGGTCTGAACAGTACTATTATCAGCAATCGCCATAAAGTAGAGCGAAGGGACGTGGTGAACAGCCCAAAATTGAGCAGTACCACAACCGCCTCGATACTTCCCATGGCCGCCCGAGTCAGGCCAATGTTGCGAAAATGGGATTATCATTGGAAATTCGTTTTCGATCGCCTCGACATCTGGAGCCCGACCAAAGGCACACCATGGAAATCCATAAGCATCCATTCCATCGCAACAAGAACGCCCGCCTTGGCCCTCGGTGTTAATGGGGTAAGCAATCATATCAGCGAAAGGCTGGTCCCATTGAGAAACACCCGCTATCACTGTCGCATTACCTCCATTCCCCATAGATGCTGTAGCCTGCCCCCATTCCACAGTCCCGTAGCGAGCCCTTGAAAGACAATTTGCGACGGAACTCATTGCTCCTGTGCATATCATCACAGCATTGCTAGTCGCCGCCCGCGGAGTGGGAGAGAGACAACTGGCTTCAGGAAAAATGAAGTCAATCGGGGCAAACGACGCACTTGATATAGGTAGATCATGAAATACGTATTCGTAAATATAATTCGCCAGATGGCCAACAACCGCTTGGGGATGAGCATTGTAGCTTGATAAATTCTCGGGACTTGTTCCCGTAAAATCAATCACCATTCCATCGCCTTTTTTAACCAAGGTCATGTAGCAATTCCGCATCAATCCCCGAATATTTCCAGCCGCATCTGAAAAAGTCACACATCGATAAGTACCATCTGGCCAACCCAATAGACGTTTCCGGGCCCCGGTCTCGGCTTGATCGAGCATCCGACGAAATAACCCAGTAACGAAATCAACACCTTCCCGCTTGCACATCTCCACGAGCCTTACGCGCACCCGATCGGCAGTTGTGCAACGCGCCTTGAGATCAACCGTCACGTTGGCCTCCGCTCTTATTCCAAAAGCTCTGAACAACTCAATAATATCGTTGTTTATACGGAAATTTTCTCCAATTTTCATAGGAGGGAGATTCATTCCTTCTTCAAAACGAGAGGTTGCTGAAACGGGCATCCCCCCCGGCTCTTTAGCGCCCGTTTCCGTCGTATGGGATAGTGCCGCTGTCCACCCCACTAATGTTCCATCAAAGAAAACTGGAGTTATTGCGACTTGGTCAGGGTTATGTATTCCCCCATAGAGAGCATCATTCGTATAAAAAATATCACCATCTTTAATACCGGGATTTTCAGAATAGTTTTTTATTATGTATTTAATAACAATAGGCGGAATAATCGCATGCAAATAAGTGCCTGCCGATGCATTGACTAAGTCTCCGGATGCATTAAACATTGCAACAATAGAGTCGCCAGCAACGCCCATCGAGCTTCTCGACGACCTCATAAATATTTCATAACCTTCGTCGAGAATATCTGCTGTCCTCTGCACTGCAATCTCGTAGGCACCGCGCGTCAAAGCATCTGCACATTTCCGCTCATATGTACTGGCGGGAGTTACTTTCAACGCTGCCATTTTTTCTTCAAGAGTAGGTATGCTCATGTTTTATCCTCACTATCATTTACGCAACTGGAGTACTCTAGTAGGCCAATGCCACGGCCATCAATATGGAAGTACTGCCCGGGAGGAACGACCAAAGTAGTAAATTCAGCTTCAACAAGGCTTGGGCCTTCTATGCGGTTACCAGGTTTTAAGGACTCAAATGAATAGACTGCAGTCATCTTTCGCTGTCTCAATTCTGGCCAGTAGGCATCTCTCTCATTTTTCAAGGCGTGAACAGAATCTTCACCTTCTAATGGGAACTCAGGCAAATGCATTTTTTCTGTTGGGATAGTTGCTTTCAATACAATGTTGTCTAAAAAAACTCCACCTGCTTTATAAACAACATGTGGGCTGAAAGCTGCAGAAAACTCAGACTCAAAGGAATCGTAAACCTCCTCCATCTCTTTTTTAGACGAAATGCGTACATGCGGAGACGAAACACGCTTGACATGGACCTGTCCTCCGTAAAGCATGTCCAGCTCAACCTGATATATCGCTTCTTCCAACGGTAAACCCTCCGCTAGAATATCAATTTTTGCTTGAGAAACGAGTCCTTCTACAGCCGTATTAAAATCGTCATAATTCGTGGCGAGTGCTTCAGTAACTGGCTCCATTAAAACCATGCGCTTAGAAACCTCGTACACGTGCATGATATCCATCACCGAACTACCGAGGGCACAGAACACGGGCGACTGTGGGAAGATTACAGCAACTGGGACATCTGACCGAAAACCTGCAACATGCGTGGGACCACCCCCCCCAAAGGCGAAAAGAGCGAAATCTTCGGGATGATAGCCCCTCAAATGCACCTCTCGCTTGATGGCTGAGGCCATATTTTCTTCCACAATGTTCCTGATCATTGCCGCAGCTTCATCTACGCTAATGTCCAATGGATCGGCAATTTTTTTCTCAATCGCTAGACGTGCTTTGTCCGCATTCAAAGCCATCTTGCCATTAAAATAGTTGTCCGGAGAAATATATCCTAGAACAACGTCAGCATCAGTCACTGTAGGCTCAGTACCCCCTAGGTCATAGCACACAGGACCCGGCATGGCACCAGCACTACGAGGACCGACTTCTAACCGATCTAACAAGGTATTAATTGACGCGATCGATCCTCCTCCTGCGCCCATTGTGGTTGTCTGCAACATTGATATCCCTACCATCCATCTATCAATCACAGGTCTAAATTCATAACTCCTAACACCGGCATCTACCACCATTCCAACATCGAAGCTTGTTCCACCAACGTCTGCTGCAATTACGTTTTTGTAACCTAAGGCTCTTCCCAAATGAAAAGAACCCATTAAGCCTGATATCGGTCCGCCATTATATGTTCGGGAAGCTGTGGTCTTAAACATTTCCGCGCTACCCCCAGTATTATGGGTTAACAGAAATGTGCCCGAGTACCCCATATCACGCAATTGATCCCAGGTCGACTCAAGCTCTAACTTAATCGACTGCTGCAAATAGGCATCCAATATTGCAGTCATGGTTCTCTCATACTCACCAACTTTTCCAACCACTTCATGCGATAGAACAACGGGCAAATATCCAACATGATAGCCTTTGTACTCTTCCCTAATAATTTCACGAACACGTTTTTCATGCTCAGAGTTAGCAAAAGACCACAATAAAGCGACCGCAATAGCCCGAGCACCCGAGTCTATTAGATAACGCAGCTTTTTGCGGACATCTTGCTCGTCAAGATTACGCATGACTTTCCCCGACGAATCTACACGCTCTTTAATACCTACGATCAAATCGCGCGAAACGAGAGGTGCAGGCTTATGTTGTAATGCTAGATTCCGACGTTCGCTGATCCTCAAGCCATCACACCACTGAGCTCCTCGGCCAATGAGGATGGCCTCCTCATGACCTTCGGTGGTCATTAAACCCAAGCGAGGGCCTTTGCGTTCTATCAGCCTATTCATCGCTACAGTCGTCGAATAACGGACAACCTCTATATCCGGGAGTAACTCCTCTAGATCCAGACCAAGTTGATCAGCTCCGTCTTCTAAAACGTTTATAAAGCAAACGGACAAGTCATAGGGCGTCGTTGGAGATTTAGCAATCACACGCTTTTCACCGAAAGTAAGAACCAGATCTGT
>JABISZ010000032.1 GCA_018668255.1 Pseudomonadota bacterium | reverse complement strand
GGGGATCCGTTGGAACGAGACATTGCCTCGATAGAACAAGATTTGGCAGCTGGTTTATGTACGCAGTGGACAGCTGAGCATATTTATAAAGTCGCTTGGAATGTTGAGCATGAGAGAGTTGATTTTGAAAAATCGGAACTCATGAGAAAGGAAGCCAGATTATTACGTGTTAGCGAAGGGATACCATTCGCGGAGTTTGAGCAGAAATGGAAAACGCGCAAACCCCCTGAAGAAATTCTTAATATTTATGGTACTTGGCCTGACGCTAAACCGACAGGACCCGCAATAAGGCCATGAAAAGCGTTCGTAAAGTAGCTAAAGCCATTGCTCGTGGCCGAACGTTAGATCATCGGTTGATTATTCCTTTGGCATTTGAGGTCGCTGCCCAGATTTCTGCACGTCCAGCACATGAATTTCGAAACGACCCCACACAATTGACCAATGGTTTAGTAGAGCTCCAAAAATTAACAGGTGCTGATGGTATAGTTTGCTCTCTTGGTTGGGAATCTGAATTAGAGTCTTCCCAAGGGAAAGGGTTGAATTTAGAACACATCTCTTCATGCGGACCAGTCTGCGCGAGTTTAACGTCGGTAGGTCGGCTACGAGAAACTTTTGAGGACGAATCGGTTTTAGTCGTCGGAGTAAATGGACCGAAGAGGCTGTCTAAGCAATTTGACCTGGCAATTGAAGACACCTTCGAGTTCTTTTGTGGGCTGACAAAAAAGTACTGTGAGGCAGGTGTTGATGTGGTATTGCTTCTTGAAGACGAGGACTTCAGCGAAGAAGAAAAGTGGCGCTCAGGGGTGAAAACTGCAGAAAATATCTGTAAATTTCATCAAGTCTCTCTTTTGTCGTGGCGAAAATCTTTCCTCGAGCAACCCTCCAGGTATCCACTTCTAGAGCCAAGTACAGAAGGTACAGGTTTTATTTTTACAACTGAAATTGTTGATTATACGGCTAATATCAATGATCTAGCTGGTTGGGTGGAGAGATCAAAAGGAGAGTAACTTGGTAGATCATAATTTCTGGAACAAAGAGGTCGAGTGCGCCAGTTTGGCGGCAACTAAAAATTTACATGACGATAAGTTGAAGCAACAGCTTGCCTATGTCTGCGCTTCTTCCAAGTTTTACCAGCAAAAATTTGCCGCGTATGGAGTTGACGCTCTAAAGATCTCAGAGACTGAAGACCTACAGATGTTGCCTTTTACAGAGAAGTCAGAGCTCAGAGAAAGTCAGTCTAGGATTCCACCGTTTGGCGAACATGTTGCCTGCAATACAGAAGATGTCCGCCGGGTGTATTCAACCAGTGGCACGACAGGTCGGCCGACCTATATAGGGTTGACTAAAGCTGATATAGCTACATGGCGTGAGACGGCGTCACGTGTGTTTTGGGCAAATGGATTGAGAACAAGTGATCGTATTCCCTTGGTGGTGTCTCCTTTTGTGGTCGCAGCATCCTACGCCGATGCTTTCGAGGATATTGGTACGTGTATACCAATAGGCGTTAATATGACCGATCGTTTGATCGATGCATTTCGTTTTGCAGGAGCAACTGCATTACTCTGCACGGCATCTTATCCTCTCCATTTTGCGCGATCTCTTGCGGAAAGATCTATAGATCCCAAGAGTCTTGGCTTGAATCTTATTTTAGCTGGAGGTGAGCCTGGAGCATCTATCCCTGAAGTTCGACGCCAGATTGAAAATACCTTCAACTGTCGTGTGATGGAATGTTCGGGTAACGGTGATTACGGAGCAATGGTGTGGGGTGAGTGCGAACACCGACAAGGGATGCATTTTTTAGGTCAAGGTATTATTCACCCAGAAATAATTGATCCTGATACAGGGGTCTCTTTACCGATTGAAACAGGGACAAAAGGTGAATTGGTCTGTACCAGCCTTGATAGAGAATGTATTCCGTTAATTAGATTCAGAACCAGAGATCATGTCGAAGTGACTCACACAGAATGTAAATGCGGAAGAACGGGCTTTGGTATCCGCATTATTGGACGCACGGATGACCTGCTTATAGTGAGGGGAGTCAATGTCTATCCTGCGGCTATCCGCGACGTTATCGCCAGCTTCGCACCAGAGCTGAACGGCGTGATGGAGATACAAATGGAGCAAGCTCCACCTCTTGGATGGGAGCCTCCAATACACATTAAAGTTGAGTTAAGTGCTCATGTAGAAAAGGATGAATATCTAAAACAAAAAATAGAACTTAAATTGAGAGAAAAACTTATATTTCGGGCGAATATTGAGCTTGTTCTAGAAGGCACTCTTCCTCGATATGAATATAAAGCAAAATTGGTTCGTGAGTTGTATAAGGAAAAGTCATGAGCATAGGCGCTGAAATCCCCTACGGTGGTTATTGGTCGACTCCTTTTTGCCGGTGGCAAGGAGACTTTAAAAACTTACATGCTTTGTCTTTCGCAAGCTACGTTTTACGGGACGAGTTGCGAGAGAGAGAGTGGTCCAAAAATGCTTTTGATTTCATGGTATTAGGCAATACGATTCCTCAGCAACATAGTTTCTACGGTGCGCCCTGGGTAGCAACATTAGGCGGATTAGAAGGGGTTTCCGGCCCTACTGTTTCACAGGCCTGTGCTAGTGGAATTCGCAGTATTGTGACGGCGGTCGGAGAAATTGAAATGGGGCTGGCTACTAGTGCATTGGTTGTAACTGCTGATCGAACTTCAAACGGCCCTCATTTATATTACCCAGATCCTGAAGGGGTTGGAGGCGGTGGTAAAAATGAAAAATGGGTGCTCGATAATTTCTCATACGACCCCAATGGCGGGCACTCTATGTTAGAGACGGCAGAGAACGTGGCATTAAGGCATGGTATTTCAATGAGCCAACAGCATGACGTGGCAGTCATGAGGAGCGAGCAATATCAATCGGCATTGCAAGATGACTGCAGCTTTCAAAAGCGATATATGCGGTTACCATTTAATATTCCTAATGCAAAATTTTCGAAGGCAGTAGGAGCGATTGCGACTGATGTGGGTGTTATACTCAGCACCCATAAAAGTGTTGAAAGTCTTCAACCTGTCGTGAAAAATGGTTCGGTTACTTATGCAGGGCAGACTCATCCTGCAGATGGCAATGCATCAATTGTTGTGACGTCCCCAGAGAGATGTAAAGAGTTATCAAAAGATGAAAAGATACGGATAAAAATTCTAGGGTTTGGTCAGGGCAGGGTAGGCCGGGCTTATATGCCGGAAGCTGTTGTCCCTGCAGCCAGTATGGCATTAAAAATGGCAGGCTTATCTATTAACGAAATTGATGCTGTAAAAACGCATAATCCTTTTGCTGTTAACGATATTTTGTTTTCTCGTGATACTGGCTTCCCATTAGAGCAAATGAATAACTATGGCTGTTCTTTAATCTGGGGGCATCCTCAAGGACCAACCGGAACAAGAAGCTTGATTGAGTTGATAGAAGAGTTAGTCGAGCGAGGAGGGGGGGTTGGGCTTTTCTCAGGTTGTGCCGCTGGCGACAGTGCGATGGCAATGTGTGTCGCAGTTGACTCGAGTTAGTTTAGCTATCACTATCTCATCACTCAGGCAGAGATGAGGCTTCCCATGACCATTTCACTTCCTCTTTCTTGAAAAAATGTGAGTCTTGAAAGTCCCTGCTTGTATTAGCAATAATATTCGCATAGCGAATCCCCATGGTTTTGTTCAGTTGCACCGCCTCTATATACGATTTGCCAGATAACTGCATAGCTTCTACCGAGAGAATGTATTGATGCTGGAGGAGACGCTCTGCAAGATTTTGAATAAGTTGATGGTTTTCCGTTTTAATAAATTGTAGGGCTGTTTTTTGCGAGTCGTCTAAGTACTTGATGTAAAGTAGAGTCGATCGAGTGGCTGCTGATAATCTGCCTCTAGTAAATAGAAATACGCTTTCTGCTAGCTTTTCCTCAGCGTATTTTAAGGAAAGGTTGTGACGTGCTTGCAGATTTTTTGCTCTCGATAAATTGAAGTCCTCGACAAATACTTCTGCAGAATAGAATAAGTTCACGGGAGTGCCCCCAGGGTTGTTCAGCCACTCAATTGTGGCAAAGCTGTTGTAAAATCCATGGCCACCATGAGCCGAAAAAGAAAGGAGCGCGCTGAGCATGAATACTGTAGGCATGCGCGAATTAGTGATGCTGTAAGCGACTATGAGAGGAGTCATGTTTTTCTGATCCCACATCAACTGTAAAATCGAAGACGATCGGCAGGCCGTCTGGAGCGCACTCTATAAATATTTTATAGGTCCCTGTTTCAGGGAAAGAGTGCAGTAGTGGGATAATTGGCCCCTTGAACATGAGTTCTTCGGGCATCGACATTACTGTATACATCATACTTCTCATCGCTTTTTTACTGTGACTTCCCGTTTTATCGTTGTGCTTCATTGCATCCATCAGCTCTCGCATTTTGGGAGTGTAACTATGTGTATGTCCAAAGTTCTTTCCATCCGTTCTCCAAATAGCCACATGGGCTTCAGATCCTAGATGTAGTTTTAGATTATTCACAGGAACGTCTTTTTTGCTTATTAGAATCTCGAGCACTGTTGACTTTTTTTCCATTAGCTTTTCATCCGGATATGAAAGTCTTGCGTGGTAGTCCCCATTCACGGAACTATGACTGATCTTTTCCTCTAAGAGAGCTGATGGCGCGTTATTCTCTCCTACCGAAATATCGAAGTGTTTAGTCCATGAGCGTTTCTGATGAGTGAATTCGCTAACCATTCGATAATTGCCGTTGGAAGGGAATGTGTAAGGAAATGAAAGCGTGCCAGTTTCTTTTTGTATCTCGGTCAAAGGGCTGAAATCTTCGTTATGTATATGTGCGAAAGCTGTGAAATCGAGTTTCGTGATGAAATTATGGACTAACCGTTGGTGCAGGATATCTAAGTCAACGACAGGCTCGCCATTTTTCGCATAGTTGAGCTGAGTGGTAATAATAGTTTCGTGCCCAGCTATCGGTAAGGAAGGCAGTGTGCTGACAGTCATGTGATAAGGTCCTGAAGGGTAGCCGGTGATTGACGAACTCTTCTGTTGGTCACATGCAGCTAAAAAAAGCAGACCAAGACAACAGCATGTGATGAAACGTACTAAGCTAGATTGCAATAGGCTAGTCCGTCTCAAAGACAAGAGTTTGAGCTGCTTCTTGTAGTTTGTACCGTGCTTCAATCTCGGGAGAAATAGATGTGCTCCTGTGCTTTGGGAATCTATCTAAGTAGCGGTGAGGTCTCAGAAAAAATTCATCTGGAGATTGGACCCGCAATTGGGATTTCATTGGCTCAAATAGCCATTCGCGTGGCATGAATTCGGCTGTAAATATAGTAGTTTTCTCCTCTTCGGACCATTCTCTAACTTTGTGGTTATCGTGGAAGCTATAAGAGAGCAGGTCATGATCTACGTTCCAATATAAAGACATGAAAGCCGCATATCCTTCGTCTCCCATTGATGGATTTTCCTGTTTTGCCATCCTAGTTTCTATTAACATTAGATGTCCATCCTTTGCGTATTTTTCTCGGCGAAGAATGAAAAATGTCTTTTTTTCCACCCAAACTATTAGGTGGTCTTCATTATAATCAGGCAGCCAGTCTTTTCTTGCAGTAGCTTTTAATACCCAAGTGTCTACTCCGCCGTCCGATCTGTAGTGGGGGAAATCGCTTCCCATCATTTTTATATCAGAGACTTGTACCTCAGTAAAACCTCTTTCTGCATCGTTCACTGTCACAGATTGACGTGTTTTGGGGAAGCGTATACTTTCGTGAATAACATCTGTACCTAAAAGCTCCCACTCGAATTCCCATGGGTCACGACCCATTACATCATCTAGACTTTGCGCATTGTTAGCGAAGCGTTGGTCTCGCCGGGGTTCTGGCATTCGCCTAACTCGCCTCATAGACGGGGAATAATAGAAAAAATCAAGCTTTTGTGGAGTCTCTATGTCGGTGCGCTTTGGAATCCAGAGCTGTTGTGCGCCATTGTTTTCTGGAGGAAATGTCTCGTACAACATCCACCGACCTAGCTCCTCTCCTGCAGGTTGATCGTACATATGTCCAAGCATCCCACCACTAGTTTTATTGTCTATAAAGCATGCCCATTCCCCTTGGTTGAGATAGCCTGAGCTTGTGATTACACCAAAGACATCTGCCATAGAATGACTCCAGCGTGCTATATGAGCTGCACTCGCTGAACGATACCCCATTTCTTCCGCTGTATAAGGGGCTGAGAAGGGAAATTTTTCGGCTGGTAGGTAAGGAATCTGGTGATCTCGTGCGACTGAAATAGTGGGGTCAAATAGTTCTTTGTCTTCAGCGCTCAGTTGCTCAACAGTTCTCCATGTTTGCTCAGCCGACGCAGAACTATTGAATGTGAAAATACTAGCTATGATAGCCAGACAAATTAGCCGAGAATGTTTTTCTAATGTACCTTTGAGAAAGTTAGAATTCATAGTTCAGCTCCCATCCGACGTTGTCATATTTGTTGAAGTGACCGTAATAGTCTCCACTATCTCCAGAGTCATAACCGGTGTAGCGAAACTCACCATTTATGAATTGTGAAAATTGGTAGCGGAGTCGCACTTTAGTTTTAATACCCCCCCAACCGGTGTCTGAACCGCTTATCAAAGGGAAGGCTGTAACTTCAAGTTTCATCCGATCTTTTGAAAAAGCGAAAGGCCTAGAAACGTGGACTAAAGGAATGAGGCTCCACTCGTCTCCAATACCTCCGCCAAGAGCAGGACCCAATCCTTCTTTATGATTAAGTGTCTGGTACCAGGATCCTTGAAAAATAAAAGTAGTCCTAGCGGGCAGCGCAAATTCAATGGCTACGGCTGCTCTTAAAGTATCTCTTTTTGAAGTCCCATCGGTGGAGGCACCAGACAATGCCGCAGCTCGCTTGTCGGAGTCGGTTACTCGTACGCCGTTGGTGTATAACGCTTCAACTCTAAAGACAGTAGGTACGTTCCCTACCCATGGAACGTTTTGTATGGTGGTGGCATAGTCTGCAGTTGCTCCGATATGGTGGACTCTTTCGTGGCGACTTTTTAGCTTCAGAGAATATTTTTGTACTCCATCATCAAGATAGGTCGCTCGGCCTGTTACCCGTTCTACGGGGTTTTTATCCCATGCGTACATGTATACAAGACCATAGGTGAGACCACCCGTGGATCGGTCTATTCTCAGCCCATATTGGTGGTCCCTGAAAGTACCTGCTTTGGGTCGCGAGACACCTAAGTCTACATTATGTGTCGTGGTAGGGAGATTAGTGTCTCCCCAAGGGCTACCCGGTGCAGCGTTTCTATCATGCTCAAAGTCGATTATGTAAAGCGCTTGAACAGTCGTCTTTCGGAAGTAGTAGGTTGCGTTGGCCATCCATGTTGGCAGCCTACGATACTCATAGTCTTCTGACTCAAGCTGTGCTGATTCTCGACGGTCCATACTATTGACGATGTCAATGAATTGCCCGTCCATCTTACCCCAAGCAACTTGTTGCTTACCTAATTTTAAATCAAATTTTGGTTTTCTATAGCTAACGTAGAGCTCTCGCAAAATCCTTTCACTATTGTTGTAGATCTCATTGTTCCTGTTCGATTCATCGGCATTTAATTGAGTTCCGCCTTGCCAGCCATAGGCTCCATCGTATAAGACATGAGCAGTGGCATTAATATCTAGGCCGTGATCGATAAAGTAGGACGTTTCCACCTCCAACAGATTTTGCAGCTGTAGAAACCTGAAATCTTTTTCGGCCAATCCCCCTCCATTTCCTTTTTTTTCAAGCAGCATGTCTGAAGACTGTTTCAGAGAGCCGCTAAACTTGAGGCGCGGTATGGCTTTTTCAATAGGGGCACGGACATGTTTTCCTATAGGATCGAAAGTAGCGAGTGAACGATCAAATTTTGAAGTCAGGTTGCTGAAAGTACCAGCAAGTCCATTTTGCGCGAAAGCAAAAAGGCAAGCAGTTGTTATTAGTAAGTATCTAAGAGCTGAATTCATATTGGCTTTCTCCGAGAACGTGATCGAAATATTTATTTTTTCTCTCTCAATCATTTTTCTGGTCTGTTTTTTCTGTGAAGCAAACTCTCTTGCACTGCAATATTTTTGTGTAGTCCTGTAACCTGAAAAACACTTGTGAAAGAAAAGTCATTAGTACTTCATGTTTTGAAGTATAAAGAAGATATTAACTCATTTTGCGTTTAAAAAACCTATTTTCTGTTCTCCATGGCGGCGCGATCTTCTACAAACTGGAATTGAGGCGTTGTATCGCGGGGCTGCCGAGTGTCACTGCCCTCGGTAGAGCTTGCTTCTGCTCTCCATAACTCGTCACCCCATGTGTTTTTCAACATGGTGATCGCCCCCCCCGGGGCTTTAATATCTTCGAAGCCAGTCAGCGCGCGATGAACAATATCTTCTTGATCAACTAAGTCAAATGGTTTTCCAGCTGAATGTCCTAGTGGATAGTCGACAAAGGCAGCGCGAGGAGGTTTTCCAGCTTCGAGTATATCGAAAGCTGAACCGAGGCACAGCGTAGGGATGCCGTGTGCTTCTAAATGACGCGCTATCAGACACACGGTCTGGTGGCAAACGGGTCACATTCCTACGAGCAAGGCACAGTCAATATCATCTCTCATAAACTTTTCTAAGATGCTAGGTGCTATCTCTTCGCGCACTTTACGCTGCGAATAAGTACCACCCATACACGATATGGCGGTACTAGCTAACGAGCCTATGACGCCTTTTTTTGCTAAGGATTTGAGAGTCTCTATTGGAAGGATACAGTTAGGATCTTTTCTTGGGCTTACAAGATAATTTTCTGTGATGTGTGAGAACCTAATTTCATGTGTGGGAGTGCCTATCGGTATCTCCCTTATAGAGGAGTCATCTTTGTAATGATAAGCCATCTGTCCTAGTGCGTAAGCGCCCGAGGTTGATAGAAGTCCGAGTTTAGACTTTGATAGTGGTTTCTGGACAGCTGACCAAGCTGGCGCATTTTCTGCTACGAACCAACGGTATGATTGGTATCCGAGGTTTTCGTACCGTTTTCTGATTGCTTCCATGTAGTTAACGTACATTTTTTCTCCTTGAAACCGCAATAATGATTAATCACTTACGGCTGAATGAATTGATTTCACGGTTAATTTTTGTCTTAATTCTCTAGTATTTGCTGGTCTGTTGAGCCTTGGTTCCGAGATTTCAGTAGCGTTATAAGGGACAAACTTTCTTTGGATTTCTTTAGTCCCAAAACTTTTGATCATCCAGTTTAGAAGGTCCGCTAGTTCCTGATCAGCTATAGGGCTTTGTGAGATGTCTGCTACTTGCACTAAATACTCACGGCCTTCCGGATAGACAAGAAATTTTGTTATAGCTTTCTCTAATTCAGGGACTGAATTTCGGACACTTCCTTGTCCCGCGTCTCCATGACAACCTTGGCAATGGCGAAGGTAATTTAATTGTGGCGTTTCTGCCTTTAGCGATGCGGTATAAGTACCAAAAACAAGAATCGTAAAAAGTGACTTAGCAAGATGCTTCACTTCTACCGGCCTATCCCGCCTTGCTTGCGGTCCCTAGAATGATTGATACCGTGCAGTGGTATACAGAGGACTCGTTCCCCATGCACCAATTGATATCATTATGCACTCCCATCCTATATCCAGGCTTTTCTCCTTCGTTGGTGTTGCAGTAACAACGCCCACATGAAGTCGCGCCGCAGCAATCATTGTAGCTGACTAGGTAATGTTTCCCGTCCTCTGGATTCTCACAAGTTCCGATCCATGTAACCGACGAAGACGATGTCCCAGGAGGACATGATGTGATAGAACCACCGCAGCAAGTACATAGATGCCCATCGAGCGCACAATATCGCCAATACTCGCAATGTTGATCATCTAATTTAGCATCCAGGTCAGTGGATGGTTGCGTTCCTCCAGCAGCCAACGGGGATCGGTCAAAAGGTAAAATCGGCAGTATAAAAGCTGAACTCACTAGAACTTTACTGATTCTCGCCAGAGCATTTCGCCGGGAGGACCTTTGTGCCACATTACGGACTTTTTTCTCAAAGAAATCGTCAAACCACTTCATCTTGGCTCTCCTTTTTTCTCCTGAAAGTACGCACTATCAGGACGTATGTAAATATTGTTGTATTGATTCTACAGCAAGTTCTTTAGCTGTCAGTAAACTCTCAAGCTGCTCTCTATTATTAATCAACCCTTTTCCTCTCACTATACCTGCTTCATCTAGTAGTACAGCGTAAGGGAGCTTAGCTACTTTGAATGCCATACCCAGGTCACTTGATAATACATAAGGAAAGTCCTGCAGCTTAGCAGCCGCATAGAATTTTTTCTGCCGTAACTCATCCCCGTCACTCGCTAAAATTACTCTAAGCCATTGCTTTTCTTTGTCTCTCATGGACCTCAGTATTGGGATAAGTTTTTTACATACCGGACAGGTTGGGGATAAGAAAAAAACGAGCTCCCCGTGGGCAGAAGGGCTTCCGATTTTTACGCGTTCGCCGCCTAAGGTGGCCAGATCAAAGGCAGGCGCTTGCTCGCCAACTTTAGGTCCATCATCGAGCATCAGCGCTCCCATAGGCGCAATTCTTTCGTACAAGATGCCAATTTGTCTGGCCAATGCAAAGACAGTGATACTAAGACAAACCACTACAATCCATAATACTGAAATAGCTATGATGACAGATATGCTCATGATCCCTCCCTCAGTCGGGTTAGTCTTTCTCTGTTAGCGATAAGCTGTGAGAATAAGAGATAGACGAGATAAATAGAGGTCGCTCCGAAGAGTAAGTTGATGCCATCAAGCAAATTATAAGCCCGAGAGTTTGTGTCAATTAGACACATACCTAACATCACTACTATAACTATATTGCGAGACACTAGCCCCCAAGACAATCTTTGTTCATCTTCAATACCGCCGCATCCACAACTCACATCGGCATTACCCCTGATCAAGTTGATAGAGATGGCAAATGTCGTAAGGCTCATTAGAACTATCGCTGATATTACAGTTAGAGAGGACGCAATATTACAGATGAGGAATACCGCGATTGATAACTCAATGAACACAAATGATAGAGAAAAAGCGCGCGCACTCGCGAGCGGTATTAGGTCATAGGCCTCTACCGCAGCCTGGAACATTTCTAAGTCGTTTATTTTTTGCCACGCACCGACTAAAAGCATGAGACCTATTCCGCAAGCTATCATACGGACGATCAAAGGATCTAAGACTGAGAACAACATCCTTAATGTAATTCCACAAGTCCAGCGAATGCTCCAACAGGCTCGCTTTCAGATGTTTTCTCAAGTGAAGGAGAGGTTGCATATTTATGAAATTTGGCGCCGACACCATCGTAAATATATAAATGAGGCTTAGTATTTTTAGTTAGTGCTAGGGCGATTGAGTTATGCCCGTCAGCTCTGTCGACTCGCTTTTTGGCATCAATGTCGTATGCCCATATCTCTTTAGCCGGGGTTTTATGGCTGCCGTCTTTTCCACCGTCGTGCATAGCTACAAATAGTTTCCGGGAAGCTTTATCTATCGCGCTGATCTGATAGCCACCAGGACGCCATTTCTGAGTATCATCTTCTTTTTTAATTAGTGACCATTGGCTACCGAGCTTAGCTTTATCCTCGGCAACGTTAACTTCATAGACCTGCCCAAGATAGGAAATGAGGTAGTAAGTATCCTTGATCGCTTCTGCTTGCACAAAAACAGGGTCTTTTTCCGCATCAAATATCTTCTTACTTCTTTTCTTCGACTTTTCTTTCCCATTGCCATCTAGTGTTACAGTCAGTAACGTGCCGTCACCGCACAGAGTGGAAAATCGCTCTTGATTTGAGCTAGTAGGTAAGATTATCCAGCACCCAGGAGTTGAAATATCGGACATTACTTTATTCAGTTGAGTATCTATTACTGTAACGGAACTTGCAGGAGTGGCGTTCTGGATAAAGACGTACTTGTCATTAGCAGAGCTAATTATAGTTCCCTTATAGGGCAAAGCTTGCGCGTGTTTAGGCGGGATGATCAGTTCAGATTTTAGCTCTAAGGTGCTGGTGTCATAAGTTTCAAATTGATCGAATCGATCGCCGCGATTTCTTTTTGTGTGATAGGTGGTCGCCACGTATAGCTTTGAGCTGTCTTTTGATAGAGCTGTTACTCCAAAAAGGCCGGTACTGACTAAGCCTAAATATCTGTAATCTTTACCATCAAGAATATGAACACGCCCATCAATCACGCTATTTAGGTTGAGATCGGTAAGGTACAGGCGATGAGGGTCTGCGGGAGCCATTTTTTCTACAGTAAGCTTTTCCGGAGGCAGGTCTGCATATGCGGCGGTGGAGAAAAATAAGAAAGGCCATAAAAAGACACTGATGAAATTATTTACACTCATGATATTCCCCACCTCTAGCTTTTTTTTGACGATAAGTGCTAGTCTTCTAATACTTTTTGTACTTCAAACTACTCTGTAGCTATAGGATAGCGGGAGTTCAGCTAAGAAGTAAAGAGACGCGCCTAAGTAGGCATCAACGTGGGCATCGTTTCTAGTAGCCAATTTACTTAATTAAATGCAAGGAGAAGAGAGCGATGGGTAAAAAAACAATAGTTTCTAGAGACGGGTTTGAACTTGGGATATACGAAGCGCAGCCCGACGGAAAGCCAAAAGGCGGCATTGTGGTCTTGCAAGAAATTTTTGGAGTCAATAAGCATGTTCGAGAAGTTGTCGATGAGTATGCCAGAGAAGGCTATGTGGCAATTGCACCTCAGATTTTTGATCGTGTGGAGCGCGATGTCGAGTTAGGGTACACAGAACAGCCTGACTTTGATAAAGGGCTCCGAATAGCCTTTGAGGACTTGCAAATGGAACAGACGTTACAGGATATTCAGGCGTCAGTTAACGCAATAAGGAACCATGGACCGGTTGGTGTAGTAGGCTACTGTTTCGGCGGACTGTTGACTTGGCTCTCTGCATGTCACTTGGAAAATGTTACCGCAGGGTCTGCTTATTATGGAGGCGGTATCTCGGGGCACGCCACACTGGTTCCGAAGTGTCCTATGATAATGCACTTTGGTGAGAAGGATGCACATATTCCGATGTCAGACGTAGAGATTATCAAGCAAGCACAAAGTGATGTTGACGTCTTTGTTTATGACGCGGACCATGGTTTCAATTGTGGCGACCGCGCAAGCTACCACGCTGAGAGCGCAGCACTTGCCAAAAGAAGAACTTTAGAACACTTCGAGCGTAATCTCACCTAGATGCGATATTGAATAGCTATTTGTAAAGGAAAAGACTATGCGGGCGGCCACATTTGTAAAAGCGGGCGAAGATCTTGTTGTAAAAGAGGTTGAGGCTCCAATCATTGGGGCTCATGACTTAATTCTTCGTGTTAAGGCGTGCGGGATTTGTGGCTCAGATCTTCATATGTCGGAAGTTCACGATTCTAGTGGTGGAGTAAAGCCGTTAAAACAAGGCGTCATCATGGGTCATGAGTTTTGCGGAGAAATTTGCGAGTTAGGCCAGTATACCGATACCAAGTTCAAGGTTGGCGATCGAGTCACCGCCCTGCCTTTTGTTAACTGTGGGAATTGTTTCTCCTGTCTTTCAGGCTCAGGACATCGGTGTTCGGAGGTGTCCTATACTGGTTTGGGCGAACTGCCTGGAGGTTACGCTGACTACATTAAAGTATCCGCGCATGAGACATTGTATCTTCCAGATGGCCTTGACTGGAACTTAGGTGCCATGGTTGAGCCGCTGGCAGTTGGTCTTCATAGTGTGCGAGCGGCGAAGCTCAAAGCTGGAGAAAGTGTGCTTATCATAGGTGCAGGTCCGGTAGGTCTGGCAACTGCTCTTTGGTGCCAGTATTTTGGCGCACGCCATGTCGTTGTTAGCGATCGAGTGCCAGCCCGTCTTGTTCTTGCCGAAAAAATGGGTGTTACTGCTGTCATCAATGCGGACAAAGAAAATGTGATTGCCAGCTTTAAGAAGGTAGTCGGTGCTAGGCCGAGCGTAATTTTAGAGTGCGTCGGTATTCCTGGCACACAGCAGCTCGCAATAGATTATGCTCCGGCAGGAGGACGGATTGTAGTGGTAGGTGTCTGTATGTCCCCGGATTCTATACTGCCAGTCAAAGCTATTACCAAGGAATTACAGATTAATTATGCTTACATGTATAATAGGCAGGATTTCGAATTGACGTTAGATTTGATGAATAGGGAGTTGATTGATCCGACGCCTATGATTACTGGAAATGTCACGTTTGAGAATTTCCCAAGGACGTTCGAAAACTTAAAGCAGGACAAGGTAGCTTGTAAAGTTATTCTAAATCCCTGATATCAAGAGCTTGAATCAAGAAGACGATATAGGTAGTCGCGCTGTTCAGCGCCACCTGCCTTTTAATTTAGGACTATCAAAGAAGACTGGCGTAAACTGCGTCCCATAGACTTGAACTACATTCAAGATTAGCACCAATCTCTCGGAACACCTTATACAATGAATACTCCTGCTGCTAAGGGTCGGATGACCTACTCAGGGCCATTTACGCTTTTGTTATTAGCTTCTATCATAGGCCTGGCTTATGGAGTTTGGTATGCGTACAGCGTTTTTTTAGTTGCGCTGCTCAACGAGTTTGGCTGGAGTCGTTCTACTTTGGCAGGCGCTTTTTCTGTCTTTGCAATTGTGCATGGTTGCGCTAATCCCTTAGTAGGATATCTATGCGATCGAGTACGCCCTGCCATTGTGATGGCTGTTGGCTCTGTTCTGCTGGCCGGAGCTCTTTATCTAAATAGTCTTATCGAACAAGTGTGGCATCTTTACTTAACTTTTGGGGTCGCAACAGCGATAGCAGTTTCCTTATGTGGATGGACTCCTTCCGTCATTCTTGTGCAGAAAAGATTTTCGAATCGATTGGGTCTGGCTCTTGGCATAGTGAGTGCTGGAATCGGTATGGGCATGTTAATTGTTGTGCCTTTTTGTCAGTACTTGATTGACTCAGTTGGCTGGCGTGATGCCTTCGCAAGTTTTTCGCTAGTTTGCTTGGCTGTGATTCTCCCTTCGGCACTTTTCCTATTAAAGATCGGAAAGTCAGAGCAAGAAGGAATACCGGTTGACGATTCGGTTTCTGATATTTCTAAACACTCAAGGAGTAAAAATATAACCTTAGCGCAGGCTCTTCGTGGGAAAGCTTTCTGGCTTATGGCCGCTGCATTCTTTTTTGGTGGGGTCTGTTCGCAGACATTACATGTTCATCAAGTGGCTTATCTCGTTGATCATGGAATGCAAGCTATGACAGCGGCAGTCCTTGTCGGTATTGTCGGTGTAGCAAGCATAGTTGGTAAGATAGGCGGCGGGTGGCTTTCCGATTATGTTGAGAGAGAGCTAGTTTACGTGTGGGGGATTTCTATACTTGTAGTAAGTGTTTTTGTACTGATGTTTGTGGGTGAGACAGGACAACACTATGTATCCTACTTATACGCATGCTTGTTAGGTATAGGGTACTCGGCGACTGCGGCATTGATGCCAGCCATGATGTCGGATCGTTTTGATGGCCCTAATTTTGGCAGTATCCTTGGAACAGGATTATTGGGAAGTGCTCTTGGCAGTGCCGTAGGCCCATGGATGGGGGGATTTCTCTTCGACGTAACGGGGAGCTATACGACGCCTTTTCTTATCGCGATTCTATGCGGCGTTATAGCTGCAGCAGCAGGTTGGAACGCAAGAAAATTGAGACTCCTGACTAAATCCTATTAATATGTTTGCTAGTTTCTAAGGTACAATTGTAGCCCTGTCCAGAAAAATCTGGAGGTTCGTAAAATTATATTATAGAGGGGATTCCATGGAACTTAATTCGTCAATGTCCGCAGTCATTACAGGAGGCTCCTCAGGGTTAGGGGCTGCAACTGCGAGAGCTTTAGCATCTAAAGGAGTGAAAGTCGCTTTATTTGATCTTAATGTCGAAGCGGGCGAATCGCTTGCTGCCGAATTGGGCGGTATTTTTTGTGCGGTCGATGTTACGTCTCAGGATGCATGCGAAGCTGGTTTTGCAAAAGCCCGAGCTGTAAATGGACAGGAGCGAGTGCTTATAAATTGCGCTGGTACTGGTAATGCATTTAAGACTGCAGGTAGGGATAAGAAAACCGGTGCGATCAAAACTTTTCCTATGGATAAATTCGAGTTAATTGTACAAATTAATCTGTTAGGCACTTTTAGATGTATCGCTCTGTCAGCAGCAGGGATGATGACTCTTGACCCTTGTGATGACCATGGAGAAAGAGGAGCTATTGTGAACACTGCCAGTGTCGCCGCCCAAGATGGGCAAATGGGTCAAGCATCTTACGCCGCGTCCAAAGCGGGTGTAGTAGGTATGACCTTGCCAATTGCTCGAGACTTAATGAGCGAAGGGATAAGAATCAATACAATTATGCCAGGGATCTTTGATACTCCTTTATTGCAGTCAGCACCAGATAATGTCAAAGAAGCGTTAGCCTCTTCCGTTCCATTTCCAAAGAGACTAGGCGTCCCACCAGAGTTTGCTCATCTTGCTGTGGCAATGGTAGAAAATGGATATTTTAATGGAGAGAGCGTGCGTCTAGATGGTGCTATCAGAATGGCTCCGCGTTAGCTTTCAGTTGAGCGGTTCAGATGATCGGGTAGAGATCTCTACCCGATCATGCTGTATCCACCGCTGACACTAAGTACTTGTCCTGTCACGTGCCCAGCCACTTTGTCAGCCGCTAAAAACAAAACAGAATTTGCTATGTCTTCAGGTCTTCCTATTTTCTTTAAAGGTAACGCCTTAGCTATTTTTTCTAGTTGTTCTTGAGTGAACATCGATTCAACATCTGACCACATACTTTTCTCTCCGACTTGACCTTCTTGCGGGATAGTTACTCCTGGACAAACTATGTTGCACCTTATTCCATAGCGGCCATTTTCTTTTGCGATAGTTTTCATAAAGCTGTTTATCCCTGCTTTCATTCCGCCATAAACAGCTTCACGAGGTTCACCTTGGCGGCTCGCATCCGAGCTGATCGAGACGATAGAACCTTTACTGTTCGGGATCATAATTGCTAAAGCGGTATGGGTACAGTTCAGTACGCCGACAAAGTTTACTTGGATTACTTTGTTCCAGAAAGCGGGATCAGTTTGAGTGAAGAATTTAAGATCATCCCATCCCACATTATTCACCAGAACATCAACTGTTTGGTTTATGCGCACGGCCTCTGAGAAAAGGTTTTTAACTTCTTTTAGATCTGTAACGTCACATTTGACTACATGGACATTACTAGCTCCAAGTTTCAATGCCTCTTGAGCAACTATTTCGGCCTGGGGAAGATCGATGTCGCCAATAGTTATAGCTGCATGTTCTTTTGCAAAAGCCAGGGTAATAGCACGACCAATGTTCGAGGCACCACCAGTGACGACGACAGATTTTCCAGATAGTCCAAGATCCATGATATCTCCTTTTTAGCAGTACAGTTTCTCAACAGTCGGCTGAATGTAATACTTGACCAGAACGAGCACCCATATCTTCCCCTCTTGTATAGAGATTCTCACCATTGACAAAAGTGTACTCCATCCCACGCGCCGGCACGACTAGACGCCTACCTCCACCCGGTAAGTCGAAGCGCATTTCGCCTGTTTTGTCAGAACCGACCGTCGAGAGGTCAAAAATAGCAAGGTCAGCCGCCATACCCTCTGCAATTCTACCTCGTTTCTCGATACCAAAAAAATTAGCAGGCTCAGTTGTTATCCTTTGTATTGCTCGTTCCAGAGACATTACTGGGTTATCTCGCACCCAAGTGCCTAGTAAGTAAGTACAATAGCCGGCATCGCATAGAGCATCTACGTGGGCTCCGCCATCAGAAAGCCCAATAAGAATGCGTGGATCTGTGATCAGTTCAGGAATTCGGCTTTCATCAGAGTTAAATAGCTCGTAATTGTATTGTGTAGAAAGTTTGTCTTTAATAGCGAGATCAAGGAAGGCATCCACTGGATCAACTCCCCAGCCATTTGCTATTTGTTGAATGTTTTGACCAACATATTGGGCCAGCTCTGGTGCCGAAGTTTCTAATACAGTCATTACTTCCCAGCGAGAACTAAAGATCAGCGGTTTTTTGAGCGCTTCTTTGAACGCATCGCGGAAACTGGTATCACTTAAAATTTTAATTTGGTCTTCAACAGATTGATTAAGAACAGGGTTCCAACACTGCATGTTTGCGAAAATAAAAGGGGTCCTAAGATCTATTTGGATGATAAAAGGTCGCACTGTTGATTGGGGCCGCGCGCCACGTTTGATTAGATCATCGACTTCATTAAGCGTCCTTTGCACAGCTTCTGGATCATCGTCTCGATTCAATAAGGCGAGCCAGGTAACAGGGCGTGTGCTTTCCGTTAGCAGAAGCTCAAGTAAGTCTCTTTCAGATGCACTTACTTTTGATACTTCATTCGTGAGAGCAACCTCGATAGACCCTCTGCCAACCTTTCTAAGAACATTGCAATAAGCACGTAACTCTTCGTCGCTGGCAAGTCTGCAAGCCAGTGGACGGCCCTTATAACCCACATGCTGGCCAGCATTTGTTGTAGAGAAGCCAAATGCTCCTGCGGCCATTGCTTCTTCAAGTAATCTTGAGATTTCTATTGTCTCATTCTTTGTAGCTGCTCTATCCATGGATTCTTCCCCTAGCACGTAATGACGAAAGGGAGTCAGAGCACATGAAAATCCTAAGTTTAGTCCAGAGCCTCGTTTGTCCGCTGCAACCATGTATTCTGGGAAAGACTCCCAATCCCATGTCACTCCTTTCTTTAGAACATCAAATGGGATGGCTTCGACGTTCACGAGATCCCACGCAGCTATATCTCTATTTTCTGGACGACAAGGCGCAAGTCCAACACCGCAATTACCCATCATTACTGTAGTGACGCCATGCCAGCTAGAAGGTGTAGTAAGTGCATCCCAACAAATTTGCGCATCGTAATGCGTGTGAGGATCAATAAAGCCCGGAGCTACAACCAAGTCAGAAGCATCCAGTGTCTGCTTGGCTCTGCCCGCAACTTTTCCTACTTCAACAATCACACCGTCCTGAATGGCAACATCAGAATGTGTTTTATCAGCCCCAGTCCCGTCGACGACGGTTCCATTTCGAATAATCAGATCGTACATAGAACTACTTCTCCCCATGAAAATTCTTGTGCAAACTTATTCTTATACTACTTTACTTGGTTTTACTAATGTTTATCCGTCATTGATTAGGTGTTCGTACTCCTCATCAGTGAGTATTCTTAGAAAAGCTATCAACTCCTTCATTCTTTCTCCAGAGATGGGTTGGCCTCTTTGGAGTAAATCAGTAGCAATATTCTCGGAGGTCTCGTTTTTCAACCATCCTTTCATCGTCTCAGGGTTTGTTAAAGCCGTTTCTCGTGTGACAATATAATGATTATAAAAATGGATGGCGGTGCTGAGTTCCTGAAATATACCGTTATGCATATAGGGACCTGTCACCGCGACATTCCTTAATGAGGGGGTACGAAACTTACCCATGCTCGTTTTTTTGTCTTTCACACTAGTATTTCGAGCCAGTCCTAGATTAGGTGACTTTTTCTGCAGAGCGTCTTTATCAATGTATGTCTGATTCACAGGCAGCCCAATATTGTGATACTTGTGATCTGTAAATAATTCATTTTGATCTGATTGCGACTGACTAGAATGGTGGCAACCCATGCAATTAGCAACGTCTGAGAAGAACAAATTCCTACCTTTTTCTTCTAGATCAGATAAGACGTATTCCCCCTTTAGGTAACGGTCATAACGAGAGGTGAACAATGAGAACAAAGGACCACTTTCATATGCAACGATGAGAGATGCTACTGCTTTTATTGTTCTATCCGGGTCATCAAAAACATCCGCTCCAAAGTAGGTCTCAAAACTTAAAATATAATCGTTGTTCTCTTTGATTCGGTTCAAAAGCTCTTGCGGATTTTTTAAGGCCATCTCGTTCTTGTTAAACAGAGTAATAGCAATTTGTGACTGCATATCTTTTGCACGGCCATCATAAAAAAATCCACCACGATAATCACCATTGATATCTACACCGAATTTAGGAATTTTTGATGTGTATGTAAGTGAGGGACTATTTCTATTTCCAAATCGCCCGTCTATGCTTCCTTCGGACACAGCTCTTGCGAACTTATTTTCACGCGGATCCACGAAAGCTTGAGATGGGTTATGACAAGTAGCACATGATTGGTTTCTGTTTGCGGATAGATTGGCATCAAAAAAAAGAGCAGTCCCTAATTGCTGTTTGGACATCAGACTGCTTTTTTCGGCACCAAGCACTGCTTGAGATAGGAATATTAGTAAAAGAAAAAAAGTTGGATTCATGAAATTTCGTAAGGTGATCCGCCACCGGCTATATTGTCGATAAACGGTTTGATATCAGCTGCAAAATCAGGAATTGCACAAAGCTTCTCGTAATGCCGCATTGAGGCTGGAAAACTTTTTGCAGTAGGAGCCGCCATCAAGGGAGACTTGCCTAGATTACTAAGTGTGCCTGCATAGCAACTCTCTAATTTCAACAGCGTGATTTCACAGGCAAAGCAAATATCAGCCAAGCTCAATTCCCCCGATAAATACGGTTTTCCCCCTAATACTTGTTCGGTACCACTTAGCCAGTCATGCAAGGCTTGTTCAGCATTTACGTATCCTTGATTCGTTATGCTCCCATTCATCAATGCGAGTAGATAAGCTTGGGAATCTTTAGCAAACAAAAGCATAGTGTCTAAAAAAGCGTCGATCCTGGAAGATTGATAGGCAGAGGAGCCGTACAAATTGTTACTATTCGTAGCGAGTCTAGCGACGGCTCTCATGATGCTATTAGATTCAAACACTCCTATTTCACCAGACGGACTAAAAGCAGCAGGAACTGTCCCATAAGGGTTTGCATCCAGAAATCCTCGAGTTTTGTAGAGTGTTCCAGAATAACCGCGACTAGCGGTTTGCGCTGACTCCCGGGTGTCTTGCCTTGTTTTTTCAGTCAAAGGGCCGGCATCGAAATCCCAAAGCCAGCCTTTCAATTCTTTGGGGGATGCACCTCTTATCTCTATTGGAACATTGCACAGTCGAGCCGTTATGCTGGCTTTAAAAATGCGGGGATTAGGGAGGTAAGAAAATATTCTAAGAAGGCTTTTGGGCATATCTTATCTCTTAAAGATTCGACTAACATACAAATAACTTGTAATTGGAAGATGAACACGACTAAAAAATAATATAACTTATCATTCTGTGTCGGGCTTTGAATGCTAAAGCATAGCTAGGTCTGGCTAATGTATCAAATAAAGGAGAAGAAAAGTGGCTGCAAGTGGACCGTTAGCAGGATACAAGATTATAGAGCTCGCTGGTATAGGACCAAACCCTATGTGTGCCATGATGCTGGCAGATATGGGTGCCGAAGTGATCCATGTCGATCGGGTTGTTGATTCTGGTTTAGGTATTAATGTTGATCCAAAGCACATGCTTTTGAATCGAGGTAGGCGTTCTATAGCCGTAGATCTAAAAACTCCGGCGGGCATTGAATTAGTGTTACGGCTGATCTCAGATGCGGATGCTTTGATTGAAGGGTTTCGTCCAGGAGTGACTGAGCGTTTGGGATTAGGCCCGGATATCTGCATGGCTAGAAATGAGAAATTAGTCTATGGCAGAGTTACAGGGTGGGGGCAGCATGGGACGTTAGCTAAGGCCGCTGGTCATGATATTAACTATATTTCTTTGACGGGTGCCGCATATGCGATTGGTCGAGAAGGACAGCCCCCATCTCCTCCTTTAAATTTGGTGGGCGATTTTGGGGGTGGCGGTATGCTGTTGGCGCTGGGTGTTGTGGCGGCGCTGCTTGAAGCACAGAAGTCTGGGAAAGGACAAGTTGTAGATGCTGCAATGACAGACGGAGCTTCTATCTTGATGACAGCTTTATATGGCATGCATGGCGCAGGCTCCTGGAGTGACAAACGCGAAAGCAATTTTTTAGATGGAGGTGCACACTTTTATAACGCCTATGAGACAGCCGAAGGACAATTTATTTCTATCGCCTCTATTGAGTCTAAGTTTTATGCGGAGTTTCTTGAGTTAACAGGCTTTGATGATCCCAGTCATACTGCGCATCAAGATAAAGGGATGTGGTCTGAGAATCGCATAAAAATGGCAGAGCTCATAAAAACTAAAACGCGATCAGAGTGGTGCGAGTTACTTGAAGGTACTGATGTATGTTTTGCTCCGATTCTTTCTTTGAGTGAAGCACCCTCTCATCCACATAACAGATCTCGTGATACATTTGTCGAAAATGATGGGGTTGTGCAACCTGCACCGGCGCCACGTTTTAGTCGCACTCCATCTCAGATACAAAGTGCACCTTCTGTTCCAGGATCGGATACCGACGCCGTTCTCGGTGATTGGGGGTTTTCTGATAGCGAAATAGCCAATTTGAAGGGTAACGGAGCTATTACATAAAGAAATGCCATAGTCCTGTTATAGATTCATATCCTCTTGTGTTATGAACTGTTCTATAGCGCTACGTGTTATTGGACCGTCAAGATAAGCTTGAAATTCTTTTTGGCGGTCGAATAACAAGTAGGTTGGTGTGCCTGAGAAATCTGCACCAGTAGTCGTTTTATAAGCAGAAGAAAATGAGGTATGGTCAGCCACTATACTAGGAAATTGATGTTTTTTCTTCCTTTGATAATCTACGATAAGCTGTAGGTTCTGTGGGTCATCTAGCGATACTCCGAGTACTTTTAGATCTATTTTTTTATGCGCATCATGTAGCTCTGACAACATCGAATATTGTTTTGCGCATTCACCGCAGTACGTAGTCCAAGCCATCACTAAAGTCCACGTGTCTTGACTGAGGTGTACTCTTATAGAGTTTTCTTCGCCTTGTAAGTTTGTGGTAGAAATTTCAAATGCATAGGCGTTCCGTGATATGCCCGCAGAGAACATTACTAGCAGAACTATGAAAGAGAAATTTTTAATCATCAGCGACGGGTTAAATTTACTTTCATCCCAAACCGTGGTTTAAGCGTAACTGCGGCTTCCATCTCAATCGGGTGACCTTTCGTAGGCGTTAGTTTGAACAAAGGCAGTATCTGCGCAATGATGAGCTGCATTTCAAGCATCGCCATTCCCGCACCTATGCAAGCTCTCGGTCCCGCGCCGAACGGTAAATACGCGTAGGGATGCCTCGACTTACTCTCCCCTGGAGCAAATCGGTCTGGATCAAACATCTCAGGATTGGCCCAGTGATCTGGATGTCGATGCAAAACATAAGGAGTTATAGCAATGTAGCTATTGGCCGGCACAGTATACCCACGGAAATTATTTTCATTAGTGCTCCGTCTCGCTATTCCCCATACAGGAGGATAGAGGCGCATAGATT
>JABISZ010000002.1 GCA_018668255.1 Pseudomonadota bacterium | reverse complement strand
TGAGCTGCACAAAATTCTTACTTAGAGAAAAAAAATTAGATGGTGAGACCTACGTCTGCCCAGTTAGGTCGGGAGGAGGAGAATGCATTGACGTTGACGTATTAGACCTCGTAAATATGCGCATACAAGGCGTGCTGGAATCGATTGACTCTATTAGTCAGGGCGACAATCTGGCAGCCAGCTGGTTTTGTCTTGGAATACCCGAGGTATGGGGGGCGACTGCACGACGTAAAGGAGCGCATTCGAAACTATTCAATTTAGCTGGGTCGTGGCAGTTGTTACCTACTAGTAACCTCCAAGAGTTTCTGCCTGTTGATTCAAAACTGCGTCCTGACTTGCAGATACATGATTTATTGGACTCTGTTTATGCCACGTCGCGTGCCGACCTAAAGGGAACATCCTGGAATGAATTGATCGATCGGCTTCTGACAGACCAGATAGACGGCCTTAAAGGTCATCTGCGGGGTGTGATAGTGGGTGGACTTCCATTTGTAGAAGAAGACAACGACTGGTCGACATATATTTCGAAAAAGTTGTCTAAGAAAGTGAAAGGTAGGGTTGTTGCAAGTCCAAGCCCAGACGCGATATGGAACACTTTAGAGGCGAGCACAGCGATAGCGGTTGGCGCTGGTGTCTACGGAATTCGTCGGCAGTCGGGACTGCCGACCTATTTCGATGTCCTACCGTATCTGGGTGTGCACGCACAGGAAGAGAGCCCAGACGATGATGAGGTTGATGAATCGTTTGTGCCTCTAATACCTGGTGGAAGTGAAGCTGAAGGTGGAGTTCCCTACCACAGCAACATAAAAAAGAAATTTGCGTTGAAAGCTGGCCAAACGGAGTTAGATGCGATCCTCGAGCTCGAAGATCGTGGAAATCGATATTTGAGGAAGACTACTTTCCATTTCCCGCACGGCCCACAAGACCAAATGCCCCTCGATTTACACGTGCAAATGCAATCAGCAGGTGGGCTACCCACTGTGGAGATCATCCCGGAAGACTCGGAGTTTCTGGAGGGAAATCAGGTTTACCTAGATTGGAAATCTATGGAAGAAATTAGCCGGGACGAACTTCCAAAGTTAGCCCTAGGATGGCCTCGGTGCAACTTGCCACATCAAGCTCTACCTGGCACACATACAAATATCACAGCATACCGCAACCTCGTCCAAGCTATTACTGATTTCTTAAACGTTAACTTAAGCTTTAGAAGTGAGAGTGCATATCTAAGAAAAGCGCGACAATTGCAGGACGCAATTAGTAGTGGCATGCGCGTGAATCTGTCTGCTGAACTGTTTCGGATTGTTGATATTGATGGGAACAGTTCCTTCGCTGATGGAAAAAAACTGGTAAAAGAGTTATGTATCAGACTTGATGCTAATTTTTTAAAGGTAGTTGGGGGCATTGACAAATGCCAGGGTAGAAAGAGGAATCTACTTGTAAAACATCGTGAACAGTTGATTACAATTGGGACATGGTTGTTTGGTGCAACACCATCGGCAATTCGTAAATATCTACATCAAGTTACACGGAATGCGACAGATTTATCCTTTCGTTACGTTCATAGTTGTTCTCGTATTGCAAAGTCGAAAACCGAAATTCAAACGTTTTTCGCGCTTATGGAAAAGACAGCTATCGACCGACAGGAACAAAAGGAACACGAGCGTTGGTACACAACACAATGGCTGTATGGTGCAAAAAGGCTGTTATGTAGTAGGCCGGATGTGCCAAGTTTTACTAGTCGCGACACGATGAATGACATCGCCCTAGGGCTTATTGACGATCTTCGATCATGGGCCCAAAACCCGAAAAGGGGTTTTGCCATAACCCTAATGTTGTTGTTCTACCTGCTTCGTATAAGACGAGCCCATACTGGTTTTATATCTAAGACGGGAGATGAGACCGATAAGAAGATTTATTTCGCACTAAAACGGGTAATGAAAGAGGCTCGGAAAACATTGCTAGAAAGCAATTGGGAATACAATGCAAGCGCCATTGAGGCACTAGATGGACTTGATAAATTCGTAGACTACAAAGGTTCACAGAATACGCTTTTGGTTTTGCAACGGTTCGACCCGGGTGAGTAGGGGGATGACGAAGGTACTGAATAGTTGTTGTGTTTTACCGGGGATATAAATGCGAAAAAGAAATCTAGGGAAGCGGTAAAGATTATCAATGATTCGTTTGCTGTTCCTAACAGCTAGTTGATCTATTCGACGGCAGTCAATTTGAATTACCGGAGTATTTTGATACAAGCGATGTCGAGGATTACGTACATTCATCCTTTGAAGGTCGAATTTCGGGGTTGTTCCATAATCGAGAATTATTTTGGCGTGCATTAGGCGAGACTGAATGGGGGTCGTGTTATGCACCACAGAAATTTGCACCTGAGGAGCTCCTCCAGTTACAGGAAGAGTAGGCAAAAGTCATGAACGACCTACTTACAAAAACTTCATAGAGTTGTCAGGACAATTCAGAAAAGTAGAACCGATATATGTAGCGCAGAAGATTTAGTATGGATCTTGATAACCAGTATGAACCCAAGGCATATAACTTTCTGAAAGACGATCTACGAATTAAGAACAAGAAGGTACGTCTTTGGATAGTAGGAAGCCGTCTAACATCTGAATAATGGAGAATATGATGAAAAGATTAGTGACGATAGTTGTTTTCTTAACCTCAACCACATACTCAGGTATTTCTGTCTCTAATGATGTAGCCGTGTCATCTACGACAAGTACTAGCAATGGAGGTGCTTTTTTTTCTTGGGTGGTTAAGGATGATGAGATTTATTTTTGTACTTCTATTGATTACCGTGACGGAATAGTAAGTTGTATAAAGGCCAAAGCAACTAACTCACAGTAGAAAGGCTTAACGGAGAATACAGATGACTACCGACAACAAAGTAAAATACTACGAAGAAGATAACAAGGTTCTCCACGAATTTATTGAGTTTTTCTACCAATATAATTACATACCTCTCCTCACCAAAATATTTACGATAGGTGGAAAGAAATGGGAGGCAGATCATAGAACGACTTACTTGGACAAAGGTGGAAAAGTGCCGACAAATAGAAGATTAGAAAGTAAAGTTGTATTCCGACAAATGGATAACGCAAGCCCTGCTGTTTTAATCACTATCCAAACGAGAAAGAACTTTTCGGAACAGGAACATCCCGAAATTTGAGACATTGTCAGATATAGAAGATTGTCATTGTTTCCTACGATATCTACTTCAAGTGAAAGTAAAATAGACCTGATGTCGGCAAAAGCAAAAAGTATCTTAGACCCGATCGCCGGTGGAATGAGCCCTGATGCCTCTGATTGATAAAGCTCAGAAAAATATTGTCTACACAAACTTTGAGGACGAGATCACAGAAATGCGGGGTGATGATGTGATTGATATTCCAAAAATGACAGGGCTTCAGTACGAGAAAAAGGTGAAGGAGTACTTATCTGATCACCTTGACCACATCGTGATCCACAGGCTCAGAACTAATCAAGCCCTAACAGAGACTGATCTAAACGGCCTTGATGATACCCTCACCGATATTGGAGACAAAGATGGCAAGGTCTTGCTTTCAGGTCCTTTAAAAAGTAGTGGCTCCCCATCGATATCAGTCTTGGTGAGGCAGATGGTAGGTATGGACCGACAGGCTGCCGTGGAGGCCTTCTCTGAATTTCTGTCTGACCGAAATCTGACCTCTAATCAGATGAGGTTTGTGGAGATGGTGATTGATCAACTTACTTCTCGGGGTGTGATGGGTGCAGATGTGCTTTACGAGACACCATTCACAAATATTCACTCTGGAGGGCCAGAGCAGCTATTCAGTGGACAAGAGAATGTGATTCAAGGCCTCTTTGAAAAGCTTGAATCTTTGTCTTCGAATTTGGACAAAAAGGCCGGGTAACGTTTCATGGCGACTCCCCCCCTTGGAATTGAGATCGGTGAAGTTATTGATAACGCTCGATTGCGAGAGGTTTTTAAGTGCAGCACCCAAGGAGGGATGCGCCGATCTAATAAGACCAACACTCTTGTATTAGTCTCTAATCACGTGAAATCGGTCTACGGTGATCGATGGATAGAAAACACACTTCATTACACCGGCATGGGCCTTGTAGGCGACCAGGAACTAAACGGAGTACAGAACAAAACTCTTAACGAGTCAAACACTAACGGGGTGGGCGTGCATCTGTTTGAGGTGTTTGTGAACAAGGAATACACCTATCAAGGTCAGGTACGTCTGACGGGAAGTCCGTACCAGGAGAGGCAACCGGACTCTGAAGGTGATATCCGTGATGTGTGGGTGTTTCCTCTTAAGCTTATCGACGGCATGCCTCTCGTTCAAAACAACGATGATTTCAGAGCAACACAGGGTGCAAAAGCGAAAAGGGCGAAACGGCTCAGTGAATCAGAGCTAGAAGATAAAGCCTCAAATGCACCTAAGACGCCGGGCAGCCGAACCACAAAATCGACGCAATACGAGCGAGACCCTCATGTAGCGGAGTTTTCGAGACGTCGAGCAAATGGGATTTGCGATTTGTGTGACTGCCCCGCGCCGTTTCAGAAGAAAAACGGTGATCCCTATCTGGAGTCACATCACATTGTTTGGCTTTCCAGGGGAGGGGAGGACACACCATCTAACACGGTAGCCCTTTGCCCTAACTGCCATCGCCGTATGCACATCGTTAAATCAGCAACAGACATTAAGAAACTCGCAGGCAAGGTCAGTCACTGACTGTCAACGAAAGTCTCTCTGACAGATTGTTCATGGTTATACCGTTAGGCTCGCCAAGCCCCCGCCTGTGTGACCGGACGGCCACTATCACCTTCGGATCGGTGAGCCATAGTCCCGCG
>JABISZ010000031.1 GCA_018668255.1 Pseudomonadota bacterium | reverse complement strand
TGGGCATTAAACAATAAGAATGCGGACATCCGGATGCAGGGAGTTTGGTTAGTAGGAAGTAAGAGAGACAAGAAATATTTGAAGGCTATCGTACCTATGCTTAAGAGCAGTGACGAGGGTGTCAAAGGGATGGCTGCGTGGTCAGTGATTAAAATTATAGGTAAAAGCTCTTGAGGTAGTTATTGACGGGTAGCAAATTAGTTGTCTAATACCTATGCCGTCTGCAGTTTTCTTAGGTCTCCCGAGCTCTTCATCCAGTCTGAATTAGATAAAAAGGTAATATAATGTATATTTTCAATCGAGTAGCTTTTCTTCTCTGTTTCAGTACCATGGCGGTCTTGCTCTCTCACGGAGAAGGCTTAAAAGCCGACGGGTTCGACTACGATATAGAAACCGCAAGGGAGCTTTCTCCTCCCGTAGGCCATGTCATTAGTCCAAGTAACCTCGAATCAGCACGCCAGTTATTAGACCCGGATCTAGCAGGGTTGATCGAAAAAGGTTGGTTAACGCTGACTGTTGGAGAGCCACTCTCTTTTAGACCTCATGAGAACTATATTAAAGCTACGAGGAATAATGCTACTTCTGCTGCTTTAGGTTCGGAACCGGGAATACTGCTGAACTATTCCTCGGGTCGTCCATTTCCCGCAGAGCTTGACCCCTCTGACCCCAAATCAGGCGAAAAATTAGTCTGGAATATGAGATACGCTTACGGTGGTGACGGTGGAAAAATACCTGAGATGTATTGGCAATACCGAGATATGAAGTCTCAAAAAACTGAACGCGAGTTAGAGTTCAAAGCCGCAATGATGCGGATGATGTATCGACATGTTATTCAACCAACACCTAGTGTTAAAGACAATCGTTACAAAACTTATAGTGCATTAACATTGACCGCACTAGAGCCTGGTGATGTCGCTAAAACAAATTTACTTATCTTCTATAACAGTGATGATACTGCAGAAGAACAAGGCTGGATGTATGTCCCATTGCTGAGACGGGTTAGACGAGTGGCGACGACGATGCGTACGGATTCTTTTTTAGGCAGCGATATCATGATAGAAGACTTTTTAGGATATACCGGACGCATTAAGGATATGAATTGGTCTCATGGTGGCTCTAAACACATACTCTTGCCGATGTATCGCCATGATAAAATACCTCACTCCGACCGTAAAGCACGCCGCGAGGATTACAACTTTGTAGATTTTAGCGGCCATTCAGGATGTTTCCCTGACATTAACTGGCAAGTTAGGAAAGTTCACGTTCTTGAGGGTACGCCAAAACGCGCCGACCATCCTGTGGGCAATCGATTATTGTATTTAGATGCTCAAACAATGTTGCCGATTTTCGGTAAGCTATACGATCGTGCGGGAATTCTATGGAAGTACATTATAGGAGGCGTCGCCCATCCGGATACCCATCTGGCGTCAAACAAAGGTTCGGGCGTTCCTTTAATTGATACAGCTTCTGTAGTTGATATCCAGAGTATGCATTGCACAACGGTCCAGATGGTGACAAAGGCTAACGTTCCCAAAATGAAAAGGCGGGATTTCGAACCTTCTGCTCTTAACCATATGGCCAGATAGGCTCATCCGAATTTGAGTCTGCAGACACTGTAGGGATAGCAATAAAAATTTTGATATAATTAGAAGATTGAAATTTAGGGGATACGGTTATGGCCAGTGCACAGGCGGAAGCAATAAAAGTTCTATACCGAGGGTGGATTGAGGCAATGGGCGCTAATCCAGAGATGAGTCTGGAGGAAACTAGAGCCATTTTTGATCATTGGGGAGATATCACAGCAGAGCCCAGAGGTGTCGATTACGTAGAAGTCGATGCAGGAGGTATTCCTGCAATGTGGGCCATACCAAAAGGCTGCTCGGATAATCGAGTAGTGATGTGCACGCATGGTGGCGGTTATGTCACAGGATCAATGTACACCCATCGTAAATTGTTTGGACATTTGGCGAAAGAAATTGGTTGTAAAGCTCTGATTTTGGATTATCGCCGGGCACCTGAAGCGACTCATCCTGCTCAAGTGGAGGACGCCTTAATAGGATATCGATGGCTTCTAGACCAGGGCTATAGTTCAGAGCATACGTGCACAAGTGGTGATTCGGCTGGTGGGGCACTATGCACTTCTGTGCTTCTTTCTATTCGCGAGGCCGGCTTGCCTTTACCAGCTGGGACAATGGCTATGTCTCCTTGGTACGATCCTGAAGGTTCTGGCTCTACAATTGAAACGAACGCTGGCAAAGATGCTTTAGTCAGTCGTGACGTACTTATGGGTATGTCGGCGATATTTCTAGGCGAAGCCTCCGCAAAAGATCCTTTGGCTAACTTACTGCAAGCGGATCTCTCTGGGCTGTCACCAATCTATATTCAGACAGGTGGTGACGAAGCCTTACTTGACGATTCTGTGAGGTTCGAGCAGCGAGCAAAGGATGCTGGTGTCGATGTGACGTTGGATATCTACCCTGAAATGCAACACGTTTTTCATTTTATGGCCGGCAATGCGCCAGAAGCAGATGATGCTATTGGTAAGCTAGCTGCTTGGATTAAGCCTAAACTTGGACTGTGACAGCTTGTTTGTTAGATAGAAGCTGTTTTTTTTATTATTGAGTGTGTTATATGACTACAATTGCTGTTACCGATGACCCTAGAAATTTATTCAATTTAACAGGCAAAACTGCGTTAGTTACTGGTGCTTCCCAAGGTTTAGGGAGAAGATTCGCTTGGACATTGGCGAGAGCCGGAGCCCACGTTTTAATCTCTGCGAGAAGCACAGATAAGCTCCAGAGTCTGCAGGAAGAAATCGAGGGATTTGGTGGAAAGGCTACCCCGGTAACTTTGGATGTACGAGATCGTGACAGCATTAGAAAGGCTATCGGTCAAATAGAGTCGACTTCTCCGATTGATGTTTTGGTAAACAACGCAGGGGTTGCAATAGTAAAGGCGCCAGAACGTTACCGGGATGAGGACTGGGATGCCGTTTATGAAACCAATCTAAGAGGCCCATGGGTTCTTGCTCAATCTGTGATTCAACACCGCGTCGCTGACGGCCGAGAATGTAGCATCATTAATATCGCATCAGTCCTAGGCATTAGACCGCTTGGTCATATTCCCCCATACGCAGCCACGAAAGCAGGGATTATTAATTTAGGTAGAGATCTATGCGTTGACTTGGCATCTAAAGGTATTCGAATAAATGCTATTGCCCCGGGTTATTTTGAAACAGAAATGAATCGAGAATGGTTAAAGACAGAGGCAGGTTCTAAGCTATTAGAAGGAATACCTGCAGGACGATTTGGTCAGCCTCAAGACTTAGATGGGGCGATTTTGTTCTTAGCTTCTGATGCTTCAAAATTTATGAATGGTAATTTGATCACCGTTGACGGTGGCCATAGTGCAGGGCTATAAAGTTAACTCTGGGGATCACACCCAGATTACTAATCTCCAGTCTAAGACTTTTGATTCGACATACTCTCCTTCTTGATTGATCCTTTTGGCATAAGTATAGACGTTGAGCTCGTAAAGAGACCCGCCAGACTGAAGTGGATCGATGCTTGTAACCGTGAATTCAGACCTAATAATATCTTCTTCAAGAACAGGGCCTAAATGATCACAACCCTGCCATCCAACTAAAGCGATAGTGTTCGGCATGGCCCGCATGATCTGTGCATAAGCTAAAGAAATAGTGTGGCCACCATATACGAGTCTTTTGTTTAAGTAGCTCCTGGAGGCGTCTGTGTGGGCAAATGCTATGTTCCCAGTTAGACGAACAAGTTCCGGTGCAGCGGTTATGGTATCTTGGCCTGAAATAATGACATGATCCCCTACCGAAAACCTTGGGATTTCGGGGCTGAATGCGGAGCTGACTAAGGGTGCAATATCCCAATTTAGCCGAGTACAAGCGGTTAATTCTTCAATTGATAGTTTTTCTGGGATCCAACTAAAGTCGTCGTTTTTCCCTGTGGTGACGTCTTTTTGCCGGCAAGGTATCATCGGACAACGCCAATATTTCATAACCACTTCATTTTTTTGATTTTTAGTCTCTATCTCTAGACCTACCATTCCCGTAGCGTCTCTACCGGCTTTGGCTTTGTTTTGTTTTAGACCAATGACTTTTGTGACTGTGGTTAGCGTATCGTTGACAAAGACAGGTCTTTTTAATATCAAACCCCTATAGAATAGATTACCCTTTACGTTTTGTGAGGCATAAGTGGTCTGGCCGTTGACAACGTTAATGACGAGCATTGGATGTACTATGGCTCGTGTGTCTTTTGTTACTTGTGAGGATAAATGGGTATCAAGAGGGAGTCGCATCCGATCTCCGGTGGTCGCTTGGTAAATCGCCGTGTAACCTTCCGTTACTGTTACTGAAGGCGCGCCGAACAGCTGTCCAACTGAGAAATCTTCGAAGAAAGGTCCGTCGATAGTGTGAGTGGCCATTTTTTGAAACAAATTCCTTTTTTATTCGTGACTAATTTTAAGCTTTATAACATGTAAGTCAAAGCGCTGATTATCGCGAAAACGACGAATTATTTCGTATCTGAATTGCATGCGCGGATTACCTTTTCAGACCAGTTGGCGCAGTGATTTATCTAATGGCTATTGGATTAATAATCATTTGTACTGCACCCGATATTCGAGCAGGGCCTAGAACAAACATGAATTCATATCCCTTGTCCGCGGCGAGTTCTCGCGTATCCATGTTTTCGAGGATATATATCCCATTCTGATTTAAAAGCATCTGATGTACAGGATCAAAAATCTTGGGATCTTCCCCTGGCCAGATTTCGAGTCCCCAGCTGTCACTTCCTACGGCTAAGATTTCTTTTTCAACGAGATATTTAGCTCCGTCAGAACCAATCCCAGGCTCTACTTCTCCAAAGGTATCTGGATCGGTCTCAAGCATGTTTATCCAGCCGGAATGTAACAGGACGACGTCTCCTCTCTCAATTGATATCCCTTGCTGCTTTTCGCAGTCCATAATGTTTTGTCGATTGAATACGGTGGTGACAGGCACTATTTTATGGCCCATACAGGCAGCCATGTCGATAAGCACTCCTCGTGTAACTATGGGTGGGTAATCCTCAACACCCATTGATGTAAGGCCGTCTACTTTACCGAAGTCTTTTCCCTTAAATCCATTATAGAAAACACCATCCGTTCCAGCGTGGCCTAAGCCGTCAATTTGGGAACCGACGCCCATCCAACCAGCCATGTAATCGTCGAAGTAATTAAATTTGTTGTCACCGTACGAGCCGCCACCATATTGGTTTGGTTGTAAAATGGTGACTTCAAATGTGCGAGTACCGAACGCGGGTGTTTTGTTGTTGGTTTCGATACCTAACCGATACGTTTTTCCTGTTTTAACAAGCTTGGTCGCTTTAAGCGTAAGCTCAGGCCCAAGCATGTTGAAAGAGCCGAGAGTGTCTTCAGCACCCCATTTTGATGGCCACCACTGGTTCTCTTGCCCGAACACATGCGAACTCAAGAGCAGGCACAAAGCTAGAAATTTAATATAGAACATAAAGACTCCCCTTATAACAAAGTAGACCTTAGCACAGCAGGCCTAAAGTCAAGCATAGAAGGTTTACAAGGGCTTTACGAGAACTCTTTCACTATTTTTTCGGTGTGCTCTCCTAAGTTAGGAACTATGGCATTATCTCTCGTTTCACCTACACGTCGGACGAGAGTGAATTGATTTCCAGAGCTGTGAACTGTTTTTCTTTGGAGAGCAGGGTGCGTGCTGAGATCACTTAGGTCGTTAATACTTCCGCACGCTACACCAGCTTTGAGTAGATCTTCTTGAAGTGTTTGCCTCGTCTTGGTGCCGAATACGTTTTCTATTTCAGTACGCAAAGCTTTTTTATTTTCCATGCGTAGCACGTTTGTTTTATACAAGGGATGGTTTGCTAGATCTTTTCGTTCCAGGACTTGTTCGCATAATCTTACCCATTCGTTATGGTTTTGTATTACG
This sequence comes from Pseudomonadota bacterium, assembly GCA_018668255.1. Classification (GTDB taxonomy): domain Bacteria; phylum Pseudomonadota; class Gammaproteobacteria; genus UBA4457. The sequence goes on along the minus strand of JABISZ010000031.1, from coordinate 6,088 downwards.
ATAAAAATTGGACCGTCCGATGCCTCGTAGGACCCATACGGGCATATTTGGCCGTGGTCCATGCCTGTTCCGGTTAATAACTTTTTGCCATATTCGAAATACGACAGTGGTACGGCTAGCCATTCTGAGAGCACTTCAAATAAACTGAGCTCGATATGGCGGCCATGGCCTGACGTTGTTCTTCCGAAAAGGGCCTTCAATATCTCACCATAGGCACTTAGACCCGTTGAGATATCAACTATTGATGCACCTACCTTAGAAGGTTGGCCTGCGGGTCCAGTGACTGAGCAAAGTCCGCTTTCCGCTTGTATCAGTGCGTCATAAGCTTTCATCTTAGAATAACTACCCTCAGTACCGTAGCCTGAGATAGAGCACATTATAATCCTTGGGTTTATCGTCTTAACATCCTCATAGCTAAACCCCAATTTATCGGCCGCACCAGGGCGAAGGTTTTGTATAAACACATCGGCTTTAAGTAGGATCGATTGTAAGAGTTTTTTATCTTCAGGATTTGCCAGATCGACTACTAGTGATTCTTTTCCAGAATTCAACCAAACGAAATAGGCGCTGTCTCCACCTAATATCCCATCGTAGGCTCTAGCAAAATCTCCATCTGGGCGTTCAAGCTTTATTACACGAGCGCCACTTTCTGCCATCAAACGTGTGCAATATGGGGCTGCCACAGCTTGTTCTAAAGCAACAACTAAAACCCCTTGTAAGTCGTCAGACATTCACTAGAACTCCGGAATTAAAAGCTTTGATTCAATATTCTTCATTAGTACGAACGTGGAAGGCCAAGTTCGTGCTCTGCAAGGTAGGATAGGATTAAATTAGTTGATATCGGAGCGATTTGATAAAGTCGCGTTTCACGAAATTTTCGTTCGATATCGTACTCTTCTGCTACAGCAAAGCCCCCAAATGTTTGCATACAAGTATCTGCCGCTGCCCAGGAAGCCTCAGAAGTTAACAACTTCGCCATATTGGCATATGTTCCCGATACATCTCCTTCTTCGTAGAGCCTACATGCTTTATCTAAAATGGCCTCTGCCGCTTCTGTCTGTGCAAAAGCTCTAGCAATTGGAAACTGGATACCTTGGTTCTGCCCAATAGGGCGACCAAAAACCTGCCTTTCATTACTATAATCAGAGGCTTTTTTGATGAAGTAGCGCGCATCGCCAACACATTCTGCAGCTATCAGAATGCGCTCTGCATTCATTCCAGAAAGAATGTACTTGAATCCTTTGCCTTCTTCACCGATAAGACTGGAAGCAGGTATCTCCAGATCGTCGAAGAATATCTCAGTAGTCGAATGGTTCAACATCGTTCTAATTGGCTTTATAGTCATCCCTTTGTTTATCGCATCTCGCATATCCACTAGGAAAACGGAGAGGCCTGCAGATTTCTTTTCCACTTGTTCCTTGGGAGTTGTTCTTGCCAGTAGCACCATGAGGTCTGAGTGTTCGGCGCGTGAAGTCCATATTTTCTGCCCGTTGATCACATATTTATCGCCTTTTTTTACAGCCATGGTCGATATACTGGTAGTGTCTGTCCCAGCAGTTGGCTCGGTGACACCGAATGCCTGAAGACGGAGATCTCCGTTAGCTATTTTAGGAAGATATTTTTGTTTTTGTTCGTCACTCCCATGTCTTAGAACTGTGCCCATTGTGTACATTTGAGCGTGGCATGCTCCGGCATTCCCTCCAAATTCATGAATGGCTTTGAGTATTTCGGCACCCACGGTTATTGATAAGCCGCTGCCCCCATATTCCTCTGGGATGAGTGATGCCAGCAACCCTAGCTCGGTTAACCGATTAACGAATTCGGTAGGATAAGCTCGCTCTCTATCTTTTTCTTGCCAATAGGTCCCAGGGAATTCTTCAGATACTTTAAACACTGTATCTCTGATCTGTGCGATTGTTTCTTGTTCTTCAGTATTCATAATAGATAACTCGCCATCGTTAAAGTTAAGTTAAAAATATAGTCAATTTACGTTTTGAAAGCTATAAAAAAAGGAGCGACTCGATAAAGACGCTCCCCAATCTTAGTCGTTGATAACAGAATCGTTTCTAGGACTCGTTAGCTAATATTTTGTCCAATACAGGCATAAGATACCGATTAAAAACTTCAGGGTTTTCGCTCATTGGGAAATGACCGATTTCTTCCATAATAATGCATTCTGAATTTTTCACTTTAGCCGCCGTATCTTCCGTCATTTCAGGTGTACATGCGAAGTCATACACGCCTGTCATGAAATACATAGGAACGTTACCAGACAAGTTTTCGGTTTTTCCTCTGAAGTCGTGGTCTTGACTGTAGAAGTACAGATCACCCTTGAAAATCCCGGGACCACCTTGTGAGTAATACCACCAAGTTTCCCATCTATATTTGTCAGGACTTTGTGGTGCCATTAAACCGAAAACTGACTGCGCAGCAGCCTCACCACCGTGTATATGAGAGTGTCTTAACCAGTCTATATGCCACCCTAAAGAATGTTCACAAGCTTCTACAGCAATTAGAGCTCTTACTTTATCTTCATGCTTTTCGGCTAAATGTAGGCAGATATTACCGCCCATAGAACTTCCCATAATCACTGGTTTGTCAAGTTCGAGAGCCTCGCAGAAAGCAACAACTATTCCCATATAGAACTCAGCCGTTAGCTTATATTCTTCGTCTTCTTTATACCAATCGTAGGGAGGAATAGATTTACCATGACGAGGGATGTCGATGGCTATAACTCTAAAGTTGGCATTGATGGCTGGATCACAAAGTTGATGCCTCCATTCACGCGAGTCTGTTCCTGCTGTATGCAGACATACCATCGGGATGCCTTGGCCAGCCTCCTCAAAAAAAATTCGATATTCAGTTCCATTGTAAGGAACCCAAATATAACGTCCTGTTATTGGTTCAATCTTGCCCATTTTAATTCTCCTAAATTTAGCTGCTCTTAGATTTCACGCATTCGGTCTAACGCCCAGCATAGAGCGCGCATATTCTGCCAGAGAACCATTTGATCTCCTTCCAACGTGAGTCGGCCATGAAGAGGGTGTGCCATTGCCCAGATGTCGTTGTACATTGGAGGTGGGACTTCTTGACAGAATTTGGCCCAGCTTTCTGCAGGCCCCTTGATTGCAAGTTGATAGCAAGTTTCCGGATTAAAATCAGATTCAATCGCGGCTATTTTGCCTTTATGAAATTCTACGACATATTCAGTCTCCCCGAATCCGAACAACAAGTTCGTTGTCATATGCTTTCCTATCCAACTCATGGGACCGTTGTTGTTAACCAGCTTCTGCCAGTCTTCCATCCACGTTTTTTCAAACATTACTTTCCTCCTAGGTGGTTTATTCTATGATATATGAAGTCATTGTTTCTGTTTGTCTGTGTTTCAGACTTCAGTTAACGTAACTCCACTGCAATTGCCAGCGCCGCTAACAATTTTCATTTAAGTACGCACTGCGGCTTAATTAACTTTTAGCCAATTCTTTAAGGTCTTCTGCCCAATTTTCGTATGACCTAAGAGGCTTCCAAGTAATTTTTGGCACGATATGCCCATAACCAAGTTTCCATATCGGTAGATTGTGCACAATGTGGTCAATCTGATCTCCACTGTCTACTTCCACAATTGCAATAATCTGATATTCGCCAGCAACTTTGTAGATTGATTTGATAGCACCAGCTTTAACAGCTTCAATAGCCGCAACTGACTCTTGTCGCCAAACTTCGAAAAAATCACCTTTCGCCATTCCTTCGGGTTTCTCTAAATCAGCGGTCATCATTACTAACATTCTTTTCTCCTGCTCAAATTGGTCGATGAACAGTGGTTAATATAGTTTATTTTAGTCTTTTATCAAACGAAAATTATCTCTAGTCCTAAGTTCATTCTGATCAGACACTGAGTCGAAAGATTGTACCATCTTGATATATTTTGCGGGGAAAGAGTGAAACCGGCAACCTTCCAGAACTAGCCGTTTGTACCATTCGTAAGGTGCAATGTTGTCGTCGACATAAGATGCTTGGGCAACATATGCAAAGCATTCTCCGAAACCGTCGATATTGTGTATGACTGACTCGTAGCCTTTCCCTACGCCTTCTATCTCGTCTAAAAGGCTTTTGCTTTCCAAAGTTAAATCGTAGACCACGCCATAAACGTGTTGTCCAGGTAAAGGTAAAATAGTGCATTTCCCTGAGCCATCGACAGAAATTTTTGAAAAATTGAGCTGATGGTCTATGAGAATGGCTTTTCCAATGGAAACTATTGGGCCGAGACGTTGTTGAATGCGACTGGGTAATAAATTAGAGCCATAAGCGAAATATTTCATCATTTATTACCGATCAGCATAGTATTAAAGTAATTCTATAGATCCAATTAATTATCCCAAATAATAGACGATGGAAGCTTTATTATTCGGGATCATTATCGCTAAAATTGTGACTATAATTACATCTTATCTTACAAGCTAGCAAAAGGTTATTGATATGTCTCACGCTAAGGATAGCATTACGGCCGAAGAAGAAAACCAAATTATGGACGCTCTTGATGTGTGGCTTTCAAAAGAAGTAGCGCCTCATGTTAGAGAACTTGAACATGAAGACATATACCCGACTGAGATTGTTCAGCAAATGAAAGAAATGGGTCTTTTTAGCCTTATGTACGCTGCTAAACACGGCGGTTTGGGATTTTCTGCCTCCTCTTACACCAAAGTTATTACTCGGTTGAGCGAGACTTGGATGAGTTTGGCCGGCGTAATTAATACGCACATGATGTTGGGCCAATTGATCCAAAGATTTGGAACTGAAGAGCAGCAAGAGCGCTTTCTCCCTCGTCTGGCTCAGGCTGAGCTGCATGGAGCTTTGTGTTTGACTGAACCTGATGCGGGAACCGACCTACAAGGAATTAAAACCCATGCAAGACGTGAAGGTGACGCCTATATCTTAAATGGCTCAAAGATGTGGGTGACTAATGGTGTCCACGGTTCATTGTACGCGATACTCACGAAGACTGATCTTGATGCCCACCCTGCGCATAAAGGGATGACAATGTTTTTAGCCGAAAAAGGCCAGGGTTTCAATGTAGACGGCAAATTGAAAAAGCTCGGTTATAGGGGAGTTGAAAGTGCAGCACTTAGCTTTGATGACTTTAAATTAAGTGCAGATCGTCTTTTAGGCGGCATAGAAGGGCAAGGACTGCAGCACGCGATGGGCGGTTTGGAGCTTGGTCGAATCAATGTGGCAGCGAGAGCGGTCGGCGTTGCAAAAGCTGCTATGAATGATGCGGTTCGGTATGCTCAAGAACGGACAACCTTTGGAAAACCTATTTGTGAGCATCAATCTATACAAATAAAGCTTGCCGATATGGCGACTAATGTTGAGGCGTCGCGCTTGCTAGTAGAGCAAGCTGCGTCTAAGTATGATAAAGGCGAGCGTTGCGATATGGAGGCGGGTATGGCGAAGCTTTTTGCTTCTGAAGCGGCGTTAGAGAATGCTACAGAAGCCATGAGGGTCCATGGTGGTTACGGATACTCTAAAGAATTTAACGTAGAACGCTACTACCGGGACGCGCCATTGATGTGCATAGGGGAAGGGACAAACGAGCTGCAGAGATTATTGATCGCTAAGCAGCTAGTGAAGCGCAGTCCTATTTAAGCTCATTATCCGTAGGCAACAACCTCTATTTCAACCAGTGCTTTAGGCAACGCTAAAGCTGAACAAACGGTAGAACGAGCAGGGGGTTCACTGTCGAATGTCTCGGCGTAAATAGCATTAAACTCTGCAAAGTGTGTAACGTCGGTTAGCCAGACAGTTGTCTTTATTACGTTCTTCTTAGTCAAAGATGCGCTAGACAGAAGTTGCTCAATGTTTTTAAGGCAGCAAAGAGTTTGTTGAGCGATTCCGTCAGCGAGCGCCCCATCTTTTTTTAAACCGAGTTGTCCAGATAAAAAAACAAAATCTCCCGCACGCACCGCCTTAGACAACGGTAGCTTCGTGCCATCTGCTAATTTGAATTCTCCACCAATTATACTATGCTTCATTCGTTTTTCCTTTTTGTCTAATTTTAACGATTCCTACCGTAAGCAGAGGAATAGTAAAC
>JABISZ010000030.1 GCA_018668255.1 Pseudomonadota bacterium | reverse complement strand
GCTTTTTATATCTGTGGATATACCGTGGACAGTTAACCCAAGTCCTTTCAATCTTAACCCGCACCACAAGATCTGCTTCAGGGTAGCAAGACAGCAAGGGATCATTCTTAGTAATAGAAGCCTGTCCCTGCAGCCTCATTCGATTAGGTTTTTCAAAATCGATAAATAATAACCCAACACTAGGGTTGGCATCTAAGTTGCCCATTGAGAAAAACATGCCGTTGCCATCGTAACTTGGGAACGCTAATGTTTTTTCGTCAACTATCTTCACAAATCCTTCATTGCCGCCTTTGTAAGAGACAGTTGGTCGATTTTCATGATCGACTGTAGACAGGAAAAACATGTCTCTCGTCGCAATGAAACCTTTGTCATGTTCATCTAGTTCAGACTTGATAATCATTTCTTCAAGTCGAGTTGCGAGAGCCGTTGAATCAAATTCTCGTTGCAGTTCTCGATGATTTTCCCCGTAGAAATCACTCATATATTCTCCACTCCTTAGCACTCGACAAAAATGACAAAATGAAACCTAATCACGCATCTTTACCTTAGATCAGAAAAAAACGCCCTGATGTCTTCCACTAAGAGATCTGGCTCTTCTAAAGCCGCGAAGTGGCCTCCGCTAGGCATCTGAGTCCATCTTTGAATATTGTACTCTTTTTCCGCCCAAGCACGTTTGGGCTTAGGAATATCTTTAAAAAGCGCCACCCCTGTAGGAGTCGACACATAACGATCGAGCGGCCCAAAGGTTCCAGTGCGTAATGATTCACAATAAAGACGAATGGCTGAAGGTATTGACTGAGTAAACCAATACAACATAACGTTAGTAATCAACTCATCTTTTGTGAAACGTGACTCCAAATCGCCTTCAATATCTCCCCACATATAAAAACACTGGATAATCCAAGCAGCTAGGCCCATGGGAGAATCATTTAGAGCAAAGCTCAGTTGCTCAGGTTTCAAACTTTGAATCACTGCATAACCCTTTTGCTCTCTTGCATACTCAATGCTGATTGCCGTCCTTCCAGGCATAACGCCTTGCTCTTTCGCCTCCTCTTTATCCTGAGTCGAGCGGGTAGAGCACATGTTTAAATGCACACCAACAACGCTGTCAGGAGCTAACAGTGCCATCCGAGGACTTACTATTCCACCCCAATCACCGCCTTGGACGCCGTAACGGCTTATTCCAAGCTGACTTAAAAGAGCAACCTGTCTTTGAGCTACTTTCTCAACGTCACACCCTTTCTCGTCCCAAGCCTCCGACCAACCGTATCCTGTCATCGAAGGACAAAGAACATTAAACGCATCACTCTCCCTACCTCCATGTTTCTCAGGTCGAGTTAATTTGTCGATGACTTTATGAAATTCCAAGAAGGAACCTGGCCAACCATGCGTCATCACCAACGTTAGTGCATTTGGATTGAGTGCTTTTGCGTGCACATAGTGTATTTTTTTTCGACCGATTTCAGCTATGAACTGGGGAAAAGTTTTATTTAAATATGCCTCTTGCTTACGCCAGCTATATCCCGTCAACCAGTAGCCCAGAAGCTCTTGCATATAGACCGAATCAGGTCCGTAACTCCAGTCTGTATTTACTACCTGCTTGGGTATCCGTGTCGCGGATAGGCGACGCATTAAGTCATCTAAGTCGGACTGCGGTATATCGATGCGAAACGGTTTAATATCCATTATATATCTAAGGCTCCTTTAATCCTGTCAGGCGCTCCCACTATCGTAGGAAAAAATTTAAAAATCAATTTTGACTTCTCGATTACAGCTTCCCCACTGAGTGTACTTCCAGTGTACCCTGTGTTTATATTAATGAATCAATGTAATTAGGAACAATAGCAATGGATGTCTTTGATACTATTCATAGCATGCGCGCCATGCGACGACTAAAGCCAGATCCTGTGCCAAAAGCTTTGCTGGAAAAAATATTGTCTGCTGGCATTCAAGCACCTAGTGGCCAAAACACCCAACCATGGGCATTCTTGGTGCTCACTGAGACAGCAAATAAAAAATTTTTTGGCGACCGTTACAATTACTGGCTGAGAGAACGTTTCGGTGATCTACTCCTGAAAAATGATACCAGCTCGCCTTATGGCAGAACAATTAACGCGGCACGCCACCTTGGCGATCACATGCATGAGGCACCTGTTATTTTAATGGTGTTTGGAAAAAGAGACTGGCCTTTCAATGTCAAAGAAGATGATAGACAAGGAAACGCACCACCCTCTTACGGTTCGATATATCCATGCGTACAAAACATTTTAATAGCAGCAAGAGCATTAGGATTGGGCGCAAGTTTGACCACAATGCACCAGATGTTTGAGGATGAAATTCATGACCAATTCAACGTCCCTCGAACCCATGGAATAGTTGCCACGATCCCGATAGGATATCCT
>JABISZ010000029.1 GCA_018668255.1 Pseudomonadota bacterium | reverse complement strand
GTCCGTGTTTTTCTTCGCTATAGTATTCATTTTTTTCGGTCATTTTTTTTCTCTTCCTGAGCGTGTTTTAGTGTCTGCTTCACAATCAATTATAATAGGCTAACCGATCTTCTGTATTTCAACTTGTGCGTCAAATGCATTACTGCCAATATCCCGTCGGCTAACCCCATCTGGGGTCAGTGCGCTGGCTGATTGGCCATTAGCCATGGTTTCCGGCCACCAATTAAAAGGTAGGTAGGCCACACCTTCTTTAGTCATATTAGAGACATTTGCTCGGACATGAACTTCACCGAAGCAATTAATCAATTTCACCAAGTCTCCATCGATGATATTTCTGGTTTTCGCATCTGCAGGATTAATGTCAACTTTTGGTTCGTGTTTCTCCGTACCTTTGTGACGGAGATTTACGTATTCAGAATTTAGGAAATGGGCGCATTTGGCGGTAATCAAATGTAACGGAGTAGCGTGTCCTATCCCATACTCAAAATCGTCCAGTGGTTCGTACGCAGGGATAGGATCTTGGCCGGCATCAGCATATGCTTGAGAGTAAAGCTCACACTTTCCACTTGGGGTATTGAATTTTCCCTCAGCTAATGGTTGAAAATCTTTTAGATTAAGTCGTGCCCAGCCATCTTCTTCAAGTGTTTCATAAGTGATTCCATTCAGGTATTCATGGCGGGTGTTCAACATGCGACGGATCCTTTCTTCGTCACCTAAATGAAGGTATTCCTCATCAAAGCCCATCGCTTTAGAAAGGCGACGAAATACTTCAGTATTGGGAAGTGCCTCACCTAATGGTTCTATAGCCGGTTTATTTAACGCGATATAGCCAGTACCCCAAGATGGCATGAGTTCAAGATGCTCAAATTGAGTCGTAGCTGGCAACAGAATATCCGCGTAAAGTGCGGTATCTGTGACGAACTGCTCATGAACAACAGTAAATAAGTTCTCTCTTTTTAGTCCTTTAATTATTAAATTTTGATTTGCAGCTGAGACTACTGGGTTAGAGTTGTATACCATCATCCATTCTATAGGTGGAGCCATCTTTGGATCAGTAAGAACCTTTCCAAGCTCAACCAAATGAATACTGCGCTTTCTTGGTAAATGTTCTTTCTGCGGAAGCATCACACTATAATCAAGCACATCGAAAAACATGGTCAACATAAAAGAGCTAAGTCCCCCTCCTCTTTGCTGATAAGAGCCTGTCAGTGCCGGCAAACAAGAGACCGCTCGAACGGCTGTGTGCCCATTTGAGTAGCGTTCCATTCCTACTACTGTACGTATGACGGAAGGTGTCCCCATTGCATAGGCTTTTGCTAGCTTTTCGATCTCTGTTGCGCTCACACCTGTTATTTTTTCAGCTTTTTCAGGAGGATAGTCAAGTATCCGCTCCTTTAGAGATTCAAAGCCCAAACAGTGTTTATTGATGAACTCTTCATCATGTAGACCGTCGCGTACGATAACGTGCATCATCGCTAGCGCTAAAGCCGCATCAGTGCCTGGTTTTACTTGGATGTGCCAATCTGAATGTGCGGCTGTGTTAGTCTTTATCGGATCGATGGAGACAACTATTGCCCCAGCTTTTCTGGCTCGCGCAATAGGTCCTGACCACAAGTGTACGTTGGTCGTGGCTGTATTGGTTCCCCATAGAATAATAAAACGACTGTGCTCTATGTCCTCAACTTGCATACTATCCATAGGCCCAATCACAGATGAAAGAGCGTCGTACGCCGTTGCACCGCAGAGGTCCCCTAAAACTTCCGTCGCACCTAATCGTGCAAAAAATTGTTCGCCGGCATATCGCTGCAACATCCCGAGCGTTCCCGCAAAATTGTAGGGCATTGCGGCAAGAGGGCCAGAGTCGGTAAGTGTTTGTTTAAGACGCTGGCTAATTTCTTTCAGCGCCTCATCCCAGCTTATACGTTCAAACGCTCCTATCCCTTTGGGTCCCACTCGACGCATTGGATAAAGAACTCTATCTTCGCTATAGACCCGCTGTGGATAACGTTTTAGCTTCGAACAAAGTGAGCCGTTAGTAAACGGATGTTCAGGATCACCTCGAAATTCAACTGCCTTGCCATCATCATCAACTGTTACAAGCCACGCACAAGTGTCGGGACAATCGTGCGGGCAGGCTCCGTGTACTGTCTTCATGAAATTCTCCCCTGCCCATAAGTATGCAACAAAGCCCAAGTCAGGGCTAGAGACTATCTTATTTTTTCAGAGCATCGAGAGGATCACTCAAATTCCATTTCTCTGAAGATACGACCAGAATTTTGTCGCGATAGTTCGAAATAAGTGTCTAAGTGAGAATATTTAGACTGATCAATTAGGTACGCATCCTGCAGTTCTCCATCGTTATCAATGATTTGACCTACGGCATTTCTCATGAACTGAAGGTAATCACGTGTGTACTTAGTTACTTCGTCATAATTTGTAGGCTTGCCATGTCCAGGTATTACAATTTCAGCGCCGAGTGCAAGGAATGCCTCCCATGTCTTGATCCATCCGTCAGTATCTGTGTGTTCAAAAACAGGTAACATTCTCTCGTGAAAGGCGACGTCGCCTGAGATGACCAGTTTTTCTTTAGGCAACCAAACCACGATGTCCCCCGGACTATGTGTCGGCCCTAAATCCAATATATCGATTTCTACTCCTCCCAAAGATAAATTGTATTCTGTGTCGAATATTATGTCCGGAACCGACACAAACGTACCCGTCAATTTGTCTCTAAGTTTCATACGCGCAGACTTTAAAATCTCGCTTCCATGGGCCTCTATCTCCTTGGCTGCATCTGAGTGAGCAATAATTTTTGCTCCTTGTTCTTGCCAGTATGCCGACCCGAGCATTGCATGTCCTTGTCCATTCTCAAGAATCACATATTTAACTTTTTTATCAGTGACGGATTTTATTTCATCATGAAGCGCCTTTGCCAAAAGATAGTTTTCACTGGCATTAACCACTACCACGCCATCGCTTGTGATGATAAAAGTAAGATTGTTGTTGTGTCCAGAGTTGAAATAACTACCTGGGCCTGTAAATCCGATCGCAGACCATACGTTAGGGATTACCTCGCGAGGTAAACTATAAAGCATTGAATCAGGAGCATCGTCTTTCTCGATAGGAAGGCCTGCAGCTTGCCATCCTAAGAACCCATCGACGTAATTTCGGACGTTCGTATATCCCATTTCAAGAAGTGCCTTTGCAGCCAGGGGACTCCGTTGGTTAGCCTCGCAAAAAACAACTATAGGTGTGTTTTTATTGAGGACTCGTTCTGGGACTTTTCTCTCAAGCCAACCCCGTTCTACATTGTAGACTCTGGGTAAATCTAGTGTCCCACCCTGCTCTGCTATCTCTTGAGGAGTTCGCACATCGATATATACCGGAGTTTCATCGCTCTGAGATAGGACAAGAAGTTCAGAAGTATTTATGTTCAGGACGGTTTGCTTATGATATCCGGCGGTTGTTTCCTGGGAGGCCACCGCGGGAAGAAAAGACAACAAATGAAACGTCAGAATGAATAAGAAACAGCACCTATTTGATTTAAAAATCATCCGTTCTACCTCGATTATAAAGATAATGCCGACCTAGATGTCTTGTTGCGAAAAGGTTAAGAGGTGCAAAATGTAACTGTTAATGGACGTTTATGATAGTTTACAGTGTCTCCACACTGAGTGCTATGCACCCAAAACAGTGTTTTCAACACGAATAGTCGATATCGAAGGAAAAGCTGATGCCAATCGTGACAACACAGATAAAGGTCTATTTACCATTTCTCTTTGTTACCTTTCTTGCAGTCCTGTCCTCCTCTCTTCTAAACGCCGCCGATCGTGAAAAAGAGAAAAGAATTGCAACCCAAAGTTTACAGACTCTGTTCGTTGGAGAACCGATCTGGCTTAAACATAATAAGGTGGAAGAAAGTAGTGAATTTCTTGGCTTACTGACAACAAGTTCTGTTGCTCATTTTTCAATCATCATGGTTCATGGGACAGGGCAAGGCCCGGATACTTCATATTTAATTGGGCCGTTAAGAGAGATTTTATCTGAGAAAAAATGCAATACTTTGTCGATCCAAATGCCTGTTCTTTCTGATGAAGCAGTTTATCAGGACTATCTTAGAGAGTTCCCCGCGGCAAGAAATAGAATAGAAGCCGCTATCACCTACTTACTTTCTACCCAGCCCAATATTCCCATTATAATCGTTGCCCATAGCATGGGAAGTTCGATGATGATGGATTGGGCGAGCCAATCTGGCGCTGCAAATGTTCATGCACTGGTGGCGATAGGACTTGGTGCCATTAATGAAGAGCATTTATTATCAATGACTTTTTCTCCGGACAAAATCAATGTTCCTGTTCTTGATTTGTTTGGTGAAAAAGATTACGAAGCCGTCCTGTGGTCCGCACCTATAAGGAAAAAAAATATATCTTCAACCAACAGAAAGTCGAGACAAATGACAGTAATGAAGGCAGATCATTTTTTCAATAATATGGAGGAAGATACGGCAGATATAATTTGGAGTTGGCTTGGAGCACTAAATTGATTTGTTTTATCGAGAACTAACGAACTTGCTGAAGTGATTTGACGTAATCGTAAATAACGAATATGTGCACATCGACCCTTCGATGTAGACGCTCTGCGGCTGGCAGTCTATGTGGCCAGTCAATATCGTTATTTTTCGTGAAAAATGATCCTGTGTGGGTCTAAAAAGCTGTTTGGAATACAAATGTACAACTTCGATCTGGAGTATTAAACTAAGTAACATAGTTTAATACTTTAATTAAATTTTTGTTGTTTTTACAATAGACCGACTCTACGTTGATATAGACTTTATCACAGCTAATCTAAGCGTGACAAAGTTAGGAAGGGATACTAGTTGATAGGGAATGAAAAAAAACAGTCGAAGCTCGTAAAAACAATAATCAGCGGGACATTTCTGCTCGCAATAGTTCTTGGCGTTTCGTTCGCTATTCTTGGTTCTGTGGTTACTGAGCAAACCAACTCCACCGAGTTTTGTACTTCATGTCATTCAATGCAGTGGGTGACTAATGAGTGGAAGGAGTCTTATCACTACAAAAACGCGTCGGGTGTGCGTGCGGAATGTGCGGACTGTCATGTGCCCCATTCTCTTGGCCCAAAAATGGTCGCTAAGTTACTTGCTGCAAAAGACGTATGGGGCGAAGTCACGGGCGTGATTGACACAAAAGAGAAATTCGAAAGCCACCGTTGGGTTATGGCCAACCGAGTGTGGGATAAAATGAAAGCCACTGATTCTCGTGAATGTCGCTCTTGTCACGCCTTCGAATCTATGGATACAACGGAGCAAACTAAATTCTCTCGAAAGAAACATGCCAAGGCTGAACTTGAGGGGAAAACATGCATTGATTGTCATCGAGGTATAGCCCATGAAATGCCCACTGAGCCTCGCGAATAAAGTTTTTAATTGTTACCTCCATAATACCTGACAAGCTCAAATAACTGCTCCTCTGTTGGCGTCAAAACATATATGCTGAAAACATATATATATATTCTCAAGTAGTATAAACTTTAATTTTCGAGCCGTGCTTTTTAAGTGCACTGTAAATCGAGGAGGATGGTTTTTTGCTAGCACTATTTAAATTCAGCAGCTTAACTGCGTTTTTATTGGCTGCGCTCGCAGTCTCCGCTGACAATGAAACCAACATGCTAACCGGCACTTGTATCGTGTGCCATGGAGATAGCGGAGCCAGTGCTGGGCCGGCGATCCCGAACTTATCAAGCATGTCGCCGAATTATTTGATGGGCGCGATGCTGGCATATAAATATGAAAACAAAGACGATCTGAAGCAAGCCATAGATTCCGACGACGACTTCCAAGATGTAGAAGCGTTCACGCGAGAATCAACAATAATGAATCGAATCGCTAAAGGCTATTCAGAGGCTGAAATCAAAGCTATAGCGAAATACTTCAGTGAACAGAAGCTGTATTTTGCCAAACAAAGCCATAGTCAGGAAAATTCTCAAGCGGGTAGAGAGCTGCATGAGAAGTACTGTGCCAGTTGCCACGAAGCTGAGGGTAAATCTTCTGAGGGAGATAGTGGAGTGTTGGCAGGACAATGGAAGCCATATTTCCTCTACTCTATGACTGACTTTTTGGACGGTAATCGCCAAATGCCAAAAAAAATGAAAATTAAACTTAACAAAATGATTGCAGGATCTGGAAAGCAATCGTTAGAAGAGCTGGCGGATTATTACGCAAGTATCTCCAATTCATTAGAGTAGGCACTTGGAATCATGGGAAATTTAAAAAGACGAAATTTCATCAAACTAGGCGGAATCTCTTTAATTGCTGGTGGCGCTGCTCTGGGAGCTCCAAATATCGTTCTTGGAGCCACACGGAAAGTGGTAGTGATTGGGGGAGGAGCTGGTGGAACTATAGCAGCAAAATATATTAAAAAAGCGGACAGTAGTATTGACGTCACGCTTATCGAGACTAACAAGACATACCATACATGCTTCATGAGCAACGAGGTGCTTGGAGGCAACCGAAAGATCGAGACTCTGCGATACGAGTATGAAGGCCTCAAAAAGCACGGCATCAACGTCGTCCACAGTAGCGCTTCAGCTATCGATGTAGATAATAAAAAAGTTGTCACTGCTGACGGAGTGACACTTGGGTACGACCGCTTGGTAGTCTCGCCAGGAATATCCTTGAAAATGGCTCCGATAGAGGGCTACGACGAAGAGTCGGCACTGGTTATGCCTCACGCATGGAAAGCCGGACCTCAAACTAGCCGTTTACGGAAGCAGTTAGAAGATATGAATAATGGAGGCGTTGTTATTATCGCTCCGCCAAATAACCCCTTTAGATGTCCGCCCGGGCCATATGAGAGAGTTAGTCAAATAGCCTATTATTTGAAGCAGTCCAAGCCTAAATCCAAAATTCTTATTTTAGATGCGAAAGACAAATTTTCCAAACAAAGCCTCTTCACTCAAGGCTGGAAAGCACGTTACGGCGGTATGATAGATTGGGTTCCAGGCACG
>JABISZ010000028.1 GCA_018668255.1 Pseudomonadota bacterium | reverse complement strand
TGCGGAATTTTTCAGGATAGATGTCGCATAGCTCTAAGCCATAATTCTAATACCTTCGCTCCGTTCGGTTGGCAAGTGATTTAGTTTCACTTCATCAATTTCTTCCCAATTACGAGTAGAGCCACTCCAGCGTTCTGGCCTGAGTTGTTTGGCAAATTTATAAACTAATTTTCTTTTTGCTAATATTTCTCCGTCCTCGCCACGATGTCGTGATGCGGGCGTTACGAATTTAATGCCGCTATGAAGATGCTCTTCGTTATACCAATTAACAAATATTTGGACCCACGCCATCGCGCCAGCTATGGACTCAAAAGGTTTTGATGGATATTGTGGGCAGTATTTTGTCGTTTTAAATAGAGCCTCTGAATATGGATTATCATCACTGACTCTTGGGCGACTAAAAGACGGCAATATCCCTAGTTTTTGTAGCGTCGCCAGCATTGTCGCGCCTTTCATCGGGCCACCATTGTCAGAGTGCAGCACTACCTGATCTTTGCAGACACCTTCGGTTTTACAAATGTCTCGAATCAGATCACTCCCGTGTTCGGAGGATTGTTCGTCATGGACGGCATACCCGACGATTTTTCGGCTATAAATATCCATGAAAAAATACAGATAGAAAAACATACCTGCGACTGAAGACTTTAGATAAGTAATATCCCAGCTGTAAATTTGATTCGGACCGCTGGCCGTTAAAGCCTTCGGGCGATGCCTTGTTGCGGGCTTTGATCGGCCGCGGTGTTTACTTAAGCCCTCGGCTTTTAGAATGCGGTAAAAACTTGACTCAGAGGCTAAATACAGCCCCTTATCAGCCAGCAGAGGGACGATTTGCGATGGCGACTTGTCTTGGTGTTCGGTTGAGTTGACGACGTCTAATATGCTTTTCCGTTCTACGGAGCTCATTTTATTTGCCGGCTCACTCAAAGGGCCTCGTCGTTGGTCACCAGAACGACATTTATTCCATCTTTCAAAGGTTCGCTTACTGATGGCGAGCTTGTCGCAGGCTGCACGGACTCTACAGCCAGACTGCTGGGCTTCTTGGATTAGAGCCACCGTCTCAGTGCGATCTTCTAGTCGAATTCGTCGTCCTTTGGCTCCCCCCAAAGCGCATCGACTTTTTTTTGGAGAATAACGAGGGCGGTTTGCTCGGCAAGAGCTTTTTCCATCCTCCGTAATTTACGCTTTAAAATTTTAACTTCTTCCTGAGATGCAACCAGCTCTGGGTCTTTTCGAGGGCGCCCCCGTTTAGTTTTTGAAGCCTCTACCATGGTTAGCCTCCATTCTTCAATATTATGACTGTGCAAGCCTGCCGTTCTTAGATAGGCCCCTAACTCCTGTCCCTTAAGACCTTCGGCTTCAAAGACAGCCTTGAGTTTCTTTTCTGCTGGCCAGTCCTGGGGGCGCTGGCTAGGCGACGAGGGAGAGCTATAACGCTGCTTCCAATTATAAAGACTTTTTGTGGTTATGCCTAATTCTGCGGCCAGGGCAGAGACTGAGGGGCCACCAGGACGACATAATTTTACGACGGCTGCCTCTTTGAATTCTGAGGAATAATTGCGCATTAGGGTTCTCCAAACCCGCTCTATGACTATGATTAATTAAATTGATTTAGATGCGACATGTTCCCTGAAAGATAGAGGCCCAATGAACCGTTCTCATGATATATGTCTCCTTTCCCAACATGAACTTTATCGGTAAAATCTAGTTCGACTTGTTTCTTGCCGGATTCTTTAGAAATTGAAATTATTTTTCCAAGCTGTTCCATTACATAAAATTTTCCTTCTATGGTTGGGTGTGAAGTTCCCTCTCAAAAGTGGAGACTCAGTTAGGTGATTTTTGATAAAGTCATTTAAAGGAGGTACTCATGACAGATAAACCAAAGAAAAGACGCACTTTCAGCGCCGAATTCAAGACAGAAGCAGCTAAACTCGTTGTCGAGCAAGGCATGAGCAGAAAGCAAGTAGCTCAAGACCTAGGAGTCAATGGCCAGTGTGTGGGGCTATGGGTCAAAGAGTTTCAGATGGCTGGAAAGTCCGCCTTTCCAGGCAACGGCAAGCTTTCTCACCAGGATCAGCGGCTAAAGGACCTAGAGTCTGAGAATCGCCGCCTGCGTATGGAGCGAGATATATTAAAAAAGGCGACGGCGTTCTTCGCGAACCACGGAGGGTGAAGTACGCCTTTGTTCGAGACCATAGGGTTGAGTTTCCTGTGAATTTGATGTGCAAGCTCCTCGGTGTGTCTTGTAGTGGGTTCTACAAGTGGAGCGCCGCTGCAATCGGGCTGGAGTCCTTGTCGAAGACCAAGAAAACTCAAGCAATAAAAATGGTCTTTCATCAGCACAGGAAACGATATGGCAGCCCGAGAGTTTTTAGGGAGCTAAAGAAAATTGGACACAAAATCTCGAAGAAATCAGTGGAGACGATTATGAGAGCAAATGGCTTAAAAGCTAAGGCCAAGAGGAAGTACAAGAACACAACTCTATCGAATCACGATAGACCGGTTGCTCCAAATTTACTCGAGAGAAAATTTGACGAGACTCGCATTGATGCCGTGTGGTTGAGCGATATTACTTACCTCCCTCTGCAAGGTGGTGGATTCGTTTATCTCTGTGTCGTGCTTGCCCTCGCAAGCCGAGAGGTGCTCGGTTGGCACGTCGACGACAACATGGAAACAGCTCTCGTATCGACAGCGCTAAAGAACGCAATCGGGACTCGTGGAAGCATCCCTAAAGGGATCGTCTTTCACAGTGACCAGGGCAGCCAGTACACTTCTCATGAGTTTGTTCAGTTGCTATGGAGGCACGGGTTTCGCCAAAGCATGAGCCGTCGGGGCCAGTGTTGGGACAACGCACCGATGGAGAGCTTCTTTGCAAGCCTCAAGGAGGAATATGATGAAGAGTTATTTTGGTTTTCAGGTGTTGAGGATGCACGCTCTGGGCTCTTCGACTACATCGAAACCTACTATAATCGAAAGAGAATGCATTCTGGGATTGGTTATCAGATTCCTGCATGCTACGAAAGCTAGGTGAACTTAACTGGCTCTCCACTTTTGAGAGGGAACTTCAAACAGCAGCAGCTACATTGTTTTCGGTCCAGCAGTAGCCGGGTCTACAAGCTCAAGGAACGTTAATATTTTTATGAGCTTTACCTGTATTGGAGAAGCGCTCGAGCAGACACACCCAGAACCATTCGCTGTTCAGTACTATCAACATCACTACCTACCAAATCCAGCGAATCCCGATTTTGCTATTGGAGATGCCATTACAAGTCTTGTTGGGGGTATTGCCAAAGCTGCACTAGAAAAATTCCCTGCTCTCAAATATGTTCCTGGGTTTTCTAAACTCGCAAAAATGGGAGATTCGACTGCTTCTAAT
>JABISZ010000027.1 GCA_018668255.1 Pseudomonadota bacterium | reverse complement strand
TGTCGATACACGCGAAAAATCACTGTTATTTTGCCTAGCCTCTTTAGTACTTATTTTGGGGGTCTGGCCAGATCCATTACTAGAAATGATGAGTGCTAGTGTAGAGCAGCTTGTGACACACATTTCTCAATCAAAATTGCCGTAGGCGTTGTTATGAATGAGCTAAGTTTAATATTATCCGAAATACTCCTAACCAGTTTTGTTTGTTTGGTATTGATTGTTGATGTTTTCCGAAGCCCTGATAATTCAGCAGCTACTTTTTGGTCGGCTGTTATTTCGGTGTTAGCGGTTGCCGTCTTTTTGACTGTTGTTGGCTTTCCAGAGGGTCGGCAGACTGCATTTGCTGAGACCTACGTCTTAGATGCTCTATCAGTCACCCTCAAGATTTTTCTACTTTTGGTGGTTGCAGCCAGTTTTTTCTATGCGCGTGAATATTTCACTAATAAAAATCTAGAACGAAATGAATTTTTTATTCTTGCCATTTTTTCAACTTTAGGAATGATGGTGTTAATCTCCGCACAAAGCCTACTAACGGTGTACTTAGGGTTGGAGCTTTTGTCGCTTTCTCTATATGCGATGGTTGCGATGGAAAGAGATTCCGTAGCTGCTGCTGAAGCGGCCATGAAATATTTTGTCTTAGGTGCTTTAGCTTCAGGGATGCTGCTGTATGGAATGTCTATGTTGTATGGGGTGTCTGGAACTTTAAATCTTTCGGAATTAGCAGAGCAGACAATAGGTGGTGAGAAAAATTTGTTATTTACCTTCGGTCTTGTCTTTGTGCTCGTCGGTATTGCTTTTAAATTGGGACTTGCTCCTTTCCATATGTGGGTCCCGGATGTGTATCAAGGAGCTTCTTTACCAACCACACTATTTATAAGCTCGGCTCCAAAGATTGCAGCTTTTGCAATGGCAGTTAGGGTGCTTATTGATGGTTTGCCTGGTTTAATCGCACAGTGGAGCGATATGCTCATCATATTGTCAGTAGCCTCTATTGCGGTTGGAAATGTAGTAGCTATTGCTCAAACAAATATAAAGCGAATGCTGGCATACTCCACGATTTCACATATGGGTTTTTTATTATTAGGGTTGATTGCCGTCACAAACCAAGGATATGCGGCCTCTATGTTTTATGTCTTTGTTTATTCTCTGGCGAGCATGAGTGCCTTTGGATTTATTATTTTAGCGACTGGCAGTGGATCTGAGCTCAATTTGATTGAGGATTACTCTGGATTGGGTAAGCAGAAGCCACTACTTGGGTTTCTTGGTATGGTTGTCTTGTTCTCCCTTGCCGGAATCCCTCCATTTGGTGGCTTTTGGGCTAAATGGTTTGTTTTGAAAGAATTGGTTGCGAGCGGCCATGTATGGCTGGCTGCAGTGGCCGTAGTTTTTTCATTAGTGGGCGCGTATTATTATTTGCGGGTTATTAAAGTTATATTTTTTGATGAGCCTCGAAATTCCGAAAGACCGGCGAGTTCACGCGGCATGGGGACGATAATTTTTGGGATTAATACTTCAGCGATTATGTTTATTGGACTATTCCCAGGTATCTTGATGGGCATCTGCTTGGCAGCAATGTCAATTTATGGGGCCCCTTAGAGTTTCCTATTTAATTGAGCCGTTTAGTCGAGCATTTACTTCTATAGCAGAGTCTGCAGTATGAAAAGAGTTCCAAACCCCTAGATCTTTGGACGTCAGCATTATCACTGTTGAGCCCATGTTGAACCTGCCGATCTCTTCTCCACGCGCAAACTGTCGACTACTGATTGAGTGCGTTTTCCCTTCTTCAAATGAGCAATGGGGTCGATTTGAGAAAATGGATTCCTCAGAAAAATTGAATTCTATGCTACCTACGTTAGTTGCGCCGACCATGACGAGAGCCATAAAGCCATGGTGACTTTTAAAAACCACGGTGGCTCGTTCATTAATACAGAAAAGGCCGGGTAGGTTCTGTGCAGTTGCTTTGTTAACCGAAAATAAGTGACCTGAGGTATAACGAAGACAGAGTGCACTTCCCGCTATTGGCATATGTATCCGATGGTAATTTTTCGGTGCAAGATAGATTGTATGAAAAGTTCCGTTGTGAAATAAGTTAGAAGTAGAAGAGTCGCCATCAAATAAATCAATCAAGGAATAATTTATTCCTTTTGCTTGAATTAAAGTATCTCCATCTATGTGTCCACACTGACTGACTATACCATCGGCAGGACTGATTATTTGAAGGGGATCTGATGGTTGGGGCCGTGCATCTGGTTTGAGTGCCCGAGTGAAAAATTCATTAAATGTAGTAAAGCGCCTAATGTTGGGTTCCAACGATTCTGACATATCAACTTTGAAATACTTGATGTAGCAGATTATTACGTAATAAGTCAGCCGTCCACCAACAATATTTGCTAGTCGTCCGATCAAGCTAGACATAAGCTTATGTGGTATTAGTTTTTGAATAGCCGACATAGGGTTTCCTACTTGGTGATTTTTCTAGTGCTTGGATTCTCGGTGAGAAACAAGAAACAGCATTTCAGATGAGGGTTTTCTCTCGCATGAAACGACTAATTTAATGTGCTGGTCTGTGAAGCGATATGAATCACTTGGGACCCTTATCATGAGGTGAGTTCCGCCTGGCTGCGCTATAAGCCTTTCTTGGGAGAGAATGCTCAATTCGTTCACTAGTCGCATCTCAGACATGGTCTTAGAATGTGAATGACTAGTACGATGAATAGAAATCGATTCGAAAACAGTACTTGAGAAATTTTTAATTACGATTTTTTTTTGACTAGCATTCTTAATATGGAAATAGCCGACAGCATATTGGCTGCCAGGCGCGGGAGGGATGATAGAACCATTCTCAAGAAGTAGATCTTCACATCCGAATGCTTTCACTACCACCAATGACAACGCTAATATAAGACACGCTAGTTCTTTTTTTGTCATGGGCTTAATTCATTATAGAATTCGGATGCCTTCTCAAAGCGTTCTATGATTGCGGAGTAGCTGTGCGGATAAGTTAGAACGCTCAACATCTCTCTTTCTGGACTTATTAGAAATATCCCTGAAGAATGATCAACGGAGTAACTTCCGTCAGAGTCATAGTTCTTCATGAAGAGGCTTTTAAATGTTTTAGTGATTTTTTTAAGACGGTCTATGTCCGCGGTTGCGGCAATCAGATCGGGAGAAAAATGACTGGCATACTTGCGCAGTTGATCGGGCGTATCTCTCTCGGGATCTACTGAAACGAATATAATTTGTCCTAATCGAGAATAGACAGAGTTTTTTTGGAGTTCTTTATGTGCACGCGCCATTGTTTGTAACGTGCTTGGGCAAATATCTGGACAGTTTATAAATCCAAAAAATACTATGGACCATTTTTCTTTGAGATTGTTTAGTGTAACTGGCTTGTTGAATTGATCCGTTAAGTCAAAGTTCTCTATTTTGTGCGGATTAGGCCAAAGAATACTTGATGGGACAGTATCTTTTTTGCTGAATTTTATTGCCCCTGACAGCACCATGCCAACTCCAAAAGCAGAGAGACAAATGATGATGTAGAGAAACACTATTGTGCGAGAAGAGAATTTTAGCATCTGATTATTATATCAATTCGTTGGGTTATAAAAAGCGCATATTTTTTTCAAGAGTTGTTTCTGAGGTTTTTGTAGCGCCTAATTTGTTCTTCTGTTGAGGGATCATGCTGGTCTGCAGAGTTACCTTCTGAGAGATCTGTCAAAATCGAGGTTGCAAATTCCTTACCTAAGTTGACTCCCCACTGGTCGAACGGATTTATTTTCCATATCACGCTCTGCACATAGGTTTTGTGCTCATACAAGGCGATGAGTGCCCCCAGTGTTCTCATATCAAGGACCTCCATACTGATTATCGAGCTAGGGCGGTTTCCGATAATTTCCTTATAAGGATATAGGTTCGTGTCGCCAGAGTTTCCTCCAATCATGAGTGCTTTAGCTTGAGCTATGCAGTTTGCTAGTAATACGTCATGGTTTGTCACATATTCTTTTGGTGGCGTTAAGCTGATAATGAAATCTACCGGAACAAAGCGCGTGCCTTGATGTAATAGCTGACAGAAACTATGCTGTGCGTCGGTTCCAAGAGCGCCCCAGGTCACCGGTGCTGAGTCGTAGTCGATAGGCGTATTATTGGAGCCGACACGTTTACCATTACTTTCCATTTCTAGCTGTTGAAGATAGCTTGGGAGTTCTCTTAATCTTTCTTCATAAGGTATGACTGCATAAGAATGAGCCCCTAAGAAATTCACATTCCAAACACCAAGCATTCCAAGCATTATGGGCATGTTTCGATCAATTGGTGCAGAGCGAAAATGATCGTCCATTAACTCAGCACCTGCCAAGAACTCCTTAAATGCAGCAAATCCAAATTTAAGTGCGATGGGTAAACCCATAGCAGACCATACAGAATACCTTCCGCCTACCCAGTCCCATATCCGGAAAATATTGCCTTTTGGAATGCCATACGACAAAGCTTTTCCTTCATCTGCAGTAATTGCGATGAACTGGCTTTTCGTGAGCTTATTATCTTTAAGCGAAGAGTTCATCCACTTCTCAACTATGGCTGCATTTTGAAGAGTTTCGGAAGTGGTAAAAGATTTTGATGCTATGACGCAAAGAGTAGATTCTGGCTTGAGCAGATTCTTCAGCTTATCAAATTCTCTTCCGTCTAAATGATCCAGAAATTTAACCCGAAGATGAGTGGATTTAGTCTCTCTGAGCGCTTTGCAGACTAGCTTAGGCCCTAAGTTTGAGCCCCCTACGCCTATCATTAAAATATCTGTAATAGATACGCCGACAGAGCTCCTTAATCGACCATTTACAATACCATCCACAAAATTTTCAATTTTAGAAAGAACGTTCTGGACATCTGACACAAGGTCTTTAGGTATCCAAGGATCTGCCGATTTGGAGGACCTCAAAGCGACGTGTAAAGCCGCTCTGTTTTCAGTGGGGTTGACAATACCACCCCTAAACATATTTTCTATTGCCTTTGGAACCCCCATTTTTACAGCAAATTTGGTTAACTGGGCATAGACTGTGTTGTCTAATAGTTGTTTCGATGCATCTAAGTGAAGTCCAGCGGTCTCTATTGAAAAAGTGTCCATGCGATTGGGGTCTGACTTAAACAAATCAATAATTCGTTTTTTCTTAAAGCCAGAGGCAAGGCTCGAAAGGATATCAAACTGTTCCGTAGCATTTTCTTTCATTATGAGACGCCGTTTTATTGTTGTTTATCCATACGGTTAAATATTAGTGTAGTTCATCGACGGCGGGCCAGCGATTTAATAAAAGCTTCACTAATTACTTTTCCGTTTTTTTGCGAGTTCCATTTGCTTATGGCGCTCTTGTAAAGAGGCACGTCGTTCTGCGTCCAATGTGTCACTGCAGTGATGGCATGCAATACCATACTCGAATAGTGGTGATTGCCTGTCGAGTGCGGATAGAGGCTTCCTGCACCCATGACACTTCTCATAGTTGGCAGGTTCCAGTCGTTCATTGACAGCGACTCTGTCATCAAAGACGAAACAATCTCCTTGCCAGAGTGATTGTTCAGGCGTAACAGTTTTCAGATAGCTTAGTATTCCTCCATCTAGCTGGAATACCTTTTTGTAACC
>JABISZ010000026.1 GCA_018668255.1 Pseudomonadota bacterium | reverse complement strand
TCGTCTTTGAATCTAAATAAAGGAGCAAAAGGTCCGAAGGTTTCCTCGCTTGAGCAAGCCATATCTTTAGTAGCACCGGTTATAATAGTAGGTTTCAAGAAGTTCCCTGAATCTTCTTCAGCAGTGTCGCCTAAGACAACGATTGCTCCTTTAGCCACTAGACGACTCGAGTTTTTGTAAAGCCATTACCCAGAGGAATGGACGTTTTGATTATGAAATTTAAGGTATATCTGTATTTGCGCGCACATATCACCATAGGATTTGTTGTTTGGCAACTGATATTTAATACGATAGAAAACTGGTGCGAACGACAGCGATGGACTCGTCTCCAGCCTGGCGTTTTCATATCTAGTGCAATTAATTTATAGCGAGGGAATATTTTTCGAAAAATGTTTTAACTATCCCCTCAATAGAGGACAAGAAACATACTTCGCTAGTAGGTTCTACGTCTTGTAATTTCTATTCTTGGAATATTTCGCCATCAACTGCAACAGCTAATCCATGATTTAGACGGTCGCCTAACCCTGGAAATTACAGCTCTAACGTCTTAACTATTTCCCGTATACCGGTCCCAGCTATGTTGCGCAGTCTTTTATCTCTGTAACAAATGTTCTTTATGACGTATGATGCGCCGTTGAGATCACAACGGACGCTGACAGAAATGCCATTTCATAAAGACAGACACGAGAGCCGAAAATCCCTCCTCGTACTAACCCTCGCTTTTCTTTTACTGTTTGGGGGATATGCGGAAGCGCGCGTATGGGCAACAGCAGCCGCATGTGGAAAAGTTATCACAGGCGGTGCTGGTGGGATGTGTCAGCTAACCCCCGAAGCTTATTACACTACTATTTATGAAATGTCAGTATGCACGCTTGATCCAATGGATGAAGATGTTTTGGACAGAAGCACGTGCGAATTGATATGGAGTAAAACGGCTGGCCAAGAAGTCGATCCCGTCGCGATGAGGTCTGGGGCGCAAACTTTGCCTGGAACGGTGTCTAGGCCAAAGAACGGAACATACGGATTTATGATGGCGGTGTTGAGTAAAAAAATTGGAACTAAGTTCTCCTTAGAGATAGAAGGCTCATCTGGAACAGATGGAACATACTATACTACTGCCACTAAGTTTCGAAATAATGGTTTGGGGACAACGGATGTGGCCAGCTATGCAACGACCACAGATGTTGTTTATAATTTTGATCAGACCAGCGATAAAGTGTGCGACCCCAAGCTCGAAGTTGATATGGGAGCTCTCGGCTATGTAACAGCATGGCTAGTGGATAGTTCTTTGGCGGTCACGGAAACTTTTGAAGAGGTAGAAATAATAGGGAATGCTGCAGAAGGCACATACACTGCGCACCGCTGCGCAAACGCAGCGAAGTTACTTGGTGTTACAGAGCTTAAAAAGGCAATTACCGTTTCCAATAAAACCTCGTCAATTAACCTTGCATTGAAAGTTACCGACAACGCAGGACTAGCAATAGATGCCGATGGGGATGGAGATCCCGATGCACTACAGACAGGACCCTGGGTAGGATATATCACGGCAACTGAGGAATAATTACTGTCGAGCTAGGTAGTTTCGGCTGCAAGAAAAAGCATCTCTGGGATGCCTGCTTGGGTAGAACTGTCAGGAATGTTTGTCCGATAGAAGAATCACCGTTGACTAATTATCCTCCTTCTATAGCAGGCAAGAAATATACTTCGCTATCGGTTTCCACTTCTTGTAATAGCCAGTCTTGGAATATTTCACCGTCAATCGCGACAGCCAGACCTTGATTCAATCGTTCCCTAAGCCCAGGGAATTGCAATTCTAGCTTCTTCACTATCTCGCGGATATCGCTTCCAGAGACATCGTGGCCTCTCTCGCCATGGCAATGTGAGCGAGCGACCTCGATGGGAAGAGTTACTTTGGCCATACGCGCTGCTCGCCGTTAATCAGCTGCGTCTATAGTGGCCAGTATTTTTGGTGGGGACATCGGAAGATCTGCCATCCGGATCCCGATTGCATGTGATACTGCATTCGCCACCGCGCCGAGAGGAGGTACGATAGGTACCTCGCCGACACCTCTGACTCCATAAGGATGCCCTGGGTTGGGGACCTCAACTATAACGGTATCTATCATTGGCATGTCAGAAGCCACGGGAACCCTGTAATCAAGAAACCCAGTATTTTGGAGTTGCCCATCTTTACTGTAGACATACTCCTCATTAAGCGCCCAGCCTATCCCTTGTACTGCACCACCTTGCATTTGACCTTCTACGTAAGCTGGGTGTATTGCAGTTCCCACATCTTGCACTGCTGTATATCGGAGAACCTGGACATAGCCAGTTTCTGGATCGACCTCTACGTCACAAATATGCGTCGCGAAGGCTGCTCCAGCACCTTTTGCATTGATATTTGCTTTACCACTAATTGCACCGCCGGTTTTCCCAGCCATTGCCGCAATTTCAGCGATGGTCATCGGCTTGTGAATATCAGTCTCAATACAAGTCGCAATACCATCCTTCCACTCTACTTGATCTATATCCACGTCCCAGATTTTAGCAGCCCGGCGCTTCATATCGTTAACGGCATCTTCTGCAGCCTCGACGACAGCTTTTCCCGTAGCAAACGTGACTCGACTTCCGCCTGTCAGATCTGAGAAGGGGACCGATTCTGTATCGGCGACTAAGGGTTTTATGTTGTCGTAATCTATGCCTAGTACTTCAGCTGCCATCAGTGCCATCGATGCTCTTGAGCCGCCAATGTCAGGGCTGCCGGTTGCAACAATGACGGTACCATCGGGGTTCACCATTACGGATGCTGAAGATTGTCCACCTATATTGAACCAAAACCCTGATGCGACTCCTCGTCCCTGATTGGGACCTAGTGGCATATTGTAGTGCTCGGTCGCCTTCGCTTGACGTAACGTCTCAAGGCAACCTATTTTAGGAAATTTGACGCCATAAGGTGCTTGTGTCCCTTCTACAGCGGCATTTTTTATCCTGAGTTCAAGCGGATCGATACCTAGTGTGTCCGCCAATTCGTCCATAGCAGATTCTACTGCGAAAGCGGCAACGGGCGCACCCGGAGCGCGGTATGCGGCTGCTTGTGGACGATTAACTACGACGTCCCAACCAATGCATGAGACATGCTTTAAGTTGTAAGGTGCGAATCCAGTCATACACCCTAGTTTGACCGGTGAGCCTGCGAAGGCTCCGGCTTCATATTCCATTTCAAGTTCAGCGGCTACAAGTGTGCCATCTTTTTTAGCACCAATTTTTGCTCGAGCATGGCCGCCTGATGTCGGGCCAGTTGCCCGAAGGACTTCTTCACGAGTCATCACCATTTTAACTGGTCGACCAGATTGTCGAGATAAGAGTAGGGCAAGAGGTTCGAGGTAAACTTTAGTTTTTCCGCCAAATCCGCCACCAATTTCTGAAGGTATTACTTTGATTTTGGATGCGTTCATTGCGCATAGCTTGGCCACGAATGCTCGTACCATAAATTGTCCTTGGCTAGAACTCCAAATAGTAGCCATCCCATCGGCTGAAACTTCAGCAACGCAGGCATGAGGTTCTATATAGCCTTGATGAACTGTTTGAGCTGTATAGTCTCGCTCTACAATCACATCTGCATCTTTGAATGCTTCTGCAGCATTCCCCAGTTTAAGTTCGGCTCTACTGGCTACATTTGAAGACCGTTTAGGAACGGGATCCATGCCTTCTGTTTTCATTCCTTTGTGCAAAACAGGGGCATTTTTTTTCATGGCGTCAATTACGGTCATTACAGCTGGCAACACTTCGTATTCGACTTCGATTAATGTTGCAGCCTCCTCAGCAATTTTTATAGAGGTTGCGGCTACTGCCGCGACCGCATGGCCGTCGTAGAAAACTTTGTCGCGTGCAATTACATTTTGTGACATGTCATAAAAGCTAACAACGACTTCGCCTACCACTTTGTCAGACGGATCAATTTTCGGGAAATCTTGTCCTGTCACGATTGCTTTTACGCCCTTCATTTTCAGAGCTTTTTCTATGTTGATGCTTTTGATTTTTGCGTGGGCATGAGGGCTTCTAACGACTCGTCCGTGTATCATCCCATTCGCAGTAAAATCTGCACCAAAATTGGCACGACCTGTCACTTTGTCAACGCCATCAGGGCGAATCGGGGATGTGCCGATGAAGCGGAATTTTTCCTTTCCTTCTATCGCTTCCAAGTGGTCTTTTTCGTTGCCCATTTAGGATTCTCCTCTCATTTCTGCGGCCGCTTTTTGTACAGCTGTAATTATTTTATCGTAACCTGTGCATCGGCATAGATTTCCCGCTAACCAGTATCGTATTTCAGTCTCAGTAGGGTGTAGATTTTCTTTAAGTAGCGCTTTAGCTGCGATGATAAACCCTGGGGTACATATGCCACATTGTAGGGCTGCTTCTTGGAGGAAATGTTTTTGCAAAGGGTGGAGATCATCCTCTTTAGCCACTCCTTCAATGGTTTCAACTTTCTTTCCATTCACTTCAACTCCGAGCACGAGACAAGCACAGACAAGTCGTCCATCGAGCATGACGCTGCATGCTCCACAGTCTCCTGACGAGCAGCCTTCTTTACTCCCTGTCAAACTTAATTCATCTCGAAGACAGTCTAGGAGTGTTTGTTCAGTCCCGCACAAGAACTCGGCAGGGTCTCCGTTTATTATTGCTTCTACATGATGTTTAGCCATTTAATTTTTCCTCGCGCGCTTAAGTGCGATAACGGTGGCTCGTCGCGCGAGCACCCCCGCAACTTTAGTTCTATATTTGATGGTTCCTCTCTTATCATCGATTGGATTGCAGGCTGAACTGGCTGCCTCAGAAAGAGCGTTCAGGGCATCTTCATCGATATGAGTGCCAATAAGAGCATTGGCGCAATTCTTTACCAAGAGCGCCGTCGGCGCTACTGCACCTAACGAAACGCGAGCATCGGTACACATCCCCTTTTTATCTAAGGTTAGACTCACCCCAACGCCCACCACTGCGATGTCCATTTCAGTTCTTGGGATGAACCGCAGATAAGCATCTCCAGATTTTTTAGGCCTGTTGGGTAGAAAGAAGCTAACGAGAAACTCCCCTGACTTTAGTGATGTTTTTCCTGGACTAACGACTATCTTTTCCACTGGTACGGTCCGTGTTCCTTTAGGACCAGCAATTAAGCAGGTCGCTCCTGCTGCAATCATTCCTGGTACACCATCTGCAGCGGGAGAGCCATTACATAAGTTACCACCTAGTGAGGCTCTGCCTTGAATTTGAGTTGAACCAATTAATTCCAGACCTTCTACTACTCCTGGCCAAGCCTTGTTGACTGCCTTATGCGCACCGAGCTCGGCCCCTGAAACTGCAGCCCCAATAGTGAAGCCATTTTTTTCTTTTTTGATGGTACGCAGCTCAGAGATATTCTTCACGTCAACTATTGTTGATGCCTTAAGTCTGCCGGCCCTTAATTGAACCAAGAGATCTGTGCCACCAGCCATTACTTTTGCTTTTCCTTTGGCTGCAGTGAGAATTTTGACCACTTCTTTGACTGAAGATGGTGAGCTGTAATCAAGGTTGGCCATATCGCCCCCTAAAGTTTAAATTCGGAATCGTCTTTAAACACTAGTTTACCCTTGTTCTTCGCTCAGGTGGAGCGTTCTATAACTTTTTTTTACACCGTTTCAACGACTGTCTTGTTTGAGCAATACAACGGGCCTATTTGCTGGGTAATTTAAGTACTCCTTTGGCAATAATGTTTCTTTGGAT
>JABISZ010000025.1 GCA_018668255.1 Pseudomonadota bacterium | reverse complement strand
GTGTTGTCTATACAGCACCAAGTCCCTGGTGGGATGGTGGGGACTCTCAAGGCGCAATTGGTTCAAAATGGCATGAGTGACCGGCTTGATGATGTCTTAAAAGAGACGGCGGCTGTCAGGAAAGAACTTGGTTACCCAGGAATGGCGACTCCTTTTAGTCAGTTAGTAGGTACGCAGGCTGTTCTGAACATTGTTACGGGGAAAAGATATTCTTCTATCCCTGATGAGGTTATTCAGTATGCAGCTGGTTTTTACGGGGAGACCGCGGGGCCGATAGATCCCAATGTTAAAGATATAATTATGTCATCTCCACGGGCTAAACAAGTTGTTGCTAGTCCACCCCCGGAGCCATCGATCGAAGATTTGCGGGCTGAGTACGGGACCGATGACGATGACGAGCTAATTTTGAGAGCGCTAGTTCCGGGTGAAGGACTTGAGAAAATGCGCAAAAGTGGGCCGGTGCGGACGACATACTCTTACTTGTCTTCTCCGGAACTACAGGAGGTTTCGAGGCTAATGAAGATTGCTCAATCCCCTTTAGTACAAGTGATTAGTGATGACTTTGAAATGACGTTGAAGCGCGGCTAAGAACTGATGCGTAGAGCGGTTATTATTGATGTTGTTAGATCGCCCTTTGGTAAAGGACGTGAGGGAGGTCTACTCGCTTCAGTTCATCCCGTAGATCTTTATGCTCAGGTTCTTGCTGAACTTATTCATCGTACCGACGTTGATCCTCAGTTGATTGAGGATGTGATTAGCGGGTGCGTGATCCAGGTTGGCGAGCAATCTGGTAACGTTGGCCGTCAAGCGGCTTTAGCTGCCGGGCTACCTGAAACGGCCGCCGCCGTAACTCTGGACCGGAAGTGCGGTTCTGCGCAACAAGCGATGGATTTTGCCGCTCAAGGAGTGATAGCGGGAGCTTATGATGCTGTGATAGCCGGTGGCGTTGAAATGATGAGTACCGTTCCTATGAAAGCAAACCGAATGGGAAAGGATAATGAGGGGAGTATGTTCCATTCTCGCTATCCTGAGGGAATGATTCGTCAAGGTATTTCCGCTGAGCTTATAGCAGCTCGCTGGAATCTTAGTAGAGAAGACCTCGATAAATTTTCCTTACGATCTCATAAAAGAGCCGCTTCAGATGTGAGGCGTGTAAACGATATGGTGACTATCGATGGCCAAAGTAGAGTTGTTTTGCAAGACGAGAGTTTACGAGCTAATACCACTATAGATAAATTAGCGAGTTTGGATCCAGCATTTATTGATGAGCTAGCTTACAAACGGTTTCCTGAAATTTCTTGGAGCGTGACCGCGGGTAGCTCAAGTCCTGTTAGTGATGGTGCTAGCGCAATATTGATTATGGAAGAGAAGTTGGCTGTGAGCTTGAACTTGAAGCCTCGTGCCGCTATTTCTCATTTCGCGGTTGTTGGAGATGATCCGATTATGATGTTAACAGCTGTCATCCCAGCGACACAAAAACTTTTAAAGCGGGCCGGATTGAACCTCCGTGACATTGATGCTTATGAAGTTAATGAGGCATTCGCTTCTGTACCACTTGCTTGGCAAAAAGAGTTGGATACAGATCCCGAAAAATTAAATGTTTATGGTGGCGCTATAGCTTTAGGTCATCCAGTCGGCGCGTCGGGCGGTAGATTAATTGCAAATCTCCTTCGGGTGTTGGAAGATTCTGGCGGTCGATATGGGTTGGTTACCATGTGTGAAAGCGGCGGTATGGCTAACGCGACTTTGATCGAACGACTGTCCTGATTATTTCTGCGTATGCATTCACTTAATTCAGTAAATAAGGAAGAACGATATGCCAGATAGAATGAATAACAAAGTGACCATTATCACAGGAGCAGGTTCGGGGATTGGCAGAGCATGTATGGAGCTTTTTTCTTCTGAAGGTTCGACGGTAGTTGGGTGTGGTCGCAGACAGGATGCATTGGAGGAGACTCTTCATAAAGTGACGAGTAATGGAGGAGAGGGGAGTGTTGTCCCAGCAGATCTTTCAGTTCTAGAAGATGCTGAGCGAGTTATTTCTGAGACAATCGAGAAATATGGCCGGGTGGATTGTTTAGTACATGCGGCAAGTGTTGGATGGAGCTGGAGTCATACTAGTGCGGACTCTATGAATGACATCGCCAATACTCCTCCAGAAAAGTGGCATGAAGTGATCGGTATCAATTTGAATGCCTGTTATTACATGTGTCATGGTGTTCTGCAACATATGCTTCCAGCGGCAAAAGGATCTATCGTTAATGTCGCTAGTATTTCAGGTATCGTTGGGATGCAGACCGCCCACACTTACTGTTCGGCAAAAGGCGGCGTTATTAATTTGACTCGAGCGATGGCTAACTCGTATGGCAAGAAAGGAGTGAGGACAAATTGTGTCTGCCCTGGCTACACGGATACCCCAATGATCGCAGATGTAATGAATATATTTGACGATGAAGCTGTGGCCGATTCGATGACTCCAATGGGACGTGCTGGAACCCCAGAGGAAATGGCTTATGGATGTCTTTACTTAGCTTCAGATGAAGCGAGCTATTGCAATGGAGTTATCTTGCCTATTGATGGCGGTACGGTTGCACGCCAATAATTATTCGTAACTCATGTAACTCATGTAACTCATGTAACTCATGTAACTCATGTAACTCATGTAACTCATGTAACTTAAACTAGTAGATTTAGAATTTCTGATTTAATTATATCCATATCTTCAAGAGTATTGTTTTCTCTAACTAACAGATGACCTTGAAGGAAACCGTCGTTCCTAAGATATTGCAGCTGCGTGCGTCTACTCTTTATCCATTTCGATGATTGTTTACTTCGTCTGAGCTTATTTCTCACGCTCTCTTCTTTTTGATTCATGGTCAATAGAAAGAATTTTGCGTCGAATTTTTTTGCAATAAATTTCAGCTTAGATATAAGAGTTACTCCCTCAAAGATAATATGTCGATAGTCTTTAACTTTGAAGTTAATAAAATTCTCAAAAACCCCTTTTTCAACTGTTGAGTATCTCCAAGAGTCTGTTCCAGAGAAAGTGGAATCGTTGTATTGCCCTAAAACCAGAATGTCATTGAATGCCGTACACTTAAAATCTGGTCCGAAGCTTATCCGTTTCGGTTCTCCTAAAGTTCTCATCATAGATTTTAGTAAATCAGATTTGCCAACTGAGGGTAGACCAATAATTGAAATAATCATGTATCTAGTATACTTCTCTGAAACCTTACGACATGCCTCATTCTCTTAACTAGCCTAAGAGGCACGACTAGTTGTGTTCAAGCAACCTTAGCTTATCAGTTCAAAACTTTCGCCAGTATAAGAGAATAGGCTGCCCTCACCGATGTCGTTCCATAGCCCATGAATAGACAACATTTCTGTGGCAACGGCATCACGTACAAATGGGAAAGTCATCAAATTTTCCATCGATACAATTACACCTTCGTGCTCCAGTGCTCGCAATTGCTCTTCTTTACTTTGGGAATAGTCAATGCGCTCATAGCCTGGCCGCAGGATATCCATCCATCGACCGACAAAACTCGATTTTTTCGCCAGTTCGGGTGCGACACCCGAGCACATGTCGTGACAGCCACTTACACCACCGCAATTAGAATGTCCCAAAACAATGATGTGCGAGACATGTAGGCTAGTGACGGCATATTCAACCGCAGCAGATGTGCCATGATGATCGCTGTCGGGACTAAAAGGTGGGACCAGATTGGCTACATTGCGGTGGATGAAAAACTCCCCCGCATCTGAGCCCAAAATCGCCGTGACATGGACCCGGCTATCACAACAGGAGATGACCATTACACGGGGACTCTGGCCTTCTTCTGCTAGTCGCTTATAACTAGCCTTTTTTTCAGCGAATTTTGTCGCCTTCCAGTCTAAATAGCGTTGTCTGAGATAGGAGGGAAGGGGAGAGGCAATAGTCATTCGTTCCTCGCATTTTGGTTACTGTGCGTATTTTAATCTGGTCTCTTGTGAAAATCCAGATTGAGAGGGGGTATAAACTGTATTCTTGCCTGTCTAATCCAGGAAACCAGGTTGTAAGGCGACAACCTATACAGTGAACCGTCCCAGCAGGTGTGGTAAGGGTCTACGTATGCAGACCGAACATTATTTACAATAACCTGCTGGGTTGCGTAATATCTTAAGCAGTATTGCTGTTGAAGATGTCCCAGTGAAGTTTCCAAGCCTTGTTTTCTAGTTTCCAGACAACGACATAGTCGGCTTGGTCTAAAGTAACCCCATCTTTATCTTTCAATGTGGCAACTCCAGTTTCAATCGCAGTTGTTCCTAGCTTTTCCACCTGTCCTGTTCTGAGTGACAGTGCTGCTACTCCAAGAGCCGCTGTGTTTTCCCAGAACTCCTGTATTGCCTTCTTGCTTTTTATCGACTTGCTGTTTGGAGGCATAAATTTAGAATTTTTTGAGTAGCAGCTTGCTACTGATTTCATATCTCCTGCCTTAAATAAAGCAGCCAGATTTTTGTTAGCAGCCTGAATCTGTTGTTTAATACTTATAGCCATTCTTGTCTCCCCGTTTGTATTATTACTGAATCAATTATTTTCTTTTTCAACTATCACTATCAAATCAGACAAGTGGTTAATAGTAAAGCTGGGTGCAACCCTGGCTTTGCCTGCCTGTAGTGGTGGTGGCATTCCGTTGTCACTTATTAGAACAGTTTTTAGGCCAACATTTGTTGCGCCGTTAATATCATGCTCTGGAGAATCCCCAACAAATAAGATTGTATCTGTTGCCAAGCCAGACAACCGCATTGCCTCTTCGAAAATCTTTGCGTCGGGCTTACAGGATTTTACATCTTCCGAACTGATAGCATGATTAATATATTCGTGCAGACCTTCATTTTTTAAAATAGGTTCGAGCATATCATTGTCAATATTAGAGACAATAGATAGGTACAGTCCTTTTCCTTGAAGAGCATGGAGTGTTTCTAAGGCATTTTCTTTTAATGTTAAGCAAGTAGTCACTGCCTCACGGTGAGCACTGATATACCAAGTTAAAGTCTCTTTTGTTAGCTCTCCTCCAAGCAGCTTACAAAACAAAATGAAAATATCTTTGAATAAATTTTCATGAAGATAGTAAGTTTTTTCGGAATAAGCCTGTGCAATTTGGATCGTTGCTTCTTGGTAAAATTTCTTTATATCTTCAGCCGTCGCCACAATATCAAGCTTTTCTTTTGCTTGATTGAGAAGAGGAATCGTTACGCGAGGCACATCTTTATACGAGCATAAGGTTCCACCTAAGTCGAAGAAAATACCCTTAATCATTGATCAATAATTCCAGTTTTTTATTCCAGGCGTGATCGGTGAAATCCATTTTAATAGCTGTCACGGATACTTTGTTATTAGAGATCACGTCTAAATCTGTGTTATTAGCCGTATCTTTTTCAGTGTGTGTGATTCTCACCCAGTAATAAGGTTGATTTCGCGCATCAACTCTAGGCTCTATAGCAAAACTTCCCGGAGGCCGATGCCCTTGGGATGCCACCGCGACGCCGTCCACAAAGTCCGCGGTGCAGTCTGGAAAATTGACATTCACTAGGGAATCTTCCGGCCACTCTTTCATTCGGATTAATTTCTGGAGGACTTCGGGTGCATACTTGCGGGCTGCGCTGAAATCTGACACACCTCGAGGCGGTCTTACCTGAGACAAGCTAATTGAGCGTATACCCATTAACGTGCCTTCCATTGCTGCAGCAATAGTTCCTGAATAGCTAACATCTTCAGCTAAGTTAGCACCACTATTTATGCCAGACAGGATTAGATCTGGATGAGCATCTTCCATGAAGTTCCATAAAGCCATGAGTACACAGTCAGTTGGCGTCCCATCTACTTCAAAATGTTTCGTGTCGCGTTGCTTGGCGCGGATAGGATTTGTTAAAGAGATGGAATGACTGGCGCCACTTCGCTCGCTGCTAGGGGCAACCACCCAGACATCATCTGAAAAAGAGTAGGCAATCTCTTCAAGTAACTTGATGCCAGGAGCATCTATTCCGTCATCATTCGTGACCAGTATCCGTGGGTTGTCTGTCTTCACTTATCTTCCTTTGGGATCTTATTTCTTTGTTGGATAGAGAATAGCTTTTTTTGTAGCTGCCGAGCCTTTTTTTTATCACCACCTAAGAAGCCTGGAGCAGTGCTGTGAAACTGTATTAGATCATTAAGGATCTCTAGATTGTTAGGAGCTAGGTTTGCGGCTTGATTAAAGGCCGTGTGTGTTTTTTTCGCAAATCCGATCGCTTTTAACCAACCTGATTCTTGGGCAAGTCGACCGTAACTTTTCCCTAGCAAATGGAAAGCACGGGCATTGGACGGCTCTATAGTAGATACTTTCTGATAAATTTCTGATGCATTCTTATAGTCTCCCTCTTCATAGTAGGAGTGAGCTTGCTCCATAAAAGCTATAACATTGTGATCTGGTTGCGAGCTGGCATGTACTAATAGGCAGTAGCTGCTCAGGAAAATTATTATCAACCACATTGAATATTTAATTACACTCACAGGTTTTATTAAGCCTGGACAGCCTGTCAAAAAGACTTTGCGGTTTTTTTTGCTACTTCTATACATGAGTTTAGTGTTTTTT
>JABISZ010000024.1 GCA_018668255.1 Pseudomonadota bacterium | reverse complement strand
CTTCAGCCCAGGCGTGATGGATAAACTAGGCTTAAGCTATGAAACACTCCGCAAAATCAACCCTAACATCATTATGTGTAGTATTTCTGGCTATGGACAGCAAGGCCCTGGTGCGCACAGACCGGCATATGCGCCTATAGTCCAGGCAATGACAGGATTCGATTCAGTAACACTTGCAGCTCAAAACGATATGAGCAAGCCATTAAACATGGGATTGCCGGTGGGAGATACGACAGCGGCCGTTCAGGCATTTGGCGCAATAATGGCAGCACTTTATTATCGGGAGAGGAAAAATATCGGCCAGTATATCGATATAGCTATGGCGGATAGCTTACTCAGCACCATGAACCGAGATTTTCAAACGGCTTTCCACTCAGATCCGATAGACAGGCGTTACGGTCCGTTAAAGACTAATGATGGCTATATAGTGGTTATGCCCTTGAGCCAACGACACTTCAAAAACCTAATTGAATGTATCCAGATGCCACAGCTCATAAACGACAAGCGTTTCTCATCGGATAGGGCGCGCCTTGATAATTACAATCAATTGCTAGACTTTACAGAACAATGGGCATCAAACCGTTCCACTGAAGAAGTATTAGCCGCCTTTGAAAAAGCACGCGTGCCTTGCGCACCCTATAACAGTCTTTCTGATGTAGTTAACGATGCCCAGCTTATCTATAGGAACATGCTAACCGAAGTCATAGATGAATCAGGCCCTTTGACTGTAGTAAATAGTCCTTTTATTTTCTCAGAAACCCAGGCGGAAATCAGAAAGGAAGTCGCTACATTGGGGCAACACTCTCACAATATTCTCTCAGAAGAACTACAGGTGTCTCAAAAAGACATTAATGTACTAGTCAAAAAAGGTATTATTAATGGTTGAAAAAACCCACCGCCAAATTCATAAAATCCACTTCGCTTCAGGTCGATATCAGGAAATTTAATGAAAAGTTGGATTGCAGTTTGGATAGGTATGTTTGCCGCAGTAATGCTTCTGGCAATGCTCTCAGATAAAGGTAATAGAAAAAAGAACCTGCCTATGATTCTTTTGATGGTCGCTGTTGTGGTCATCTCGGCATGGCTTTCTTTATTCCATTAAGCCGACAATTTCCTTAAACCCAATCTTCCTCAGTATGCAATCGAGTTAGATGGATCTTCTTAATCTTCCAAACTCCAGCCTCCTTAACATAATCCTCATGATAGTGGCCCCAACCTTTGAAATGACACGTGGGTAGTCGAACGTAATCGAACATAGCCCAGATAGCTTTTGCAGTATTAGCATCAAGCAGTTCAATTTCCGGCATAAATCCTTGATGCATCGATTTAGCTCCATCCATAAGAATACTCACACCGCTAATTAATGCATCGCGTCCTTCGCACGTAATATTTAGAGGTAGATCCTTAGACGGTCTCGGGCAGCCTTCATAAACGGCGAAAATGTCACTCGTGAAGCAGTCTGTCCACGGCACCCATTGTTGGGTATCCATCAAACGAAAATAGCGTGACTTTAATTGTCGAATATCTTCCAAATCAGTCAATTGTTGATCCATCTCTCATCCCCTTCATTTAACATTAATGATCAATACTTTTCATTTCTACTCTAGAAATTATTGCGGCCATTCTCCCATCATAATTTTCATTACAACGCCGTACATATAAGACTGTCGTCGCCATGCTCAAGACTATAAGAAATAATGCTGCGGGTATACCCCATGTAATAACAGTCTGGCTATGAAGTGGTTGGCTTAACCAATCGGGATAGAAGGCAACAACCAGAATAAAAGTATAGTAACTAACTAAAATCAATCCGCTCAACTTCCAACTGAATTTTATTTTATCTTTTGCTAACTTCTGAAAAGTTTCATCTTCCGCAATTTTAGCGTAGATATTAGTATTCATGTCTCACCTTCCATATAAAACTATTATTTCTCGGAATTCAACGGGCCAACAAGTGACCGTACAAACTGATTTTCGAAGGCAGATTTCGCGTGAGCCGCTTCATCACTGGAGTCAAAAATAGATACCAAGTAGATGGAAGCAAAAGCGGCGGTCATAGAAAATAATGCCGGGTGCTTGTAAGGGAAGATCGGCTCAGCATTGCCCAGGATGTCAACCCAAATAGTAGGTCCGGTAATCACGCAAGCAACTGCGCTGCCTAGTCCAATAGATCCGCCAATAAAAGCGCCCTTCGAGGTTAAGCCACTCCAATACATTGAAAGGAACAAAATAGGAAAATTTACGCTCGCGGCAATCGCAAAAGCTAGGCCAACCATATATGCCACATTTTGATTTTCAAAAGACAATCCCAGAATCATCGCTGTAATTCCCAGTGCTATCGTTGCGAACTTAGAGACCAATATTTCAGTTCCCTCTTTCGGTTGACCTTTGCAAAATACACTGGCATAAACGTCATGTGATATCGCGGAGGCACCTGCTAGAGTCAACCCAGAAACTACAGCCAATATCGTGGCAAACGCTACCGCTGAAATAAAGCCTAGAAAAAAATCACCCCCAACAGCCTGAGAGAGATGCACAGCAGCCATATTACTGCCACCGATTATAGCGCCCGTTACATCTAGATAGGCAGTATTTGGACCGACCAGAAATATAGCACCAAACCCTATAACAAAAAGTAACGAGTAAAAGTAACCCACAAAACCTGTGGCGAAAATCACGGACTTCCTAGCTTCTTTAGCATCCGGTACTGTAAAAAATCTCATCAAAATATGAGGTAAGCCTGCTGTCCCAAACATAAGTGCCAGACCCAATGATATTGCCGAAATTGGATCAGATATTAAGCGGCCTGGTGCTAGAATTAATTTGCCGGAAGTATGGTTATCTATCGCAGAGCGAAAGAGTCGCTCAAAGGAAAAATCAACTTCCCATAAGACTGCGAAAGCCAAAAATGTAGCTCCCGAAAGTAATAGTACTGCTTTGACAATTTGGACCCAGGTGGTCGCTATCATGCCGCCGAATGTAACGTAGAGGATCATCAAAACACCTACGACCGCTACTGCTAATTCGTAAGGAAAACCAAATAGAACTTCTATCAACTTACCAGCTCCTACCATCTGAGCCACTAGATAAAGAAGAACCACTGTCAGGGTCCCGCAAGCGGAAAGGCTCCTTATCGGAACAGGTTGTAATCGAAAAGAAACTGCATCGGCAAAAGTAAAACGACCTAAATTCCGCAGTCGCTCGGCCAATAAGAAAAGAATAATAGGCCAACCAACCAAGAATCCCACTGAATATATTATACCATCAAAGCCGCTGGCAAAAATCAAGCCCGATAGTCCCAAAAACGACGCCGCCGACATGTAGTCGCCTGCTATTGCCAAACCATTTTGAAAGCCTGTGATTTTCCCTCCGGCAGCATAAAAATCACTCGTCGTGCGTGTTCGACGTGCGGCCCACCAAGTAATAAAAAGAGTCCCGGTCACAAACATAAAAAACATTGAAACAGCTGGAATATTAACTGATTTTTCGCTAGCCCACCCCAGTAGCGGAAAACCAGAAAGACAAACTAACGCCAACAAAAACCGCATTCTGAGCACAGAAAAATTCTCCTTTTTTTGAGATCAAATAATTAACTAATGAAAAGGTGACTCACAACGGATCACTACCAAAGTATGTCAGAAGCTAGCCTCGCACCTTCTGCCTGAGCAGCCAACTTCGCCCAAACCACGGACTGCGCAACCATTTCCCAGCC
This sequence comes from Pseudomonadota bacterium, assembly GCA_018668255.1. Lineage (GTDB taxonomy): Bacteria > Pseudomonadota > Gammaproteobacteria > UBA4457. Next base: position 90,675 of record JABISZ010000024.1, on the reverse strand, counting down.
AGCAAATGTTCCAAAGCCGCAGTCCACTCCAGCTATGACTCTTTCTTTATCGCCGACGGCATCGACCGCCTCGAGAATTCTATTACAAACTACTTGAGGGTGTTCAATATAATTTACTGTCGAATCAATTACGCCCGGAATCAATATAGCGTCATCTGGTAGAGGGTGTTTTTTAATCTCACCATATTCATGCTGATGCCTGGGATTAGCGAATTCAATTAAGAAAGCTCCAACATTCGCCTCTGATATAATTGACAAAATATCACTTAACGGGACATCACAATCATGGGGGCCGTCATAATTTCCCCAGCATACATGAAGCCGGATGCGATCTTTAGGTATATTGACGCAAGCTTGGTTAATCGAATCAATATGCAAGGCAACAGCCTCTTGAAATTTAGAAATAGGATCATGCTGGAACTGTCCATGCCTCTCCATCGCCAAGTCAGGGCAATCAAGTTGCAGTAAGTAACCATGCTCGTGGATCAGCTCATATTCTTTTTGCATTTGTTTAGAAACTGCTTGGACATATGTTTCATGAGAATCGTAAAACTGGTTTGCCATCGTAGTGCAGATAATACCTGGTGATGCAGCGGTCATGAACTTTTCAGTATAATCTTGATTTCCCTGATTTAGGGCATGATCGAACATCATGAGCTCTTGCTTGGCAAGCCGCAGATCAGTGTATAAGACTTCAGCGTTAGCCGCTGGAGCATCAAAAACTTTAGCGGTCTTGCCTCTCCTAGAAAAAATTTCTCCAAAATCAGGATAGTCCGCAAAATCAGTGAAAGCCTCTCGTTGAGATATTCCACCAAACCCTTCTAGCCTCTGAGCTACATAAGTCTGGAAACCTACGCGAGGTTGCTCACCATCGTTGATCACATCAACGCCAGACTCTATTTGCTTAGCGACAGACCTCTGCACACCCTCAGCGGCAAGTGTCTCAAGGATACTCTCGTCAACCTTCTGCCCTTCTTCTTGCAAGATCAAAAGCTCCGATAACTTCGCTTCTCGAGGCAGACTTCCTGTATGAGTTGTTAAAATTCTTTCTCTACTGTGCAACATATTAGCTCTCCCCTTCTAATTATCTAATTATCTACTTATTCTCGTGCAATATTTTATGGGTTTCCTGCACCGGGAACATCTACACGTCGAACTTCTATACGGGCATTTTTCGCACCTTTAGCAATATCCTCTATTTCTCCTTCAAATGTGAGAGCGAACAAGGTTCGTCCGTCTTTTCCACCCAGGTTACACGCAACCGCACGCTTTCCCTCGACAGTGCAAATTTCTCCTACACGGCCTCCTTCAAACACTCTCAAAAATTCCCCACTTCCAAAACTTGAAACCCAAACCGCACCCTCTGCATCCAAACAGATTCCGTCTGGAGTTCTTTCACCTAGATCAGCCCAGACTCTCCTATTCGAGAGCGTGCCATCGGCATGTCGTGTAAAAGCAGTCAAACAATTTGCAAAAGTTTCTGCGCAGATCAGTGTCTTACCATCCTCGGAAATCACAGTGCCGTTTGGGAAGGACATATCCTCTGCTACTACCGATACACTAGCGTCAGGAGCGACTCTGAGTAAATTTGCCATCGTAGACTCTGCTCCTCCGAAAAGGTCATAGCCAAAATTACCGACATAAATACCACCATCACTATCAATTACCATATCGTTAGCATCAGCTGTCGCGAAAAGAGCCAAATCTGCATATTGCATAAGACCATTGTTACTATCAAGGCGTAATAATTTTCGGTCGGTCATGGAGACGACTATCAGTTCTCCCGACGGAAGAAAACAGAGCCCTGAGGGGCGACCAGGAACATCTACTATTTTTTCGCAGTCGCCTTCCTCTGTCATAGAGTAAACGCCATACCCCCACATGTCTGAGAACCAGAGACGATCGTTTTTCCATCTCGGACCTTCTAAAAAGACAAAGCCATCTGCCAACACCTCAAAATCATTCTTCATTATTTTTTTCCTCTACAAAGACATACGAAACGTTAACTACATCGTGGCTGACTCGACGCCTAAAATCAACACAAAAAGTTTAGGATTTATAGGTTTCAAAATGCAAAACTTCACTCAGTGACTTTCTATACCCCCGTCTATTTGTATGGCCTGGCTTTGGTTTCCCTAGCAAAACCAACATCACAGGAATCATAGTTTTTTGTAAACACAACTTTGCCGCAAGCTTGTCAGCGTCGAAGCCAATCAAGGGCGCGCTAGCCCAATTTTTATCTGCGGCGGCATACATCAGCGACATACCAGCTAAAGATGCGCTACGTATCGCCTCATCTCGCTGCAAACCGGCCTCATTCTCGTAAATCTTTTCAACCATATCAGTGAACTTATCTCTGATGCTCTCGGGATCAGTCGCGTGTATACAACGGGCATCTCTAAAAGCTAACAAGTTCCCACAAACGGCGACAACAGCAGAGCAGTCCTTAACCTGTGGCTGATAGTAAGCAATTTCAGACAATTCTTTTTTTGCTTCTTGCTCCCTGACAACGATGAACTGCCAATGCTGCAGATTAAAAGCACTAGGACCCAGTATCACTTTTTGAAAAAGATCCTGTAGCTGTCGATCAGAGATTTCTACGTTTGGAGAAAAATATCGCTCAGTATATCTTTGTTTACAAAGAGCTTCGAACTCCATAGCCTACTCCTGTTACCCAAAAAACGAGCTGGAAATGCTTTTTTAGAATCTATCCAGACGATAACCACTAAGCGAAAAATGTTCTATATTTTTAGTGATTTCGTCAGCCACTGATTTACCTGCGCCCGGAGCCATAGTCCAACCAAGATGACCGTGCCCGGTGTTCAAATATAACCCGGACACTTTAGTTTTGCCCATTATACCCACGCCATCTGGACTCATAGGCCTAAATCCACTCCATAGCGCCACATTTTTTTCTTCGAAGTATTTACTATATCTAGGATAGATTTGACGGGCCAGGGAAAACAAATTTGCTATGCGACGATCACGAATCTGATCATCAAAACCCGCAAATTCCGCTGTGCCTGCCACTCTCATAAAAGATCCTAAAGGACAGACTGCTGCATGATAATGCTCATCAATGACAGGAACCTTAGGGCATGTTTCCCATTCTGACGTAGGGATAGTTAAGGAATAACCTTTAATAGGCTCAACTGGAAGCTTTAGACCAAGGTCCTTTGTAAGAAAAGGGCTATAGCTCCCTGCGGCTACCACACATGCATCCACAGGAAATATTTCCCTATTGCCAACCACTGCCTCTACTTGCCCAGAACTAGCACGAATCTCGCTAACATTGTTCCCTAATTCGAAGAGAATACCCGCTGAATCAGCGGCGGCCGCTAGCTTTTTACAGAACAAATAGGCATTGCCAGACACGTCATCAGGAAAATATATACCCCCACTAAGACTGCTGCATATTGGTTGCAGTGCTGGTTCTAATGACCCAACCTCATCCGGACTTAGAGTCTGATGAGCGATATTTAGCTCGGTACACACATCGGCAACTTGTTTAGCCTGCGCCAGTTCTTCAGTCGTCCGATAGATCTTTAACGTCCCAAGATCAGAGCGATCATACACATCACCAAGAAACCCAAAATGCTCATTAAGTACTGACAACGAGTAATCAGCAAGTATTGTGTTTTTTTCGAGATTTCCTCTATATTTTTTTTTTGATGAGTTGAGAAAGAATGCACAGGCCCACGGAAGCATCCGCAGCAGAGCTCTTGGCCTAATCAACAAAGCGGCATCCTCATCTCCTAGCATCTTCAGAGCTTTGAAAATCACACCAGGCTCGTTCCAAGGGCTGGCTTGACTGGCGTGCAGCATGCCCCCGTTTGCATAACTGGTCTCTAAGCCAACGTGCAACTCTCGATCAAAAACGATAACTTCAGCGCCACTTTTTCTAAGGAACCATGCAGTAGTCAAACCCAAAAGTCCTGCACCAATAACAGCTACTCGCATTGCAAATGCTCCCTAAAACTCTTTATGTAAATGATTTATTCCTACACATTCACAATAGACATCCATAAAAAAAGCCGACGTTATGTCGGCCTTCAAAGAACCAGACAGCATTACGCAACTGTATCTTTAATCGCTTTCATCGCAGTAGCTCTAACAGAGAGACTAGCTGGACGGGCGGCAAGCATTATCTCTTCACCTGTAAAAGGGTTACGTCCTTTCCCAGCTTTTCGAGCAGCCTTTTTAACTCGACGCAGTTTAACGCCTAATTCAGGTATCGTGAATTCACCAGACCCATTTTTTGACAAGTTACGTGCAGCAACGTCTTTTGTCGCTGATAAAACACCTTGCACTTGTTTTTTCGTCAATCCTGTAGCCTCAGAAACCATAGCAATGATTGCTGTCTTAGTTTGTTTTACTTTAATCGCAGTTACCTTAGCCATAAAAATATCTCCATGAAAAATATAATAAACATTAGCTCATCTCATACTAATTAAGTCTACAGTAAACACATTATCAGTTTACCAGTAATGACATATTGCTGGTGATGAACTCCCCTTTTTTACACGCATTTGATCATACTGAGTCTTATCCACTTTTCATCACCTTACCCTATCTAGGTTAGTAGTTAGAACATTCTGATTGCGCTGCCCCTACTATAACTAGCCGCTCAAAAATTGGAAGTAGTTCGGGTCACAAAAGTGAAGTTTTTTCATATAATCTTCAAAAAATGCCGATTAGAATCAGTTTTTCTAAAAATTAGAGTTTAACTGTATTTATTTATTACTCAATAAGTAGAAAGTTAAATTAATGGCTTTTCTAAATCTTCCAACTTAGCAGTCAACTCAAGCCACAACTTCTCATTACTTTCATGCTTCTTTTGATACATAACTTGCTCGGACAGCAGTCTCTCCATCTCGGCTTTATTCTCCTCAAGATATACACTGCTATTGGAAAGCTTTTCACCTATTCTTTCCAGTAACAACTCGTTCTGACTCATAGATTTCTCAACTTCCTTAAACTGCCTTTTATGGGAACTGAGACTGTTCCGTCTTTCGGCCTCTCGGTGTTTCTGTTGCTTTCTTTGTTTAAAAGAGTTCGTAGGATCTTTTTTTAATTTAACACTTTGCTTTGTCTCTGCCCGACTCTGTATTAACCAACGGGCATAGTCATCTAAATCACCTGGAAAATCTTCGACCTCGCCATCATGTACGAACTTTAGAGAATCACTAACAGACTGAAGTAAATGGCGGTCATGAGACACTACAACTAACGCACCTTGAAAACCCTGTAGAGCTAAGCTCAGCGCATGCCGCATTTGCAAATCAAGATGGTTTGTTGGCTCATCTAACAATAACAAATTAGGCTTTTGACGAATAATGGCTGCTAAAACTAATCGTGCTTTTTCACCACCAGAAAAAGGGCCGATTGGAGCTAAGGCCGCATTGCCTGAAAAGGCAAATCCACCGAGGTGTTTCCTCAACTCGCCCTCTGAGGCTTTTGGCTCAACTCGCTTCAAAAACGATAAGGGTGTTTCGTCACTTCTTAACTGTTCGACTTGATGTTGCGCGAAATATGACACTTTTAAGTCATTAGCCCTATCAACATCCCCACAAATAGGCAACAAATCTCCGACTAAAGCCTTAATCAATGTTGACTTCCCGGCTCCATTCGCTCCTAACAGACCAATTCTATCGCCAGGAACTATTGACATAGAGATATTTTTTAAAACTATGTCGTCACCATATCCAATATCGGCGTTACTGACCGTAACTAGCTGAGTAGGCATTTTTTTTGGCTCTTCAAATCTAAACGAAAATGGAGAATCAATCTGTGCGCTATTGATTACCTCCAAACGAGATAAAGCTTTCAATCGACTCTGTGCCTGCTTTGCTTTAGATGCTTTAGCTCTGAACCGATCAACAAAAAACTGTATATGCTTGATCTCTCTTTGTTGTTTTACATAAGCTGCTTGCTGGCCAGCCAATTGTGCTGCTCGTTGTTCTTCAAACTTTGAATAATTCCCGGTATAAGACGTCATCCGTTGATTTTCAATATGAACGATGTGTGTGGATACCGCATCCAAGAAATCACGATCATGTGAAATAAGCAACAGCATCCCTTCATAGCCAAGCAACCAATGTTCGAGCCAAATGATCGCATCTAGATCCAAATGGTTAGTTGGTTCATCCAACAAAAGCAGATCGGAAGGGCACATTAGTGCTCTAGCCAGATTGAGCCTCATTCTCCATCCACCAGAGAACTCGGCAAAAGATTTCTGCTGCTCGACTTGGCTAAAGCCCAGGCCGGCGAGCAATTTGGCTGCCCGAGTTTCCGCTGTGTAGCCGTCGACTTCCTCGTACATTTCATACGCAAGAGCCAGTTCATGGCCGGAGTTTTTTTGCTCTGCCTGTCTTAACTTTTCTTTGGCGATGCTGAGCTTCTTGTCCCCCTCCATTACGTAGGCAACTGCTTTTATTGACACCGCTTGAACTTCCTGTGAAACGCTAGCAATCTCCGTAGCAGAGGGGATAGATACGTCTCCACTATCCGTTTGTAAGGTACCATCTAAAACGGCAAACAAGCTCGTCTTTCCGATACCATTTGCACCGGTAATACCTATTCTTTGTCCAGCATGGAACGATAGGTTTACACATTCGAAAAGCAACCTCGGCCCTCGTCTGAGAGACGCATCAGTGATCTTGATCATAATCTTTATTTTTTAATCTGTGACTAGCCGGTATAACACGGTAATGCCGCCAATTTGATGCACTACTTCAGCATTTAATTGATCTTTTATTTGAGCGACTTGCTCAGCACGTTCATTTTTTTCAGACCCTCTGACGCGCACTTTAATTAACTCATGGGCATTAAGAGCGAGGTCTATCTCAGCCAATACCGCATCCGTGAGACCATGCTGGCCAATCATAACTACCGGCTTAAGTGCATGCGCTTTTTTCCGCAACTCTTTTTTTTCTTTATTCGAGAGATTTTCTTTCATATTAAATAACTTAGCTCAGATGCTCTCGATAGTTAAGAAGCGCACTAACTAGGTACCAGTACATCTTTTAATACCAGAAGTGCGTAAAAGTTGGCGGGACAAATTTTAGTCCATTTTAGAATTTTATTCACAAATAAGTTTAAAATAACCGTTCTAGATAGGACGGACTTAAATACGCCAAAATATATATAGCATTATTGCTAAAATTCAGACAATTAGGTGGCGACATTTGCTAGCCCTTGCGCATACCATAGTAGCAACCTAATGGGAAAAAATATGACTATAGAAAGAAATATTCATTTAGTAAAAGACGGTGAGCATGGAGCATCTTGTGATGGAGGAGGCGGATCCTTGGGTCACCCTCGCGTTTTTTTACCGTTGGCAGAAAAAATATACATAGATTGCTATTACTGTGGTCAGCGGTTTGCACGACATAATTACTCACAAAACGCTACCCAAGAGTAGCAAGTATGTTTTTATGCCGCTAAAAAAACTCTTAGGAACACTGGCGAAAAGTGTTGCAATAGCACCTATCCATTGTTACCGGATAATTATTTCACCCCTATTTGCACCTTGCTGCAGATATGCGCCTACCTGTTCAGAATATGCAATTGAGGCCATAAAAAAGCACGGTGCTAGAGGAGTCGTATTAGCAATCCTAAGAGTTCTACGATGCCAACCATGGAATAAGCAGTCAGGTTATGATCCAGTGCCGAATAGTAAGATCCAAACTAAGAATTAGCACCACTGAAATCTACTAACTCTCTGTCGATGCCCTTGGTTTTCAGCCAGTCTTGCAAAGCTTTTCCTGTCCCAGCAGTCCAAGGCTCTATATCATCAATAGCAACCCATTTTTGGGCCGCAATTTCATGGGGGCATAGATCAACTTCATGAGAATCAACTGTAACGTGATAAGCAATAATCAGTTGATTACTGCGGTAAAATTCATACATACCTACGTATGACTGAAGTTTGGCCGGCAGCCCAATCTCTTCTTCAACTTCACGTAAAACTGCTTCCGCCGGCATTTCGCCAGCCTCCAAAAAACCTGTTACAAGGCCGAACCAATCAGAAGGCCATCCAACATTCTGTATAAGGGCGACCTCATTGTCGTGTTCTACGATAGCCGCCACTACAGGGACAGGGTTATTCCAATGCACAAAACCACACTTAGGATCTTCACACGTGAGCCGTTCTCTACCACCTAAAGGTAACTTAATTAGCTTATATCCGCATTCTGGGCAATATCTCATATAAACACCAATAACATTAAATTAAGATTTAATGACAAAACAATACACCAAATATGCGCCCACTTACAGAGCGACACAAACTACCAGACATCCACATATGACTTTCTCTCTCTTTGTTTTGAGCCCGCCATTTTCATACCTCTGACGAGCCACGATCTTGTGTCTTTTGGATCAATAACTGCATCTATTTCAAAAACAGAAGCGACAGAAACAGCCTTACCTTTCTCATAAAGACCTGCCACTAGTCTCTCGTATAACGCTCTGCGCTCTGGGCCCTCTTCAGCAGCCATTAGCTCCTTCTTGAATCCCAACTCTACCGCGCCTTCTAGTCCCATAGGACCTAGCTCAGCAGTTGGCCATGCGATCGAGAAAAAGGGCTGGTGGAGACTTCCGCCCGCCATCGCTTGCGCTCCTAAGCCATAACCCTTGCGAGTTATAATCGTGAACATCGGTACGGAAAGGTTCGCTCCTGCAACTATGAGTCGCGACCCACGCCTAACTGCCGCTGTTTTCTCACTATCTGGTCCCACCATGAAACCAGGGGTATCACATAAAGAAATAACTGGAACGCCATACGCATCACATAACTGAAGAAAACGGCCTCCTTTTTCTCCACCATCTCCATCAATAGCACCGCCCAAATACTTGGAGTCATTTGCTATCAACCCCATAGCTCGACCTTCAACTCGAATAAATCCAGTAATTAGACCAGGACCATACTGTCTCCTCAGCTCTATAAAGGAATCGTCATCAGCAATATTTTTTATAACCTCTCTAACGTCATAAACTTTCATTCTATTCTCAGGAATTAAATGTCTTAACACCCTTTGATCAGAGCAAGTCCATCCTTCGATTTTCCCCTGAAAGCATCCTAAGATCTGACGAGCTATTTGAGTCGCCTCGAGCTCATCGACAGTAACCACGTCAACTACACCATTAGCTTCTTGAACCTCAATTGGACCGATATCGTCTGGGGTAAAAGTCCCCAGCCCGCCACCTTCTATCATAGCTGGACCTGCTAATCCGATGTTTGAACTCTGAGTTGCGATCGTAATATCAGCGCACCCGAAAATAACAGCATTACCCGCAAAACATCGTCCCGAATTCACGGCTATCCTAGGTGCGACCCCACTCAATTTTGGCCAACTCGTAAAAGTTTTCAAATCCAGCCAACTCATAATCAAGTCATCAGTGTCAACGTCGCCAGGACGACCTCCCCCTCCCTCAGTAAAAAATACAGTTGGAGTTTTCCACTCCAAAGCCAACTCAAAAATACGATCCTTTTTCTTGTGATTATTGTGCCCTTGGGTTCCGGCTAGAACAGTAAAATCGTAAGCCAGAACCGCACAACGTGAATCATCACCAAAATGCTCCCCATTTATATTGCCAAAACCACCAATCATTCCATCAGCAGGGGTATTAGCTTGTAAATCGTCAAGGCTCCTCCGCTTTCGTTGCGCCGCTATCGCAAGTGCACCATATTCGATGAATGAGCCTTCATCGCATAAGTCTTCAATGTTCTCTCGCGCCATTCTAGAGTTTCTTGACGCCCGTTTCGCCCTCGCTGCTGGCCGGTTGATATCGAGACCTCTATCGTGTCGTTCAATAACTTCTTCTAAGTCCGCGCGTCCTACCTCGATATCAATACTATTTCTTTTTTCAGCAACTAAAGTCTCATTAGCTAAAGGTTCGAGATAGAATAGGTGATCTCTCTCGTCAACCACGTCACCTAACTCAGAAAGAATGTCAGAAACGACTCCTGAGTCGATAGCAATAATTTCATGGTGCATTTTCATGGCTTCCAACAATCCTAGTTGTTGACCAGAAGAAACTATTTCACCAATCTCAACATCTATGCTGATTATGCTTCCTCTCATCGGCGCTTTCGCTGCCCGTAAACCTTCGGGAATAGAAGTTGTAGTGCTTTCCTTAACCTCATCTGCATCAGTCCTTTGCTTCTTAGGCAGCTTCTCTGATGCAGAAAAAAGACTTTCCCAGTTTTCTTCGACAAACCCTGTTGTCACTTTGCCTAAAGCAATTTCCGGTCGTTTTACTAATGCTGAAATTAGAGAGCGATTCGTCGGTAATCCGTCTATGACAAACTCGGACAGCACTCTTCCTGCTTTTGTGAGTAATTTTTGCTGATCAGAACCATGAGAATAAATAATAAGCTTTGCCAACAAAGAATCGAAAGAAGGATGCATGGTGTATAAGTTATGTGCGGCAGTATCAACCCGCACTCCAGGCCCCGCTGATGGCTCAAACTGGGACACAACACCTCCAACGCTACTTATTTTGCCGTCCTCATTCATTTTTTCAGCGTTTATCCGAAGCTGTAATGCAGTGCCTTTGATAGGAGGAGGCGTTAGAAGACTCAAGTTTTCGAGAGACCTACCCAAAGCAATTTCAAACTGGATGCAGATCAGGTCAAGCCCCAGGACTTCTTCGGTAATGGTATGTTCAACTTGTAACCGAGGATTCGCTTCTATAAAAAAATAGTTACTAGTCTCCACATCCACTAAAAACTCAAACGTGCCTATGCCGCGGTATTGAACCTCAGTTGCTAGCGAAACAGCTGCATCAAGAAGTTTTTTTCGAAGTCCGCTATCTAGGCTTGGAGCAGGTGTAATCTCGACTAGCTTTTGATGGCGCCTCTGCAAGGAACAGTCTCTTTCCCACAAATGAGTCACATTCCCTTGACCGTCTCCAACCACTTGAACCTCGATGTGCCGAGCAACATCGCAGTATTCCTCAGCATAAAGACGACCATCACCGAAAGCAGTTAGTGCCTCAGCCTCAGCTTGATCCCATAATTTCCGTATGTCATCTCCGATTCTTACTACCCGCATGCCTCGACCACCGCCCCCTGAAACGGCTTTAATGATGTGAGGTTTTCTGGGAACAGAATTCTCAAATAATTTGACAAACTCATCACAGGATTTGAACGTTGCCGATGAGCCCAGGACAGGAATAGTTTTCTCTCGGGCATAGTTACAAGCTGCACTTTTGTTGCCAAAAAGCTCCATCTGCTCTGCCGTCGGGCCGACAAAAACAATACCTGTTTTTTCGATACTTCTAACGAATGAGCCACTCTCTGACAAAAATCCATAACCAGGATGTACCATTTGACAATTAGTGGCTACAGCGATACTTGTAATTTCATCAATATCCAAATAGGCAGCGGGGCCAACACCACTCAATCTGACCGCCTCATCTGCCCGGCGAACATGCAAACTGGCTTCGTCATCTTTAGGGTATATGGCGACCGTATGAAAGCCCGATTCCTGTGCAGTGCGTATAATACGTAACGCAATTTCTCCTCTGTTAGCGATCAATAAACGCCTTTGGCTCCCCATAGTCATTTCCTTTTTTAGAAGGTGGCTGATAAGTAGAGCACTGAACACTATGCCCTTCAAGCTGATTTTCTATTCAGCCTGGAGGATGTCACTGCAGGACTAAGAGGTAGTTGGCGCGCCCGGAGAGATTCGAACTCCCGACCACCTGGTTCGAAGCCAGGTACTCTATCCAGCTGAGCTACGGGCGCAAGATTTTACTTGTGAAATCTAACCTCTGGTGCCCCATGATAACCGAAGTTGTTAGTACTTAATCAATCCCTATGTATTTATGTGTCTGTATGGACAGCTTCCATTGAGGATTTTTGAGACAATACGCGATTGTTAACTTTAAATTTTCTTTATAATCAATACCATCCATGGGCTGTAAAAAAAAATATTTAAAATGCAGATCTCGATACATCTCTGGACTAATCAACTTCTGTGGAAACACTAGCTTAAGTTCATGCCCAGATGACACTGCCAATTTCCCTAAGATTTTTGGGGATACGGTCACCCAATCGAGCGTTGCACGAAGAGGAACAGTGCCATTAGTTTCAATAGCACACTCAAAACCCAAAGTCCTCAACGTATCAATAAGTTCCTGAGAAATCTGTAGCGCAGGTTCTCCTCCGGTAAAAACGACTAGTTTAAAACTATTTAAATCTACATTCCTTTCCCACTCGGTATTTATCGTCCCCGCTAGTTCTTCAGAAGAATTAAACTTACCACCCCCCTTCCCGTCCGTGCCGACAAAATCTGTATCGCAAAATTGACACTCCGCCGACAGACGATCAGACTCTTTTCCAGACCACAGATTACAACCGGAAAACCGACAGAAAACGGCTGCTCGCCCTGCATGAGAACCCTCACCTTGTAAAGTTAAATAGATTTCTTTTACTGAATATTTCATAGACTAAAGCGTTGACAAATATTTTGTGAAACCACTTTCTCGTAGTTCACATGCAGGGCATTTCCCACATCCATACCCCCATGCGTGCCGAACCTTTCTTTCCCCCAAGTAACACGTGTGTGTATCTTCGATGATAACGTCCACAAAAGCATCGCCCCCTAATTTGTGTGCAAAAGACCAGCTAGCCGCTTTATCAAGAAACATCAAAGGCGTGTGGATAGTCAGTTCACGTTCCATCCCTAGACTTAAGGTTTTTTCTATCGACTTTAAGGTGTCGTCTCGACAATCGGGGTATCCTGAATAGTCAGTCTCACACATGCCCCCGACAATGTTATTTATGTCACATTTATAAGCTAGAGCGGCAGCAGTGGTTAGAAAAAAAATGTTTCGCCCCGGCACGAAAGTATTTGGTAAACCATTTCCAGTTTCCTCTATTTCTCGAGCAGTAATCAATGCGGAATCACTAATTTGTTCAAAAAAATCAAGATCCACTAGCTGGTCATTTGCTAGTTTAGAAGCCCATTGGGGAAAAATATCGCGCATTTTCGATAAAATCACCTCGCGACAGTCCAACTCTACAGCGTGACGCTGACCATAAGAAAAACCAACTGTAGAAACAGAATCGAACTGTTTCAGCGCCCAAGCCAAGCAGACGGTAGAATCTTGTCCACCTGAAAAAAGCACTATTGCAGATTGACCATCCATATAGTTTTCGCACTGTGTCATTAAAGAAGTCCAACTGTTAAGGAAAAACACAAAACTAAGAAAGCACTCTCCACTCTTCCCACGTTCTCCGTAGAGGCGAGCATCCCAAACTAAAAACACAATAGCCGATTATGGCGCGCCCGGAAGGATTCGAACCTCCGACCCCCTGGTTCGTAGCCAGGTACTCTATCCAGCTGAGCTACGGGCGCTAAGTGAGAGCGCGATTATCAAATGGTGAAAGGTTCCTGTCAAATGGAACAAGTAGAAATATGAACTAAGCCATAAGTTATCAAGGCCACCCTGCGCTCAGGACTAGGAGGAAATTGGAAAAATATTTTTTCTTTTTGAGGTTTTATACACTATCAACTAACTAATACCCCTAAAAAATGTCACTACGAATATATTGGAATCACTAAATAGCAATTTAATCTTTCTCCCCACAAATTAATATTTGTGATTATTGACGTTTGGACGGAAATTAAAAATCACGAATATCGAGTTAGCTAATAGTATAAGCGGCTCTTTGCAGTAGGTTCGAAATCATGTAGCCTCCAATTACATGAATAGTAGTTACCTAACACTAGTACGGAGACTAAAATGATTAAATCAATGGACATTAATTGCGATATGGGCGAAAGCTTTGGAAACTGGAATATGGGGAATGATTACGCGATGATGGGCCAAATCACGACAGCCAATGTAGCTTGCGGCTTCCATGCTGGAGACCCATTAACAATGCTTGATACCATAGCAAAAGCCAAGACTGATAATGTTCTCGTAGGATCCCACCCCGGATTACCCGATCTCATGGGATTTGGACGACGAGCAATGAACATATCAGCTGAAGATGCTTACGCTTATACGATCTACCAAACTGGAGCTCTGCAAGCGGCTTTAAAAGTGAATGGAATGACATTACATCACGTAAAGCCTCACGGTGCTTTCTACTCAGTATTAAAGACTGACGAGACCCTCGCAGCAGCAGTCGCGGATGCAATATCCCAGCTATCCGATAAGCCTATGCTTTACTGGCCAGCGCCGACAGATGCCGCGATGCCATCTGCGGCTAGAAAAAAAGGGATACGCGTGGTCGGAGAAATTTATCCAGATCTTCATTACGCTCCCGATGGAGCTTTAATTATCCAACGAGAAAAACATGAAACAGATATCTCATTTGCTACAGCGCAAGTGACGCGATATATCGAAACAGGCCAAGTACAAGCCGTTGATGGGTCTCTGATTACCTTAGATGCCGAAAGTCTTTGTATTCACGGAGACGGACCAAACGCTGTTGAAGTTAGTGTAGCAATCCATAAAGCTATGAAAAAAGTGGGCTGTAATGCCTCGGCAATAACTCACTAAGGCATAAGTAAACCAAGGAGTATCATATGAAATTTGGATTAATGTTTTCTCTCCAAGTTCCACCTGGAAGCGGAATACCTTGGCAGGAGCCTTACCAGGATATGCTTGATTGCCTCCCTAGAGCAGAAGAACTGGGTTACTCGTCTAGCTTTCAAGTTTCACACCATGCTCAAAAAGATGGCCTTTGTCCAGGACCGTTAATTGCATGTGCAGGAGCTGCCGCAGTCACAAAAACAATGCGAATTGGAACAGGCGTCCTCCTTGTCCCATTATATGCACCACTGAAGCTAGCCGAAGATATTGCTGTCCTAGACAATCTCTCTAACGGGCGCTTCATTTTTGGCGTTGCCCCTGGATATGTCGCAGAGGAATTTGAAGCGCATGGAATCCCACGTAATGAAAGAATTGGACGTTTTGAAGAAGCTTTAGACCTAATGACACTTGCATGGACCGAAGACACTTTCTCTTTTTCGGGCAAGTACTACCAAGTACCCAAAACGCGTCTGACACCGAAGCCTGTCCAATCGCCACACCCCCCTATCTGGTATGGCGTATCAGCTCCCGCGTCCCTAAGACGTGCAGCAAGAAGGCATGCAACGCAAATCATGTCTCCTAGACACGGACCTGAAGAGCTTCTAGAGCACTTTGAGCCTTACGAAGCTGAAGCCAAAAAAATCGGGTGGGTCATACCAGAGAGACCAATTATGCGCTCTGTATTCATAGCCGAAACTAAAGAAAAAGCGGAAGCTATTGCAGCTCCAGCCTTAAACTATCTATTCACAGAACTATATGGAGCGGCGTCTGCCGCCGGTGATCGCGTTCTAAAGGCGGCAGATGGAAGTATTATTACGGAGAAAGAACAAGTCGGCTTCGATACTTTTAAAAACCGTTACATTATTGGGGACCCAGACTTTGCGATAGAGCAGCTAAAGCTCTATCAGCGCGCTGTGCAGCCAACAGAGGTCTCCTGCTGGATGCACTTACCGGGAATTAGTGGAAAAGATGCCATGGGTTCAGTGGAGCTTTTCGCCAAAGAAGTGATGCCTCATTTCAAAGACAGCTGACCGTACTCTTAGAACTCCCGCTAAATAGCTGCGCACTCAGCTCTAAACTTAGCACGCAGCGCTGTCAGAAGACTAGTAAATAATAACCCCGCGCGCGTTCTTACCGCTTTCTAAATCAGCAAAAGCTTCAGGTGCTTCATCGATGCTGTAGGTCCGTGTCACTAAACGGTCAAGATCAAGCTTCTTCTGGCGATATAAATCTAAGTACATTGGGAAATCTACTTTAAAGTTAGCACTCCCATACATACAACCTTTAATGGTCTTACTTGAAAAAGGGACAATCATTGCGTTAATCGAAAACCTATCATCAGCACGACCAACTCCAACTAAAACAGTCGTTCCACCAAATCTAGTGGCCTTAAAACATGCCTCAATTAGCTTTCCATTACCTACAACTTCGAAGCAATAGTCGACGCCGATACCATCGGTCATTTCTAGAACCTGCTTAAATGCATCTGACTCTGGATTAATTACATCCGTGGCTCCAAAGGCCCGCGCCATTTCCATTCTTTCCGCGGACAAATCTACTGCTATAATTTTTGCAGCTCCCGCAATACGCGCGCCTTGGATCACATTTAATCCAACACCTCCACATCCCCAGACGGCTACCGTTGAACCTGGTTTAACCTCAGCGGTCTTAATAGCCGCTCCAACTCCAGTTGTCACCCCACATCCGACCAAAGCCGCAGCTTTAAAATCGTGCTCCTTGTCCACGCTCACGACACAAGCTTCAGGGACGACGCAGTATTCAGCCATGTTCCCCAACATCGACATAACGGCAATTTCTTTACCGTCCATTTTCACACGACTGGTTCCATCAAGCAGCCCACCATGAGGTTTGCTCATTTGGCACAAGTAGGGCTCAGCCCTTAAGCAGTTGTAACAATCCCCACAATTAGGGACAAAAGAAAGAACTACGTGATCTCCTGGTTTAACACCTGTCACGCCCTCACCAACCTGCTCAACGATACCAGCCCCTTCATGACCTAGCACAGAAGGCAGTTTCCAGCGAATAGTTCCATTAATAATGGATAAATCAGAATGACAGATCCCGGTCGCTTTCATCTGTACTAAAACTTCTCCAACTTTGGGGGAGTCGAGATCTACATTCACTACCGAAAAATCATCTACCCCATGCGCTACTACTGCTTTCATGTTTTTGCCTCTTAAATCTTTTATCCAATTATTAAGAATAACATTTTCGGAATGCCATCGCTTTTTTTCTTGCCGGCGAAGTTCGTCGTCTATATTTGGCCGGAAAAATCATCCAGCCAAGCAGAAGCCCACCAGTTAGCGTTAGCTTCCGTATTTTTATCTAGAATTTGACCCGACCTACTTAAAAAATGAAAGCATTCGTGGGCAAGAGTATGGACCGCACATTGTTCTAGGTCAGAAAAAGCAAAATCCTGCTCGCCGGAAAGCCAACCCTGTTTAGCAGTTGCTGAGGGAATCCGACCCCAATGTCTGTAAGTAAATGGGGGGGTCATGTCGATGTTGACACTAGCCCTTATTCGGTAACCATGCTCCCACGGATGCTCACTGGATTTCCTATAAGGGTAATGACAGGCCCCATGTAAGAGATGATTACGATTAAGTGGAAGCAGTTTCACCCAATCTAAATTATCGCAATCAAAGCGCTCTAACTTATCACTAATAAATGATAGGACATGAGGCATACCTACTTTATCTATAACACGATAATTGACGACGACGGCGCTCCGCTATTGAAATTAATTGACACTACCTGTTGCTTGCTAAGCCATACAGTCTTGTATGTGTCTGCAATTATAAAATGTAACTATAACTGGCCACAATCCTTCTGCATACAAGGCAGATAGAGTTTATGGTAATATTACATTCAACATAATTAGTAAATGTCATAGGAATATGAATATGAAACGCAGAGATTTCGCCAAATACCTTACCGCTGCAGTACCGGCACTGACGAGCGTTCCAACCAGTCTATTAGCTGCTGACTCCTGGAGCTTAACTGCTGATCTTACTGAATCATGCAGCTGTGCCATTCCTTGCCCCTGTAATTTCGGACTACCTACTGATAAAAAATGTGAAGGCTCCCGACTAATTGAAATCGTATCCGGGCAAATTAACGAGATAGATCTAGCTGGTATAAAGTTCGTCGCAACGTTCGAAATGCGAAAATGGGCAAAAATTTATGTTGATGACTCAATGTCAGATGCCCAAAATGAGGCGTTTGAAGCAATCCTTCCAGTTGCTTTCGGCGGATTCAAAAAATTGGCTAAAAAAGATGTGACTCGAGTCCCTTTAACTATTGAGAGAAGTGCCAAAAAAATTCGCTTCTCTGTCCCAGAATCTACGGTAGAAATCCAAAAATTCAAAGGTCTTAATGGTGCTTCGGTCAATATAAGCGGATTACCAAAACCAAGTATGCGGGATTATGTCCAATATGAGTCTCTAGTGCACAAACATAAAAGTAATACTTCAAACTGGTCTCACGTCAAGACCAATGGCTTCACCTCTAGAATGATAGTGCACGGGTCTTAACAAGGCGAATGTTGCAATACAATATTTATAAGGAAAACTAGCATTGACTAAAGTAGTAAGATTTAACACGATTGGTGGACCAGAAGTTCTTGAAATCCTAGAAGAAGAATTAAGGTCGCCGCAAGAAAACGAAGTGCTTGTGGATATAAAGGCAGCAGGACTTAACCGCGCTGAATACCTTTATATGCAAGGCTTATACTTGGTAGAACCTAAACTTCCTTCCCGAATTGGCGTAGAAGGTGCTGGAATCATTGAAGCTATCGGACCAGGAGTGAAAAACTTTCAAGTTGGACAAGAAGTTTCGATCACCCCAAATATGTCGCCAGCAGAGTATGGTGTAATTGGTGAGAAAGCCATTATCCCAATTCAAGCTTTAGCTCCCAAATCTCCCGATACCAGTTTTGAAGAGGCGGCTGCAATTTGGATGGCCTTTCCCACAGCATATGGGGGACTAGTTGAGGTTGGTGGTTTAAAACCTGGCGCAGCTCAATATGTAGTGATATCTGCTGCCAGTTCAAGTGTCGGTATCCCAGCCATACAGATAGCGAAAGCTCATGGCGCTACTGTAATAGCAACCTCTAGAGATTTTTCAAAAAAAGATGCATTAGTAGACGCCGGTGCTGATCACGTGATAGCAACCAGCCAGGAAGATTTCGCTGCCAGAGTAATGGAGATTACCGATGGTCATGGTTTTGATATCGCGTTTGATCCTATTGGTGGACCGTTTTTAGAAGTTCTAGCTGACGGCGCCGCAATTGAGGCTTCAATTGTGGTTTATGGCGCTCTAGCGATGTCAGACACCGCTTTTCCTCTATTCCCAGCGATAGGGAAAGGTTTGCGAGTGTGCGGATTTCATCTCGTCTACAACTTATTCGACCATGCCGATCGCACCGAGCGTGCTATGAAACATCTCGGTGAAAACTTAGCCAATGGAACCTACAAACCGATTATAGATAAAGTGTTCTCTCTCACTGAAGTTTCTAAAGCTTATGAACATATGGCCGCTGGGAGGCAAATAGGAAAGATTATTGTCAGTGGTAGTTAGATCGATTCTAACTCTCTACTGAAGGGGCTCTAAAGAAAAAAGCTTGGTTGAAAGGCAATCCAAAAATTGCTGCGTGTCCCCACCAAAACTCTCAAGTTCCGCCGGATTCATAACCATTTCATAATTATTCCCATGGGCTAGAACTACACATGGAAGACGATCTTTTGTATATATGGACAGAGTCCCGGATTGTTCATTTCTATGCAAAATATCAAAAGAAATTTGCGTCTCCTTTAGGAAATTCTGCCATTCTGCCTTACCTTTCCAGGCAGGGCCGTGGGTAATATCACACAATGCACAGTCAGCGCGGCCGGAAAGTTTTCCCACAAAATACTTCAACTCTCCTATAAATCCGGAGTCGGCGTTGTAAACGCAAAACACTTGGGAACCGCCTAAGGGGGCAGACATTTCGGATATTTAACAAAAAGAAACATCAGCGCATTCATATACTTAAATCCAGTAAATTATAATCTTTTAGACTCTCAAGAGAATCGATACTCCAAATATCCCTTGTCTTCCGCCCTACAAACGGCTCATAACAAAAGCTATCCTCTTTAGGAAATCGTTTTCTACGCGCGTCAATAGCAAGCATGATGACTCGAGATCTGTCTTCTATTCGCTTCGCATCGTAAATTGCCTCCGCATTATGGACGCCCCCAGCTTTTACCCCAAGTACGGAAGATTTTCGATGAAAACCAAAATTGACCGTCACGCGAGCGCTGTCTCCTGTATTAGCAAAAGATCCGTGAACTAGTTGACGATTCGACATCACGACGTCACCGGGTGCACAAATCATCGGAACGGCACTACTTAAATATGGACTTCCCTCAGCTTCAACTAAGTTCTTAATATTTATCTTGCCCAACTTGTGTGTGCCTGGCACCACCCAAACCCCATTTCTTGCAGTGCTTCCATATAATTGCGCCATAAAGTTAAATCCGTGAGTACCCTCATCTAGCTTATCACTGTCCCAATGAGTCAAACCATCTTGATGCCATGCGACAGAGGCGCCAATACCGGGTTTTTTAATAAATAAAGCCTCGTTAAAAGGCGTGAAATCTTCTCCGTTTATTGCAGCTGCGACCCGCAGCAGTTGAGGGTGGCCATATGTCCGAAGGCAAGCATGGGAGAATTGTAACGAGCCTAATACAAGGAAGATCGCTTTTTCGGGGGTATGAGGTTGAGGACATGGCTCAGGCATTTTGACGGGATGCCTTCCACCTGCTGCAGGTGTTCCACCAAATGGGTCGGACAGTGGAGCAGCCCAGAAAAAAGTAGGCGCTTTACAGCCGACCCCTAATGCTTTTTGTCCGAATTGATTTAATTCAGAACTTTCCGCCACTGGAGCTCGTTCAAGCATAGACTCAATATCTAAATGGAGTTCATTAAGCTCATCGGTCTTTAAGACAGATTGGAATACATAAAACCCATAACGCGAATAGGCCTCACAGATATGCTGGCTTAGTCTACCATCACTCCTAAATTTGATTGGACCGCGATTACCTAAAGCGAGAGCTTTACGCTCTCCCCTTATGAAATAATTTTCCACAAGCGCAACCTCCCACAAGATGAAAACTCTGAATAGGCTTCTTGCTACTTTACAAGTAAACTTGTCGGATTCCAAAAATATGTCAAGTTTTATACCCGATGGACGAAAAAGTTAATTCTCAAAAACATCAGTCACTCTTAAAAAGGGCTATGCGAAATTTTGCGAAAGTCTTCAGTGGCAAAGCTATTGGGGCAATATCTGCCCTAGCGTATCTAGCATTAGCAGCTCAAGGCTTAGGAACGCACGACTTTGGTCTGATTGTTCTAATTCACTCATATATGCTTCTTTTTACGAGGATAATTTCATTTAAATCTCATAATATTATTGTTAAATATGGTGCTGACTATATAAATTCTAAGAATTTTTGTGACTTTCAAAAGCTAGTCAAATTTACATTTTGTCTTGATTTCTCAAGCGCTATATTTGGCACCATGGCTGGAATATTGATAATGCAACTCTTCGGCACGTACTTTGGAATCCCAGCTGAAGCCCTTTTTGTGGCATCACTCTATTGCTTTCTCAGCGTAACAAACATTAACGACACTACATCAGGTTTACTGCGGCTATTTGATCGCTTTGATCTTATCGCGATCCAAAGTCTCGTTGAGCCGACTATTCGATTAGTTGGTGTTGGACTCACTTTCTATCTGGATGGCGCTTGGCAAATGTATTTACTCGTCTGGTTTATCGCACGTATCGGGGGCTCGTTAACAATGTTCATCAGCGCCTTCAATCAATTGCGTCGGCAAAATCTTCTCAGAATTTTCGATTGGCAGTTCGTTGGCCTCTCACAACCACATCAGGGTCTTTGGCCCTTCGCATGGTCATCTAACCTTCATGGGACCGTTAATTCAGTAGGAATACAGATCGTGACACTAGCCATAGGCAGCACATTAGGCCCTGCCGGCGCCGCACTTTATAAAGTGGCTCAAGAGATTGCCGAAGTGACCATAAAAGCAGCAGCTGTTTTCAATACAGCGCTTTACCCCGAGTTGGCTAAACTTGTCAGTGAAAGCGGAGAAAGATCGCGGATAAAAACCATTATCAATCGATCAGGGAAGATCGGATGCCTCATCGGAATAGCATTTACATTATTACTTATGCTATCGGGAGAAACAGTGCTGCAAATGATTTTCGGTCCTGACTTTATAGAGGCTTACCCTGTCCTCATACTCCTGGCTATTGGTAGCACTATAGCTCTAATCACATTCCCGCACGAATCAGCTCTTTACTCTGTAGGTAAGCCTGAAACAGCACTACTTATCAAGCTTATTTCATCAACTATTCAAATCTTGGCACTTTTAGTGTTGTTGGGTCAATATGGTATAGGCGGCGCTGGGTATGCCACTATTACTGCGAATAGCGTTAGTACGGCTTTACTTCTGGTGCTTACACGACGTGTTTTAAAGTATCATTAAGAGAATAGAATCCCTTTATAGTTTATTCTCAACCGGCTAGGCGATTCATTTTTTTATGCTTAAGAACTTTCATTTTATTGGGGCAAAACATTGGATCGGATAGGCTTTTTACTTAATCACTATGATGCGCACCAGGTACCACACATTGTCCCTTATGCATTTAAATTGTCGCAATTATATCCTGAAATCGAAGTCACTATATTAACTTCAACTATCGAACAAAAAGAGTTCGCTAAAGAAATCGGGGCTAGATTTCCAAAGCATACATGTAATTTCGTAGATATTAATGCATCTTTAGCATTCGAATTGATGGATCCTCTTTTGTCCCAATTTATTTTTATGCGCAAAAGTGCCGTGCTGAGAAAAAACATCAAGCTCTTATCTGATTTTGACTCCCTAGTTGTCCCTGAAGTTACCAGTCTTTCTTTGAAAAAATATAATTCTTTTGTGAAAACAAAACTGGTATTTACTGGGCATGGTGCTGGAGACAACCAGAATATTGGCTCTTTTGACAGTCGACTTTCTGAATTCTCGCTTTGTTTATTACCTGGAAAAAAATATGCTGAAGGTCTTAGCAAACGAGGGTTTGTGACGGCAGAAAACTATGCGATTGCGGGCTATCCTAAGTTTGAAGCCGTCGCTCCTATAAACGAGAGGAAAGCACTATTCGAAAATAAAAATCCCGTTATAATTTATAATCCTCATCATCACCCCAACTATTCTTCATGGCCAGCGCTTGGTGAAAAAATTCTAGATTTTTTTTATACGAACAAAAACTATAATTTAATATTTGCGCCACATGTCTTGCTTTTTAAAAGAAAGTGGGGGAAAGGCTTCAAGCTTTCAAAAAAATATACTAACAGTGACAATATTATTATTGATGAAGGCAGTCGACGCTCGATTGATATGTCATATATGAATGCGGCGGACATTTACTTCGGCGACTGCAGCAGTCAAGTCTATGAGTATCTTTTAAAACCACGACCTTGCGTATTTTTTGATACCCTACCAAGAGAACCTAACTCGGAACTCCCTTACTCTTGTTGGAATTTTGGCCTCGTCACTAAAACAACCGATGATCTTGAACAAATTATTATATCCGCTCGTGAGTCACATGATAAATTTTCTTCCATACAACGGGAGTCATTCAGACATACCTTTGCAACTACTGAGATCAGTCCATCTGAGCGCGGGGCGCATCTTATTGCCGAATTCACACGCAAGGGAACGATAGATAAAAAATGGCAATAAAGACATTCATTGATCCACATTTATTAGCCATAGACAATATCGGATTTCATGCCGTAAAGTATAGCTAACACTTCCTCTTTCTCACGCTGCTGAACCCCGCTTTTATCTAGCGCTAATAGAGCGTCGTCCAGTACTGCAACAAACTCATCATTGCTAATGTTCATGCCTCGATGCGCCGCGACCATGTCTTGGCCGACATAATTGTTTGGCCCGCCAGTACCGGTAATAAAAAAAGTGGCGACTGAGTTTTTTACAGCAACTGGATCAGAATTCGCGTAACGTGCAGAGATATTAGGGTTCTCCATATGGATATCAGTAAGATCACTCGCGATCTTAGTAATGCCTTTCGTCCCCCCTAATCTTTCGTACAAGGATTTCATCATTACCTATTCTCCTGTTATTCATTATATGAAAATGCACATTTCTTCTATGCAACATATCAATTGATAATGTGTACTAAGCCACCTTGGCAGTCAATACTTGTAAATCGGCAAAATAGAAACTAAAGTTTAGAATCAATGGAGGAGAAATGAAATGATAGGAATTATGCTTATTTATGTAGGCGCTGTGCTTCTTGTTAACGGGATGGGCGGACTTGGACGTATCGATGCAAAATCTGCAGCAGTTCTTAATTTCATGGTTGGCTCGCTGGGAGTTGTTGTCAGTCTTCTACATCTAGTTAGAGCAGAGTCACCTGTAGAATATTTTACAGTTGCTACATTGTTTCTTTTTACATTCACCTATTTATATGTGGCAATCTCAAGCTGGTACGGTCTAGATATGCGAGGCTTCGGCTGGTATTGTTTTTTTGTCGCTTTGACTGCCATACCGACGTCTATCGTCACATTTCAAAAGGGAGACCTAAGGTTTGGAGCATTTTGGCTTATTTGGGGAGCCCTTTGGTACGCATTTTATCTCTCCAGTGCTCAAGGAAAAGATTTTGGCAAGAACTTGCCTTACGCCACCATTTTCGTCGGGGTCACCACCTGCTGGATCCCAGGCATCTTGATTCTGACAGAATACTGGTAAATGCTTTTACTGGAGATGCGGCCTCACTTCTTGAGTAAACCGAGACATAGTGTCTAAGGCGTTGGATCGAGTTTCATTCATTATGTCAAAGCAAAATTCTGTTGCACCGTTTTCTATATAGCGCTTCAAACCATGGATAATGTCTTGCGGTCGCCCTTCGCTAACGCATTGTCCTTTCCCTGGTGGCCCATCTTGGAATGTTAATGGGACTTTCACAGCGATAGGGAAATTAGAGGCACTCCGACCATTTTTTTCCAACGCGGCTTGCAATACAGGAATAGAATCTCGGAGAGCATCCGGACTAACTTTATACGGATGCCAAACATCCCCGAACTTAGCAAGTCTGGACAAAGCTGCCGGCGTGTTGCCACCGATGTAAATCGGGGGACCGGAACTCTGAAGAGGCTTAGGGCCGGTTTGCGCATTTACAAAGCTGTAGTATGGCCCGTCTATTGTAGTTTTTTGCTGAGCCCAAAGAGACTTTATGATGGCTAAGCCATCATTCGTTCTGCGTCCTCGCTCAGTGAAGTTATAACCAAGCGCTTCGAACTCCTCCCTGTACCACCCAACACCTACTCCGAAATTAACTCGTCCCAAACTGAGTTGATCCATCTCGGCAACCTGAGCTGAAACCTCAATTGGATTTCTCATCGGTAAAATCAAAACGCTCATACCAAGGCGAACTCTAGTGGTATGGGCTGCAAGAAAATTCAGCACACTAAAAGGCTGGTAATAAGTTCTTTTCCAGTCAGGAGGAAGCTCACCATCAGCTCTACCTGGGTATCGAGACGTTTTCATCTCCGGCATAATCAAATGATCACTTGCCCAAAGACAGTCCCATTTCTGCTCCTCCGCCACTTCGGCCATCCGAACAAAAGTACCTGCATTCGCATCATTGCCTCGGACCACTAACGAAATTCCAAATTGCATGCACTCCCCTTTAATTTATCTTATCTTTAGCTTAGCGGTACGATCGATTAGCAAAGATCGACTAGATCAGCCTGCAACAGCTCAGCAAGACCTAATATATTCAGTTCTATATCCAAACCTCGTCGACCACCACTGACATATACAGAATCGAAGTTACCAGCAGTCGCGTCTATAAACGTTCTCAGATTACGTTTTTGCCCAATCGGGCTAACACCCCCAAGTACATAACCCGTTACTCGTACCACTGATTTAGCGTTAGCCATTGTAGCTTTTTTCACACCAGCGGCTCTTGCAGCAGACTTCATGTTTAGTTGATGCATTACAGGTAAAACACAGACGCATAACTCTTGAGTGCTTAGCTTTACCACTAGCGTTTTGAATACCCGCTTTCGATCAATCCCCAGCTCAGCCGCAGCTTCCTCCCCATAGGATTGAATTGAAGGATCGTGCTCATACTCATGAATCTGAAAACTGAGGTTAGCTTCTCGTGCAGCTTCTATCGCTGGTGTCATTTAGCCCGAACCGAATGGCATGATTATTCTTATCGACTACCCAACTATCTCTACCCCTTTCCAAAATGAAAGATAGTTTTTAATCTCGGCCGCTGCACTTTTTGGATCTCTGTAAACCCATACCGCATCAACGTTCTCTTTATCGTCTACTGATAAAGTATGATAGTTTGCCGTTCCCTTCCAGCCGCATACTGATGTGGTAGCGCTATCTAAAAGGTACTTTTTCTCCGCCGAATCAGGTGGGAAATAGTGATTCCCTTCAACGATTACTGTTTTCTCAGACTCGGCAACAACAACTCCATTCCATATCGCTTTCATACTTATCTCCTATAAACTTACTGATCTAAAAATATTCTCATAAAGGGCAACTTTTTCCTACTTCAAGATCTAATACGCGTATTAAGCGTCCGTAGCCCACAAACGTCTGAATCCGCATCCCCAGATCAATAATTTCGCTTTCGGTGAAGTGTTCTCGCAGAATATCGAAGAGCTTATCAGAAGCATTCGACATATCACCAGCTATCGCCTCAGCATATTGCAAAGCGGATTTTTCAGCTTGGGTGAACATTTTACTATCGACATAATCTCCTATAGCCGCTATTTTCTCTTCCGTAAGACCTTCCTGTCTTGCAACTGCAAGACGTGCATGAATTCAAAGAAAGCAATCATTATACTTTGCCACCATGAGGCGAACCAACTCTGTAAGCTCGCCGCTTATTGCTCCTCGTGTTTCAAGAACAAGAGAGAAATAATAATCAACAAAAGACTTGTAGATTTCAGGTGCGTGAGAGAAAACTTGAACGAACTCGGATCCACCAAGCTCGTCATCGTAGGCATACATCACATTTTTTAACGAATCAGGAACATCAACAAAAGGTACTGAACTAACGCGAGCCATATCCCATTCCTTTTTAATTACTGGAAACCTACAGTACTCCTTCCTTATATCTCAGACAATCTTTAGGCGACAAATCGAAAATAGTTAATAGCTTTTTTATGGGTAACATTGATTTTTTTTCCAATAGGTTGCTTGTCGAATAATTGTCTCATGGTCTCTTCATCACGACTATCGGCGACTGCCATAAAACGCTCATTATTAGAAATCATCCGACCAACAATAAATCCACCCGTTTTCTTCGATCGTGAGTATTGAGCTGCATATGTCTCGATTATAGCTAACCCAGAAGCTTTTTCGACAACAGAGACTCGCTCAGAACTATCCAACAGCCTTTGATTTGGTTCACTCGATCGCGCCTCCCATGACCCTATTGCTTTGTTGCTGTACAAACCTACCGAATGTTTAGATAAGTAGCCGCCATTCGACACTACTAAAGCATTTCTCAGGTCGCTATTGCGAAGTGATGTAATTACCTCTGCAATAGCGTGCAAGCTATAATTATTACCAGCTCCTCCAAAAAATGGGAGTCCTCCTGTTACTGTAAGTTTCTTTGTTCCATCGATCGGCAAGCCCAAGTAGTGACAAGCGTTAAAAACTGCAATCGGGAAACAGCTATAGAGGTCAAATAGATCGATATTGTCCACAGTCATCTCACTATCTAGAAAGACTTTCTCTAGAGCCATCTCTTGAGCACGAGATCTAGATAATTCTTGTCGCTCTAGTAGTGGGAGCTCATCTATATCTGCGTAACTGTGCAAATAGACCCAATGTTGTTCTGGTATACCAAACTTTTTAGCTTGTCTCGTCGAAGTCATGACAACAGCTGCACTTTGATTGACTCCATCTTGAGCCACCATTCTTTTACAATAAGGTTCACAGATCAGAAAATTATCCTCTGACACTGTTGAAATTTCCGCTGGGGTATAATCAACAGGCGAAAATGAAAAAGGATTTTGCGCGGCGACTTTCGATAAAGGGGAAAGTAATTTCCCAATCTCAGCCCGATATTCCTCCATAGACAGGCGATTCTGATACCTTCTTACTTGCTCGAACAAAGCGTATACCTGAATGGGATAAGTGATCCCATGAAGCGCCTCATACTCACTGGCCATTTCTCTATCAGGCCAAAGATCCTCAAACCTCCCCACAACAGACTCATTCCAATCAAAGCTTAAACCTTGCTTTAACCCGCTTCGGACAGTTCCTAAAGCTTCAGCGCCTACAATAAGCGCAGAGCGTATATCTCCGTTATGAATAGACTCAGCCATCTGATTGACGGTGCGTTGTGGAGTCTCGCCACCTACTTCAGAGTAAAGAAGCCGTTTAGGCTCAATACACAGTCGCTTTGCAACCGACCATGGCATATTATTTGATGAGCCAAAAGGATTAGGCCACAAAATTTTATCCCTAACCGAATGTTCGAATAGTCTAGCAACAGCTAAAGTGTCTATCGTACTCGCAAAGGCCGCTTGGTCAGTAGCGTCAAGCAAGGCTAACCGTCCAGCCTCGGCGGCCATATCGGCAGGCGACAAGCTATGATCAATATTGGCAGATCTGCGATCAACATACTGAGCGCTTCCCACTAAAATAGGTATCTCTTTCATCAGTCTAGTCGATAGACTCTCTCAGCTGTCCCATAGAATAGATCGTCTTGCTCTGATTCGCTGTACTGAGCAGACATCTTCTTAAATGCATTCCATAAAACATGGTACGACAAGGCACATTTATCGACTGGGAAATTACTTTCGAACATACAACGGCTAGGACCAAAAGCATCAATCGCGGCATGATAATAGAGACTTTGTTTCTCCACGATATCATCAGAAGAAGGCGGTCTATCCTGATCCTCAAATCCAAACCCATTCCACGGCATTGCTAAGCCGCCTAGTTTAACATTTACATTAGGGCATTTAGATAGCTCTTTCAATTCACGCTCCCACTCGGTATAAACTTCATCCCTTTCCCCTACATAAGGACCAACGCCTAAAGGAGTTCCTAGATGGTCTAAAACAATAGTGGTATTCGGAAATTTCTGAGCTAACTTAGTTAAAGACCTCATCTGATGATGATATAACCATGCATCAAATACCAGATTCATATCATCTAATACTCTAAAACCCTTTACAAAATCAGGATCTGTGTAAAGCATCGGGTGATCTAGATTTGGCGTATTCATAATATCTTCACTACTATCCCAGGCTGCCATCTGTCTGATCCCTCGAAAAAGCTTACTGGAAGCCTTATGTGCATTTAGCACAGTTTGTACGCTATTCACATCGCGTAGCTCAGCAGTAGCAATGATTCCACTAATCTTTACAGCCTCTCCAACAGTGCTAAGACGCTTGGCAATAGCATCTACATATTCAGTTTCTCCTACCACTTGAAGCTCAACCGGACCATCGATGCGATAGCCCTCCCAGCACTGAAGGTATACTGTTTTCACGACATTATGAGTCCTAACATCGGAAATGAGATCATCGACACTGTAGGCAGGGAAGCCACCCCCTTCCACGAAAAAATGATGATGTGGATCTATGATTCGTCTCTCGGGATCAACAACTTCTTCGGAAACTTTCTCCAACCACTCTTTGTTAACTTTCATATGATGCACCTGCAAAGGCATACGTCGTAAGGACAACGTAGCAATTATTTTAGTGATAAATATTGAACTTCAACATTAATAGCAATAAGCTCAATTATTCAACTTTGATACTCAGCGTATCTTATTACGAAATAATGCTAAACCATTAGAAACGATTACGACATCACTTATGAAATAAAGGCTATTATTTTAAATAAAGGACCATGTTATGAAACCAGTTTGCTTAGTAATAGGTGCCGGTGCAGGAATAGGTGGGACGGTAAGCGCCCGTTTTGCAAGCGAAGGCTTTCATGCTTGCTTATGTCGACGTAGCGATGCCGTAGGCCTAAAAAAGTTAGTAGATGATATTCAAAATGACGGTTTTTCAGCCTCTGGTTTCCTCTTAAATGCGATCGAGGAAAACGCTCTCGAAGAACGGATTGCGCTAATTGAGTCAGAGATTGGGCCGATTGAAGTAGTCGTTTACAATCTAGGTGCTCAAATAGGCTCCGTCCCACTCGAGGAAACGTCCTACAAGGCATTTTCGAGAGGATGGCAGATGGGAACGTTTGGCCTATTCAGAGTAGCTAAAGCTCTATTTCCTCTTATGGAAAAACGTGGAAAGGGAGCCGTCCTAGTGACCTCCGCTACTGCAGCTGTTCGAGGGAACGCTGGCCAACACTCACATGCAGCAGCCATGGGTGGAAGACGGATGCTATGCCAATCATTAAATGCGGAGTTTTCAAACAAGGGTATTCACATAGCGCATGTCCTCATTGATGGAGCGGTCGATGCCCCGGATACTTTAGGCAAAATGCTAGGCGCTGAGAAATTTCAAGAGCTCAGGAAAACCCAAGGGTTAGAGCACGACGGGCTTCTATTACCTTCAAAAATTGCCGATACTTATTTCCACTTAGCAACCCAGCATCGTTCAGCGTGGACGCATGAAATAGACCTACGTGCTTTCTCTGACACTCCTTGGTGGAATTCGAAAACTATGCTCGACTAGTTGCTTAGCAAGATTAGAAATAATCTTAGGTAAAGTTTATCGTATCAGAAAGTTCTATAACACGGCTCTCAGCAACGATGGAAATTATGTGGCCATCAGCAAAATATTCTGACGTTCGACTGGCGTTGCTTGCCAAATTTTTCGCAATGAGTCTTCATCTTTAGTAGGGCTCATATAGCGCCCACAAAAAAACAACTCTATACAGCTCTCATTAAAAGGATAAGGTCTTAATTGATATCTATTCAAGCCAATCGGCCTAAGGTTCACAGTAACATCTTTCACCCCACTTTCTGGCACATGAGAAAAAGAAATGTTCGATCTTGATTCTTCCGAAGAGCAATTAAAATAAAGAGCTAATGTGTCAAAAAATTGGAGTTGCTTGTAGTTCTGAAGAAGATTTTTTTCTTCAATCCATCCAGCCGTCTCAGAATCTTTTATCAGCTGGTTTTTTAAGAGAACCTGTCTACTCTTCTCTTTGAGCAAGACAGTATCGGCCAACTCTCGGTTATCATCGCCCAGAATATCTAGCAATACTTTGTCTGACATTCCATAACGCCCATTATAAAGCCCTAAGCTGTGCATGCTGGAAATAAGCTCACAATACGGATGAGTCTCGCCATTAAAATCCGGGGATAACTGACTTGTCTTAATTATTTCTCCGAAAGGAGTCTGGCCCAAGTTGTAGGGCAACCCAGTATTATTATCTCGCAGAACCAAGTCATCCAAGAGGCGCCATCCTGCGTCATGGTGTCTAATTACGTATAACATCTGTTCTCGTGGGCTTACGGATTCAAACTGCTCATTTCCAAAACACCTCGCCAACTGAGCAGCAAAAGATGTGTGCTGATCCATTGTCATAACTAGATGTGTTTGATCATCTTTCGCTGATTGAACAATCATCAGTGTTTAACCTCAACTAACCGGTTTTATCTTTTATTTACATACTTTCCCAAAATGAACAGCTATAGCATTTATTTATCTGCCTAAAATAAAAGCAATCAAATTTAATCCGCGCTTGTAAATAGTCGAGTCTCACCTAATGTTCGTCCTATTCTTTTTAGCAGAAAAACAGCTGCCGCGTCGTCAATCTATCTCCACCTTTTAATTCCAAGTATCTTTAAAAACTTATCTACCATAATCAAACACTAGATTAGTGTACCCTATCAATCTGCTCGAAAACTTTACTCTCACCATTCTTCCTCAATAGCAGTACATCGTAGGCATCATGGAGATTACCTATCTCCATCCCTGGACTACCAACGGGCATACCCGGCACTGCCAGCCCAATAGCACCAGAGGGCGGGTTGGCGATAAATCTCTGAATAATATTGGCAGGGATATGACCTTCAAAGACATAGCCATTTTTAGAAACCGACGTATGGCAGGACCGGTAACGAGGTAAAATTTTCTTATCAGCCTTTAGCTTGTTTAAATCAGTGGGCTGATGTACATCTGCTTCAAAGCCTGCAGCTTCGACATGTGTGACCCATTTATCACAACATGTACAAGTTGGGCTTTTATAGACATCCAGAAATATTCGATCGACTACAGGCTCTTCAGAAATCGTGATGTTGGCAACATCGTTCTTGTCCGAACACGCGAGAACACCTAACGATAGTGCTATAAAAGCTAGCCATCGTAATCTTTTTACTACTCTTTTCATGGTAACTCCTGCAAAGAATTTTGACCATTTCGGACTTTGTAATTAGGAGTTTAAAACTCTCATTGATTCGACTTCAGGGCAAGCCTATTTTTCAGTACTCTCATCCGGTGACGACGACTTAATGCCAGATAAGCTCAAAACCAGTGTTATTTCATGGTCGAAGATTTCTGTGGATACAGAAGCTCTTTTTCAAAGCCAAACTATAACCTACAGGTACAGCTCGCATCAGAGGCTCTTGTGTAAAAAAAGGGTATTACCTGAGATATATGGCGGAGAGAGAGGGATTCGAACCCTCGATGGGCTTTTGACCCATACTCCCTTAGCAGGGGAGCGCCTTCAGCCGCTCGGCCACCTCTCCAAGTGCAATTAGCAAGCCCGAAATTATACCATTCCCAACGACTATTCGTCGATTTTAATGAAAATGGACATTGTTCGAGGTCGTATCCACTCGAATGAGTAGTTCATAATCGAGCCTAAAGCTTTACTGGTAGCGAGGTGCTTACTCTATGAGCGCCGCCAATAAAAGCGTTGCGATGACGCCAATTCTCTCGAAATGGTAGCTGTCCTCCATCAGGCCCGTTGACAAAAAAGTTAAGGTTATGTCCCGTTCAGGATCTACCGTAAAACCAGTTGAACCAGCTCCAAAGCCACCATAAGTTCGAGGGGAATTCATCACACTGAATAAACCAGGGATATCTCCTTCGCCACGCATGAAAAATCCGACCCCAATGTTCGCAGGATAAGATAGCCAGTCCCTAGTACCTCTCCACATATCAAACAAAATGTTCCTCTTTTCCCCAGTATGATTTCTAGTACAAAAATCTAACATTCCTGGTGATAATATCCGTGCATCGCCTAACGCTCCACCACGCCTAAGCATTTCAGCAAACCGGTGAACGTCCTGAACTGTAGTGATACACCCCGCCCCCGGCAACTCACATCCTGGCATAGTCAAGAGCGATCCTATTCCCTCGACAGCCTCGGGAGGTAACAGGGCAGGAATATCCTTATAAGACACTTTTACAGGGCAGAGTCTATCCATTAAATCAGCCCTGGGACCAAGACTGGTACTAACCATCCCTAACGGATCGAATATTTCCTCAGACAACATTTGTGCATAGGTGCGTCCATTACCAGCAACTTTCAAGCACATCGCAGCAATAACAGTATGTCCCAATAAAATCGAATAGTTCACTCTCTCCCCTGGCTGAGACTCGAGCGGAAGTCCACATGCAAATGAGGTAAGCTTTTCAATATTCATTAAGACATCAGGTGCCACAGCAGGAACTGCTGAAAGTAGACCGCTAGTATGCGTTAGTAAATGATAGAGATTAACTTTCTCTTTCCCCAATGTAGCGAATTCCGGGATAACTTCCGCTACAGGAGCATGCAACTTCAACAAACCTTTCTCCACAAGAGACAGCGCAAGCACATTCGTAAACTGCTTAGCAACTGACATTGTTACAAAAATCGAATCAGTAGCTAGCGTCTTATCATTCTCTCGATCGGCATATCCTTCGGTAATGGCCAGAACTACCTTGCCTTGGCGAGCGGCGATCATAGACACTCCATGACATTTTTCTTCACCTATGTCCGAAAGTATTTTCTCCTTAACGCCAGCCAGACGCTCAGGATCAAAACCTAATCCTCTGATCTCATCCAAACTGGCGGCCTCTAGTTCAACGTGGTCTTGGCTCCCCATTGTCCTCTCCTTTGTTATGTATAATTAACATCTCATCCATGAGGCATTATCTCTCCTAATGGAATATAAAAGTAAATAACTTTATTACTCTCTTTTTTTATCCAAACGTAGAACAACGGTTCTTTATGTTTTAAAAATTTTTACGTATGGTGAGAGGATACAATAATAAGAGGGAAAGGCTTATGTTTGTTGCTACAAAGGATAAGATCCTGCCTACATCTATGATAGGCTCGTTTCCAAAACCCACTTGGTTTACCGAAAATTTAAACGGCAGACCCTTCAAAGTAGCCATGAGCGACTCAAAATATAGAGAACAATACCTCGATACAGTCAGGTGTTACATTGGCGAGCAAGAACAAGCTGGCCTAGATATCTTCGTTGATGGGGACTCTCGAAATGACTTGGAAGTGGGTGGTAGATCTTGGTTTTTCTATACTATAGAGCGCCTAAACGGTATCTCTGGGTTCTCAAATTCATCCCATTTTCTTGACTATGGCGGAATGAAACCCGGTCATATACTTTACGAAGTGCAGGAAAGCTGGCACCCGCCCAGTGTCACCGAAGACATCACACACGGCGAATTGCATTTTGTTGACCTTTGGAAAACAGCCCAAAAAATGAGCCCGAAACCGGTTAAATTTGGAAACATCTGCGCAACATGTTTACCTATGATGTTGTGGAATGATCACTACAAAACAGATCAAGCGATGGTCATGGATATCGCTGCGGTCATGAATGAAGAATATATCGCCTTAGCTGATGCTGGTTGCCCGGTTATTCAAATAGAAGAGCCAGTGCACCACTTTAATTGCCAAATGGAACCACCATGTACTGATAAAGACCTAGAATTTTATACCAATGCGTTTAATCGACAAACAAAAGATGTCAAGACTGAGATTTGGGCACATACTTGCTGGGGAAACCCTAATCAACAAAGCTTCTACTGGGAACGACCCAGTTATGAACGCGCCTTGCCTTATTTTATGGAAATGAATTGTGATGTTCTTGATATTGAATGCGCCAGTAATCAAGCTCGAGATGCAAAGTTATTCAAAAATATCGATTGGAATAATTATGATAAAAAAATTGGAATTGGAGTTGTAGATCACACAAGAACCACAGTAGAAACCCCTGAAATGGTTGCCGACACTATTAGGAGGGCATTAGAATATATCCCAGAAGATAGGCTGGTCATTACGGCGGACTGCGGCTTTGGAAGAGAAGGGTTATCAAGAAGAATCGCTTTCTACAAGTGTGTGTCACTCGTTATGGGCACTAATATTGTCCGAAAGGAGCTCGGTGTCGAAGAGGCGTACGTCGCAACTGCCGACGAACAATTTGCATTCATATAGCTAGAGGCCTTAGGGGGCCGGAGAGTAACTCTGTTTGAAGCATCTCAGGGTAAGGCTCGATCGAGTATTCTTTATACCTTCAATCTTCCACAGCTTATTGATCAGAAATTCTTCATATCCTTTTGTTCCCGCCACTGCGACCTTCATAAAGCAATCATATTCTCCCGTAGTAAGGTGCGCCTCGATTACCTCAGGCATGGTCGCGATGTGATCTTCAAATGTTTTGAAGCTCTCCTCGTCCTGACTCTCAAACATAAACTCAATGATGGCAGTATCGGGTACCCCGATACTATGGCGATCATATATGGTGACATACTTCTCAATAACCCCTTCTTTTTCGAGGCGCCTGACTCTTGCCGAGCAAGGACTCGTCGATAAGCAAACCTTTTCAGCCAAGGCCAGGTTAGTTATCCGCGCATCATGGTGCAGCGCGCTTAAAATTTTGCGATCAATTTTATCCATATGTATATCCAGTAACAATTTTTGTCCCATGATAGAACATATGCTACAAAAAACAATATATAAAGGATAATTTACTATTAAATTAAAAAAATTAGGCGCAAGAGTCAATAAATATCTATTTGAATAGTGTATTATACTGTTTATAAAATTGATAGAAAGAGACATCAGTATGGGTACACAAGCAAAACGCAGTGGCGCAGAAATTTTTCTTGAAATTCTTGAAAGCGAAGGTGCAGAATATATTTTTGGGAACCCTGGCACCACAGAACTGCCCTTAATCGATGCATTACTAGACCATCCCAATATTCATTATGTTTGGGGACTCCAAGAAGCCAGCGTAGTTGCTATGGCCGATGGATATGCCCAGGCATCAGGTAAACCAGGCGTAATCAACCTCCATACCGCTGGTGGGTTTGGGAATGGTGCGGGGAATCTCTTGAACGCTCTCACTACTGGGACACCATTGATAGTCACAGCAGGTCAACAAGACACTCGTCATTCAATATATGACCCTTTGCTGCAAGGTGACTTGGTCTCCATTGCAAAACCGATATGCAAGTGGGCCGCAGAAGTCGGTTCCCCAGAGCAACTTCCTGTTTTGATACACAGAGCATTCCAAGACTCAGTAGCAACGCCGTCTGGTGCAGTTTTTCTATCGTTACCCATGAATGTCATGGAAGCGGAATCTAGCGTCCAAGTGCAGAATATTTCACACGTAGATAGGCGGCCAATAGCACATTCTTTGAAGGAATTAGCAACAGAATTATCTGTATTCGCTCCAGGGAAAATAGCAATTGTCGCGGGAGACGAAATTTCAGAAAACGACGCCTATAAGGAAGTAGTTACTCTAGCTGAAATTCTTGCCGCTCCTGTATTTGGCTCATCATGGCCAGCCCATATTCCATACCCTACTAGCCACTACCTTTGGCAAGGAAATCTTCCAACAAATGCAGATGGAATAGCTAAGGAAATGAAAGGTTTTGATTGCATACTGGCGCTTGGTGGTAAATCCTTCATTACAATTTTATATTCGGATACATCCCCCTTACCCTCTGGCTGTGAACTATTTCAGCTCTCATCCGATGGTAGAGATCTAGGTAGAAGCTACCCATCAAAGCTATCTTTAGTAGGCGATATTGAGTACTCCGTCAAAGAACTAAATGAGTTACTAGTTAAGTTGCTCAGTACTGATTTCAAACAATATGAAGCCCAAAGGCGATCGGCAGGAAAATCATTTTTTAACCGAAAAGAAAGCTTACATAAAAAAGCTGATGAGCTGGCTAATCAGTCACCAATTCACCCAATGGTAGCTGCCAGAGAGCTGGCATCCGGTATTGGAAAAACTCCGATCATAGACGAAGCCTTGGCTACTGCCGTAGATCTCCGGAAGTTCCTAGATAACGATCATTCAAAACAATACTCTCTAAACAGGGGAGGTGCGTTAGGGTGGGGTATGCCGGCGGCAATAGGCTTCTCTCTTGGTATTGGCCGTAAACCGGTAGTATCAATAGTAGGAGATGGTGCTGCAATGTATTCTCCACAAGCACTTTGGACCGCCGCTTATGAGAAACTTCCTGTAACTTTCATTATTATCAATAATCGTGAATATAATATTCTGAAAAATTTCATGCGTTCCCAGGAGGATTACGCTTCAGCTCTGACTGAAAAATTCATTGCAATGGACATGATCGATCCCCCAATTGATTTCCTAGCGCTCGCAAAGTCGATGGGTCTAGAGTCTCAAAGAGTGATATGTGCAACTGATATTTGCTCTACTGTAGAAAAGGCAATCAGCTCGAACACTCCTAACCTAATAGAAATAGTCGTCGCCGCGCAATAGCTATGTAGACATACTAGACCTTTAGCAAAACACACGGCAGGTCAAGTCACCACGACTCACCTGTCTATTAGAAGCGTTTCTCCAATTCGCATGGCACGTGCTTGCAATCCCGCAGCCTTTTGAAAACGATTACGTGGTTCAAAGAATGGTTCTAAAGACAATCTAAAAGTTCCCCAATGCATAGGGATTAGCTGAGAACAACCTATTTGACGACCTAGCTTGGCGCCAGACTCAGGGGTCATATGAGCTCCTTTCATAAAAGGCTCAGGGGAATATGCACCAATACTCATCAAACCGATATCACACCCATTGTGATTTTTAGACATATGTTCGCCAATCTCTGAAAACACGGTCTCATGTATATCGGTATCGCCAGTGTGGAAAATAGAAGTCCCCCCGCTACTGAAGCCATATGACATCCAGAGCGTTTCGTTGACATCAAATGGTGTACGGTTTGACCAATGAACTGCTGGATAGGCGGTGACTTTAAGTGCATCGACTGTGACCTCGTCATACCAATCGACTTCCCGCACATCGATGAAACCTCGATCTCTGAAGAACTTTCCAAGACCTAAAGGGACAACAACCGTCATGCCTTCTTTCCCAGGTAAAGCTTCTAAAGTTTTAGTGTCTAAATGGTCATAATGAGCATGTGAAACTATAACAACATCAATTAGCGGCAAATCCTTTATATTAATGTTTAGCGAGGTTTTTCTCTTGGGCCCAGCAAAAGATAGCGGGGATGCACGGTCTGAAAAAACAGGATCGGTAAGTATAGTTAACCCATTGAGTCTCACTAGAAAAGTCGAGTGCCCTATCCAAGTGATTGAATTAGACTCTGCAGATGCCGCAAGCTGCGATAAAGCCTCTTCACTTCCTAAAACATGTGCCTCTAATGCCCCAAGTTCCAGCGAACCACTGCGCGCAAGTAAAAGTGACGAAAAAAACTTCAACCGATCAAAAACCGAAACCTCTCTTGAAATACTGTTTGGAGGATTTCTAAACTTCCCCTCCCAATGGTGCCAAGGATCTTTCTGATTGCCAGCTAAATCCTTTGAACAGCCCGAGAGTGGCAAAAAAAATAAGAATAAAAAGCATACAAAAATAATTTTCATCGTCTAGTAACTAGCCTTTAAACAAGAACTTAGACAAAAGAGAAAATTCACTTGACGCCAGATGCCTCACTCAAACCAAACTCACTATGCAACACTCTGACACCTAACTCTGAATACTTCTGGTCCACTACAATAGAAATTTTTATTTCGGAGGTAGAGATCATCAATATATTTATGTTTTCTTTTGAGAGAGCCTTAAACATTCGGCTAGCTATGCCTGCATGAGAGCGCATCCCAACGCCAACTATAGATAATTTTACTATATTTCTATCTCCACGGACTTCACGAGCACTCAAAGTTTCGGCGATTTCATTAAGGATCTTTAGCGTAAGGTCATAATCGTCGCGACTGACTGTGAATGTAAAGTCTGTTGCTCCATCAGCAGCGCTATTTTGAACGATCATATCAACTTCAATGTTTGCATCCGCAACCGGTCCCAAGATACTACT
This sequence comes from Pseudomonadota bacterium, assembly GCA_018668255.1. Taxonomy (GTDB): domain Bacteria; phylum Pseudomonadota; class Gammaproteobacteria; genus UBA4457. The sequence continues at coordinate 51,760 of JABISZ010000024.1, read as the reverse complement.
TGCGACACCAGGTCTATCTGGCACACCTACCATCATTACTTGAGCCTCATTCCGATTCAAAGTTACCCCAGAAATCAACGCTTCTTCCATGATATTTTCCTCCGTAGTTATTAAGGTCCCTATGCCATCGCAAAACGATGATAGTACGCGAAGCTTAACTTTATATTTGCTTGCAAATTCAACCGCTCTGATTTGCAGAACTTTTGCTCCAAGGCTTGCCATCTCAAGCATTTCTTCGTATGTAACCTGACTTAGTCTTCTCGCCTCTGGTACGATTCTAGGATCTGTCGTATAAACGCCATCGACATCAGTATAGATCTGGCATTCATCTGCTTCTAATGCCGCAGCTAATGCCACTGCTGTAGTGTCAGATCCTCCTCGCCCAAGAGTAGTAATGTTCCCTTCTGCATCGACACCTTGGAACCCGGCGACTACCGCAACTTTTCCATCATCTAATGTTGCGCGAAGACGAGTAGAATCTATGTCTTCAATTCTAGCTTTATTGTATATATTGTCCGTCAAGATTTTTACTTGGGACCCAGTAAAAGAAACTGCTGGTACGCCAAGCTCTTCTAACGCCATAGACAGTAAAGCTATGGAAACTTGCTCTCCGGTGGAGAGGAGCACATCAGTTTCTCTCCCGCGCGGATCGGAAACGATAGACTTTGCCAAAGACAGTAATCGGTCTGTCTCGCCGCTCATAGCAGATAGAACTACGAGAATACTATTCCCGTCAGCACAAGACCTGGCTATGCGACTAGCAACATTCTTAATCCTTTCAGCATCGCCGACCGACGTGCCACCAAATTTCTGAACTATGAGACTCATGAGTTACAACTCGCCATTTAGTTAGTTAAAGTATGTACCGAACACCCCAAGATGGGGCGGACACTATAACGGTTTATGAAGTTTTTTTCTTAACCCAACTCTGTACGGATGCTAGAGCGCTAGGTAAGGCATCAATGTTAGTGCCTCCAGCCTGAGCCATATCAGGACGACCGCCACCTTTTCCTCCAACTTGAGCCGCTACAAAATTGACAAGTTCGCCAGCTTTTATAACCTTGGTAAAAGCGTTGCTGACTCCCGCTATTAGGTGTATTTTCTTATTTTCTACTGATGCTAAAATGACCACACACTTGTCATGGTTTGATTTAAGATCATCACAAGCGCTTCTCAAGGTCTCTAAATCTGCCCCGTCAATTAAATGAGCTACGACAAAAACTCCGTTGACGGAAATAGCATTATCCGCCAAATCAGCTCTCGATTGTCCTGCTAATTTAGATCTTAAACTTTGAGCTTCCTTTTCGAGAATACGATTTCTCTCAAGAATCTGCGCAACTTTATTTTCTATCTCTGGCACACTCGATTTCACCAAAGCACTAATTCTCAACTGACTAGAGTCAGACTCAACTAGGTATGAAGTCAAAACTTCACCCGTTATGCATTCAATTCGTCTTACCCCAGAGGCAACCCCAGACTCAGACACGATTTTTAGCCCACCAATATCACCCGTCCTTAAAGCATGCGTCCCGCCACACAGCTCTGTAGAAAAGTTCCCCATAGATAGCACTCTAACTTGATTCCCATACTTTTCACCAAACAACGCCATTGCACCATTTTTGATCGCCTCTGCGTATGGCACTATCTCAGAAATAATTTCGTAATTCTCACGTATTTTTTGGTTAACGAGATGCTCAATTTCAGCGATTTTTTCTTTAGATAATGGCTTGGGATGAGAAAAGTCGAATCGCAATCGCATATCATCGACCAAAGAGCCTTTCTGCTCAATATGGGCACCGAGCAATTCGCGTAACGCCGCATGCAACAAGTGCGTCGATGAATGATTACTCCGAATAGATTTTCTCTTTTTAACGTCGACCACGGCTTCTAAAGAGTCACCTACACAAATTTTCCCCTTGGACACTGTTCCGGAGTGCAAAAACTTTCCAGCGCGTTTCTGGGTGTCTTTAACCTCGAAAGCAGCGACTCCACTAATAACTAGTTGACCAGTATCTCCAACCTGTCCTCCAGATTCGGCATAAAATGGTGTGCCATCGAGTACGACCGTCGCATCCACTTCAGCTTTAACTTCTAAAACTGGCTCATCGCCTTTGAATAACCCAACAACCTTTGCTTTCGCTGATAGTTGGTCGTAGCCATAAAATAGCTGCTGGCTACCAATCTCAGCAAGATCTCTGACCCGGATATTTGCTTCAATTGGATTACCTCTAAACTGACTACCTTCGCGCGCCCTTTGTTTTTGCTGTGACATTGCAACATCAAAACCTTCAGAATCTAGCACAAGGTCTCTCTCACGAGCAATATCTGCGGTCAGGTCATATGGGAATCCGTAGGTATCATACAATCGAAAAATAACATCCCCAGGGATCATCGAGGTTTTAAGCATAGAAATAGCTGTTTCTAGAATACTCATACCTTGTGCTAAGGTTTCAGAAAAACGCAATTCTTCAGCTTTTAAAGTATCTCCAATCTCCCCAGAGCGCAGGCGTAACTCAGGGTACGCATCTCCCATTTCGTCAGCAAGAGCACTTACTAAATTATGAAAAAAAGGCTCTGTAATTCCTATTTTATGACCATGCCTCAGAGCGCGACGAATGATTCGCCTTAATACATAGCCACGTCCTTCATTGGTAGGACTAATCCCATCTAAGCAAAGGAAAACACTTGAGCGAATATGATCCGCGATGACTCTCAGAGAAGAAATATCTGGCTCATCAAGGGGACACTCAACTCTTACTGCTGAAATCAGATTCTTAAATAAATCAATGTCGTAGTTACTGTGCACCCCTTGAAGTACCGCTGCCAGGCGCTCTAAGCCCATACCAGTATCCACAGAAGGTCTCGGAATGGGTGTCAGATCTCCCGACGTAGACCTCTCATACTGCATGAAAACAAGATTCCATATTTCGACATAACGATCGCCATCTTCTTCAGGACTACCGGGCGGCCCACCAGGGATCTCACTCCCATGGTCATAAAAAATCTCAGAACATGGTCCACATGGTCCCGTCTCTCCCATGGTCCAAAAATTATCTTTCTCTCCACATTTTGAGAACCTAGCCGGATCTATCCCAATATCTTCTAGCCAGATATTAGATGCCTCTTGGTCATCTTCATAAACCGTTATCCACAAACGTTCCGGAGGCAAGCCAAACTTGTTCGTAAGCATGTCCCAGGAAAAAGCTATTGCCTCTCTCTTAAAATAGTCTCCAAAGCTAAAATTTCCCAGCATTTCAAAAAAGGTATGATGCCGCGCCGTATAACCGACGTTATCTAGATCATTGTGCTTCCCTCCAGCTCGGACACATCGTTGAGATGACGTTGCGCGCTTATATCCAAGATCCTCTAACCCAAGAAAAACATCTTTAAATTGAACCATGCCTGCATTCGTGAAAAGCAAGGTGGAGTCGTTAGTGGGAACTAGTGAGCTACTTTCAATAAGCTGGTGAGACTCATCCTTGAAATAATCTAGAAATACTTGGCGGATCTCAGATGTTTTCATCATCACTCAACATACTAATTGCTTGGTTAACTTCTTCATTATAAAAACCTCTGTATTGCATGAATCTCACCTGCTTAGATTTCTCTAAAATAGTTACAGCTTTTCGAGAAAATTTTTTTTTACAGGCAGCCTCAGCAACCTGATAAAAATCAACGTCCGAACCTGCTGCAGCCTGGTTAGCGACCGAAGCTGACACTCCTCGTTGTTCCAGCTCCTGAAGCAAGCGCCTCAAACCAAAGCCACGCCTGCTACGAAAGCGTATATAAGACTCTGCAAACCTTTGATCATTTTGCAACCCTTCGTGCGCAAGTACATCCAGAACATTATCGACCTGCTCAACTGAAAATTCTTTAGCAAGGAGCTTAGTCCTCAACTCTATACGACTATGCTCCCGCCGAGACAATATACCCAGCGCACAGTTTCGAGCTGTCTTCGTGGACGCATCAATCAGCTTCTACCTCCTCAGAGACTTGCTTGGTAGGCTTCACAGGTATTATTTTTTCTCGCACGGATGCTTCAATTGATTCTTTAATAGCGGGGTTGGCTTTTAAAAACTGTCGCACATTCTCTTTACCTTGCCCTAACCGTTCTCCGTTATAGCTGTACCAAGCACCTGTTTTCTCCATAAAACCATGCGCGACACCAAGCTCTATTAGCTCACTCTCCAAGGAGATCCCTTCGTTGTAAAGAATGTCAAAAAGCGCCTGCTTGAACGGTGGTGCAACCTTATTTTTTACCACCTTTACACGCGTCTCGTTTCCTACAATTTCATCACCTCGTTTGAGAGCACCAATCCGGCGAATATCTAGCCGTACAGAGGAGTAAAACTTAAGGGCATTTCCACCAGTTGTAGTTTCCGGGCTACCAAACATCACACCAATTTTCATACGGATCTGGTTGATAAAGATAACTAGTGTATTCGAGCGTTTTATATTAGACGTAAGCTTACGGAGCGCCTGAGACATTAGCCTCGCCTGAAGCCCCACGTGGTGATCACCCATGTCGCCCTCAATCTCTGCCTTCGGGGTAAGTGCAGCCACGGAGTCAACGACAACAATATCCACTGCACTGGAGCGCACCAACATATCAGTGATCTCAAGCGCCTGCTCACCGGTGTCCGGCTGAGAGACTAATAGACTATCTGTGTTGACACCTAGTTTAGCTGCATACTGAGGATCTAACGCGTGCTCTGCATCTACAAATGCAGCAGTACCACCGATTTTTTGCATTTCGGCTATCACATGAAGCGTCAAAGTAGTCTTACCGGATGACTCAGGACCATAAATCTCTACAACTCTACCCCTTGGTAAGCCTCCTACACCAAGAGCGGTATCAAGGCTCAAAGATCCAGTTGAAACGACCTCAATATCAGGCAATGCGCCCTCATCTCCCAATCGCATTATTGAGCCGGTCCCAAACTGCTTTTCGATTTGCGCCAATGCGGCTCCTAAGGCTTTTTCCTTGTTATCATTCATGCTCAATATGCCTCTGTTATGTTGAGAGTTACTCTCTCAGTATTTTTATACGCTGTTAGTCAAATTATTGCACAATTGAACTAAAGGGTTCATCAAATTCGTAGTTAAATCTATACATTTTCTAGGAAAGCATCTTTATAAGCGTCGCCAGACCAAAATTGACAGCCTTCGCCCGCACAACATCCCTGCTTCCATCAATTTGCAGACAAATCGTTACTGTTTCTTGTCCTAAAGCCGAAAAACCGAACCAAACTGTCCCAACTGGCTTACTTGCAGTCCCACCTGTAGGCCCGGCTATACCAGTCACAGAAACACCAATATCCACTCCGGTAGCTCTCAGAAGCCCTTCTACCATCTCTTTTGCCGTCTCAGAGCTCACTGCCCCATGTTTTTCAATTGTCATGGGAGAAACAGATAAGAAATTAATTTTTGCCTCATTAGAGTAGGTCACCAGCCCCGCTTCAAACCAACCGGAACTGCCTGCAACCGAGGTAAGTGCTTTGGCTATCCACCCACCGGTACAGGACTCAGCCGTGGCAAAACGCCAGCCTCTTTCGAGTAGCATTTGACCGAAATCTTCAGATTGCTGAATAATAGATTCTTCAAAAATTTCAAATTTATCCATTACACAACCTCAACGACGTGACTTAAAAAATGATGACAAGATTTGAGAACATTCTAGCATTTCTACCCCACCAGTATATTGAGCATGATGATTCATCGCAGGATGACAAAGGACATCAACACTGCTTTCTACTGCGCCATATCGCTTATCATAAGCACCAAAAACAACTCGCGAAACACGGGCTTGAATTATCGCTCCTGCGCACATTGCACAGGGCTCTAACGTCACATAAAGAGTCGCGCCAGGCATACGGTAATTGCCTAAAGCATCAGCAGCTCTTCTGATAGCTATCACTTCAGCATGCCCAGTGGGATCATTATCACGAATCGTTGCGTTGTGCGCTCTACTGATAACTTCATTATCTGCGACCATAACAGCTCCGACAGGAACTTCATTAACCTCAGCAGCAATTTTAGCCATCGCTATTGCTTCTTTCATCCAAATTCGATCAGAAGCTAAACAGGTATCACTCATGGCAATCCCAAAAATAAAAATTCAACCCTCATAACATTATTCCGAATTGAGGACGCAATGCTTCCTTTTCAAAAGACTCTTGTTATAGGATATGAGTCTGGGGTAGTCATTCATCACCCCCGAACGTCTTGCCCAATTGAGCGTCCATCCTACAATAATATCTGTAACCTGAAATTCATCGCCTAAAATATAATCAGATTTGGACAGAGCAGTATTTAAAACTTTAAGCCCTGAGTGGATCTCGATATTATTTTGTTCAATAACATCTGGGACTCTGCGCTCTTCGGGATATAAGCTCCTATGTTTAACATTACTCCACAAGTATGCTTCAACCTCAGACTGCGCAAAGGATATCCATTGATCATGCAACCCCCTTTTTAGGGTTCCAGGTAAAGGAATTAAGCTTAATTCAGGCTTCAGGTCGCAAAGATAGCTGCATATAGCAGATGATTCAAATAATACAGCGCCATTAATTACAGCAGCAGGAATTTTCGACTGGGGATGGAGTTGACGAAGTTTTTCACTGCCTATCAACCCAGGCTCATCTACATATTCATATTCCAACTGGAGCTCGTTAAGAGCCCAGCGGCACCTTGCGGAGCGCGCACCACCAGAGCCATAAAGTGAAACTATATGTGACATGTCTTAACAATCCTCCTACCTAGAAAATACGATTAATAATAACTCAAAGTCATATAGAACTAGTTAGGTCAGCTCTCCAAATTTTGGCCCGCCCTCAAAAACACCGTCTTTCGATCACATTAACCATTGGTCAAAGTGTAATGGCCAATTTTCCAAAATGTTTTGCCGCTCTCATCGCATGGTATGCTTCTCTCGCAGTAGCGATAGAGTAGCAGTGATCAATTACCGGCCTCATTTTATGAGCTGAAATTGCTCTGTTCATATCTTCAAACATTCGGCGATGCCCTACATAAATTCCATGCACATGAAGTGACTTCCTTAGTATTGAAGTCGGGTCGATAGCACCTCCTGTCAAAATACCTATTAATCCTATCGAACCAGAGATGCGAACGGAGTTAATAGACTTTGACAAGGTTCCTGCACCACCTACTTCGACAACATGGTCAACTCCGACACCATCAGTCATTTCTAATACTTGGAGATCCCAGTTGGGTTCTCTTTTATAATTTATAACGTGCCAGGCGCCTAATGCCTTGGCTCTTATTAATTTTTCATCACTCGATGAGGTTAAGATAGCTTTGACGCCAAGCATCTGACAAATCTGGAGTGCCATGATAGAAACACCACCCGTGCCTAACAGTAAAACGCTACTACCCGGTTTCACAGAGCCTTTTTCAACCAAGCTATTCCAAGCAGTCACCCCAGCACAAGGAAGAGTGGACGCTTCGGCATCTGTTAAATGTTCAGGGACTTTCACTACACCGTTCTCATCAAATTTTCGATACTCAGACAGAACCCCATCAATAGTTCCACCCAACGCATTAGCCATGTCAGTACTGGTGATCTCACCGTCCACCCATGACTGAAAAAAAATACCACAAACACGGTCACCAACTGCTACTCTAGTCACCTTGCTTCCTACTTCAATCACCTCTCCCACGCCATCGGAATTGGGAACAAGCGGAAAGCTGATATTTCTAGGAGTAGGGTTTTCTATCGTCGCCAAGTCTCGATAGTTAATGGAGGAGGCTTTCATTCTAACTAAAACATCTAGTTCGCTAACAGAGGGGATATCTGCTTCGACTAGCTGAAGATCATCTATCCCTCTATCAGATGTAATCTGGTACTTTTTCATTATTTAATTCCTAAAAATCTCTGTATGCTTGCAAGACTATCTTAGCTGGTATGAACATATGTTAGAACACGATAAATATATTAATTTAAAAACTTTTAAGCGAGACCTTAGTAAGGTAGAAACTCCACTCTGGTGGATTTCATTAGAGAGCGACTCAAACACTTTTTACGCTTTCACTAACAGGTTAAGTGGTAAGGTAAAACGAATTAGAAATAATAGCACCGTACAACTCTGCCCTTGCGATTTCAAAGGCAAGCCGCTAGGCGATTGGATTGATGCTAGCGCATTCCTCTCAGAGGAGCACCGACTACTCTCGCAGGTTGTGGCCGCATGTAAAAAGAAATATAGCTGGTCAATGCATCTACTTGAATTCGCAAGCACTATCTTTAATCGAAAAAAAGATCGAGTAGTAGTAAAGATTATTCTCAAAAAATGAAAATAGATTGTTAGCCACTAAACTCAGATTAACGGCCCGAGATTTTGGGCAAAAATATTAAAAAGCGCTGTGCAGCGATTTATCAATAAATAGCTTCAAAAGCCAGCATTACTCCTACAATTCTTTAAGTATCCGACCATGACCTAACACTGCATCAAAAGTTCCTGAATAACATCCTACAATTTCTTTCACAGGAAGCTTATACCATGAGTCTATCTCGGATGGAGCATCAAAGCATACTGAGCCCGGACCTGTCCAAAGATCTGCTACCCCGTTACTACCAACATGAGGCACTAAGTCTAAATTGCTGCCAATCAACTGTGCTAAAGCGGGCTTTTTAGATTCGGTAGCACAAGGGATGACTTTCAAAGAAACATTATTTGTCGTAGGAAAGTCTTCAGGTGCAACGGGAGTAACATTGCGCATGGTTGCTGTAAGCAATCGATTATTGGTGGGTCGCTCTACTATACCCATCATGACTTCACTTTGATCGCTAATTGAAATTTTAGCCAATTTTTTTGGCCAACCCCATATTTCTCTACCGCCAATTAAAGGTGCCTCGTTGTCGGTGAAAAGCGCGGGGTAGTAACTCACTAATTCACCATCTAAACGGGCCCGTATGGCCATCATAGCTTCGTTATAGGGACCAAAAGTAGAAAATCCATAATGAGCAATAATAATTGTGACTAACGCTGGTTCATCGAGTTCAAGCGCCTCTGGCAACCACGCCAATGCAGCTTCTTCGTCCGTTCGATAAGTCACAAACATCATGCGCATATTTCGATAATAGTATGGCGGCTTTTGAGCAGCCTCATTAGTAACCGGCATAGTCGCTTGAAATTTATCGATAGACAATTGCCCTTTCTTAGCCATTTCATTTCCCCTTGGTTTAAATAGCTTATGTAACTCTCTACTCTTAAGAGAACACAAGACTGACACTCGAGACATCGTTTGGTCGTAAAAAATATAACGTAAGTATATAGTACTCAATCTTAATTTATAGATGCCTGAAAAGAAACTAGGAGATATCACATGCGCCTAACGATATTACTAATGATAAGTGTTCTATTTTCTGGTGCTGCAACGGGTAGCCCGATCAATAGAGCTGAGGTCAGCAGCTATTTTGGAAATTTACTCGAGAAATTTAATAATGAAGATGTCTCAGGGTATGAGAACATCTTTTTAATCCCACATGCTCGTCATCTTGGGAAGACGGTTATCTTTATTGCTGATGGAATGGCTCCATTAGTCGATTTCTCCAAATTAAAGGAAAGTGGTTGGGATCAGTCAGTCATGAGAAGTTTCGATCTTTTATACTCTTCTTCCTCAAAGGCTTTCGTCAACGTTCACTGGACCCGGCTGAATGCCCAAAAGGACGTTATCCAAAATTTCACTGCTTTCTACGCTTTGTTAAAAACCGAAGATGGTTTGAAAATCGCCTATATCTCTTCGACAAGCGCGCCGTTATCTATAGGCGTTCAGGAGGAGAGCTGAACTAACTAACTTTTAGCGCTATCAATTCAACCGGCGCCAACAAGCCTTGTTTCACCATAGACAGGACATTCGACGCTTTCTCTTTAGCATTACTTCCCATAAGTAAATGCAAACCTAGTGGCGGAGGCCCTTCGATACTATCCATTTTTCGCGCCATCTGTTCGAAAAAATCTCGGGCGAATGAACCTCTTTCACGAATAGACAGAGAGCTAAAACCTGCAGCGCCAAGATAAGCCTGGTACTCCTCTGGTTTTTCCAACGCACTTGTTTTATCAGTAGTTGCCCAAGGCACTGGGTACAAGATATCGCCTTTTCCTATTCGCATAACATCATAAATCCCGAACACGCCACGAGGCTTTAAAACACGAAAAGCCTCTTTCGCAAGCCGCTCTTTTTCATGGATATTCATTCCAACGTGCATCATGTATATTACGTCAAAAGACCCTGCTTGGAAGGGCAGATCCAGTGCACTTCCTTGAGTTAGTTTTACCTTAGATTCTAACCCAGTCCATTCAGAAAGCTGGTTGCCTACATCTATATAATCAGTAGTTAAATCTATTCCTGTCACCGAACAGCCGAACTCTTGAGCAACGAAACGTGCTGGGCCACCTAGCCCACAACCTAAATCCAAAACATTCATAGAACTGTCAAAATCAAGTTGTGAGAAAAAATCTACACTCGCCTGTCTACCGCCAATGTGGAACTCATCAATGGGTGCAATATCATCTAACGTGATGTTGATAGGATTTTTCCCTTGTGTTTCTAGCCCTTTTTTTATCGACACCAATAGCGACGAATGGGAATAATGATCCTCAATATTATTTTCTTTTGACATCACTCATTCTTCTTTTTTTCTAATATTTTATAGGCCTCCTGAACTCTGATAAATTTCTCTTGGGCTTTAGCTAGTAGCTCCTCAGGAAGTCCTTTGGAAATTAGAGTGTCAGGGTGGAACTCTTTTCTTTTGCGTTGATAGGCTTTTTTAATTTCGGTAAATGGTGTTTTTTTATCGACTCCTAAGACAGCATATGGATCGAAAGTACTCTCAGCAAATTGCTGTTTGAGCCTATCAAATAGATTTGGGTCAATTCCGAAAATAGAAGTTGTTTTCTTTAGTAGCACTGCCTCTTGCTTATCTAAAACGCCATCGGCCATAGCTAACTCAAACAGCAATTCATAAAACATGACTAATGAATTTTTATTCGTTTTTAATAAAGAAGCTAGTTGTGTTGCGTAGTCTTCATAACTAACAGTGTCATTCTTTGCATGATTGAAAGCTTTTCTTGCAAAATCGCGCTGCTCAGGGCCAAACTTAAATCTTTCGGTCATATATACATCAATCTTGTCAATTTCTTCTTGGCTTATATGACCGTCCGACTTAGCAAGTTTGGCTAAACAGGCAAATAGGGTCGCAAAAAACGCAGCCTGTTGCTGCTCATTCGAATTGAAAGATTGTCTCCCTGACGCCGATGCCCTTGCAGAAATTTGGGAGCCCACGATGGCTGCTAGAAGCCCCCCAATTGGGCCACCAATTGCAGAGCCAATCATATAAAAGAGTGCAGTTTTTAAAAAAGACAAATTACTATCCTTGAATTCATAATACGAATAATCATGGTTATCACGAAGTTAAAAGTCGCTCTCCATGCCAACGAATATGGTCATCCATAAAAGTCGAGATGAACGAGTACGAATGGTCGTAACCTTCATGCATCCTCAGAGTTAATTTGAGCTCTGCCTCAGCGCACGCAGCTTCTAACAACCACGGCTTGAGGCCTTCTTCTAGAAAGTCATCTGCATCGCCTTGATCGACAAGGAATTCAGGAAAGCGATGCCCTAGCGAAATCAATTCTACTGCATCATATTGGCCCCACGCGAGTCTATCCTTCCCTAAAAATTTCTCAAATGCATTCGCAGACCAAGCAGAAGTTGAAGGAGATACTATTGGAGCGAATGCAGAACAACTTTTATATACTCCTTCATTCTTGAGTGCGATGGTAAGTGCACCGTGTCCTCCCATAGAATGACCCATGATTGCTTGCCTCTTCAGGTCAACATTAAAGTGCTCGCCTATTAGGTTAGGCAACTCACTCACAACATAACTATACATGTTGTAGTTGTCCGTATACGGCGCTTGGGTTGCATCAAGGTAGAATGCCGCACCAGTTCCAAACTGCCAGTTATCCGATTCATCGGGGATACTTTCTCCTCTGGGGCTTGTATCTGGGCAAACTATCGCCAGCCCAAGCTCTGACGCTAAACGCCGATACTCGCCCTTATCCATTACGTTCGCATGCGTGCAAGTAAGTCCGGATAGATACCAGATCACAGGAACAGGTGATAGCTCAGCTGAAGGCGGCATATAAACAGAAAAAGTCATCTTACACCCGGTACTATGAGACTCATGTTCATAAGTACCTTGAATTCCCTCATAAGCCTTAGTCGTCGAGATTGTACTTATACTAGTCATCAATAGACCACCACTGAGCGTATACTCTCGCCAGAATGCATAAGATCAAACCCTCGGTTTATCTCTTCTAATTTCAGTGTATGAGTGATCATTGGATCAATCTCTATTTTCCCATTCAGGTACCAATCTACGATCTTCGGAACATCAGTTCTACCTCGAGCGCCTCCAAAAGCGGTGCCGCGCCAGCTACGACCCGTCACCAACTGAAATGGCCGGGTACTAATTTCCTTTCCAGCCCCCGCTACTCCGATAATGATACTCTCGCCCCATCCTTTGTGGGTGCACTCAAGAGCCTGTCTCATAACATCAGTGTTACCAATACACTCGAACGAGTAATCAGCCCCGCCGCCGGTCAATTCCACCAAATGTCCAACTAAGTCACCTGTTATTTCAGAAGGGTTCACGAAATGGGTCATTCCAAATTTTTCCCCCCATTCTTTTTTATCGTTATTCATGTCAACACCAACAATCATGCTAGCCCCTATCATCTTAAGTCCTTGAAGGACATTAAGACCTATCCCACCAAGACCGAAGACAACCGCTCGACAGCCAGGTTCAGCCTTAGCTGTATTTATTACGGCACCAATACCGGTTGTTACTCCACAACCGATATAACAAATCTTATCAAAAGGTGCGCGCTTATCGACTTTAGCTAATGCTATTTCTGGCACTACTGTGAAGTTAGAAAAAGTAGAAGTCCCCATATAATGAAGAATTGGTTTTCCTCCGATAGAAAAACGGCTAGTACTATCTGGCATCAACCCTTGACCTTGGGTGACACGAATCGCCTGACAAAGATTAGTCTTAGGATTGAGGCAGTACTCGCACACTCTGCACTCCGGAGTGTAGAGAGGGATAACGTGATCCCCAACTTCTAAATCGTGCACGTTAGACCCGATCTCTCTTACTATCCCTGCTCCTTCATGTCCTAGAATTGCAGGAAACATCCCTTCAGGATCCGCCCCAGAAAGAGTGAACTCATCGGTATGGCAGATACCCGTTGCCATTATCTCGACTAAAACTTCCCCATCGCGAGGCCCCTCAAGGTCAACGTCCATGATCTCCAATGGTTTACCTGCCTCGACGGCTACCGCAGCTCTCGTTTTCATATCATTACTCCGCTATCAATTGAAAGTAGGCAAACTATCTTATGATAGCCCAATTGTATTTATGAATTTATAAGTTTTCGAACTGTTTCCACTCTTTCTTGCACTTGCGCTCGACTGTAAGGGGCAGCTGGAAACTTTCCCCAGACTGGCTCTGGCCAAGACTTATCTGTTTCATATCTGATTATAATGTGGATGTGTAACTGTGCAACAAGATTGCCAAGAGCAGCTATATTGGTTTTGAATGCATTAAAGTGTCCAGCGAGCGCCTTCGATATGCAGAATATTTCTCGCTCAAGTACGCCTCTCGAGAATTCTGACAGCTCATAAATCTCACGAACATTATTTAGTCGTGGCACCAGAATAAACCAGGGATAATTTTGGTCATTTATCATTCGTAGTTCACACAATTCTAATTTGCAAACGAACAAACTCTGTTTCTCCAGTCGAAGATCCAAGGAAAACTCACTAGACTGTCCCATAAAAATATTCCAACTAGTATTTTGATGCTAAAGTCTAAATTGCAAATTACTATCAACACCTGTTTTAAGGGCTTTAACGTGTTCTTTGAAATTCAGAAGTTCAACAAGAGGCTTTCCCGAATGCATTTGCCTTAAAAGCTCCCGCTCTGCATCCTCTATAGCTAATGCATTTTCTATTGCGTTTAACAGTTCAGCTTCAGAACCAAGGAGAATACCATCATCGTCTCCAAATAAAACATCACCAGGATTCACTTTGACTCCTCCACACAATATGGGAATTTGCTCTTCCATCAGTCGAATCGTTGTTCCTGAGCAAGGACAAAAAGATCGAGCATAAACTGGAATATCTAGCTCACGTATCGACTCTATGTCTCGAACTGGCCCGTCAATAACCAAACCTGCTAAACCTTTCCTTAGTGCTTCATTAGTAAATATCTCTCCAATCAACGCTCTCGTACTGCCGCAAGAGTCTACGACAATCACTTCACCAGCTTCAGAATTATTCAGTGCTTGAATGATTGTCAGAAAGTCGTCGTGGCATCTAACAGTATGAGCAGGGCCCACAAGCTTTAGTCCGGCGCGAACTGGTCGTAATGCGCTATCTAAAATTGAAAGTTGCTTGTTAGCATCTGCAAGTGCTGCTACTGGAATAGTCATCATTTTTTGTTTTAAATCTTCTCTCATAAGACCACCTTTGTACTTTTAAGACCTTCAAGATTCTTCCGTCCACTCTCGGTTAAAAATCCCAGATCAAGACCGCTACACAAAAGACTAAACCCCTGCACCGCTCGCTCGGTCACGTCATTAACATCCATCCCAAAATATCCAAGAGCTATCTTAGCTTCTAAACACGCCTCTCTAACTACGTTTATAGCCTCAACTACTGCAGGATCTCTGAGCAAGCCGGGCTTACCCATGCTAGTCGATAAGTCATACGGGCCAATAAAAATAGCGTCTAGACCCTCGACAGCTAATATCTCATGCACATTCTTAACCGCTTCAATATGCTCTATTTGCAGAACAACACTAATACTATTGTTAGCGTTCGACACATAATCAGAAAATTCTAGCCCATACTTGCTAGCTCGGCTAAGACCAACGCCACGCGTTCCAGCAGGGGGGTATTTACAATACGAGACAATTTCCTTAGCCTCCTTAGCATTGTTGACTTGAGGGGCGATGATTCCAGCCGCCCCAGAATCAAGAGCATTCTTAATAGAAACCTCTCCGCGATCGGCTAGTCTCACCAAACACGGGACTTTCCCTGCAGCTTGAATTAAGCTACGCACTGTCATCGGGCTCAACGGTGAATGCTCCGTGTCTATAAATAACCAATCATATTCAAGATGTGCGAGAATTTCGGTCACTTCTACCGAACTCGTCGTTAGCATTGTGCCGCATAATAGTTCACGCTCTAAAAGCCTACGTCTAAAAATAGCGTTCATCCCTCTCCCCTATGTAACAAGAATGTCCGGTTCATGGAAATTCTATCACTAAAAATGACGATAACCAGATGTCTCAAGGAGTTCCCTCCTTTCTTGACCCTCTTTAAATACCACTCCACTACCTTCTTGAACTTCACCGACAATTGATATTTTTTGCTCTAGCCAATCGGCCACTCGCAGAACGTGATCTGCGTTACGCGGAGATACAGTAAAAGCAAGTTCATAGTCATCCCCGCCAGTCGCGGCATAGGTCAAAGCACGCTCGTAACCGAAAGTTTCTAGCAGAGATTTTGATATAGGCAACTTGTCTATATCAACAACGATAGCTTTTTCACTGGCATCACAGAGATGTTTTAAGTCGGCAAGCAGGCCGTCAGAAATATCAATACAAGCATTTGCATGCCCGAGCAAACTCATCCCTAATCTCACTCGAGCTTCAGGTTTTTCAAACCTGTTTCGTAGGTATTTACCGCTCGCATTTAATTCATTTGAATCTAACAGTTCTAATGCACCACGTGCATCACCCAAAGTCCCAGAAACAAAAACCAAATCTCCGTCCTCGCAACCGCAGCGCTTTAAACAAGGACCTTCCGCCGCTCCAATTAGCGTTAAATTAACTGCTAGCGGACCTTTGGTCGTATCTCCGCCGACAAGCGAGCAACCAAATTCTGAAAAAACTTCATTCAATCCATTCGAAAACTGGAACAACCATTGCTCATCAACCCCAGGAATTGTCAGCCCTAGAGTAGCATACTTTGGAAAAGCCCCCATTGCCGCGATATCACTTATATTAACGGCACCAGAGCGATAACCGATTGCCGCTGCTTCCATGTCATGAGGGAAGTGTACGCCAGCCACCAGCGTATCAGTAGCGACAACTAGACTCGATGAACCCAACCATTTAATAACCGCACCGTCATCGCCAATACCTTGCAAAACATCCGGATTTTCCAAACACATCGGTTCAAAAAATTTTTTCACAAGATCAAATTCATTCAAAACAACATACCGCTGTATTTAAACTTTTTGGCTCGCAATTTCCAGCGCGCGTTGACTGCGAGCCAATTTATCAAGAGCTGCATTCACAAATCGGAACCCTTCAGCCGTACCAAACATCTTGCAGAGCTCGACCCCTTCATTTATGACGACCTGATAGGGGATATCAACGCACGCTTTCATCTCATACGCGCTAACCAACAGTACACTTCTCTCAACTAAATCTAATCGATCCCATTCAATATCAAGACAATCTCGAAGATCGTTTTTCAACTCAATTACACCCGCCACAACCTCAGACACTAGTATAGCGAAGTACTGTTTATCTACACGCGCCAGTTCACGTATCTCTATAAATTCATCTATAATGTCTACCGATTTTCTTTCTGATACCTGCCACTGATAAAGTGCTTGAACCGCGCAACGTCGGGCCCTGATCCGGCCCTGCCGAGCGGCTGATCCCACCACTTACAACTGTCGCGACAAGTTGATCATTTCTATAGCGGTAATTGCTGCTTCAGAGCCCTTATTCCCCGCCTTCGTGCCAGCTCTTTCAATAGCTTGCTCGATAGAATCAACAGTCAAGACTCCAAAAATAACAGGTATCCCAGAATCCACAGAAACACTCGCTAATCCCCTAGAGCATACATTAGAGACGTGTTCGAAGTGAGGAGTCGTCCCTCTAATGACCGCACCAAGGGCTATGATAGCATCATACGATGTTGATTCAGCCATCCTTTTCGCTACAAGGGGTAGCTCGTAAGCCCCGGGAACTTTCACAACATCAATAATAATGTCAACAGAGCTAGAGCGTTCTAAGGCATCCAGGCAGCCAGATTCGAGATGGTCAACAATAAAGCTGTTAAACCGCGTACATATGACACCGATTTTCGCCGCTTTATCAAGTATTGTGTGACCTACAATATTGTTAATTTTCAACATATTAATTCACCTTTCAAGTTACATACTCAATGACTTCAAGACCAAACCCTGAGAGCGCATGATATTTTCGGGGACTGCTCATAACGCGCATTTTTCGAACACCGACATCAGACAGAATCTGAGCACCTAAACCGATCTGACGGAATTTCATTGGCTTCCTCTCTTTTTTATTGGAGAGATCAGATTCTATACCCAGTTCGCTATATTGAATCACTTCGTCTAATAAATCACTCGATTCAATTTGATTGTTTAGTATGACGACAACTCCCTCACCCTCTTCACTTACTCTCCTCAAAACATCCCTCAGTGGCCATCCCGCTTCTTTGCGAGTCGTCGCTGTAAGATCCGCAAAAGGATTTGCGATATGTACCCGCACCAGAGTTGGCGAGTCAGGGTTTATCGTGCCTTTAACAAGTGCCATATGAAGGTCTCCTCGCAACTCATCTTGATAAGTATACAAATTAAAATCTCCAAACTCAGTGGGCAAGATGGAAACAGCTTCTCTGTGAACAGTTTTCTCATTCTGCACGCGGTATTTTATAAGATCAGCTATTGTCCCAATCTTCATATCAAACTCTAGTGCGATTTTCTCTAGATCAG
This sequence comes from Pseudomonadota bacterium, assembly GCA_018668255.1. GTDB lineage: Bacteria > Pseudomonadota > Gammaproteobacteria > UBA4457. The sequence continues at coordinate 33,918 of JABISZ010000024.1, read as the reverse complement.
GTCGTCGAGCCATAGAACCATCATCGTTTAAAATTTCGACAATTACTGCAGAGGGGTCAAGTCCGGCGCATCTAGAAAAATCGCAACCCGCCTCAGTATGCCCGGCTCTAGTAAGGACTCCTCCTGACTGGGCCATCAAAGGGAATATATGTCCCGGCTGTATAATATCTGTAGGCGAAGCATCCATAGCTACCGCAGCCTGAATCGTTCGTGCTCTGTCTGCAGCTGAGATCCCAGTTGTAACTCCCTCTGCTGCTTCAATCGAGAGGGTAAAATTAGTGCTATGTTGGGCCTGCGTATCTCTCACCATGAGGCCCAAACTTAACTGCTTACACCTCTCATCTGTCAGCGTCAAACAAATAAGTCCTCTCCCATGTTTAGACATGAAGTTCACATTCTCCGCAGTACAGTGCTCAGCAGCTACAATAAAATCTCCTTCATTCTCACGGTCTTCGTCATCCATGATGATAATCATCTTCCCATCACGGATGTCTTGAATTAGTTCTTCAGTAGAATTTAACACTACAAATACCCACAAGGTTGTATATTTAACATTATTATATGCTTACGCGCCGAGTTACACACCATAAACTGTCAAAGCATGACAATTCAGGCTGCCAGAAAACCGTTCCCTACTTAAGGATCCCTGCATCGACTAGCGTTGCTAGAGAGACTTTAGACGCGCTGTTTTTTTCATCCGATGAATCGAGTCGTTCTAAGTATCTTGCGACAAGATCCACCTCAACATTGACGGAGACTCCCACGTTAAGATCTTCCAGAGTAGTATTTTCAAGTGTATGGGGAATAGTAAGAACTTCAAATGAATCTTCAGTCACGCTATTCACTGTTAAGCTGACGCCATCAAGACACACTGAGCCCTTGTAAGCGAGGTATCTAGAAAGTGAAGCAGGTACGCAAATTATAAAGCGCACATAATCTCCTAAAGTTGTGCGTCCGAGTACCCGCCCAATGTCGTCAATATGACCACTCACCAAATGTCCGCCCAGCCGATCATTAAATTTCAAAGCCTTCTCAATATTCACTCTCGCGCCAGCCTTTTTAAATCCCAGGGTAGTTTTAGTCAACGTCTCACTGGACACATCCACTTCAAAATCACTATTTGAAAAAGATGTCACTGTTAAACAAGCTCCAGACACTGCAATGGAGTCTCCTAGAGATACATCGTTAAAATCCAGATTTTTTGCGCTGATTTTCATACGCATTCCCGTACTAACAATGCGCAATTCTGTTAATTCACCAACTGTCTCAACAATGCCAGTAAACATTTTATACTCCTATATCTGTCATTTAGCGTAAAAATTTCATCACGATATCTGTACCAATATTGTAGGACTCTACAAGTTTTAAGCCAAAAGCATCAGATAAATTATCGGGGGAGGCAATATTAAAACCACTCCTCGCATCTGTTCCCAGGATTTTAGGTGCCATATAAACGATAATCTCATCGAATAGTTCTCTATCGATTAACTCGGCAACAATTGTAGCCCCTGCCTCTACTAAAACTTTATTGACTCCCTGCTTTGACAGATCGAACAACACAGCCTCTACATCAATTCCGTTATCACACTTAGGAGTAAAACATATAGTAGCACCTGCATTACGTAACGCTGTGGCTAAACTAGAATCCGCGCTCGCAGTATAAATTCTACTTATACCTGCAACATTTAGTAATTTGGACTCATGAGGCGTACGAAGTTTAGAATCCAAGACCACCCTCATCGGCTGTCTGCCAAGAGTGTCAAACCTAAGCGTACGTATATTGAGAGACGGGTCATCCTTTAAAACAGTTCCTATCCCAGTCAATATCGCACAAGTCTCTGCCCTGAGCCTCTGCACGTCTTCTCTTGCCTCTGAGCACGTTATCCACTTGCTTTCGCCTTTCCTTAGGGCCGTAGCACCATCAAGACTCATGGCAATTTTTACAGTTACATAAGGAAGCCCATATTCCATTCTCTTAAAAAAACCTTTGTTAAGTTCTCTCGCTGCAGCGCTACAGACTCCGCCGAGAACATCCATACCTGCTTTGCGCAACATACGATCGCCTTTCCCAGCAATGTCCTGATTAGGATCGATAACGGCGTATACTACTCTAGCAAACTGATGGGCGATTAATGCCTCGCAGCAGGGCCCTGTCTTACCATGATGACTACAAGGCTCCAAAGTAATATATGCGGTGGCATTCTCACAGCTTTCAGTAGCACTATTAATAGCTTCAATTTCAGCATGTGGACCACCCGCTCGCCGGTGGAATCCGCTGCCAATAACTCTCTGATTTTTCACTATTACACATCCAACAGCCGGATTAGGAGATGTTGAATAGCGTCCTTTTTCAGCTAAATGTAGCGCCTGCTCCATATAGCTTATGTCATCAATTTGGCTCATATTCTTCAAACAACTTATTACCTAAAGCCTTGTGATTATCTGATTAATTTTTATTCTGACCATCACCAGACAAGAGATCAAGTTGGCGCTCACGCAGCTTTTCTGGTGGCTCACTCTCAAGTCCCTCTATCTCCTCCAAAAAAGCGTTCACGTCTTCAAAACTGCGATATACCGAAGCAAAGCGGACATAAGCTACCTTATCTAGATTTCGTAACTCAGCCATCACAAACTCGCCAACTAAAGATGAAGCAATCTCGCGATCACCACTTGTTCTTATATATGTCTTTATGTGAGTGATCGCAGTTTCAATTTTATCAACCGCAACTGGCCGCTTCTCGAGGGCGCGATGCACTCCTCTCCTTAACTTCTCCTCATTAAATAATTCGCGAGTACCATCACGCTTAACTAACTTAGGAAAATTAAGCTCTGCTGTTTCATACGTCGTGAATCGAACTTTGCATTCCTGACATTCCCGGCGACGTCTAACCTGATCTCCTTCCCCTAGCAAACGTGAGTCAACAACTCTCGTATCTTCATGGTTACAAAAAGGACAAAACATTCTAGCGATAAACCTCTAAATCCAACTCTAATGGAGATGAGAGTAAACAGGAAACGAAGCACAAAGAGATTCTACTTTCCGACTTATCCGCTCAAGATTAATCAAATTATCATGGGCATCAAGGACATCACACATCCATCCTGCGATGATCTTTGCCTCTTCAGGTCCAAACCCTCGAGTAGTCATTGCCGGAGTTCCAATCCGAATACCACTTGTTACGAATGGAGATCGAGGATCATTTGGAACAGAGTTCTTGTTTACTGTAAAGTGTGCGAGGCCTAAAGCAGCATCCGCCTCTTTCCCTGTCAAACCTTTGTTTACCAAGTCGACCAAGAATAGATGGTTGTCCGTCCCACCCGAAACAATTTTATAAGAACGTTCCGTGAATATATCCGCCATGGCTCGAGAGTTAGCTAAAACATTCTGCTGGTAAACCTTAAATTCCGGCGCCATCGCTTCCTTAAATGCAACAGCTTTTGCGGCAATGATGTGCATTAAAGGCCCTCCCTGAGTTCCAGGAAACACCGCCGAATTGAGTTTCTTGTGTATCTCTGTATTGTCTCTAGCCAGAATTAACCCGGATCTTGGTCCTCGAAGAGTTTTATGCGTCGTGGTGGTAGTTACATCAGCGATACCGACAGGACTCGGATACAGGCCCGTCGCCACAAGACCGGCTACGTGCGCCATATCCGCTAGCAGGTAAGCTCCAACATCATCGGCGATAATACGAAATTTATCCCAATCAATAAATCTAGAGTAGGCAGAGAAACCAGCTATGATAAGTTTTGGCTTATTTTGCTTTGCCAATTCTTCAACCTGGTGATAGTCGATTAATCCTGTATCTCCTTCCAAGCCATACTGCACAGCGTTATAAATTTTTCCAGAAAAATTAACACTGGAGCCGTGAGTCAGGTGTCCCCCATCAGACAAACCCATACCTAATATTGTGTCTCCAGCATTCAATAGTGCTAGATAAGCGGCTGAATTGGCCTGAGAACCAGAATGAGGCTGTACATTTGCATAGCTGGCGCCGAACAACTCACAAGCTCTGCTTATCGCTAGCTCTTCAGTCCGATCGACATGCTCACAGCCCCCATAGTAACGCTTACCTGGATACCCTTCCGCATACTTATTTGTCAGCACGCTTCCTGCTGCCTCCAGTACTCGAGGGCTAGTATGATTCTCCGATGCGATCAACTCGATATGACTTTCTTGCCGCTGCCGTTCAGATTCCATTGTCTCCCACAACTCCGGGTCATAACCTGAAATAGTCAAATCATCAGAAAACATTAATAAAACTCCTTAAGTGAAAACACACTGTATGTGCTATTGACATGCAGTGGGTCTCTACTACTTTAACACTCAGACAGCTGAAAAGAGACTTGCAGTCTAAAACCAATTATCCGCCATACGCGCCTTTGAAACAATTATTACTTATTGCTTTGCCGCCAATAGATATAATCGTCCGACATTTAAGTTTCAACAAATCCCTCCTTACTGATACATTTGTCGCCTGATGAGTTAACATATTTTTGTATAAAATTTAAATTTGGACTGTATACTTTGAGTAAATCTGACGATTTTTTTTCACGCGCAGAAAAACTTCTTAAGCGACTAGAGTTGCTAGTCCCTAATACTCAGACAACCGAGCTAACGGACGCATTTGCTTGGAGATGGCGAAAAAACAACGATAAAGGCTCGCGGCTAGAAGCTATTGAATCATTCAGCGCCGTAGATCTTTCAGACCTACTGCATGTAAGCCATCAAAAAGACCGACTCGTGCAAAACACTCGGCAATTCATGAGTGGACTACCAGCAAACAATGTGCTTCTGTGGGGGCCGAGAGGCACCGGGAAATCTTCTTTAATTAAAGCTTTGTTAAATGAGTTTCTTGACAAAGGACTTCGACTGATAGAAGTGGACCGACATGACCTAACCGATCTGCCCGAAATCATTGATATAATTAAGGATCTAAAACAACACTTTATTATCTACTGTGACGACCTTTCATTTGACGGAAATGATGAAACATACAGGGCACTTAAAAGTATCTTGGACGGATCAATATTAGAAACACCAAAAAATATATTGGTATATGCTACATCTAACAGACGACACTTATTACCTGAGCATCAACAAGATAACCAGAAAGCACAAGTCATCAATGGCGAACTGCATCAGGACGAAGCAGTCGAAGAAAAAATATCCCTATCCGAAAGGTTTGGTATCTGGCTCTCTTTCCACCCTATTGATCAGAAACGCTATTTAGATATCGTAGGCCATTGGTTATCAAAGTTAGGAGCTAGTCCTATTGAGGTAGATCAGGCTCAAGGCGAAGCATTGCGCTGGGCTCTGTCCAGAGGATCTAGAAGCGGCCGAAGCGCCAACCAGTTCGCTCGCGATTGGATTGGAAGATCTACACTCCCTGAAAAAAATTAGCATATTTATCTTAATTTCTATACACCAATAAATTTTTTCAATAGCGAACGAACCTCGGATACTCGCGACTCAGCATCAGCCATAACTTTAGTTAGTTTCAGTTTTTGGCCATCTTCCATTGAATATCCAGAACTTGACTGAACAAGTTTAATAATGTGGACATGCTCAATATCAGGATCAGGATGAAATTCTACCCTACCTCCTCGCGATGAAAAGTCGATTCTTTTTACACCGAGTGGTTTAGCCTCCAGCTTAAGTGCCGCTACAGTGAAAAGATTCTCTACTCTATCGTCAAAGATCCCTAGCCGATCGATAATTTCTTCACGAAGTTCATCCAAAGCCTCAGTGTTTTCTGCGCCAGAAATTCGTTTATAAAAAACTAGCCTAGCATGCACATCTGGCAAATAGCTATCAGGAATAAGAGCAGGAATATTCAAGTTAACTTCTACCATAGATTCTAAAGACAATTGATCAGGTATTTCACGACCTGACTTGAGTGCCACCATAGCTCTAGACAAAAGATCACTATACAAACTAAAACCTATTTCTTGGATATGTCCGCTTTGTTCGTCGCCAAGAATTTCTCCCGCTCCTCTAATTTCTAAATCATGACTTGCCAGAGTAAAACCCATACCGAGTTCTTCAATAGAGCTAATGGCTTCCAGACGCTTAACTGCATCCGGAGTCATGGAATCTTCATGCGGGACCACTAAGTAAGCATATGCACGGTGATGCGAACGGCCAACTCTCCCTCTTAGTTGATAAAGTTGTGCAAGACCAAATCTGTCTGCGCGATTGATTATAATAGTGTTTGCATTCGAGATATCTAAGCCTGTCTCGATAATAGTTGAGCAAACCAATACGTTGCAACGACCATGATAGAAGTCCAACATTACCCTTTCTAGTTCCCTCTCTCGCATTTTCCCATGTGCACATGCCAGCCTTGCTTCAGGAACTATTTTCTGAATGGAAGAGACCATCGAATCTATAGTCTCAACTTTATTATGCACGAAATACACTTGTCCCCCACGACCAAGCTCGCGGAGTATTGCCTCCCTTAATAAGGTATCAGACCATTCACGCACAAATGTCTTTACAGCAAGCCTTTTTAACGGAGGTGTAGCGATAATCGACAACTCACGAGTACCCGAAAGAGCCATATTCAGAGTTCGAGGTATCGGTGTCGCGGTTAATGTTAAGATATCCACATCAGCACGTAGTGATTTTATTTTCTCTTTCTGCTCTACGCCAAATCTATGTTCTTCATCGATGACGAGTAGACCTAATCTAGAGAAAGTAACTGCTTTATTTAATAGTTTGTGCGTACCAATTACTATATCTACCGTCCCCTTAGACATTCCTTCCAGTGTGTCTTTGGTGGAGGAAGAGTCTCTAAACCGTGATAGTTGCTCAACCCGCACTGGCCAGTCTGCAAATCGATCACAAAAAGTCTCATAGTGCTGATTGGCAAGTAATGTGGTCGGAACTAAGACAGCTACTTGATAACCGTCATTCACAGCAACAAATGCAGCCCTTAGAGCGACTTCTGTTTTTCCGAACCCTACATCACCACAAATCAATCGATCCATAGGTTGCTCTTTGCCCATGTCTTCCAATACAGCATGCACAGCATCTATCTGATCAGAAGTCTCTTCAAAAGGGAAAGCTTGAACGAAGCTATTATAGGCATCTTTTTCAAACTCAAAAGAGTGACCTTTACGTAATGCTCTCTTGGCATGAAGCTCAAGTAGTTCGGCTGCTATATCTCGGATTTTTTCACTAGCTTTCCGCCGAGCTTTACTCCATTGCTCAGTCCCTAACTTATGCAACGGAGCCGTATCCGGATCAGACCCCGAGTACCTGCTAATTAACTCCAAAGAGGCAACGGGAACATATAGCTTGTCGCCATCGCGATACTCTAATTGAATAAATTCTCTTTCAATGTCTCCAATATTTAACACTTCTAAACCTTGGTAACGACCTATGCCGTGATGCTCGTGCACCACCGGAGCGTCTAAACGGAGCTCTGTAAGATTTTTAATGATGTTTTCATGACTGTTACGTCTTTTTTTTCGCTGGCGTTGCTCTAGCCTTTTCCCAAACAACTGCGATTCGGTTATGAGACTTATTCTAGGCCGATCAATCTCGGCACCATCCTCTATAGCTGCTACAGCTATACCGAAACGATCAGATGAGCGAACAAACTGAGCCCAAGAATCGAAAACTTTTAATGTGATTTTTTGGCCATGGAGTAAATCTAAAATTGCCTCACGCCGACCTAAGGATTCGGCTAAAAATAAAGTCCGCCCATCGGAGTGATCGACATGGTTTTTTACCAAGGCAAAAGGATCTTTTGCTCTGGCATCTATCGAACGACTTAGCGGAGTTCTAGTGCCAAAAATACTAGATTCCGCCAACCCAGTATTTAATCCTGTCAAAAAAATTAATCCGAATTTTTCTGTAGCCGTTAATAAACCTTCAAATTTACAGAATACCTGACTGGGCTCCAGGACAGGTCGATTCGTGTCATCTTTTAAAGCTTCATGACGCTCCTCTACGGAGGTCCAGAATTGATCTGCCGTCTTCTCTATATTCTCGTCAAATACGCAAATAGTATCTTCAGAAAAATAATCAGCTAGTAGCTCCATCCGATCGTGAAATAGTGGAAGGTAATATTCGATTCCAGGAGGAGGGAGGCCTTCTGAAACATCCCGGTATAAATCAACATCATGAAATTGTCCAAACTCTGTTCTCCATTGCCGGCGAAATCGGCTAACACCTGATTGATCTAACAGAAACTCCTTGCCTGGCAACACCCGAATTTCCTTTACTTCTTGCGTTGAACGCTGAGTTTCTACATCGAACATCCTCAAAGTTTCAATTTCATTGTCAAAGAAATCTATCCTGATAGGGTTGTCCGAACCGACGGGAAAGACATCTATTAAAGAACCTCTAATAGCGTATTCTCCCGATTCTGAAACTTGTGGGCTCGAGCGGTACCCATTGTCGACCAGTTTTTTTCTAAATTTTTCCCTATCTAAAACTTCACCTTTTACCAGACTAAAGGAGTGGGATGCTACCCATTCGCTGGGCACAACTCTGTGCATTGCTGTCTGAACAGAAACAATTAAAATTTCTTTTCTAAATTCAGGAATAAGACTCAGTGTCGTCAGTCTTTCTGAAATGATATCTTGATACGGGCTAAACCGATCGTATGGGAGCGTCTCCCAATCAGGAAAGTGATGTATCACTATACTCGGATCAAAAAACCTGAGTTCCTGCTCAATTTTCAAGGCACTGGCTATGTCTGAGGTAAACACAACAAAAGGCCTTGAAGACTGAGCAATAGCTTTGGATAGCGCCAGCCATCTTGCGGTACCGTAAAGATTCGTCCAGTTTTTCTTCTCCCCAGCTTGAGGCAAACGTAGCTCATCTAGAGGACTTATTGTGTCAGGCATCATCAAATAAAGCTCAGCGGTCGATTTGGAAGTTAGTCGGTTCGGATTTTCTAGTGTATCAATTCTTCATTGATAGCAGCCAACGCAGAAGCTGGATTAGGAGCACTCGTAATCGGACGCCCTACTACCAAATAACTGGCGCCGTGCGCCATCGCTTCTAAGGGTGTTGCAATACGTGCTTGATCATCAACGCTAGTCCCCAATGGACGTACCCCAGGGGTTACGAAGAGAAATTTAGAGCCAAGCCTCTCTCTCATTAAACTCACCTCTAGAGGCGAACTAACTACACCTGCAAGCCCGCATTCTTTAGCTAAACCCGCTAAGCGTAATGTATGTGTCTCTGCAGATTCCCTTATACCGATTTCTTTTAGTGCGACGTTATCTAAGCTCGTCAAAGTAGTTACACCTATTAATATTGGAGCACTTTCCAAAGCCGATAGTGCATTCGCTGCTTTCTCCATCATGGCCTTTCCTCCGGACGTATGAACATTAAGCATCCAACACCCTAAATCGGCCGCAGCAAGGCAGGCATTTCTAACAGTATTAGGAATATCATGAAACTTTAAATCTAGAAAGACGTCAAAGCCTCGATCAACCAAATGCTTCACGCTATCTGGTCCAGCTACTGTGAACAACTCCTTCCCTATTTTAACACGACAGTCGGCTGGATTAAGTGCGTCAACCAAACTTAACGCCTCAGCAAGCGAACGAAAATCTAAGGCTACGATGACCGGACTTTTAATGTTTTTCATAGATTCACAACAAACGTGTTTCTCGCTCTAGTTAGAGTTACAACTCTCATTTTATTTTCGACCTTAGACTTTCCGAATCGCTAAAATATATGCAGACAAACTTTCAGGAAAAAATATTTCCAGTGTCCTGCTTAAAGGACATCAGAGCTACCTGTTGGAGAGGATTGATCTCGCCCACCAAGTTCTCGCTTCAACCTTAATTCGGATCGTCTACTAATTCGTAAGCATCTGCGGGCTCTTATTAGCTCTAAACCTGTGAAAAATATACAGAACATTATACCGGCAAGAAAGCTGGCAATCACAATCCAAGAGGTCTGGAATGTCATGACACCAAAATAATAATTAATAACGATTAACTGGTTATTAAGATCATGAAAGACAAAACCAGAAAGCATCAAGAAAAAAACACACAAGACATAAAACAAACTGACCATCAGTAGCTCCTACTTTCTCGGCTTACGTGATTTTGACACCACACGTGAGAGATAATCTAAGCTATTTCTCGTTTCAAGAACTAATTTTTAATACTAGTCTTGGGCTTCTCGAGAATATTCACCAGACCTAGATTGACTCTCTCTCGAAGCTGCTTACCTGGCTTAAAATGGGGCACGAATTTAGCCGGTAACGTAACCGATTCACCAGACTTAGGATTCCGGCCGATTCTCGGTGGGCGATAGTGCAGTGAGAAACTACCAAACCCTCTTATCTCTATACGCTCCCCAGCCGCCAAGGTCTGCACCATCTGCTCTAAAATAGTCTTCACGGCCAGCTCGATATCCTTATACCCTAACTGGCTTTGAGACCTCACTAGGGATTCTATAAGTTCTGATTTTGTCATATTGCATCCCAACCAATACTTTCTATCTTTCTATTGCACCTATAATACAGTCTACTTCGAGTCTAATTGTTCTTTCAACAAATCACCTAGCGTAGTGCGATAAGTTTCTGGCTCAGGCTCAGACGTATACTGGTCAAGAACAGCAGCTTCTTCGCCTATCTCTTTAGCTTTAATTGAAAGTCCAATGATTCTGTTTTTTCTATCTTGACCAACAATTAAAGCCTCCACCAACTCGCCCTCTTTAAGGAATTTTCTCGCATCATCTACAGATTCAATCGCAATATCCGAAGCTCTCAAAAACCCCTCAACTCCCTCAGCCAGTTCGATCCTAGCTTCTGTTAGATTAACAGATAGTATAGTCCCTTTAACCCGTGTACCTCTTGGATTAGCATCCACATAATCAGAAAAGGGATCGCCACTCAATTGTTTGACACCAAGAGAAATTCTCTCTCTTTCCGCATCAACCGCCAGCACAACCGCTTCGAGTTCATCTCCTTTCTTGTAGTTACGCACTAGCTCTTCACCAGTCTCATCCCATGAAAGGTCGCTGAGATGCACAAGCCCGTCTATGCCCCCATCAAGCCCTACGAAGATCCCAAAGTCAGTTATCGACTTGATGATGCCGACTACTTTATCGCCTTTACCTTTCGTTGCTGCGAATTCATCCCAAGGGTTGGCCTTACATTGTTTCATCCCAAGAGATATTCGGCGTCGCTCTTCATCAATATCAAGCACCATAACCTCTACTTCTTCGCCAAGATGTACCACTTTAGACGGGTGAACGTTTTTGTTAGTCCAATCCATCTCAGATACATGCACCAGACCTTCGACACCTTGCTCCAATTCGACAAAACACCCGTAATCCGCAATATTAGAGACCTTCCCTACCATACGCGCATTCTCTGGATACCTTGAAGCCAAATCTACCCAAGGGTCATTACCGAGTTGCTTCAGTCCCAAAGATACTCGCTGCCGTTCCTTATCGAACCTCAGGACAGTTACATCTATCTCATCTCCGATATTCACTACTTCCGATGGATGTTTAACTCTCCGCCAGGCCATATCAGTAATATGCAGCAACCCATCTATACCGCCGAGATCTATAAACGCGCCGTAATCTGTTAGATTTTTTACCAATCCTTTAACAGTCACTCCTTCTTCTAGACTTTCAAGCAAAGCATCTCTCTCGTGAGAGTTTTCGCTCTCAACGACCGCTCGACGCGACACAACAACATTGTTTCTCTTACGATCAACCTTGATTACTTTGAACTCAATCGGTTTGCCTTCTAAGTAGCTGGTGTCTCGCACTGGTCTAACGTCGACCAACGAGCCGGGAAGAAATGCTCGAATAGTTGCGATGTCTACGGTGAACCCGCCCTTAACTTTATCGCTAATGATACCGATTATTGTCTCATTGTCTTCGCATGCTTTTTCTAATTCTTCCCATGCTTTGGCTCGCTTGGCTTTTTCTCTAGATAGTTTGGTTTCCCCAAATCCATCTTCAACAGCTTCTAGTGCAACATCTACCGCGTCACCAACTTTAACCTCAACTACACCTTCATTGTTCCGAAACTGTTCTACAGGGATATTTCCTTCTGATTTCAACCCCGCGTTGACCACCACAAAATCTGATCCGACTTCGACGACGATTCCGGTTACGACGGTTCCCGGCCGCATTTTCTCTTCTACCTGGCTCTCTTCAAATAATTCCGCGAAATTCTGTGTCATTTATGTTTCTAGTCCACACCCAAGCCCTTAATATCGCATGTTTCAACAACATACTAGCTCTTGTGCGCACACTCCCAATTGGTTGGTTAATATTACAGTCTTAGCGCTTAAGCTAGACCACGAATTTTCACAATCTGTCTCACTTTCAACATAACTTCTTCAATCCCGAGGTTGCTGGTGTCTATTAACACAGCATCATCTGAAGCTTTTAACGGGGATTGAGCGCGATTAATGTCACGTTCATCCCGCTCTCTAATGTCACGTAAAAGGGCCGGCAGACTAGCATCTATTCCTTTTTTAATCAACTGCTTATAACGCCTGGATGCCCTCTCTTCAGAGGTCGCGGTCAAAAATATCTTTAAGTCTGCAGCTGGGAACACCACAGTACCCATGTCTCTCCCATCAGCAATTAGTCCTGGCAAGACTGCAAAATTCCGTTGACAAGATAAAAGCTCTGATCTTACTGATTCATAGACAGCGATTTTCGATGCTGCAACCCCGCAGGCTTCAGAACGAATAGCATTACTGCAATCATCGCCTCGATATAAGATTTTTGTCTCTATTCCAGAGTCAACAAATTCAAGTGCGAGTCCAGATGCCAAACTAGCAATTTTTTTTTCATCTAGAAGATCTATCTCGTCATCCAAGATAGATAAAGCTAGAACGCGATAAAAAGCTCCCGAATCTATGAGGTGCCAATTTAACCAACTCCGCAGTAAGTATGAAATTGTCCCTTTACCAGTCCCGCTGGGGCCATCAATCGTGATAACTGGAATTTTTTCAGGATCCAACATATTTTATTCCACTCTTAAGCCAACAGATTTAGCTATAGATACAAATTCGGGAAAAGACGTTGATATACCTTCAGCATTAGAAATATCTATGTTTCCGGATGCTTTTAATGCCGCAATAGAAAAAGCCATAGCTACTCGATGGTCACCTTGTGCATCTACCGTCCCCGAGCCGATACATCCTCCGACGATTTTTATTCCATCCTCATAGGTCTCGAGATCAACGCCAAGAGTTCTAAGGCCAGACGCCATAACCTCAATCCGATCACTTTCTTTATGTCTCAGCTCTGTCGCACCTCTTAAGACAGTTACTCCTTTAGCGCAAGCAGCAGCAATAAAAATAGCTGGAAATTCATCGATTGCCGCAGCAACGCAATCTAAAGGGATGTCTACGCCATGCAGGTCCGATGAAGCGACTGTAATATCAGCTACTTTCTCACCACCACGCATTCTTACATTCGTTAAGCTAATCTTGGCATTCATCATTTCCAAAATTCTTATGATTCCCGATCGAGTCTTATTGACACCTACTCCTTTCATTGAGATACGACTATCTAAACCTATCGCCCCACCAACCAAGAAAAAAGCTGCAGAGGAAATATCAGCTGGAACAACCACATCACAGGCAATAGGCTTTTGCGTGGGCAATAGTGTTATCGAGCCAGCTTCAAGAACTAAACTAACACCAAAGGTCTCGAACATGGTCTCAGTATGGTCTCTCGTTGGAATACGCTCGATTACTTTAGTCGGAGTATCAGCGTATAACCCTGCTAGTAAGATACAAGATTTAACCTGAGCGCTCGCTACCGGCATAGCATACGTTATTCCTTTTAACCCGTTGTTTGCGCCAATGTAAAGCGGAGCTGTCCCGTCGCCACTGGTTTTCACATTAGCACCCATTTGTGCAAGTGGCTCGCAGATACGTTTCATTGGTCTTGAGGACAATGAGCTGTCTCCAATCATAGAAATCGATAAGCCGGCCCCGGAAAATATTCCTGCCATGAGACGCATTGAGGTTCCTGAGTTACCTACAACGATAGATTCTGGTGAGTTTTTCAAACCATGCAGACCAACCCCATGCACCAACACTTCGTCGGTACTAGTATTCAGATCTACCTGCACTCCTAGTACCCTAAACGCATTAATCGTACACCTGACATCTTCGCTTAAAAGACATCCAGTTACTCTAGTCAACCCATCCGACAAGGCGCCCAACATAATCGCGCGGTGTGAGATAGACTTGTCACCCGGCACAAGAATTGACCCTGTAAAAGTCCCTCCATTAGAAACGCGAAGAACACTATCCATCCTTTTCCTCGGCAAGAAAATACTCGTCTCTTGCAATTTTCGCCCTGCCGAAAATAGACTCTAGGGCATTTCGGTCTCGTGACTCTAATGCGCGCATAATAATGGCTAAGCCTTTTTCGTACTGAAGACAGACATCCAAAAGATTTTTTTGATTTGTCAAAGAGATATCAGCCCACATTTCAGGGCTGCTCGAGGCGATTCTAGTTATGTCTCGAAAACTTCCAGCTGAAAGTTCTAAAACATTATCTTTTAACTCTTGGTGTTGCAAAACAGTATCCACTAAGTTGTACGCAAGAATATGAGGCAAGTGCGATGTCGCTGCCAATGCAATATCATGAGCTTGTGGATCCATGTTAGCCACTCGCCCTCCAACCGCGCACCACATAGCCCTCACCAACTCTATTGCATGAGCATTTGTTCTTTTTAGAGGAGTAAGAATGATTTTATGCTCTTCAAACAATGTTGAAAAAGCCGAAGCCACCCCACTTTTTTCAGTACCCGCAAGCGGATGTCCGGGGACGAAATTCGGAAACTTTTGCCCCAAGAGTAATTCGGATTCTTTAATTACAGAGCTTTTTACACTGCCCACATCAGTAACAATACAACTCTCCGGCAACGCCGCAGAAATAGAACTCAATATTGAACTAAACTCGCTTAAAGAAGCGGCTATAACTACTAAATCGGCATCTGAACACGCCTTAGCCGCACTCTGTTCGAACGAATCTATCGCACCTAGCTTCACTGCGCGAATCAAGTTATCGCGGCTACGCCCCACCCCCACTATCTTCTCAGCCCACGCTGTCCGGCGTAAGGCTAAGCCTAACGATCCACCGATCAGGCCAACTCCAATTATAACTAATTTCTTTATCATGCTTTTTCGTTAGCCCTTATCGGTCAAAGGACTCCACAGGGATAACTCCCAAGTAATTTGTATACTCCTGCACTGCTTTTTATCAGCCCCAATGCTTCTTTAATGTTCGGGTCATCAGCATGACCAAGCAAGTCGACAAAGAACAAATAATCCCATATTCCATTTTTAGACGGACGAGATTCAATCCGGGACATACTTATTTCCCGGTCTGCCAATATTGCCAGGACTGCATGGAGAGCACCTGATTGGTTCGGCGCTCCAAACATTATGGACGTTCGATCATTTCCCGTGACACCGGGACCTTGTCTTCCTAACACCGCAAAACGAGTCATATTTGAAGCTTCGTCTTCTATCCGACGTGCTAAAGTCTTTAAACCGTAGATTTCACCAGCCTCGAGACTTGCAATAGCTACGGCGGTCGGATCCAAAAATTCTTTTACCGCCATCGCAGCTGCAGCATTACTACTTACGGGTATTTTTGCGACACCCTTCATATGCGATTCTAACCAGACCCGACATTGCTGGAAAGCCTGATCATGAGCGTAAATTTTCTTTACTCCGTCTAAACTATCACCCATACCAAGCAAAGTATGATGCACAGGTAAAAGAACCTCCCCACAAAGAACAGCAGATGTCTTTTTCAAGGCATCTAAAGTTTGATTAACTGCCCCTCCTACCGAATTTTCAATAGGCACTACCCCATAATCACTTAAGCCGCTTTCTACATGGTGGAAAACCTCAGAAATGCTGTTAGTTCCCTCTAATACTGGAGAGCTTCCAAAGTGTTTATGAGTTGCGGCATAAGTAAAAGTTCCTTTGGGACCTAAATAGGCAATCTTCAACACTTGCTCTAAGGACAAACAGGTTGATATTACCTCTCTCATGATAGCGGCTATAGCTTCCGGAGGCATAGGACCAGAATTCCTCTTTAGAAGCCTACGTATAATTTTAGCTTCTCTATCAGGCCTATAGAATTCAACATTATCTGAAGTTTCACGCTTCACGTCGCCAACTTGGACGGTCAAACTCGCTCGTTTATTTAAAAGCTCTAGCAAATTATTGTCTAAGGAATCTATTGCTACACGTAAATCAGAAAGTTTATCATTCGAGGACATAGCTGATAACTCCTCAGTCTAAAAGGTCAGTTAACAATTTCATCTGATTCAGGTGAACTGATTAAAGTAGCATTGTCCTCGATATCGATAATTTCAGGGATAGTTTCTAAGCCGATAAGCTGCTCGCCAGCCTTTAAGGCTATCAACCTGAGTCCTTGTGTGTTCCGTCCAATCACCGAAATTTCTGCTGCAGGGGTCCTCACTAGAACACCTTTTCCGGTGATAAGCATTATGTCCTCTCCAACGTTAGCCAACCCGGCACCTATAACTTCTCCGTTCCTATCGTTTGCTTGTATAGCTATCACGCCTTGTCCACCTCTACCCTTAACCGGAAACTCACTATATAGAGTACGTTTCCCGTATCCATTGGCTGTCGCTATCACTAAAGTCCCTTCACCACTAATAGGGATAAGCGCTATAACATTTTGACCATCTTTTAATCTGATGCCTCGAACGCCTCGAGCTGTTCTACCCATTGGTCGAAGCGCCTGTTCTCCAAATCGAATCGCTTTCCCTCCAGAACTTACTAACATAACGTCACTCCGCCCATCGGTCAGGACCGCGCCTATCAATTGCTCACCTTCCAACAAGGTAGCGGCGATAATTCCAGAAGGCCTCGGTCTCGAAAAATTAGCCAAGGGAGTTTTCTTCACAATACCGCTTGAAGTCGCCATCACTACAAATCGGTCGGGTGTAAATTCTTTTATTGGCAGCACAGCAGTTACACGCTCGGAGTCAACCAGCGGCAACAGGTTGACTAAAGGACGCCCTCTGGCTGTTCTCCCAGCTCGAGGAACCTCATACACTTTCAACCAATATACTTTCCCCTGAGAGCTAAAGCATAGAAGAAGATCATGAGTATTTGCTACAAAGAGCTTGTCTACAAAGTCTTCATCTTTAGTTGTAGTTGCTGTCTTCCCTTTTCCTCCTCGACGCTGCGCACGGTAAACATCAACTGATTGAGATTTCGCGTAACCGGCATGAGAAAGCGTCACAACAACTTCTTCTTGAGGAATCAAATCCTCTAAAGATAGATGCTCTTGATGCTCGGTGATCTTAGTCCGTCTAGCATCACCGTACTGAGAATTTATTTCCACCAACTCCTCTCGGATAACTTGCATCAACCGTTCTGGTAGTTCCAAAATCTTTATCAGTTCGGCAATCTGTTCTAAAACTTGAGCATATTCTGAGACAATTTTATCTTGCTCAAGGGCGGTCAAGCGCTGCAGGCGCATTTCTAAAATCTCTTTGGCTTGACGTTCAGATAAACGATACTTATCGCCCAGAATCCCTTCGTCTGAGGATAAATCGAGCGGTCTAGCCTCTGACACGTTGGCCGCAGCTAGCATCTGAGACACCATCCCTGCATCCCAGCTGTTTTTCAGCAATTTTTCCTTAGCCTCTGCTGGACTCGGGGACGACTTTATCAAAGCAATAATAGGATCAATATTTGCCAGAGCGACTGCCAACCCCTCTAACAAATGAGCTCTCGATCTGGCTTTACGAAGCTGAAAAGATGTCCGTCTTGTCACCACATCACGCCGGTGCCGTAAAAAACACTCTAGCAGGTCACGCAAACTCAGTGTCCGCGGCTGCCCATCCACAAGTGCCACCACGTTTATACCAAAAACCGTTTGCATCTGAGTTTGCTTATATAGGTTATTCAAAAGAACTTCAGCATTTTCTCCTCGCTTAAGCTCAATAACAATGCGCATTCCATCCTTATCGCTTTCATCGCGTAAGCCATCGCTCCTTATGCCTTCAAGCTTCTTATCTTTAACTAGCTCAGCAATTTTCTCTATTAACCTTGCTTTGTTGACCTGATAGGGAAGTTCGGAAACTATAATCACAGGACTTTCAGGCTCTGAGTCATCAATGTGTACTTTAGCCCGAACGGATACACGGCCTCTTCCTGTCCGATAGGCTTCACGAATGCCAGCCGAACCATTGATAATCCCAGCTGTAGGGAAATCCGGCCCCGGAATCAGCTCTATTAGCTCTCCATCTTCTAATTCAGGATTGTCAACTATAGCAAGACAAGCATTAATCACCTCAGTAAGGTTATGAGGAGGAATGTTAGTGGCCATACCTACAGCAATTCCGCTAGACCCATTAACTAACAGATTAGGTATGCGAGAAGGAAGAACTGTAGGCTCACGCTCTTTGCCGTCGTAGTTAGGCGCGAAATCAACAGTTTCCATATCAATGTCAGCTAGCAAGTCACTCGAGATCCTGTCCAATCGACACTCGGTATATCTCATCGCGGCAGGGGAATCCCCATCGATAGAACCAAAATTTCCTTGCCCATCTACCAACATGTAGCGCAAAGAAAAATCCTGAGCCATCCTCACTAGCGTGTCATAAATCGCATTATCTCCATGCGGGTGGTATTTACCCATCACGTCACCCACCACTCTGGCGCATTTTACGTAGGGCCGGTTCCACAAACTATTTGACTCTTGCATTGCATAAAGAACTCGTCTATGCACTGGTTTGAGCCCATCTCTCGCATCGGGCAGTGCTCGTCCTACGATTACACTCATGGCGTAATCCATATATGACTGACGCATTTCGTCTTCTATGACTCGACTTTGCTGACGTTCTATTTCGACCATAGGAGAAAACAACCTATTGATTAATATGGAATATTTACTAAATATTGTTCTATATCATCTTAACACACAACGGTCTTAAAAGCACCCTAATTGACTATTTTAAAGGAATGATAAAGCGACATGAAATTTATGATAAATACACGACATTCTGAGGAAAAAAAATCTAAGCCAAAGCCATCTGTAAATTATTATGTTAAATCTCGGAAGGCACTAGGAAACTACAGAGAAAAAAAATCAGCGATCAGATATGCTATTTTAGTTAGTTAGCAAATTAGGACTCCGAGTACTGTTTTATGCTTCAAGCGATACACGCCAGCTGGATTATTCCTGTCAAACCGAGCTCTGAAATCCTAGCAAATCATACGTTGGTAATAGAGGACTCAATGATTCGCAACCTGATTCCCACGACAGAGTGGGCTCCTTCCTCGCCGGATGTTAAAGAATACCACCTCAGAGAGCATGTTTTAATGCCCGGCTTAGTGAATGCAAATGCGAACGCATCGACTGCTCTTTTAAGGGGTGCCGATAGTCTTTTGCATCAAAAATCAATCAGTGACCGCCGATGGGCAGACGAAATAGGGTATTCAAGCTATGAACTTGTTAGAGATAGTACTCTTGTCGCAGGTGCGGAGATGCTACTTGCAGGAACAACGTGCTTCGGAGACATATGTATTTTTGGTGATGCTATGGCCGAATCCTGCATTGCATTGGGAGTGAGAGCTGCTATTGCAAGCCTTATAGCCGATGATTCTAGTGTGTGGGCAGCCAATCTTAATGAATATTTCTCCAAAAGTGAGAAACTTCATGATAGATATCGGATGCACCCGCATATACACTGTCGCTTTGGAGCACAAGCGACGATATTATCTAACAAAGAAAGCGTGGCTAGATTAAGAGGATTGTCTCAAGAGCTCGATCTTGCAATCCACCTATCTCTGGAACCCAGCGATCTGTCAAACGGCGACGCAGCGATCAAAAAAAACGATTGCCGACTTATTGAAGAACTTGCAACTGCACAACTCTTATCTCCCAAACTGATGATTACAGGTTCTGAGCGCTTATCCATGGGAGAAATCGACATGATGAATCTCACAGGAACCCAAGCCGTCGTTTGCCAAGCCAGCGACATGATCAAGCCCAAAGGAATTTCCAATCTTGGCAAACTAATTCATGCTAGTCACAATGTAGGACTAGGCTCAGATAGTTCGGCGACAAACTCCAACTTTGATTTGTTTCGAGAAACAGCTGGCATTGCAAGAATCATGAAATCAGAATCTACTAAAACTACTACGTACACAGATGCAAAAGTTATAGAAATGTCCACTTACGGAGGAGCAAAAGCGCTAGGTTTGGAAGATACTATAGGTAGCCTAGAGAAGAACAAATTAGCTGACGTGATAGCCATAGACATGAGTGACTTCAGAACCAAGCCCATCAGAAACTTGACTGAACAAATAATTAATCGCACTGAGCAAAGACAAATTACACACGTCTGGGTTGGAGGGCGCCTTATAGTTGAGCTGAGCCAACTGAGTAACTCTAATCACTCATCCTTGAATAGAATTGCTTCACTTTATGAAAGCAATTCCTAAAGTTCACTGCGTCTATCCCAAAGGTTAACAATCTTACAAAACAGGTCAGCTGTTCTTTCAGCATCATAAACGGCCGAGTGAGCCGACGCATTATCCCATTCACTTCCCGAAGCCATTACTGCCCTCGAAAGGACTGTCTGTCCATAAGCCAAGCCTGCAAGTGCAGCGGTATCAAAGGTGCTAAAGTGGTGAAAAGGCGATTTTTTCATACGGGTTCTTGCTGCTGCGGCCTTTATAAAACTCAGATCAAACGAAGGGTTGTGGCCTACCAATATTGCTCGGGTGCATTCATGGAGATCGAGCTGACCATTGGTGTATTCAAATAACTCCGACAAACCCTCTTTTTCATCAACGGCTATCCTAAATGGATGAAATGGATCTATCTTATTGAATTCTAAGGCACTTTGTTCCAAATTAGCGCCCGCAAAAGGCTTAATGTGGCAGGAAACGGTGTGGAAAGGATACCAACCCTTGACTTCATCCAAATCAAGAAAAACTGCCGCTATTTCTAATAAAGCATCCGTTTCAGAATTAAATCCAGCCGTTTCCACGTCAACGACCACCGGTAGGAAACCTCTAAAACGTCCAGCAACTTCTTTATTGTTCACAGTCCCAGGTTATCCATTAGAAAGACGGAGTAATTAATAAAGAAAGTCACTTTGATTTTACCTACAATGAGAACTGTGTAAGGTCAAGTCTACCACTATGCAAAGACATAAACTCGGAAAAAGTAATATTAGCGTCAGCAGTCTTTGTCTGGGCTGTATGACTTTATCTGCAGGGAAGAGCGATAGTGACATGCAAAACCTACTCGACCATGCCTCAGCCAACGGGATATGTTTTTTTGATACGGCAGAAATGTACCCGACCCCTATTAGAGAATCAACATATGGAAGTTCAGAAGCATTAATAGGTAAATGGCTTAGAAAAAAAGGAGGCCGAAGCGAAATCACCCTCGCTACGAAAGCATCTGGACCCGCAGCTTTTGTACCCTGGATTCGCTCAGGGAAATCCAGGCACAACCGAGTGAATCTAATCTCGGCAGTGGAAGGTAGCCTTAAACGACTTCGAACGGATTATATTGATATATTCCAACTGCATTGGCCTGATAGAGCAACAAATTTTTTCAATGTAAGAGGCTTTAAAGTACCAAAAAAGGATTTAGCTTTTGATATCGAAGACACTGTTGATGTTCTTATGGATCTAGTGGCTAGTGGAAAAATCAGATCATTCGGTATCTGTAACGAAACTGCTTGGGGAGCCATGACATTTATAAAAAAGATGGAAAAGAAAACATCAAATGCTACCCTAGCAATTCAAAACCCCTATAGCCTCCTAAATAGGAGCCTAGAGATGGGCTTGAGCGAAATAATTACTCGAGAAGACATTGCATTTTTCGCCCATTCTCCTTTAGCTTCAGGAATCCTTACAGGAAAATATTTCAATGGATCGGCCCTCTCCAGTTCGCGTCTCAACCAAAATCACCATGGCACTGTGTTCAAAAGCCCAGCTTTACTAAAAGCTGCGGAAAAATACATATCTATTGCAAAAAAGCATGGAATAGACCCGACACAAATGGCTATAGCATGGCTCTTATCGCAACCGGTCGTAACCAGCGTTATTATAGGAGTCACTAACAGGTCGCAGTTGGCGCATAATTTGGCTTCTTGCAACGTAACTTTAACTCGAGAAATTCTAAAAGACATCGACAGCGTACAACAGGAGATACCTAACCCGTGCCCTTAATAGAAGAACAACTTCCTTCCTTTGCCTTAACCGCACTTTCCCCTCTAGATGGAAGGTATGCCACTCAAACTGAGGCTTTAAGGCCTATTATGAGCGAGTTCGGACTGATCAAGTATCGTGTTCTCGTCGAAATTGAATGGTTAAAAGCTCTTGCTGCGAACAGAGAATTCCATTACCTCAAAGCATTTGATCCCAGTATTTTGCTAAAACTAGACAATCTTTACCAGAAATTTACGCCAGAAGATGCCGAAAGCATCAAAGTAATCGAGAAAAATACTAATCATGATGTCAAAGCGGTTGAGTATTTCCTGAAACAGAAATTTTCTGCTGAGGAAACCTTAAAAGACTCGACGTCATTCATTCATTTTTCTTGCACCTCCGAAGACATCAATAATTTAGCTTATAGCATGATGCTACGAGACGCTCGAGATCAAGTCATAGAGCCTGTACTTACTAGAATCTTAGCGCTCTTGGGTCAGAAAGCGGATGAACTTGCAGACCAGCCATTACTATCGAAAACGCATGGACAAAATGCTACTCCAACTACAATGGGCAAGGAGTTCGCTAACTTTCACATTCGACTCAAGACACAATTAAACAGCTTATTATCGGTAAAGCTTCTCGGAAAAATAAATGGAGCGGTCGGAAGCTATAATGCGCATGTTGTCGCATGCCCTGATGTCAACTGGCCCGATCTAGCCAAAAAATTTGTTGAAGGTCTCTCATTAGATTTCAATTCTCATACCACGCAAATCGAACCACACGACTGTATTTCAGAATACTGCGATTCTCTCGCGCGAATAAATACCATTCTTATAGACTTTAGTCGCGACGTATGGAGCTATGTTTCTTCTGGCTACTTCTCTCAACAGCGCATTGAAGGTGAAGTTGGTTCATCAACTATGCCGCATAAAATAAATCCTATCGACTTCGAAAATGCTGAAGGAAACTTAGGAGTCTCTAGTGCTCTTTTAAGACATTTTTCTCAGAAGCTACCAAATTCTCGACTACAGAGAGACTTAACTGACTCTACTGTTCTAAGGAGTGTGGGTAGCGCGGTAGGGTATAGCTTACTTGCAAGTATATCCCTTACAAAAGGCTTAAAAAAGTTACGGGTAAATGCGGCTACAATGAATGCCGATCTTGATGAATCATGGGAAGTCCTGACTGAACCCGTACAAACAATGATGAGGTGCTATGGTATAGAAGACTCTTATGAGCAGCTCAAGGAAATCGCGCGCGGGCGCCCTATCGATAAAGATACCTTGCATGCATTCATTACGACGCTAACCATTCCAGAAAAAGCAAAAGATGTATTAAGGAGTCTCACGCCATCAAATTACATAGGACTGGCTTCAAAACTGGCCCGCGAGAGGTAAGTTAACTTTTTTCAATGTAACATTTAATAAGGATCAAGTTTAATGCTAATGCTGCAAGGCTACCGAGCGCATTCAGATTTTTCACTCCAAAGAATTAAAGAAGCCATTTTCACGAGTAGTGATGACGTATCGAGTCTGAGATCGGAATACTTATATCTGATCCGGTTCAAATACGAGCTAAATATTTCGAAAGAACATGAAGCCAGACTCATAGAGTTAACTCGGTCAAAAAAGAAAATAAACGATGCCGACATTGAGCGCGCGGCATTTTTTGTGCGCCCTAGAATCGGCACTATCTCTCCGTGGACCACAAAAGCGCTAGAAATATGTAAAAACTGTGGCATTGATGACCTTGAGCACATAGAACGGATAGTCGTATGGTATGCAGATGACACAAGGATAGAAGAACTCAAAGCTAATCGGAATAAGTTGCACGATAGAATGACGGAGAGTTGCACGGACGCTCTAAATAAAAAATCCTCTATTCACCCACTGAAAGGGAAAAGCCTAAGAATGATTCCAGTTATGAAAAATGGAATCAAGGAACTGACCAAAGCAAACAAAGAACTTGGCTTGGCACTAACAGAGAATGAAATGGAATACTTAATGTCTTCGTTTCAGGGATTAGAACGCGACCCTACTGATGTAGAGCTAATGATGTTTGCACAAGCAAATTCAGAACACTGTCGACACAAGGTTTTTAATTCTCACTGGCAAATAGATAACGTAGCAAAAGACTACTCTCTGTTTGATATGATAAGAAATACGCATAAGTTAAACCCTAACGGAGTGCTATCAGCCTATCGCGACAACGCGGCTGTAACTCAAGGCTATAAAGCAAAAAGGCTATTGATAGACGAACAGAGTAAGAATTACAAACTTATCACTGAGCAGACCAACATAGTTCTAAAAGTAGAGACGCATAATCACCCAACAGCCATATCACCTTATTCTGGAGCTGCAACTGGCTCAGGAGGAGAAATACGTGATGAGGGTGCGACGGGTCGAGGAGCAAAACCAAAAGCAGGGCTAACAGGATTTTCCGTATCTCACTTAAGGTTACCTAATAGAAATGAATCCTGGGAGGTCGCTCGAAATCTAAATCCAAGATTAGCGAGCTCATTCGAAATCATGAGAGATGGTCCTATAGGCTCAGCAGCATTTAATAACGAATTTGGTCGACCTTCTCTCAGCGGATATTTCAGGACTTTTGAACTCCCAAACGAGGGTGCCTCTATCTGGGGGTACGATAAACCCATTATGTTAGCTGGTGGCGTTGGAAATATAAGGCCTCGTGATGTTGAAAAATTAACGATAGACATTGGTAGTAAGATAGTTATTCTTGGCGGACCTGCGATGCTGATTGGACTTGGTGGTGGGGCCGCATCATCAGTTGAGTCTGGCGCAATGGATACCGAGTTGGATTTTGCATCTGTGCAGCGTGGCAACCCCGAGATGGAAAGACGGTGTCAACAGGTTATTGATGTCTGCTACTCGATGAAAGACGAAAATCCTATTCAAATGATTCATGACGTTGGTGCTGGGGGACTGTCAAACGCTATCCCAGAGCTTCTGCAAGATAGCCATAGAGGTGGGGAGATCCGTCTCAGAGAAATACCAGTTGCCGATCCAACTCTTTCTCCATTGGAGATTTGGTGTAACGAAGCTCAGGAGCGTTACGTATTAGCAATAAAAGATACTGAAATTTCGAAGCTGCAAGACATCTGCGATAGAGAAAGATGTCCATTTGCTATTGTTGGGCATGCAACCTTAGAACCATACTTAATAATACATGATGAAATAACAGATAATTATCCGGTCAACATCCCTATGGGGCTATTATTCGGTAATACTCCAGTAATAAACAAAACCGCTACTACCGTAAAGTCTAAATTGGCAGACTATACACCTGTAACAAGTGCAGCAGACCTAGAAATTTTTCTCCATCAAGTGTTATCTTTTCCGACGGTTGCGGACAAGCGTTTCCTAATCACAATCGGAGATCGCACAGTTGGTGGTTTAACCATGCGCGACCAGATGGTCGGTCCTTGGCAAGTACCGGTAGCAGACTGTGCGATAACTGCGAGTGGTTTTGACGACATGGTTGGTGAAGCGATGGCCGTGGGAGAGAGGACACCGGTGGCTGTAATAGATGGACCCGCATCTGCAAGGCTCGCTGTCGGAGAGGCTATAACAAACATTAGCGCTGCAAGGATCAAACAACTCTCTGAACTTACACTTTCGGCGAACTGGATGTCGTCTGAAGGCAGCTCAGGCGAGAATGCAAAACTCTACTCCATGGTCGAGGCAGTAGGTATGGAGCTTTGTCCAGCCTTAGGAATCAACATCCCGGTGGGCAAGGACTCTATGTCCATGAAAACGGCATGGAAGGCAGAAGACATATCCTACGAAACAACCTCACCGACTTCACTAGTGATCTCGGCTTTTGCTCCTGTCTGTGATGTGACGAAAACTCTAACACCTGAGCTAAAAACAGATGCAGAGTCCGTGATACTCTTAATAGATCTAGGTAAAGGGGAGAATAGGCTTGGTGGCTCTATCTTACAACAGACTGCCGGAATATTTGGCGGCCCACCGCCAGATCTAGATAATCCAGATATCATTAAAGAATTTTTCGAATTCATTCAAGTGCTAAACGAAAATAACTATTTGCTGGCGTACCATGATCGCTCAGACGGAGGCTTAATAGTTACGCTTTGCGAAATGGCGTTCTCGAGTCGCTGTGGTCTAAATATACATATAGAAGATGAAAACCTGCTGGCTGCGCTTTTCTCGGAAGAACTAGGAGCGGTAATACAAATAGACAAAGAAAAATACTCGGAGCTTCAAGAATTCCTTGAGCAGTACCCACTTATTTCAGCCAATATTTCTGATATCGCAACAATAGCGAAGGGGAAAAAAATCACCATCGCCCACCAGGGTCAGAAAGTTCTCACCAGCAGTTTACACGACACTTTGAATTCTTTTAGTGCAACGTCTCATGCAATGCAAAAACTCCGAGATAACCCAAAAACTGCAGATGAGGAGTTAATTTCTATACTAGATGAGTCTGATCCAGGTCTCAATATATCTGGCTATGGAGGACCAAAGAGTCGGTCCCCACTAATCCACACTAGGGATAAGCCCAAAATAGGAATTCTCCGAGAACAAGGGATAAATGGTCAGACAGAGATGGCTGCTGCCTTTATTCGGGCAGGCTTTGAAGCTGTAGACATCCACATGTCTGACATCCTTATGGGCAGAGAGGATCTTGAAAACATAAATGGCTTAGCCTTCTGCGGTGGATTTTCCTATGGGGATGTAATGGGCGCTGGCATGGGCTGGGCCGGAACTGTGCGTTATAACCTGGAGGTAAAATCTTCTTTTGAGTCATTCTTTAATCGAGAGAATACTTTCACACTTGGAGTCTGTAACGGATGTCAGATGCTTTCGTCACTCAGGGATTTCATCCCGGGCGCAGCTAATTGGCCTTCTTTTCTCAAAAACGAATCCACTCAATTTGAGGCGAGGCTAACTATGGTTGAGATAGAATCGTCTAAATCAATCCTATTACAAGGATTAGAAGGTGCCAAAGCCCCTATTGTAGTATCACACGGAGAAGGGCGGACAAGTTACGAGAAGACTCGAGCTAACGGACATAACTCATGCTTACGCTATGTTGATAATTATGGAAACATCGCGACGCGTTACCCAGCGAATCCAAACGGTTCCGAAGATGGAATTGCAGGAGTTTGTTCCGATGATGGCCGAGTTACGATTATGATGCCACATCCAGAAAGAGTGTTCCTAAACCGTCAACTTTCATGGACGTCTGCGAGAAAAGCAGAGACTGAAAGTATTTGGATGGAAATTTTCCACAATGCAAAGCAATGGTCTCAGCAATAATGAGTTGAGTGTTACCTTATGAAAGAAAAACCAAGTCAAAAGTCTGTAACATTTTCGCAGCTTATTGACGGGGTTGCGCCTATTCGATCTGAAAACACTTATACCCCCCCAAAGAGCCCAAAGCACAAGGGTTCTTCTAAGACCTTTTCTCCAGAGACTCGCCCAAAGACTGATCCTGTAATGTGGAGCGATGAATGTGGAACCGTAATCATCAGCGAATACAAAAAAGTTGGGGTTCAGAACAGGATGATGCGAAAGCTTAAGCGTAATCAGTATCCAATAACATGTCAGGTTGACCTACATGGGCTGACAATAAACGAAGCACGTGCAGTCTTACAAGACGTTCTCCAAACTGCTCAGAGAGATTCTATAACCGCTATTCTAGTCATTCACGGAAAAGGATTAAACTCCAGTCAGGGAAAATCTGTACTGAAACCAAAGGTTCGAAGCTGGTTGCAACAAGATGAGAGAGTTTTAGCTTTCACTGATGCCCCTCCGGAAAAAGGCGGATCAGGGGCGGTTTACCTGCTACTGAGAAGCGCTCTACGCTATTGAGGGCCATTGGATTCTAATAGACATACGGCCTCTGATGCTATTCCATCACCTCGGCCAAGAAAACCCATTTTTTCAGTAGTTGTGCCCTTGACGTTAACCGCCGTAGATACAATGTTTAGATCTGAAGCTATGTTTCCACACATTTGGTCGGCATAAGGGGTAACCTTAGGTGCTTCTGCCAGCACGGTAGCGTCTATATTGACGACGCGAAAGCCTTTCTTCTCCAAAAGAGCGCCAACCTCTTTTAGTAATACTCGACTGCTCACTCCTTTGAAGTTTGACTCCGTGTCTGGAAACAGTCGACCTATGTCCCCCAAACCCGCGGCGCCGAGAAGTGCATCACAAATAGCGTGCAAAAGAACGTCTCCGTCGGAGTGAGCTAACAAACCCTTAGTGAAAGGAATTTTCACTCCTCCTAAAAAGACATGATCTCCGCTCTCAAACCGATGTACATCGTAACCATGACCAATTCTCATGCTAGGTTCTTCCTATTTTCTTCGGCCTGAGTCTTTAGTATGACTGAGGCCATCAAAAGATCTGAAGGTCGTGTAATTTTAATATTATCAGCATGCCCCTCTAAGATTTCACATTTATAACCACTATATTCCATAGCCTGAGCCTCATCTGTTACGAAGTGCCCGTCCTTAATTGCAGCTTCTAAAGCCTCTATAAGAAGACCAAGGGAGAAAATCTGAGGCGTTAAAGCTTGCCACAAACCAGAACGGTCTATCGTCTTTTTGATTGTTGTGTCATTGGCGCAGCTTTTCAGGGTATCTCTTACTGGCATACCTAGAACAACGCCACATTTACTTTGGCTCGCCTTTTCAACAAGGGCTGCTATATCGTCGCATCGTACGCACGGTCGAGCGGCGTCATGTACCATAACCAAGCTTTCGTGATGAGCGAATTGGCTCAGATATCTAGCGCCTGCTAAAACCGAATGGCATCTCTCAGCCCCACCTATAACAGATACATATTTTTCAGATATTGGCTGAACATGCTTTTCAAAAAAGTCGTCTTCTTCCGATAACGCCACAACAATCTTAGTCACCCGTGGGTGCGAGAAAATCCGTGATAGTGTTCGAACGATGACTAATTCATCATCGACTTTCAAATATTGCTTAGGAACATCACTCTCCATTCTCTTCCCACTCCCCGCTGCAGGAACGATAGCGTACACATCATCTGATTTCGACATACATTTCACCTTGCCTAACTTGCAAATAGATGCTGCCAACCTCTTTTCATAGCAACCTCAGATTCCACCTAGTGATTTTCATTAATCCTGAAAAATACTTCGTCTTTTTTTATTAGACCTATCAAGTTTCGGGCTCTTTCTTCAACTGCCTCTAGTCCCTTTTCGAGATCTGCAACCTCTGCAGACAAAGACATATTTCTCTCCTGAATTTGGGTGATTTTTATTTCTCTTGATTCAATCTTATTCTGAAGAACCGCCACTTCCCTGGCACCACCATCTCCGAACCACAAAGCGTATTGAAAATACATAAACAACGCCGCAAGTAGTAAGCTCAATAATCGCAAGAGGAATCCTTCATAAGCGACAATTAGGGTAGGTCTCTAAACCAAGATAGCTTGCTCTACTTCCAAGCTGATTTTCTATCACCAATAATCGATTGTACTTAGCCATACGATCAGAACGCGACATAGAACCCGTCTTGATTTGACCCGCACTATAGGCGCAAGCAATGTCCGCAATAGTGGTATCCTCAGTCTCTCCAGAGCGGTGCGATACGACTGCCGTATAATTATTGTCTTGGGCCAAATTAATCGCGCCGAAAGTTTCGGTCAAAGTTCCTATCTGATTAACTTTAATTAAAATTGAATTTGCCACTCCAGAATTGATCCCTTTCGCAAGGGTAGCAGTGTCGGTCACAAAAAGATCATCACCTACTAACTGAACTTCTTTACCTATCTTATCTGTGAGTACTTTCCACCCATCCCAATCATTTTGGTCCATCCCGTCTTCGATCGTTACGATAGGATATTTTTCACACCAAGACTGCAGAAGTTCTGCCATACCAACAGAATCAAGGTGCAGGTCTTCAGATGCAAGATGGTACTTATCATCTTTGTAGAATTCAGAACTGGCTACATCTAAACCAAAACAAATATCCTCACCGAGGCGATAGCCAGCCTTTTCGACCGCTGAAACCATCAATTGTAACGCTGCCTCATTTGAAGCCAAATTAGGAGCAAAGCCTCCTTCATCTCCTACAGCTGTGCTATGGCCAGACTCCTCTAGGATCTTTTTAAGCGAGTGAAAAACCTCAGCGCCATAGCGAACCGCTTCTTTAAAGGTTGAAGCACCCACTGGTAAAATCATGAACTCCTGGAAGTCGATGCTGTTGTTGGCGTGCATACCTCCATTAATTACATTCATTAAAGGGACTGGCAGGATATATTCCTCGCGAGACCGGAGACTTTCGTACAAAGGTTTACTTTCCACCGCAGCTGCGGCATGGGCGACCGCCATAGAAACCGCAAGCATTGCGTTAGCTCCAAGCTTAGATTTATTTTCAGTACCATCCAGTTCTACCATCAACATATCAATCAAATATTGATCCGAGACATCTTTCTCCAGAAGTATTTTGCTGATAGGACCATTCACATTAGCAATTGCATTTTGGACTCCTTTACCAAAATACCTATTTTGATCGTTATCTCTCAGCTCTACCGCCTCACGTTCACCGGTAGATGCGCCGGAGGGCACAGTAGCCTTCCCTACATGACCTGATTCAGTCGTGACTTCGGAATAGACTGTAGGGTTACCTCGAGAATCAATCACTTCTATTGCTTGTATGTTTTTTATTTTTGACATTACTTTACTATCCGTTCTCCGCTGGTTTTTATTTAACTACCTGATCTAACTTCTTAAGTTTTTCCAATAGCTTTTTCATTTCTGATAGGGGCAGCGAATTTGGACCATCACTCAAAGCTTGATCGGGATCAGGATGAGTTTCCATAAAAATCCCAGACACTCCAGAGGCGACTGCGGCACTAGCTAAAGTGGAGACAAATTCTCTCTGTCCTCCAGACGTCGCGCCACTGCCCCCCGGCAGCTGCACTGAATGCGTGGCATCAAACACCACGGGACATCCAGTGTCTCGCATGATAACAAGACTGCGCATATCAGATACTAAATAATTATAGCCAAAAGACGTCCCGCGCTCACAAACCATTATCTCTTGATTGCCAGTTGCATAAGCCTTTTCTATTACATTTTTCATGTCCCAAGGGGCTAAGAACTGTCCTTTTTTTATATTTACTGGTTTCCCTTGCCGCGCGACAGTTTGAATAAAGTTAGTCTGTCGACACAGAAAAGCAGGTGTCTGAAGAATATCTACTACAGAGCATACTTCATCTAGCGGCGTATCCTCATGAACATCCGTCAGTATCCGCAAGCCCAACTCGCCTCGCACCCGCTCCAGTATACGCAGCCCTTTCTCGATACCAGGCCCTCGATAACTCTCATGGGAAGTCCTATTAGCTTTATCAAAAGATGCTTTGAAAACGAAAGGGATCCCTAACTCTTGCGTAATATCCTTTAAAGTCTCTGCCGTCTCTAAAACGAGTGTCTCGCTTTCAATGACACAAGGGCCAGAGATCAGAAAAAAAGGGAAATCAGCCCCGATGTCGTAATCAAATAACTTCATTTATTATCAATTGCCGCGCTTATAAACTTAGAGAAAAGCGGATGTCCCTCTCTCGGAGTAGAAGTAAACTCGGGGTGAAACTGGCACCCGACAAACCATGGATGACCAGCAACCTCAATAATTTCAACTAGCTGCCCGTCTGCAGAGCGCCCTACAATCTCCATACCCGAAGCCTCAAGCTTCGCCGCGTAAGTGTTATTAAATTCGTATCGATGACGATGACGCTCGACAATAATAGAGGAGTCGTAGGCTTTGGCCACGAGACTACCAGGTGCCAATTGACACGATTGTCCTCCCAGTCTCATCGTCCCACCGATCTCGCTATCTTCAGAGCGATGCTCTTGTTTCCCTTCTTCAGTAGTCCACTCAGTAATTAATGCGATAACTGGTTTGGGTGTATTTTGATCAAATTCAGTGCTGTGTGCCCCGTCTAAATTAGCTACATTTCGAGCGAACTCAATTACAGCTGCCTGCATACCGAGGCAGATTCCAAAATAAGGAGTAGATGTTTTACGAGCATAGCCTGCCGCCATAATCTTTCCTTCTATCCCTCTGTCACCAAAGCCACCAGGAACCAAAATAGCATCGACTGACTCCAACAATCTAATACCTTCTAACTCTACTTGCTCAGAATCGATATATTTAATGTTGACCTTGGTTCTTGTGTGTATGCCGGCGTGAATTAGTGCCTCAGAAAGCGATTTGTAAGACTCCGTTAGGTCAACATACTTACCCACCATGGCAATATTCACTTCCTGTATAGGGTTCTCAAGCGCGTTTACAACATCAGCCCATTGAGTTAAATCAGCTGGACCAACATCTAGCCCAAATTTTTCCATCACTATATCGTCTAAACCCTCCGCATTTAATAACAAGGGTATTTTATATATAGTTTCCGCGTCTCTGGCGGTAATAACCGCTCGTTTCTCAACGTTAGTGAACAAAGCAATTTTTTGACGTTCCACCTCAGGAATATCACGATCAGCACGACACAAAAGAATATCCGGCTGAATCCCAATGGATCTAAGTTCCTTCACCGAGTGCTGGGTAGGCTTAGTTTTCATTTCTCCAGCGGAAGGAATAAATGGGACCAACGTTAGATGAATAAATAGACTTTTGGTCAGTCCAACTTCATTTCTTATTTGCCTAATTGCCTCTAAAAAAGGTAGTGATTCGATATCACCTACTGTACCTCCTATCTCAATCAGAGCTATATCAGCATCGCCAGCGCCTTGTTTAATACAGCGAATTATCTCATCGGTAATATGTGGGATAACTTGCACAGTAGCCCCAAGATACTCGCCTTTTCTCTCTTTGCGTATTACGCTGGCATAAATTTTACCGGTAGTGTGACTGCTACTAGAGGAAGTCCCACAGCGCACAAACCTTTCATAGTGGCCTAGATCTAAGTCTGTTTCAGCGCCATCTTCAGTTACGAAAACCTCACCATGCTGAAATGGACTCATGGTTCCCGGATCAACATTAATGTACGGATCGAGCTTAACCATTGAAACCGTCAATCCTCTTGATTCTAAAATAGTCCCTAAAGATGCAGCTGCAATCCCTTTCCCAAGACTAGAAACAACGCCACCGGTAACAAAGACATAACGTGTCATTATAAATTCACTTTGGGTTCCAAATTACTGTGTTCATGCTGTTTGCAGACTTTATATTAGAATAGAGAAGCTAACAGAATGGTGGTTTTTTCTCAACGAGATTTATAAATCTGCAAGCTCGATTCTATACAACTTTCGCTATTAGCGTTATTTCCATGCTTGGAACAAGTCGAATGCACTAAATCCAAAATATTTTAGTTAAGACGAGAGTTGTAATTCATATCAATATCGATTCATGTAACCCAGATTTCAAAAAAATCGATATCTATAGACTGCGCTAAATCATCAAATTTGCAATCCTTCTCTAAGTGGAAAACAGCTCCACCTCGTTCTTCAAAAAACGCGTATTTTTCTCTTGATATCCGTCTGCCGCATAATTGTGAGGAGATTTTTGTCTAAATGATGTAAAAATTAACACTGAACTGCCCAATATCGAAAAAAATGTCGCTACGACTGTATTTAAGTATCTAATTAGGAATTAAATCCTTCCCTTTTTAATCTAATATTTGTCATGACTTCCTATATGGCTTTCAAACTATCATTATTGGCGTTCTAGGGAACAATATATGACCT